>NZ_JBPJZI010000009.1:0-246291 GCF_051216395.1 Variovorax cryoconiti | reverse complement strand
GAGATGTTCTACAACCCAAAGCGGCGCCACGGCACTGCCGGAGATACTTCGCCGGTAGAGTTCGAACGACGCCATTCCCAACGGCTCAACAGTGTCTAGGGAATCCGGGGCGATTCATACGCCACTTTTAGGGGTTGCGCCCGGCTGTCCCGGAAGGGATTGCGCTGCGCGGCTCCGGCGCAACCCCTTCCACACCAAATAAGCTGGCACGCATCGGCTAGCAACATTTCGTCATGAATGCCTACGATGGTGGGCTTCTGTCCTGGCCACAGCGGTCAGCCTGTCGACAAACTCTAGTTTTCCATGACCACCGCACCGAAGCCGCCCCTTGTCTATCGTCTGGCCGCGGCCGTAGCCCCTCTGCCCAAACGAGGCATCGAAGAGGCGCACAGGTCCATCATCAATCGCCTGCGCCGGTACAGCGCTACGTCCATCGTGGATTTGGCGCTTCACATGATGTGGAACCCGCCCAAGCCGGAAATCGAAGAGCTGCGCAGCGCACCGTGGCTGACGCTTTTACTCGTGAAGTGGGCGCTGCAGGACAACCGTGTAAGCCTCCGCGTGGGTCCCCCGATACCGCAAGGGGAACTCGACCGCTTGCGCCAGCAGTTATGGGAGCTGCAAGGCACGGGGGTGGGCGCCAAAGAAAACACGAATGTCTGGCTGATGCTGCGGTCAATTCTCCATGTCCAGATCGAGTTCCAGCGGCCGGAGACCTGGGGCTTTCTCCGGTGGCCGGCTCTATACGCGCGACTTGACCGGGGAAGCACGAGCCGGCGGCAGTTCCGGGAAGTGATGGGCATGGAACCAGATGTCTTTATCGATCTCGCGTACGCTCTCTACGCGGCTGTCCTCGACGGAAAGATGCCTCTTGGTTCCGATTGGCTTTCGCCGTGGAGGCCGGCCTACGGGGCGGCTGTCGACCGCATGTATGAGCTGTTCGTGCGGGACCTGCTCGGGCTGCGAGCTGAGTTGCAGGGAGATGCCGCACAACGTATACGCGGAAAACAGGAACTCTATGAGTTTCCGTACCTACGTCGCTTCCCCTTTTTGCGGCTGCGCGATGGCACGCTCCACTGCTGGCATCCGCTGGTTTTCGCACGCGGCCTGGACGACGCAGTGCACCTCCGCCTGTCGCAGCTGGGCAAGGAATACATCGACTCCTTCAGCTTGGTGTTTGAGCGATATGTGACGGAGCTTGCCATTGGATGCGGAATGGCAGCCCTAGACGAAGCCGCTTACAAGGAATCGATGGGCGCTAATGCCCCTTCCGTCGAAGTCATTCTCGAAGGTGAGGGCTGCAACATCTTCGTCGAAGCCAAAATGAGCTTGTTCGCAGACGACGTGGTCCTACAGGACAACCAGACGGCCATTTTCAACAAAACGAAAAGGGTGCGCGAGGGCATCAAACAGGGCTGGCGCGTCGGCGGGCAGGTGCGAGATGCGGCAAACGGGTTTGGCTCGCGGTTCGCCGCAGAACAAGACTTCCTGCTGCTCGTCACGAGCCGAGACCTTGTCATCGGCGGTGGCAATGCGCTCCAGCGGCTCTATGAGCCGGGGGCATTCGACTATCCGGACGAGCACGCGAAGCAGCGGCTCCCCCTTTCGAACATCTTCATCCTTTCCATCGACGACTTCGAAAACACCATGGGCTGTGTCGCCGCGGGCGAAGTCAATCTATCCGTGCTATTGAAGGAGTCTGCGGTAGCAAATCAGAACGGACAATCAGCCCGCATGCTCTTCTCAGACTTCCTTGGGAAGTACACCACGCGCTGGTCGCAGTCTTTGGTGCTGCGGGAAGCGCGAGAGGCGGCTGAGGCGCGGGTTTTCGCTGCGCTTGGAGGCAATTCGGCCTCCATCAATTCCGCCGACCCGAAGGGCTGAACGAGCGATAGTTGGGAAGTCATGTCCGGGCGACCGCTTCTGAGAAGGCGGGGTAACCGCAACGAGCCGACAGCCGAAGTTCGTGCGAGCGGATAGCGCCGTATAAGCAAACTGCTGTCTGAGATGCCCATCCTTCAAGAAAAAGCATCAAGATTTTCCACGTGACCGGCACCCGGGACGACTACTCCGAGCAGACCTTGACACCCCTGTACGTGGCCGCGCCGCCTCGAAGCCCTTCCTGGCGTTTTTCCGCGTCGCGGCATCGAGTTTGCTTATAGAACGCAACGTAGCTGCTAACCATCTCAACCAAGATGGTGACCGTGGGTGAGACGCAACGGCGGGGCATTTTCAGATTCGCGGGTACTTTTGATGGTGTGCCGCCCTTTGCTTCGACCAAAGTTGAGCATTCATGCGGTCTGCCGCCTGATTTTCGATTCCTGTCGAGGCACCACAAGGCCGGATCAGGCCAGATCACCGAACATCAGAAGCCCGTGCACCCCCGGTGTAGCGGGTTTTCTGTGCTTCAACCGATGTCCGCGCGTCAGCCCTTCAGAACCATCACTGAAGTGCCGATAGGAACTCACATATTGAGTGAGGAAGAAAACACAATGGTCCAGGCAATTGGCTCTGCAGCAGCGACCCCTGCAGGCGGCAACGGCGGTAACTCAGGCAGTCAGATCGCGGCGCTGCAGAAGAAGCTGGTCGTGTTGCAGAAGCAGATCCAGGACACGCAGTCGACCTTGATTGGGGCGCCTGAAGGCCCCGCGCGAGACGCAATCAAGATGCAGCTGGACCTGCTCGCGCAGCAGATGCAAATGATCCAGCAGCAGATCTCGGACCTGCAGCGCCAGCAGGCTGAAGCCAGCACCGCGCGTCAAATGGCACAGGTTCGTTCCCAAGAGGCCGAGCGGTCCAAGTCAGTCGATACCGTGGGCGGTGCGCTGCGCACGCAGGTTGATATCTATGTCTGACCAAGCACCGGCCGGATCCGTGGTCGAGTGGATCAACAGCCGCAGCGGCTGACGTCGGACCTGTTTCACGCGTTGCAGAAAGTTCCTCCTTGATATCCATCAAACGGCTCTTGGCAGGACGGGTGTAAACACAGCACTCCCAGCTCACGTAAAGGCTAGAAAGCAAATGAACGTCAGCACACACGACCAAGCTGAGTGGCACGCCGCCACTGACCGCTATGCCCAGGCCATCCTTCGGATGGAGTCGGGCGACCCCATAGCGCGGGCCGAAGTGTTGGAGGCGTACCGTCAGCTTCAGGCCACTCTTCTCAGACCACCCCATTAGGCCGCTGCCGCGCGCTCGGCACCGAACTGCTGGATTCGCAGCTACGCGCGACGCGCTCTGCGTGGGCGACGAGCAATGCTCGTAACCCTCCTTTGATGTGTCCCCCCTGGGGCATGGCGGACACCATGCGGGCTGAGCCCCATGGCGAATTCAGCATTGTGTTGGGCGAGCGCATACAGCGGGGGACCCAACATCGAGCATCTGTACGGCGCTTCGCGCTCGCATGTGAACTACTGCTCACGCCTCGCACGAATGAATACTTTGGTTAACCAAATGTCAGCGGCGTAGCTAAACTTGATGACATGAGTTCGCCATCACCGCACGAGAAAGACTGGGATACCAACTTCGGCTGGTGGATCGACAAGCCTCAGAGAGAAGCTCGGCCCGCAGCACGCTTCCGCTCTTACGAACCGAGCCGGCCAAGGCGCGACCGAGTCTGGGGCGAAGCGGCCCTCGTCGTCGGCCTGGTGCTCGCCCTGGTGCTGTCACTGATCTCCCTCGCAACCCGGTCATAGGCGGCGGGCTCCTGAGATCTGCACCACGTCATCGGTGGCGAAAACGAAGCGGCGTCGGGGAAGTCCTGGTGGTCAGCGTAGATTGGTTGCGCCTCTTTGGACGGCTGCCGGACGACCGAACCCTTCGTCGCTGCAGGCGCAAACACGTTGCCTCGCCACGCTTCCTTTTCCACGTTGGCCATCAACCGATTGAGGTTGATCACCTCGCCAAGGCAATTGCCGCGGGCGTCGTAGATCTCGCGTCCCATTCGGCGTCCAACATGCTTGCCGGAGTAGCCCAGAGGTGGTGTCCGAGCTACGCAGAAAAAACCGCTACGGCGTTCCGCCCTTTCGCCTTGGCCGCATAGCAGGCTGAGTCGGCGGCGCTCAGGACAGCCGCGGCGTCTTTGAATGAGGCGTCGACGGCCACCAGTCCTATGCTCGCGCCCACGCCGAACGAGTGGCCTTCCCACACCAGCTGATAGTCCTCGACCGCCTGACGCAGCTTTTCCGCAACCTGCACAGCCCGTGGCAATGGGCATCCACGAAGCAGAATGGCGAACTCGTCGCCGCCCAGCCTGGCCACGATGTCAGCCAGGCGCACCTGGCCTGTCAACGCGCGCGCCACGTCCCGCAAAAGGACGTCGCCCGCTGGATGACCCCCCGTGTCGTTGACCTGTTTGAAGTGATCCAGGTCGATGAACATCACGCAGAACGGTTCGTCAGCCGCGCGCGCGGTGGCCTCTTCGAGCGTCTCCTCGAAAGCGGCGCGGTTGGCCAGCCCGGTCAGCGAATCATGGCTGGCCGTCCAGGCGAGGCGCTCGCGCTGTGCGCGAGACGCCGTGATGTCCTCCACCGTCCAGATGGTTCCCTTGGAGCGGTCTCCCGGCGCCACGGCCCGTCCACGCAACCGGGCCCAAAAGACCTCGCCTCCGAAGCGCGCCAGTTCGACCTCGCCATTGAACGCTCCGTCGCGCATGAAGGCGGGGCCCGCCCGCGCGGAGAGCGCCTCATAAGCCTCTTGGGTGGGATAGATGATGGACGCGGGCTGGCCCACGAGATCGCCCTTCTTGAACCCGAAGACTTCGCAGAACTCGCGGCTCACCATCTCGTACCGACCATCCCGCGTGAGTGCGATGCCGATGTCGGCATGGTCGAGCACCGCCTCGATTTGCGCGAGAAGGGCGTCGGTCTCCGCCTGCTTCTGGTGGCGCTGCTCGACCACCCGCGCGAACGCTCGTCCGAGCTGGCCCACCTCGCCTCGCCCGTGCGGCCAATCCTCTACCGACACCTCGCCCTCCGACAGCAAGACGCTGGCGCGCGCGCGAAGCCGGGAAATCGGGCGAGTGATGAGCCACGCCAGGCCGCCGGAGAGCGCCGCTGCCACGAGCGCCACCCCGGCGGCGGACGTCCAAGCGGTCTTGCGGGCGGCCGCCACCGGCGCGAGCGCCGCCGCCAATGGGGTCAGGCGCGCGAGAGTCCAATCCGTGTCGGGAATGCCAGCCATCGCCACCAGATGCCCCTGGCTCAAACTGGTCGTGCCGATGGTGTCTATCGAGCTGCCCGAGGCGCGCCAGCGCTCGAATGCGTCGGAGAGCCCCGGCTCGTCGGCCGCATGCCCCAGGATGCGCGCCGGGTTGGTGTGGGCCATGAACACCCCCTGGCGGTTCATGACAAGCACGCGCGACGCTTCCTCGCGGCCCGCACGCGCCGCCTCGGAGAAAAGGTTGTTCGAACGGAGCGTCAACACGCCGGCGAGGACGCCCAACACCTCGCCGCCGCCCTGCACGGAAATCGCCATGATGACCACGGGCGTGTTGACACGCTTGGCCGCCAGCGGCTCGGAGATGACAAGCTGGTCGGTGCGCAGCGCCTGCTGGAAATAGGCGCGATCTCCGATGTTGGGCAGATCCGACGAGAGCTTGCCCAGCGAGATGCGCCCGAGCAATTCGCCACCGGGCCGGGCGGCGAGAACGACCTCGAACAGCGCTCCCAGTGCCGAGTTGGCCAGCAGGTGCCGCCGCATCGCCTCGGGGTCCGCCCACAGTTCGGGAGGGGACTGCCGCGCCGCCGCCTTCAGGGCGTCGCGCAGCATGTCGACCTTGGTCCCCAGCAGCGTCGCAGTGCGCTCGACGTCGTCGCTTTCGCCCTGCACCAGCAGTTGCGCCATGTTGCGTTCGGTGGTCATGAACGCAAAGTGGGCGGTGACGACGGCTGCCGCCGCCGCGGCCGCGACGGCAATGGCGACGATCTGAAACTTCAGCGTGTGGATCCAGCCCAGACGTCGGCGAGTCGGGCGGGTGGCGATGTTCATCGCAGGCATGCTACGCCCGTGCCTTGAAGCAGCCACTCTCTCCACCTCGACAATGCCGCGCAGATCGGCTGGAGGTACCACGACGGCGCTACCGAGGCACGCCAGATCAGTTGATGTTCGCCCCCGCCGCGTGGAACGGCTTGCCCGGCAGCTCGTAGCCGCCGCCATACTCGAAGGGCTTGCCGTCGAGCAGCGTGCAGCCGGCCGGTGCCGGGCAGATGGTCCACCCGTCCTGTGTCCCGTAGGTCCAGGCGATGACCGGGCCGTAGAGGTAGTTGCGCACCGCCTTGCCGCCGTAGTCGGCCAGCGTGAGGACGTAGCTCTCGGTCCCGTGGTTGGCTGCATCGTCCGAGGCGATCGGATCCACGATACGGCTGTCGGCCAGGGTCTTCACGATTCTTGCGCTGCCGAAAGTTGCGTCGAAACTCATCAGTTGCGCCTTGCGCTCGCCGCGCGAGGTCACCCAGTAGGAGCGGTCGTGCTTCAGGCCCAGCGGCCCGAACAGCGCCGTGGTCTCGTTCCAGCCCCGCTCCTTGACGTAGGTGATGTCGGTGGGGTTCCTGCCGACCTCGACCGCGAACCTCTCGACGATGTCGGCGGGCTTGCCGACGGCCTTGCCGGCTTGGTCGAGGTAGGCGGTGCCGAGGTCGAACACCCGCAGCCGGCCCTCCTGCGTGGCGATGAAGGCGCGGTACGGCGCCGTGAGCCCCAGCTTGACGGCCGTGGGCGGTGCCGGCAGATCGACCACCTTCACCACGGTCGGCACCTGCGCCGGTGCGACGCTGAAGGCGTAGGGCCATTGGTTCGACGCCTCGCCGCGGTTGGCGATCAGCGCATTCCATCTGGCCTGGTCCTGGCCGAGGTACTGGGCCCGGTAGTACTGGAACAGCGGCCGCAGATCGACGAAGGCGGCGCGCTTCTCGTTCTTGCTGATCACCACCGCCATGCCGGTGCGCGCGACAGCGCGGCTGCGCTCGTTGCCGTCGAAGTACCTGGCCCGACTCTCGGCGGTATCGATGTCGTTCGCCCAGAAGTCGCGCACGATCTCGTAGTCGCCGTGGCTCTTGCCGGTGCTGACGCTGATCTCGGTGGGAGCCTTCAAGGTGTCGGGCAGGTCGACGTAGCCGATCACCTTGGCCGCGATGTAGTTGCCCAGGCCAGGGAACCCGTGATACACGCGCCGGGCGCTGCCCCAGTTGCGTCCCCAGTCGCGTTCCTTGGCGGGGTCGCACCACTGGCAGCCGTCGGCCAGCGCCACCACCGCGACCTGGCCGCGCACCGCCGCCGTGTCCCAGACGGTGACCAGCGCGAACTCGCCGCTGTTGGTGATCGCGATGGCGGTCGGCACCTTGCCGTCGGCCAGCTTCACGCGCATGCGGTTGTGCGCGGTGTTGGAGCCAACGCCCATCAGCCAGCCGTTGGCGAAGACGGCGATCGAGTTGGTGCACCAGCCGCCACGGCCGTAGCACTTGCCCACCGCCACCGGCTTCTGGTCCATGGCGATGTGATGCGCCGCGGCCTCGATGTTGCCGTCGTTGGCGCCACCGTCGCGCGCGAGGCCGTCGTAAGTGGTCCACGAATGCTCTGGCTTCACGGCGACCACGTCGTGCGCGATGCCGAACTGCTGCAGGCTGGCGACGCCGAAGTACTTCTTCTGGAAGAACGACGGCGGAGGCACCGCATCCGGCACGTAGCCCACGTTCACGATCGACGAACTGAAGTCGCCCGGCTCCTTCGAAGGCGCGCGGCCGATCTGCCAGGTGCCGCACCAGCCGCCAGGCGACACGCAACTGCGATTGCTCCAGCCGAGCCGAACCGAGATCGGGTCGTAGCTTTTGTCGGGCCGCTTGCCGTAGGTGACCGTCGTTGCGGGATAGCCGATCTCCGCGGCGCTCGGCCCGTAACGGTAGGCGATGCCGGCCTCCGTGCCCATGGCGGCGGCCGTGGCACGATACCTGGCCGCATCGACGCGACCGTTCGTCAGCACATCGCCGGGCATCTCCGCATCCGCCGGCCCGCTTCGCGCGGCAGCAGGGGCCTGGCCAAAGGCCGTGCCGACGGTGAGACAGACCGCCAGTGAGGCGAGCGCTTTGGTCAGGGGCATGGCGCCCAATTTTGCGCCAGGCATCGCTGCCGCTATCGCTTGTCGTTCGCCCTTTCGGCGACCTGCCACGCATCGGTGCCCTGACCATCGCCCGCCTCGCCCGAACCCGGGTAGTCGCGGGCCTTGTGCTGTTCGCGGCCCATGCGGCTTCCGTCCATCGGGTCGTTCTGACCGATGGCACGGTTCTGCTCGATGTTCCGGCCGGAGGCAGGTCCGCGGTCGCCCGCGCGGGCCTCGTTCATATCTTTTGCCGTCGTGGGTGCGGGAGGCGTTGCCTTGCCGGGGGTCGATGTCATGGCAGGTCCTTTGTCATGGGTGAATAGGCACACCTTGCGCCGACTTTGGGCGAGCTTCGAGCCGGCGGACACGGCGCTCTAACGTAGGCAGCGCCGCACTTCGGGCACGCTCCGCCGTTCATCCATCAGAGGAAAGTGCCGATCTCAGGCACAAGTTGGCATCGACACACGCGTATCCTTAGGAAACATTTCGGTGACAGTCCCAGACTGCCAGCACCCAATTCGGGTGAGGAGACTTCCATGAAGAAAACGATCCTGGCACTGGCCGCCCTGGCCTTCAGCGTCGGCGCCTTGGCGCATTCGGGCGGCACCGATAAGAACGGTTGCCACCACGATCGCAAGAGCGGCACCTATCACTGCCACTGACGGCGACACACCATGAATGCATCACTTGTCGCCTTGCTGCTCAGCGTGTCCGGCAGCGTCGGCGCTGCACCTGTTGAGACCTCGCTGCGCCAGCAACTCACCAGCTCGGCCGGTATCACGGCACCTTCCATCGAGGCCGCCAATCGCAAGGGAAGTCATCGCGTCGGCGGTTCCGGTCGAAGTGGCAAGGGTGGCCGTTACGTGGGCGGACGACGCTGAGAAAAGTCTGGAAGCATCCTCCGATGTCCGGACTTTTGCATTTCTCCCTCTGGAGGGCCGCCTTTAGCGTCCGATGTCGTCCGCTTGAATATGCACGAGCCGGAATGCCCTGGAGCACATCAGGGGGCACGAGACGGGGCTTTGGGGGCACACGAAGAGGTACGCGAGCGGCAAACCTTCCGATGTTTGTCCTGCTTTAGCGCGTGCGCTACGATGGTTCAATCCCGCAACCCGCGAGAAGCATCGAGGAACCTCTCATGATGACGCATCCACGCGAGCCTCAAACTCAGGTCCCTCCGTTTCGCCCCAAACGGGAGGAACCAGAAAAAATTCCAGGCGGTCCCAGCGGTCCGCAACCAGGCGGAGTTTCCGCCCGCGAGTGAGGAATCTATGGAAAAAGACGACCTTTCATTCGACCTCAAGTATGGCTATTGGTTTAATTTGTTGTGCGAGCGCCTCTACAGTCGTTTGGACGTTTTGCTCAACTTTGTTCAACTGGTAGGTGGATCAAGCGCTGCTCTCGCAGCCCTAAATGACTCGCCGAAGTCGGTGGTGACGGCTGGCGTCGCGCTAGCTACTTGCGCCGCGGTGTCGTTGCTAGTGCAGCCCTCCGTCAAAGCCGAGCGTCACAGAGTGGCACGTTGCAACTACTTGACCCTGGATGCGCGGCTCGACGGCGGCTCAACGGAAGGCCTAGTAATGGCTCTCGCCGACCTCCGACGCGAAGCACCGATCGGCTTCGGTATCTTGGCGGTACCGGCATTCAACGCAACTTTAAGGGCAACAAATCGGGAGACGAGTGTGCGTGCTTTGACTCCAGGTCAATGGCTGGCGCAGCTCGTAGCCTAGCCTCATCATCGCGGTGGCGGCGGCCTGAATGGCGGCACTTGAGTTCTGATATCTCGTGGGTCGATCATTTGGCTCTCCAGTCTTTGGGGTGAATCACCGGCGCTCAAGCTCAAGGCATTGCTTAAACCAAGCTCAATTAACTTTCCCACCTGCACATCGTGGTTGAAACCCTTGATATTCTTCTGAAGTACCTGGCACTAATCACCGTGTTCGGAACGGCTGTCGCGTCCCTTCTCGGCTTGTACAAGTACTTGGATCAACGGAACCGCGATGAAAAAACCAAACGGTATGAGCTGTTCCATGACCTGATGCGCATCGTGTCGGCGTTCGGGCCACAAGGAACCGATGTGGCGCTGACTCAGCAACTGGCTGGAATCTATGAGCTACAGCACTTCCCAGAGTACGCGTTTGCAATCATTCCAATTCTTGAACGTTCGAGAAAGATGTTCAAGGAAGAAGCGCTTCTCGTAGCCATCGATGTGACCATTGACAAGATGAGACCTTTGGTTAGCACTTGACCAAACCATACACCCAACCCAAGAGGGCATTGATGGGCCCGGTTGAGGCACCAGCATCAGTCCGAATTCGAGCGCTTCCGTCTCAGTGCCCCATCTCCCGCACGAAGTCCACAAACGCCCGCAGCGGCGCCGGCAGGTGCTGTCGTCCTGAGAAGTAAAGGAAGGGCCCCGAGAAGCTCGGCCACCACGGCTCCAGCACGGGCTCCAGTTCGCCGCGGTCGATGTGCGGGCGCAGCCAATCCTCGAAGAGATAGATAACTCCGCTGCCGGCCACCGCCGCGTCGACGGCGAGGTCGACGGTCGCGCCCAGGCCGACGATCAGCGGTCCCTTCGTGTCGACCTTCACCGATTCGCCGTCGCGCTCGAACTCCCACGCGGGCATGGCTCCGCTCGAGAAGCGCCCGCGCAAACAGTCGTGGCCGAGCAGTTCGCGCGGATGCGCGAGGCGGCCGCGGCGATCGAGGTAGGCCGGTGACGCGGCGGCCGCGAAGCGCTGCACGCGCGGGCCGATGGGCACGGCCACCATGTCCTGCTCGAGCCGCTCCTCGTAGCGGATGCCCGCGTCGGCGCCTTCGGCCAGCACGTCGACAAAGCGGTCTTCCGCGATCACCTCGAGGCAGATGTCCGGGTACTTCGCAAGGAAGGGCGGCACGATGCGCGGCAACACGAGCCGCGAGGCGCTCACCGGCACATTGAGCCGCAGGCGACCGGCCGGCCGGTCGCGAAAGCCGTTGACCACGTCCAGCGCCGCATGCACTTCGCCGAGCGCGGGCGCGAGCCGCTCCAGCAGGCGCGCGCCGGCATCGGTCGGCGCGACGCTGCGGGTGGTGCGATGCAACAGCCGGACACCCAGCCGGGTTTCTAGCCGGCGGACCGCGTCGCTCAGGCGCGATGCGCTGGTGCCGGCCACGCTTGCGGCATTGCGAAAGCCGCCCTCGCGGGCGACGGCCAGGAAGGCGGTGAGGTCTGCCAGATCGTCCATGGACTGTCCCGATTTCTGCACAGCCTGTGCAGATTGCAATGGATTGTCGCGCAGCGACTGCGCTTCTAGATTCGTGGCACACCACTACTCGAAGGACCGCACCATGACTCGCACCGCTCCCGCCAGCACCTACCGCCTGGGCACCCGCACTGTGAATCGCCTGGGCTACGGCGCCATGCAACTCGCCGGCCCCGGCGTGTTCGGCCCCCCCAAGGACACCGCCGCCGCGCTCGCCGTGCTGCGCGAAGCCATCGCCCTCGGCGTCGACCACCTCGACACCAGCGACTTCTACGGGCCGCACATCACCAACCAGCTGATCCGCGAAGCGCTGCACCCCTACCGCGACGATCTCGTCATCGTCACCAAGGTCGGTGCCGTGCGCGGCGACGACGCCTCGTGGAAGCCTGCCTTCTCCGCGGCGGACCTGGAACGCGCGGTGCACGACAACCTGCGCCACCTCGGCCTGGACGTGCTCGAGGTTGTGAACCTGCGCGCGATGTTCGACGTGCACGGCCCGGCCGAAGGGTCGATCGAAGCACCGCTGACGGCGCTGGCCGAACTGCAGCGCCGCGGCCTGATCCGGCACATCGGGCTGAGCAACGTCACGCCGGCGCAGATCGAACAGGGCCGCACCATCACGTCGATCGTCTGCGTGCAGAACCAGTACAACCTCGTGCATCGGGATGACGATGCCCTGATCGACCAGCTCGCCGACAGCGGCACGGCCTATGTGCCCTTCTTCCCGCTGGGTGGCTTCACGCCGCTGCAGTCGGGCGCGCTCAACGACGTGGCCGCGCGGCGGGGGGCGACGCCGATGCAGGTGGCGCTCGCCTGGCTGCTGCGCCGGTCAGCGAACATCCTGCTCATTCCCGGCACGTCCTCCGTTGCGCATCTCCGGGAGAACCAGGCGAGTGCGGCGCTCGAACTCAGCGATGACGATCTGGCCATCTTGAACGGTCTGTCGGCGCGTCGCTGAAGCGAGCGAGCTCCGCGCTGCCGGCGCCGGCCATGAACAGTTCGAGGCACAGCGGCGAGGCGTTCTGCCGCCCGGTGGCCGCCTCGCTCGCATAGTCGGACAGGACGCCGATGCCGACCGCATGCAGGCACCGTGCGACCGATGCCGGGCGCAGGCCGGCACGCAGCTGATGGCGGCGGTGCGCGATGGTCATCACGCGGCCGAGGTGCCACACGGTCTCGGACAGGGCGCCTTCCACGCGCGCCATGGCTGGCACGGGCAACTCCGACTGGACGCCATGACGCAGCACGATCTTCACGACGCGCGATTGCCAGGGGTCGGCCATGCAGCGCTCGATCTGCCGGCACAGCTGCTCGCGCAGCAGTTCGAGCGGCTGCGGATGCGCCTCGTAGGCCGCCACGTCGGCACCGATGTCCAGCGGCCAGCGCACGCCCTCGATGAGCTCGGTCACCAGCGCCGCCTTGTCGGCGAAGTGCCAGTACACGGCGCCGCGCGTGACGCCGGCACGCACCGCCACGTCTTCCAGCGTGGTGGTGCGCACGCCGCCCTCCGCGAAGGCCACGAGCGCGGCCTCGAGCACGCGGGTGCGAGTGCGGTCGGCTTCGGCCTTGGTGTGTCTCACCACGGTGCAGACTCGGTGAGATGCTGCGGCATGCGTCGCGGCCGATCAAGGCTGCGCGGCGGCAGACACCGTGGCCACCGGCGTGCCCGTCGTCTCGACCCAGCCGCCGCCCAGCGTCTTGTAGAAGGTCACGAGGTTGGTGAAGCGAGACAGCCGCGTGGTGATGAGGTTCTGCTGCGCCGTGTAGAGCGAGCGTTGCGAATCGAGCACGCTGAGGTAGCTGTCGACGCCGCGCTTGAAGCGGGCGTCGGACAGGCGGTAGCTGTCGGCCGTGGCATCCGCCAGCGACTGCTGCGCCTCGAGCTGGCGGCCGAGCGTGCTGCGCTGCGCCAGGGCGTCGGACACCTCGCGGAAGGCGGTCTGGATCGCCTTTTCGTACTGCGCCACGGTGATGTCGCGCTCGGTCCTGGCGATGTCGAGGTCAGCCTGGTTGGCGCCGCCGTCGAAGATCGGCAACGAGATCTGCGGCGAGAAGCTCCAGGTGCCCGAGCCGCCCTTGAACATGTTCGACAGGCTCGCACTGGAACTGCCGGCCGAGGCGGTCAGGCTGATGCGCGGGTAGAAGGCCGCGCGTGCGGCCCCGATGTTGGCGTTGGCCGCCTTCAGGTCGCGCTCGGCCTGGAGGATGTCGGGGCGGCGCTGCAGCAGGTCCGACGGCAGGCCGGGCGGGATGCTGGCCAGCGGGTTGGCCGCGGCCGTCGCGCCGTCGGGCAGCGACTTCGGCAGCAGGTCGTCCGGCAGGTCGGCGCCGACCAGCAGCACCAGCGCATTGCGGTCCTGCATCACCTGCGCGGTGTAGCGCTCGACGTCGACACGCGCGGTGTCGACGCTGGTCTGCTGCTGGCGCAACGTGAGTTGCGAAGCCACGCCCAACTCGAAGCTGCGCTGGTTGAGCTTGTAGGAGTTGCTCTGGCTGGCGAGCGTGTCCTGCGCGAGCTTGAGCTGGTCCTGGTCGGCGGCCAGGGTGAGCCAGGCCGTCGCGACCTCCGCCACCAGGCTGATCTGCGTGCTGCGGCGCGCCTCGGCGGTCGAGAAGAACTGCTCCAGCGCCTGGGCATTGAGGCTGCGCACCCGGCCGAACAGGTCGAGCTCGTAAGCACTGAAACCCAGCGCGGCGCTGTAGCTGTGCGAGACGGTCGGCTGGCCGCTGATCGACAGGTCGCCCGGTGTGCGGCTGCCGCTGCCGCTGCCGCTGGCGTTGACGGTGGGGAACAGCGCCGCATCCTGCACGCGGTAGGTCGCGCGGGCCTTCTCGATGTTGAGCGCCGCCACGCGCAGGTCGCGGTTGTTGACCAGCGACATCGCGATCACGCGCTGCAGCGACGGGTC
Source organism: Variovorax cryoconiti (assembly GCF_051216395.1). Classification (NCBI taxonomy): domain Bacteria; kingdom Pseudomonadati; phylum Pseudomonadota; class Betaproteobacteria; order Burkholderiales; family Comamonadaceae; genus Variovorax; species Variovorax cryoconiti. The sequence goes on along the minus strand of NZ_JBPJZI010000009.1, from coordinate 232,042 downwards.
GGTGAAGACATCGCGCCAGCCGATCTCGGCCACCGGTGTCGTGGCGGCACGGCCTGTGTCGCCGGAGAAGGTCGCCGCCACCGGGGCCGCCGGTTGCTCGTAGGTCGGCATCAGGCTGCAGCCGGTGAGCAAGACGGCCAGCGCCAGGGGAGCGAATGTGAGGCGGGACATGTCAGACACCTTCCGAAGCGGCCGCAGCCGGTTGGCCATGGGGGGTCGCAGCGCCCGGCGCGGCCGGCTTGCGCTGGTTGAACAGCCCCACCACGAGGACGAAGAACAGCGGCACGAAGAAGATCGCGAGGACGGTGCCGGACAGCATGCCGCCGATCACCGCCGTGCCCAGCGCATGCTGCGCACCGGCGCCGGCACCGCTGCCGAGCACCAGGGGCAGCACGCCCAGGATGAAGGCCAGCGAGGTCATCAGGATCGGGCGCAAGCGCATGCGGACCGCCGCCAGCGCCGCGTCGACCAGGCCCATGCCCTCTTCGTACAGGTCCTTCGCGAACTCGACGATCAGGATGGCGTTCTTCGACGCCAGGCCGATGGTGGTGAGCAGGCCCACCTGGAAGTACACGTCGTTCATCTTCCAGGTCAGCATCGCCCCGAGCAGCGCGCCGAACACGCCGAGCGGCACGACCATGATCACGGAGAACGGGATCGCCCAGCTCTCATAGAGCGCGGCCAGGCACAGGAACACGATGAGGATCGACAGCGCATAGAGCACGCCGGTCTGGCCGCTCGAGGCCTTCTCCTGGCGCGACAGGCCGGTCCATTCGTAGCCGATGCCCGGCGGCAGCTTGGCCACCGCGGCCTCGACGATGGCCAGGGCCTCACCGCTCGAGGCCGTGCCCGGCAGGGCCATGCCCAGGATCTCCACCGACGGCACGCCGTTGTAGCGCTCCAGCCGCGGCGAGCCCGACGTCCAGCTCGCCTTGGAGAAGGACGTGAAGGGCACCATGGTGCCGGCGCTGTTGCGCACGTACCAGCGGTCGATGTCCTCCGGCAGCATGCGGTACTTCGCGTCCGCCTGCAGCATGACCTTCTTCACGCGGCCCTTGTCGATGAAGTCGTTGACGTAGCTGCTGCCCCAGGCCGCCGAGAAGGTGTCGTTGATGTCGGCCATCGTCAGGCCCAGGGCGCCGGCCTTGTGCGGGTCGATCTCCAGGCGGAACTCCGGCGTGTCCTCCATGCCGTTGGGCCGCACCGCCACCAGGCGCTTGTCCTTCGACAGTTCGCCCAGCAGCTGATTGCGCGCCTGCATCAGCGCCGCGTGGCCGAGGTTGCCCCGGTCCTGCAGCATCAGGTCGAAGCCGGTGGCGTTGCCAAGCTCGGCCACCGCCGGCGGCGCGAAGGCGAAGACCTTGGCATCGCGGATCGTCGCGAAGAAGGCGCTGGCCTTGGCCGACACGCCGGTCACGCTCAGTGCATCGCCCTTGCGTTCGTCCCAGGGCTTGAGCTTGACGAAGGCGAAGCCGGTGTTCTGGCCACTGCCGGCGAAGCTGAAGCCCGACACGGCGAACACGCCGGCGACCGCGTCCTTCTGATCTTCCAGGAAGTGATGCTCCACCTGGTGGATCACCTCGTCGGTGCGCGCGGCGGTGGCGCCGGGCGGCAGCTGCATCAGCACGAACATCGTGCCCTGGTCTTCGTCGGGCAGGAAGCCCACCGGCAGCTTCATGAAGCCGAACACCACCGCCGCCAGCAGCACCGCATACACGACCATGTAGCGCCAGCCCTTGCCCAGCATGTGGCGCACGACGCCCTGGTAGCGGCTGTTGCCGCGGTCGAAGCTGCGGTTGAACCAGCCGAAGAAGCCGGTGGTCGCCATGGCGTGGCCCTTGGCCACCGGCTTGAGCAGGGTGGCGCAGAGGGCTGGCGTGAGCACCAGCGCGACCAGCACCGACAGCGTCATGGCCGACACGATGGTGATCGAGAACTGCCGATAGATCACACCGGTCGAGCCGCCGAAGAAGGCCATGGGCACGAACACCGCGGCCAGCACCAGGGCCACGCCGACCAGCGCGCCGGTGATCTGGTCCATCGACTTGCGCGTGGCCTCCTTCGGTGACAGGCCCTCCTCCGTCATGACCCGCTCGACGTTCTCCACCACCACGATGGCGTCGTCCACCAGCAAGCCGATGGCCAGCACCATCGCGAACATCGTCAGCGTGTTGATGGTGTAGCCGAACATCGAGAGCACGCCGAAGGTGCCCAGCAGCACCACCGGCACCGCGATGGTCGGGATCAGCGTGGCGCGGAAGTTCTGCAGGAAGAGGTACATCACCAGGAACACCAGCACCACCGCCTCGATCAGGGTGCGCACCACCTCTTCGATCGAGATGCGCACGAAGGGCGTGGTGTCGTAGGGCTTCTGCACCTTCATGCCGGGCGGGAAGAACTTGGCGAGTTCGTCCACCCGGGCGTCGATGGCCTTCACCGTGTCGAGCGCGTTGGCGCCGGTGGCCAGCTTGATCGCCAGGCCGGCGGCCGGCTTGCCGTTGTAGCGGCCCACCGTGCTGTACGACTCCTGGCCGAGCTCGATGCGCGCGACATCACGCAGGCGCACCTGCGAGCCGTCGGTCTGGGTGCGCAGCAGGATGTCCTCGAACTCCTGCGCGGTCTTCAGCCGGGTCTGCGAGGTGATCGTGGCGTTGATCTGCTGGTTGTTCGTCGCGGGCAACCCGCCGAGCTGGCCGGCGGAGACCTGGGCGTTCTGCGCCGTGATCGCGGTCTTGACGTCGATCGGCGTCAGGCTGAAGTTGGCGAGCTTGTCCGGGTCGAGCCAGACGCGCATCGCGTACTGGGCGCCGAACAACGTGGTGTCGCCGACGCCTTCGACCCGGCTGATTGCGTCCTGCACGTTGGCCGCCACGTAGTCCGACAGGTCGGAGCCGTTCATGCTGCCGTCTTCGGACGTGAAGGCCAGCACGTTCAGGAAGTTGGCGGCCGACTTGGTGACCGTCACGCCCTGCTGCTGCACCTCTTGCGGCAGCAGCGGTGTGGCCAGCGAGAGCTTGTTCTGCACCTGCACCTGCGCGGTGTCGGGGTCGGTCCCGTTCTCGAAGGTCAGCGTGATGGTGACCTGGCCCGAGGACTCGCTGGTCGAGGCCATGTAGCTGAGCCGGTCGAGCCCCTTCATCTTCTGTTCGATGACCTGGGTGACGGTGTCCTCCAGCGTCTTGGCGGAGGCGCCGGGGTAGGTGGCGCTGATCGCGACGGCGGGCGGCGCGATGCTCGGGTACTGCGCGATCGGCAGCGTGAAGATCGAGAGAACCCCGGCCAGCATCACGATGATGGCGAGGACCCACGCGAAGATGGGGCGATCGATGAAGAAACGTGCCATGACGGTCTTTCGCGCGGGTCAGTTCGACGCGGTGGTGTTGGCGGCGGCAGGTGCGGCTGCGGCCTTGACCGCGCCGTCCGCCGGCTTCGGCGCCCAGGGCGTGACCTTGACCTCGGCGCCCGGCCGGGCACTCTGCTGGCCGTCGACCACGAGCTGGTCGCCCGCCTGGATACCGCCGCGCACCAGCCACTGGTCGCCCACGGCGCGGTCGGTTTCGAGCGTGCGGCGCTGCAGCTTGTTGTCGCTGCCCACCACATAGGCGGTCGGCTTGCCCGCGTTGTCGCGCGACACCGCCTGTTGCGGCACCAGCAGGCCCTGTTCCTTCACGCCTTCCTGCAGCACGGCGCGCACGTACATGCCGGGCAAGAGATCGGCCTTCGGGTTGGGAAACACCGCACGCAAGGTGATCGCGCCGGTGCTCTGGTCGACCGTGACGTCGGAGAACTCGAGCTTGCCCTCCAGCGGGTAGGTGCTGCCGTCTTCCATCATCAGCGTCACCTTGGCGGCTTTGGCGCCGGCCTGCTGCAGGTCGCCGCGGGCCATCGCCTGCTTCAGGCGCAGCAGCGACGCGCTGGGCTGGGTGACGTCGACATAGATCGGGTCGAGCTGCTGGATGGTGGCGAGCGCGGTGGTCTGGCTGGCCGTGACCAGCGCGCCCGGCGTGACGCTCGACTTGCCGATGCGCCCGGAAATGGGTGCGTCGACGCGGGCGTAGGCCAGGTTGATCCGGCTGGTCTCGACATTGGCCTTGGCGGAGGCCACGTCGGCCTCGCCCTGGCCGAGCGAGGCGGCGGCGTCGTCGTAGTCCTGCTGGCTGACCGCCTGGATGGCGACCAGTTCCTTGTAGCGGTCCGCCTTCAGCCGCGTGGTCTTCAGGCTGGCCTGCGCCTTGGCCAGCGCGGCCACGTTGCTGTCGTAGGCCGCCTTGTAGGTGGCCGGGTCGATCTGGTAGAGCGCGGCGCCCGCCTTGACGTCGCTGCCCTCGCGGAAATTGCGCGTCTTGACGATCCCGTTGACCTGCGGCCGCACGTCGGCGATCAGGAAAGGAACGGTGCGCCCCGGCAGTTCGGTGCTCAGGGCCACGCGCTGCGGCTGCACCGTGAGCACGCCCACCACAGGAGTGCCGGCTGCCGGCGGGGCACCGCCGGGCGGCTTGCCGCAGGCGGTGAGCAGACAGGCGGCTGCAAGCGCCGCGAGAAGGGTCGAGCTGTAGGTGGCGACAGGACGCATGGCGATCTCCGGGAGAGGCTTCAGGACAAGAGCAATTCGGCTTTAAAAATACCGTACTGTACGGTAATGTAAGTTGACTTGGCGGTCCCGTCAAGCAATACTGAACACTCTGGTACAGAAATGAGGAGCCAATGAGGAGACCACCCCATGCGAGTTAGAACCGAAGCAAAGCGAGATGCGATCCTCGAGGCCGCGTCGCAGGTCTTCCTCGAATCAGGTTTCGAAGGCGCGTCGATGGCCGAGATCGCGGCCCGCGTCGGTGGCTCGAAGGCGACGCTGTACGGCTACTTCGGCTCGAAGGAGGATCTGTTCATCGAGGTGATGAGCGGTGCAGCCAAACACCACTTCGATCGCATCTTCGCGGCGCTTGAAAGCGACGAGGACGACCTCTCGCTGGCGCTGCAGCGCTTCGGCGAGCGCGCGCTCGCCGTGCTCTGCCAGGAGTCGGCGATCCAGGCACGGCGCGCGATCGTTGCGGAATCAGGACGCAGCGACATCGGTCTGCGCTTTTTCGAGGGCGGACCGAAAAAGGGCATCACCGAGCTGGGGCGCTTCCTCGAACTGCAGATGGAGAGAGGCGAATTGCGACGCAGCGACCCGATCGTCACCGCGCATCACCTGATGGCGCTGCTCGACGCCGAGACGATCACGCCGCGCCTTTTCGGCATCGAGAAGAAGCTGTCGAAGGCGCAGATACGAGGCGCGGTCGCCCGGGCCCTCGACACCTTTCTCGCCGGTTATCGGCCGCGCCCCGGTGTCGCCGACGGCAAGGCCTGATGCATGCTGCCGCTCATCGGCAGCGGCGCATCACCCTTGCGACTCGGGCTTCTGCGGCGTCCCTTCCGTGGCCTGCACCGCATCGGTGCCTTCGCCATCGCCCGGGTCGCCTGCACCGGGATAGCCGTCCGCCTTGTCGCGCTCGCGGCCCATGCGGCTTCCCTTCACCGGATCGTCCTGACCGATGGCACGGTTCTGCTCGATGTTCCGGCCGGAGGCAGACCCGCGGTCGCCCGCGAGTGCCTCGTCCATGTCTTTCTTCGTCGTGGGCGGGGGAGGCGTGGTCTTTTCGGGGGTCGGCGTCATGGCGTGTCCTTTGCATCAGGTGGGATTGGGTGGGTCACGACCTTGCGCCGACGCCGCATCACGCGCGAGCCGGCGGATGCGGCACACCCGCGTAGGCGGGTCCGCACACCGCGGCGATGACGGCCACGATGGCGGGACGAAATCTAAGCCCGCATGCTGAGTTTTTTGATCCGCGCCATCGGGTGTTCTCCCTAACATCCACCTCATTCATCGAAATGACCGAGATGTCGAACGCCCTCCCCACCACCGAGAAGAAGCCCCTCAACCAGCCGTTGGGCGGCGACGTCGTGCCGCGCTTCGCTGGCATCGCGACGATGATGCGGCTGCCGTTCCAGGAAACGTCCGACGGGTTGGACGCCTGCTTCGTCGGCGTGCCCTTCGACCTCGGCACCTCGAACCGTTCGGGCGCGCGCTTCGGGCCGCGCCAGGTGCGCAGCGAGTCGGTGCTGCTGCGGCCCTACAACATGGCGACGCGGGCTGCGCCCTTCGACTCGCTGCAGGTGGCCGACATCGGCGACGTGGCGACCAACGCGTACAACATCTTCGATTCCATCGACCGCATCGAGACCGCGTACGACGCGATCATCGCGAACGGCTGCCGGCCGATCACCATCGGCGGCGACCACACCATCGCCTGGCCGATCCTGCGGGCGATGCACAAGCGCTACGGCCCGATCGGCGTGGTGCACGTCGACGCGCATGCCGACGTCAACGACACGATGGGCGGCGAGAAGATCGCGCACGGCACACCCTTCCGCCGCGCAGTGGAAGAAGGCCTGCTCGACTGCAACCGGGTGGTGCAGATCGGCCTGCGCGGCACCGGCTACCACGCCGACGACTTCGACTGGTGCCGCCAGCAAGGCTTTCGCGTGGTGCAGGCCGAGGAGTGCTGGCACAAGAGCCTTGCGCCGCTCATGAAGGAAGTGGTCGAGCGCGTGGCGGGCCTGTCGGGCGATGCCCCGGTGTACCTGAGCTTCGACATCGACGGGCTCGACCCGTCATTCGCCCCGGGCACCGGCACGCCGGAGATCGGCGGGCTCACGGTGCAGCAGGGGCTGGAGATCATCCGCGGCCTGCGCGGCCTGAACCTGGTCGGTGCCGACATCGTCGAGATTTCGCCGCCCTACGACCCGCAGGGCACGACCGCCCTGGTCGGCGCCAACCTGGCCTACGAGATGCTGTGCGTGATGCCGGGCGTGGCGTACCGCGCCTGACGTCGGCCGCAGCGCACCACACACCACATCAAGCGTCGCTGCGCACCTTGCCCGCGATCCACTCGGTGAAGGCCGTCACCAGCGGACTGTCGCACACCTCCTTGCGGCACACGATGTAGTAGGCGTGCTTGGCCGGCACGCTGCGCTCGAAGAGCCGCACCAGCCGGCCTTCGGCCAGGTCGTCGCCCACCAGCAGGCTGTCGCCCAGCGCGGCGCCCTGCCCGTGCACCGCGGCTTCCATCGCGATGTGCGCGTTGCCCATCTCGGTCATGCGGAAGCCCTCGACCGGCACGCCGGCGCTGAGCAGCCAGCGCGTCCATTCGGTGCCGCCGTCCTCGCACAGCAGCGGATGGCTGCGCAGCTCGTCGACCGAGCGCACGGTCAGCTGGCCGTTGATCATGGCCGGGCTGCACACGGGAAATAGCTCCACGTGGGTCAGCAGGCGCACCTCGCGGTCGGGCCAGATGCCGGTGCCGTAGCGGATGCACAGGTCGACCGAGGGCGAATAGACCTCCTTGTCGTCGTTCGACGCGATGATCTTCAACTGCACGTCGGGGTAGGCCGCCAGGAACTCGCCGATGTGGCGCGTCAGCACGCGCGAGCTCAGGCCCACGGGCGTCGACACCACCAGATTGCCGCCCATGACCGGGTCACCCAGCTTGGCGGCGGCCGAGGCGATCATCTGGAAGGCCGAGCGCACCGACGGCAGCAGCGCCTCGCCGTGCGGCGTGAGCTTGAGCCGCGTCTTGTTGCGGCTGAAGAGCTGCACGCCCAGCGCTTCCTCCAGCGTGCGCAGCTGATGGCTGACCGCGCTGGGCGTCACATGGAGTTCGTCGGCGGCTTTCACCACCGTCAGGTGCCGCGCGGTGGCGTCGAAGGCGCGAAGGGCGTTCAAGGGCGGCAGGCGGTTCCTTCCGTTCTGTCGCTTCCCGGGTTCAAGCATGGGATGTTCTTCTTTTTTCGAGGGGGCCGTCACGCATGCAAGGTTCAGGCCACAACCAGTTTTTGCGGCGGTTTCGGGCACGTGGCGCGGCGAACGATGCTGAGATTTTTGATCGCCCATCCTCGCTTAATTCTCGGTTTCCAGGCCCCGGGTTCCTCACTACGATCCGCCCATCTCTACGAAGGCCCTGCATGGACAACCACGACGCAAGCTCCACCAAACGCCTCTGGGGCGCGCGCTTCAAGTCGGAACCCTCCGCGGCGCTGAAGGCGTTGTCCCGGTCCGAACCCAGCTTCTTCCGGCTGGCACCCTACGACCTGGCCGGCTCCCGCGCTCATGCCCGCGAGCTGCAGCGCGCCGGCGTGCTCGACGCGCAAGAGCTCGCGCAACTGCTGGCCTGTGTCGACGAGGTCGAACACGCCTACGTCGCCGGCGACCTGCACCCGATCGAAGCCGACGAGGACGTGCACACCTTCCTCGAGCGCGTGCTCACACAGCGGCTCGGACCCATCGGCGGCAAGCTGCGCGCCGGCCGCTCGCGCAACGACCAGGCCGCCAACGACCTGAAGCTGTACCTGCGCGACAAGGCGCGCACGCTGGCCACCGCCATCGGCGAGCTGCAGGGCGCGCTGGTGGCGCAGTCCGAGCAGCACATCGGAACGCTGTCCACCGGCTTCACCCACCTGCAGCCGGCCCAGCCCATCGTGTTCGCCCACCACCTGATGGCGCATGCCCAGGCCATCGGGCGCAACGTCGACCGGCTGATCGATTGGGACCGCCGCAGTGCGCGTTCGCCGCTGGGTGCCGCCGCATTGGCCGGCTCGGCCATCTGCCGATCGCCGGAGCTGTCGGCCGCCGAGCTGGGCTACGACGCGCCGTGCGAGAACTCGATCGATGCGGTGGCGGCACGTGACCACGTGTGCGAGTTCCTGTTCATCACCAGCATGCTGGCGGTGGAACTCTCGCGCCTGTCCGAAGAGGTGGTGCTGTGGTCGTCGCGGCAGTTCCAGTGGGTGGTGCTCGACGACGGCTACTGCACCGGCAGTTCGATCATGCCGCAGAAGAAGAACCCCGACATCGCCGAGCTGAGCCGCGGCAAGGCCGGCCGGCTGATCGGCAACCTGGTGGGCATGCTGTCGGCGCTGAAGTCGCTGCCGCTGGCCTACAACCGTGATCTGGCCGAAGACAAGAGCGCGGCCTTCGACAGCATCGACACGCTGTCGCTGGTGCTGCCCGCGATGGCCGGGATGATCCGCACGATGCGGGTCGACGTCGACCAGCTGCGCCGCCACGCACCGCTGGGCTTCACGCTGGCCACCGAAGTGGCCGACTGGCTGGCGCTGTCGGGGGTGCCCTTCAGCGAAGCGCACGAGATCACCGGCGCGCTGGTGAAGTTCTGCGAGGCGCAGGGCATCGAACTCGGCGCGCTGTCGCCGGCCATGCTGGCCGAGGTCGATGCGCGCCTGACGCCGGAAGTGCTGAAGCACCTGACGCTCGAAGCCGCCATCGGCGCGCGCACCGGCCACGGCGGCACCGCACCGGCGCGCGTGGCCGAGCAGATCGCACGGCTCAAGGCGGTGCTCGCAAAGCAAGCTGCCTGGGCTGCCGACTACCGGGGGCCGCGATGCTGAGCGCGGACAAGTCGCCGGCGGGCGCCGCCGCCTTCACCGACATCTCGCACCTGGAGCACGTGCCGCGCCGCTACTGGGGCCGCTACATCGCCACCGCACTGATCGTGGTCGCGATCCTGTTCGTGCTCAACGCCTTCGCGCGCGGCAAGATCGAATGGTCCTACGTCGGCCGTTTCCTCACGGCGCAGTCGATCCTCACCGGCCTGGTCAACACCATCGTCATGAGCATCCTGGCGATGGCGCTGGGCATCGCGCTCGGCGTGGTCACGGCGGTGATGCGGGTGTCGAGCAACCCGGTGCTCAGCTGGGTGGCGCGCGGCTACGTGTGGCTGTTCCGCGGCACGCCGGTCATCCTGCAACTCTTGCTGTGGTTCAACCTGGCGCTGGTGTTCCCGACGCTCGGCATCCCCGGGCTGTGGGAGGCCAAGACGGTGAACGTGATGACGCCCTTCCTCGCCGCACTGCTGGGCCTGGGCATCAACCAGGGCGCCTACACCTCCGAGGTGGTGCGCGCCGGGCTGCTGTCGGTCGACGTGGGCCAGTACGAAGCGGCCAAGTCCATCGGCATGCCACGCCTGCTGGCGCTGCGCCGCATCATCCTGCCGCAGGCCATGCGCGTGATCGTGCCGCCGATCGGCAACGAGTTCGTCGGCATGATCAAGCTGACCTCGCTGGCCAGCGTGATCCAGTTCGCCGAGATGCTGCACAGCGCGCAGAACATCTACTACGCCAACGCCCGCGTGATCGAGCTGCTGATCGTCGCCGGCATCTGGTACATCGTGGTGGTGACGGTGCTGTCGCTGCTGCAGTCGCGCGTCGAAGCGCGCTTCGCACGGGGCGCCGGTCGCGCCTCGGCCCGGCAGTGAACGCGATGGAAAACACCATGGCCCCCATCGTCCGCGCGGTCGACCTGCGCAAGAACTTCGGCGACTTCGCCGCGCTGCAAGGCATCACGCTGGACATCGCCGCCGGCGAGGTGCTGTGCGTCATCGGCCCGTCGGGCTCGGGCAAGAGCACCTTCCTGCGCTGCATCAACCAATTGGAGACCGTCACCGGCGGCGCGCTGTGGGTCGACGGCGAACTGGTCGGCTACCGGCGCGCCGGCAACAAGCTGCATGCGCTGTCAGAAAACGAGATCGCACGCCAGCGGCTGAAGACCGGCATGGTGTTCCAGCGCTTCAACCTGTTTCCGCACCTGACGGTGCTGGAGAACGTCATCGAAGGCCCGCTGCGCGTGCAGCGCCGCCCGCGCGACGAGGTCGTCGCCGAAGCGCGGGCGCTGCTCGAGCGCGTCGGCCTGGCGCACAAGAGCGACGGCTTCCCCATCGACCTGTCGGGCGGCCAGCAGCAGCGCGTGGCCATCGCCCGTGCGCTCGCCATGCGGCCCCAGCTGATGCTGTTCGACGAGCCCACCTCGGCGCTCGACCCCGAGCTGGTCGGCGAGGTGCTGTCGGTGATGCGCGACCTGGCCACCAGCGGCATGACGATGGTCGTCGTGACGCACGAGCTGGGCTTTGCCCGCGACGTGGCGACGCGCGTGATGTTCATGGACAAAGGCCAGGTCGTCGAGACCGGCGTGCCCGCCCAGGTCCTGTCCGACCCGCAACACCCGCGCACCCGCGAGTTCATTTCCGCCGTTCGCGGCTGAGCCTTCTCTTCACTTTCTTTGACCCACCGGAGCCTCCCCATGACCTGCAGCACCACCCCTGTGTCGATCCGTCTCGGCCTTCTCGCCGTGGCCCTGGCCGCCGTCCTGCCCGTGGCGCAGGCCCAGACCGGCCGCGCCAAGGGCGCGCCCATCACGGCGGCCGTGGTGTCCAACTACCCGCCGATGGAGTTCAAGGACCCGGCCACCGGCAAGCTGACCGGCTTCGACATCGACATCGGCGAAGCGCTGGCCGCCAAGGCCGGCACCACGATCAAGTGGGAAGAGACCAGCTTCGACCAGATGCTCAGCTCGCTGGCCACCGGCCGCGTCGACATCATCCTGTCGGGCATGACCGATCTGCCGGCCCGCCGCGAAGCCGTGAAGTTCATCGACTACCTGAAAACCGGCCCGCAGTTCTACGTGATGAAGGAGCGTGCAGCCGACTTCCCCAACATGGCCGCGCTGTGCGGCAAGAAGGTGGGCGCCAGCCGCCGCACGTCCTTCCCCGCAGAGATCACGAAGTGGAGCGACGAGCAGTGCGTGAAGGCCGGCAAGGCGGCCATCGTGGTGACCGGCACCGACGGCTCGGCCGATGCGCGCACCCAGCTGCGCCAGGGCCGGCTCGACGCCGCGGTGCAGGGCGGCGAAACCATGCCCTACATCATGGGCCAGGAGCCGAACACCTACATGACCGTGGGCAAGACCTTCGCCTTCCAGTACGTGGGCCTCGCGACCAACCGCAAGGACGAGGCCATCGCCGCCGAGCTCTCCGCCGCCATGACCAAGCTGATCGCCGACGGCACCTACGCGAAGATCGTCGCCAAGTGGGGCCTGGCCGACTTCGCGGTCACCAAGCTGATCATCGACAGCGCCGACTGAGCACCGCCCGGCGAGCGCGATGAACGACAGTCTCTGGCCGACGGGCGTGCAGTCGGCGGTCGCCCTGGCCTTCGACGTCGACGGGCCCACCGGCGGCGCGATGCTCGATGGCTCCATCTGGCGCAACCCGTCGTTCTTCACGCTCGGTGCCTACGGGCCCTGGCGTGCCGTCGGCTACCTGCTGGACCTGCTCGACGACCACCGCATTCCCGCCACTTTCTTCGTGCCGACCTGGGTGCTCGAGACCTGGCCGGCGCAGATCAAGGCGATCGTCGACCGTGGCCACGAGATCGGCTACCACGGCCACCAGCACGAGGCCTTCTGGCAGCTCACACGCGAGCGCCAGCAGCAGGTGATGGCACAGTCGCTCGCGCTGTTCCAGCGGCATCTCGGGCTCGCGCCGGCGGGCTTTCGCACGCCGTCGGGCGACTGGGGCGACGACACCATCGAGGTGCTGCTCGACGCCGGCGTGACCTGGTCGAGCTCGATGCGCGGCGACGACCGGCCCTACGTCATCGACCACGCCGCGAGTGGCCGCCAGCTGGTCGAGATCCCCGGCAAGTGGGAGCTCGACGACTACGCGTCGCTGGCCTACCAGCGCAACCCCGACTACCCCGCCGGACTCGACCGCATCGCGAGCTACGACACCACCTTCGACAACTGGCGGCGCGAGTTCGACGGCTCGCACCGCGACGGCCTGTGCCTGACGACGCTGTTCCACCCCAAGGTCTCGGGCAGACCCGGCCGCATCGGGCTGCTCGACCGCCTGTGCGCGCACATGCGCGCCCAGGAGGGCGTGTGGTTCGCGCGTTGCGGCGAGGTGGCGCAGTGGTGGCGCGAACGGCACCTGTCTGTGGAAGGCACGTCATGAGCACGACCCCGGGCCGCTGGCCCTCCGGCAAGCGCATGGCCTTCGTCGTCACCGTCGACTTCTTCGACGACGCCGCCATCCTCGTGCAGGAGCCGCGCATGGCCGGCCGCGAGAAGAGCCTGTCGGTGTGGCAGTACGGCGCCAAGCGCGGTGTCGACCGGCTGCTCGACCTGTTCGACGAGCTGAAGCTGCGCACCAGCTGGTTCGTGCCCGGCCGCGTGGCGCAGACGCATGCGTCGCTGGTGCAGCGCATCCACCGCGCGGGGCACGAGATCGGCAACGCCACCTTTGCCTGCGAGAACTTCGACACGCTGACGCTGGCGCAGCAGGGCGACAGCCTGACCCGCGCACAGGCCGTTCTGGCCGACCTCATTGGCGAGCGGCCCGCGGGCTTCCGCGCGCCCTTCGGCAACTGGGCGCCGGGCTTCACGCAGCAGCTGCGCGAGGCGGGCATCGACTGGTCGTCGTCGTGGCGCGGGGACGACCTGCCCTACGTCCATCCCGGCGCGGCGGATGCGTCCCCACTGATCGAACTGCCGCTGCACTACGAGCTCGAAGACGAGCCCTACTTCGCCTTCAACCTGTTCCCGCCCATCCCCGTGGGCCAGCCGCGCATCGCGTCGTACCGCGAGGTGCTGGGCAACTGGCAGCAGGACTTCGCGGGCTTCCACCGCTTCGGCCTGTGCCTGCCGCTGCGGCTGCACCCGGAGGTGATCGGCACGGCCGGCCGGATCGACCTGCTGCGCGAATTCCTCGTGGGCACGATGGCGCGTCCGGACGTGTGGTTCGCCACCGGCGGCGAGGTGGGCGCCTGGTGGCGCAGCCAGCACGTCGGCAACGCACCCGGCCATCCGGTCGACGTGCTCGCACCCCTTCACCAGCCCAGCGTTTCATGACCGACAGCACCGCCCTGCGGCTCGCCCGCTTCTGCGCCGACACGCGTTTCGACGACCTGCCCGACGACCTGGTGGCGCGCGCCCAGCGCCACATCCTCGACACCGTCGGCGCCACGCTGGCCGGCAGCGCCGCGGCCGAACCGCGCGCGGTGCTCGGCATGCTCAGCGCCGAACGCAGTGCCGGCAGTGCGCCGGTCTGGGGCACGGCCGAGCGGCTGGGCATGCGCGACGCGGCCTTCGCCAACGGCGTGGCCGCGCACGCGCTGGAACTCGACGACACCGGTGGCTGCGACCACTCCGGCGCCGTGGTGCTGCCGGCGGCCCTCGCCGCGCTCAGCGCGCCGGGCCACGGCGGCGTGCCGGTCAGCGGCCGCGACCTGATCACCGCCGTCGTGCTCGGCTACGACGTCGGCCGCCGCGTGCTCGAGGCCTGCGGCGGCTACTCGCCGCACAACGGGCAAGGCTGGCATTCGACCGCCACCTGCGGCACCTTCGCGGCGGCCGCAGCCGCAAGCAAGCTGCTGCAGCTCGACGCAGCGCAGACCATGGCCGCCTACGGCCACGCCGCCAGCGCCAGCGGCGGGCTCTGGGCCTTCATCCACGACGCCTCGCAGACCAAGCGCCTGCATGCGGGCCGCGCGGCCGAAGGCGGCCTCACCGCGGCGCTGCTGGCAGGGCGCGGCATCAGCGGGCCGAGCCGGGTGTTCGACGACGTGTGGGGCGGCTTCTTCAACGCCTTCGCACCGCAGTCACGCCAACCCGAGGCCTTGCTGGCCGACCTGGGCAGCCCCTGGAAGCTGATGCGCTGCTCGATCAAGCCCTACGCCTCGTGCCGCAGCAACCACGCCACCATCGACGCGGTGCGCGCGCTGATGGCCGCGCACCCGGGTCTGGCGCAGCGGGTCGCGCGCATCGACGTGCGGCTGAGCCCCTTCGTGATGGACATGTGCGGCGGCCGCGACCTGTCGACGCTGTCGAGCGCGCAGATGAGCATGCCCTACGCCGTGGCGCTCGCCTGGGTGTTCGGCGACGCGGGCCTTGCGCGCTACCTCGCACCGGCCCGGCGCGATGCACGGCTGACTGCCGCGATGTCGCTGGTGCACCTGCACGCCGACCCGGCCATGCCGGCGCTCGAGGAGCCGAGCGTGACCATCACGTCGACCACTGGCGAGACGGTGTCACACCACGTGCCGGTGGCGCTCGGCGCGCCGGCCCATCCGCTGGACGACGACGCCCTGCAGCGCAAGTTCGCCGAACTCGCCGGCGTGGCGCTGCCGGCCGATGGCGTCGCCACGCTCGCCGAATCGCTGCTGCACCTGGACCGCCTTGCCGACGCGCGCGCGCTGCTGCCCCTGCTGGCGGGCCAGGCTGCGCTGCACGAGCTCCTCTGCTGATTCCCCCTCCCCCACGTCCTCGAACTTCCCCTCCGGAGCCCTCCCTTGACCTTCCTTCGCACCCTCGCGCTCGGCGCCCTCGTCGCCGGCGCCACCCTCGCGGCCCAGGCCCAGACCCTGCCGGAACGCATCGCCAAGACCAAGACGATCAAGATCGCGGTGAACGCCATCTACCCGCCGATGGAATACAAGGACCCGGAGAGCGGCAAGCTGATCGGCTTCGATGTCGACCTCGGCAACGCGCTGGCCAAGGAGCTGGGCGTGACGCTCGACTGGCAGGAGTCGGCCTTCGAACAGCTCATCCCGTCGCTGCAGACCGGCCGCGCCGACATGATCCTCAGCGGCCTCAACGACCGCCCGGCGCGCCGCGAGACGATGGACTTCGTCGACTACCTCAATTCGGGTGTGCAGTTCTATACGCTGGCCTCGCGCAGCACCGTGAACCAGCCGCTCGACCTGTGTGGCAAGACCGTGGGCACCAGCCGCAGCACCGCCTTCCCGGCCGAGATCAAGACCTGGAGCGACGCGAACTGCGTGGCCGCCGGCAAGCCGCCGATCACGGTCGAAGGCACGAGCGACAACGCGGCCGCGCGCGCGCAGCTCAAGCAGGAGCGCTTCGAAGGCGGTGCGCAGGGCAGCGAGACCGTGCCGTACGCGATGACGCTGGAACCCGGCGTCTACAAGCCACTGGGTGCGCCCTTCGGCGGCGCGCAGCAAGGCATCGCCTTCGCCAAGGCCGACACGCAGCTGCGCGACGCGGTGCTCGCGGCCTTCAAGAAGCTGATCGCCGACGGCACCTACGCATCGATCGTCGCCAAGTGGAAGCTGCAGGCCAGCGCCGTGAAGCAGGCGGCGGTCAACGGCGTCGCCGTGCCCTGAGCGACGGTCTGGCAGCATCGGCGGCCCGACACTTCTCGAAAGGCCCAGCCGATGTCCTGGCGATCTCCTTCACCGCCGGTGAGCGCGGACGCCCCCCGCCTGCGGGGGCCATCGATGTCCGCCGAAGGCCGTCGGCTGGTACTGCTGCTGAGCCTGAGCTACGCCGTCTCCTTCGTGGACCGGGCTCTGGTCGCGGTGGCCGGCGCGCCGATCAAGCAGGCCTTCGCGCTGAGCGACACGCAGTTCGGCCTGCTGCACGGGCTGGCGTTCGTCGCGATGTACTGCCTGTGCGGCATCCCCTTCGGCTGGCTGGCGGACCGGGCGGACCGGCGGCGCATCCTGGCCGGCGGCCTGCTGTTCTGGAGCCTGATGACGGCGGTCTGCGGGCTGGCGGACTCCTTCGCGCTGTTCTTCGTCGCGCGCATCGGCGTCGGGCTGGGCGAGGCCTGCCTGGTGCCCGTGGCGATGTCGATGCTCGGAAGCGCGATCCCGCGCGAGCACATGGCGCGGTCGGTGACGGTCTTCCTGATGGGCGCCACCCTGGGGAACGCCGCGGCGCTGATCGGCGGCGGGCGCCTCTTGGCATGGATGGCCGACAGCGCGGCCTGGGAGGCGTGGGTCGCCGCGCCGGACGCCTGGCGCGTGCTCTTCGTGGTGGCCGCCGTGCCGGGCGTGCTACTGGGGGTCCTGGCGCTGTGCATGGCCGAACCACCCCGCACGGCGGACGCGCCGCAGGCTTCGGCGGACGGCGGGCTGGCGGCCGCGGCCCGCCACCTGCGATCGCACGCATCGGCCTACTTCTTCCTCACCGCCGCCACGGCGTGCAGCGTCACGCTGGCGCAAGCACAGGCCGCCTGGATGCCGATGTTCTTCTCGCGGCGCTTCGGCTTCGGCAGCGGAGAGAGCGCCATGATGGTCGGCCTCATCTTCCTGGCCACGGCCCCTACGGGGCAATGGGTGGGCGGCCGCGTGCTCACGCACCTGCAGCGCCGCGGCGCGCCCGCGCCGTCGAACCTGCTGCTCGCGGCGGCCGCCCTGCTGTGCCTGCCCGCGGCCGCGGTCTTCTGCCTGGCCGACGACCCGGACACCAGCCGGGCCGCCTATGCCGTCTTCAACTTCCTGGTGTTCTCCGCCACGCCTGCGGGCCTCACCGGTTGGCAACTGCTCACGCCCGACCGGGTGCGCGGCGTGCTCATCGCCCTGCTCGTGTCGGTGGTCACCCTGGTCGGCGTGGGCATCGGCCCGGGCGCCGTCGGCCTGCTCATCGATCGCGGCTTCGGAGACCCTCAGGCGATCAACCTGGCGTTGCTGTCGGTGATCTCGCTCGCGGCGCTGGCGTGCGCCGTGACCGCACTGGCGGGCCTGCGCAGCGTGGCGCAATCGTCGCGACGCCAAGAGTGAAGCACGGGGCGTGAAGCAGCCGCGCCAAGCGCACTAGCGCTGGCGCAGGCGCCGCCAGTTGCCTGGCGTGTCGCCCACCAGTCGCGCGAAGACGCGATTGAAATGGCTCTGATCCGCGAAGCCGCAGAGCGCTGCGATGGCCGCCAGGTCGACGCGTTCGCCCAGCAGCAGCGCCTGGGCGCGATCGATGCGGTACTGCTGCCGCCATGCGTGCGGCGTCAGCCCGGTGGACAGCTTGAAGGCCTTGCCGAAATGGCTGCGCGACAAGCCGCATGCCTGCGCCAGGTCGTGGATGGACAGCGTCTCGGCGACATGGGTCGCCAGCAGTTCCTTGGCGCGCGATGCCATGGCAGGCGACAGTCCGCTCGCGGCCGGCAACAGGGCATTGCGCTGCCCGCCGTAGTGGCCGGCCAGGTGCGCACAGACCGACAGGCACACCTGGTCGATGAACAGCGAATTCGCGACCTCCGGCATGGCGAGCGTGGCGGACAGCGCGCCCGCCAGATGTCCGACCACCGGATCCACGAGCCCCGGTTCGCACGCCAGATGCCCGACGCGCGCGAGGCCCGCATCGTCGGTGAAACCATCGAGCGCCAGCCGCGGAATATGGAAGACGAGGGTCTCGTGCGGTTGCAGCAGGTTGGCGGCGTACTCGTCCTGCAGATTGACGATGCGCATCGATTGCGCGGCGTAGCCTTGCCTGAGCACTGGACGGCCGCGGCTCCAGAGCTCGTGGTCGGCGAGATCGTGCAGATAGACCGCCACGACGAAAGCGTCTTCGGCGGGCACGGGCCGTGTCAACCCGAGGCGGTCGGCCCCGATCGACAGCCGGCTGACCGTCATGCGAGATCCCTTGATCGGCCGTGTGGACAGGGACGACGCGGTGTCCAGCCCGATGCTTCGGGCAATCGGGTCCCGAGGGGCCGGGCCCCGCCTGTCGCTCCGCTCCTGCGCAACGCGATCGGGGTCCGCTCGGACGGCGATGCGGGTCGGGAGCGTGTCGCTGTAGCGCTGCATCATTTGATCATTGCACGGGAGTCCATGCCCCGAACGCCGTGAGGCAATACCGACGTTCAGCGCTCGGCGACGCCCAGGTAGCGACGCACGTCCTTGGCCATCACGCCGGCCGCCGCGACGGCCGACCGAAGCTTCTGTTCGGTCACGCCGAAGACACGGGTCCAGTAGCGCATCTCGTACGCCTCGTTCACGTTGATGCGTGCCGCGTCGGCGGGGCCGCGCTCGGCTTTGTCGTCTGCCATCGGTTTCTCCTGATTTGAAGACCTCAGCGTCGCACTCCCCCACCGCACGCGAGGACGGACAGCGACGACGGCCGATGCAGGAAATCGACGGCCCGGCGGCACGTTGCGCCGTTGGCGCGCAAGCGCCATCGCCCCCGGCTGACAAGCCGTCATGCGACGCGCCGCGACAGTCCTGTCCATGACGCACTTCTTCGCCACCGTCCTCGCCTCGCTTGCCGCGGCGGCCGTGTTCACCCTGTCGATTCCCGCCGACGCCGCCACGGCCGAGTGGGAATTGCCCTTCTCCGCGGGTCGCTGAACGACGGTCATCGCTGCGCGGTGCCATGGCCCGGGTCATCCGGCCGGGCGGGAACAGTGTTGTCGGCGCCTGACAGCGGCCTTTGTGCATGTCCGCCTATTGCGCAGGTGCCGATGCTGTGCAAGGGTTGCCCCCTTGTTTTTTGGAGTGACGATGGGCGTGCAACTGTATTTATCTGCCGGCTTGATCGGCCTGGTCTGGCTGGTCTGGATCGCCATCAACTACCACGGCCGCGAAGCGATGCGGATGGCGCGCGAAGTGGACGACCGGCTGCGCAAGTCGGCCGAATTGCTCAGCACGATCCCCGGCCATCTTCGCCGTTGACGCGGCGTCGGTCGGCGCCACCGCGAGGTCATCCACCGCACGGGCGGTGGGTCGCCGTCAGCGCCGGCTGACGACCACTTCGAGGTACTCGCTCGGCACCACCAGCGCGCCGGGGCCGGCGCGGTTGAGGCGCTCGAGCAAGGCGGTCAGGTCGCGTTCCAGGGCCTGGGCCCCGTCCGGCGGCAGCGCGGCGAAGGCCTTGTGCACCGGCCCGTACCAGGTGCGGAACACCTCGATGAAATGCGCCGCCGACCGGTAGCGAAACTGAAAGAGCCGGCGCGTCACATCGATCTTCGCGGCCTGTTCGCCGAACAGCGCCTGCAGGTGCGCCTCGGTGCCCCAGAGCGACGGCGGCTGCACGCCGGCCGGCGGCGGCATGTGGCGGCCCAGCACCTTGAAGACCTGGCCGATGAAGCCCTCGGGCGTCCAGTTGGCCAGGCCGATGCGCCCGCCCGGCCTGCACACGCGCGCAAGCTCGCCGGCGGCGCGTGCGTGGTCGGGCGTGAACATCACACCGAAGGTCGACAGCACCACGTCGAAACTCGCCGGCTCGAAGGGCAGCGCCTCCGCGTCGGCGGTCTGGAACTGCACGTTGAGCCGCTCGGCGCGGGCACGCTCGGCGCCGCGCTCGAGCAGCGCGCCCACGTAGTCGGTCGAGGTGACGCGGCAACCGCGCCGCGCGGCCGCCAGCGTGGCGTTGCCGTTGCCGGCCGCGACGTCGAGCACGCGCTCGTCGAAGCGCAGGTCGCAGGCCTCGGCGAGCTGCTCGCCGACGATCTGCAGGGTGGTGCCGATGACGGCGTAGTCGCCGCTGCCCCACGCGGCCATCTGCCGCTTCTTGAGGGCCTCGAGGTCGGTGGCGGGAGCGGTGGTGAGGGTGTCGGTGGGCATGGTGATCGTCTCCTGTCGAGTCGTTGGATGGAGACCGGACTGTCGCGCCGCCGCGCGCTCGCGTCCTGTCTGCGCGTCGGCGATGCTTGCCCCATCGTCCAGGCGCGCGCCGCCACACGGCATAGCCCGGCACGGCATTGCATCCGCCAAGCGGCCTAGCCCGTTTCGGCCGTGGCCGCGAGGCGATGCGCGTTTCAGAATGCGGGTTTCAGCACGACCCCGGAGGTGCCCCCCATGGCCCATGACATCGCCGACGCCCTGCAGCGCGTGGCCTCGGTGCTGGAACGCCGGCCCGAAGCGGGGGTGCACGACGACGCGCCGGCCAGCGTGCGCTGGGACGGCGGCACGCGCTTCGTGGCCCGCCACCCGAACGGCGCCGAGGTGCCGACCGACATGCCGCGCGAGTTCGGCGGCGGCGGCGCCGAAGTCACACCCGGCTGGCTGTTCCGCGCCGGGCTCGCCAGCTGCGCGGCCACCTGCATCGCGATGCTCGCCGCACGCGAAGGCGTGGTGCTGCGCGCGCTCGACGTGCGGGCCGCGAGCCGGTCCGACACGCGCGGCATCCTCGGCCTGCGCGACAGCGACGGCGGTACCGTGCCGGCCACACCGCAGGACCTGCAACTGCAGGTCCGCATCGCCGCCGACGGCATCGCGCCCGCGCAGCTGCGCGACCTGGCCGAGCGCGCCTGTCGGCAGTCGCCGGTGCCCTGCGCGGTGCAGACCGCGCTGCCGCTCGACCTGCGCATCGCCGCGGGCGGCTGAACGCGAGGATGCGCCGATGGATGCGTTGTCGGAGACGCTGCGCGTCGTGCGCCTGGTGGGTGCTATCTTCATCAACGCGCGCTTCACCGCCCCGTGGTGCTACCAGTCGCCGCATGCCGACCAGGCCGCGCCCTTCCTCGAGCCGGGCGCCGAGCGCGTCGTGATCTTTCACCTCATCACCGAGGGCGAATGCTTCGTCGAGATGGGCCACGCGCCGCCGACACGGCTGGCGGCCGGCGACGCGTTGATTTTTCCGCAGGGCCATGCGCACCGCATGGCGTCCGAACCGGGGCTGCCGCCGGCCAGCGGCGCGCGGCTCGATGCGGTGCTGGCGCGCCGGCCGCGCACGCTGGCCTACGGTGGCGGCGGGCCGACCACGCGGCTGGTCTGCGGCTACCTCGCCTGCGACGCGCGGCTGGCGCGGCTGCTGCTGGCCGGCCTGCCCTCGCTGATGAAGGTGAACGTGCGCGGCTCCCCGGCCGGGGCCTGGCTCGAGGCCTCGGTGCGCTACGCGCTGGCCGAAGCACGGTCGCCGAACCGCCCCGGCGGTGCGGGCGTGCTCGCGAAGCTGGCGGAGGTGCTCTTCATCGAGGTGCTGCGGCTCTACATGAACGAACAGGCCGAAGGCCGCACCGGCTGGCTGGCCGGCGTGAACGACCGCGTCGTCGGCGCCGCGCTGAAGGCGATGCACGCCCGCCCCGGCCACCCGTGGACGCTGGACGAACTGGCGCGCACCGCGAGCAGCTCACGTTCGGTGCTGGCCGAGCGCTTCCAGCAGCTGGTCGGCAGCTCGCCGATGCAGTACCTCACGCAATGGCGCATGGTGATTGCGGCCAACCTGCTGCGCGGCAGCAACGCGCCGCTGGCGACGATCGCCGAGGACGTGGGCTACCAGACCGACACGGCCTTCAGCCGCGCCTTCCGCCGCGAGTACGGTGCACCGCCGGCGGCGTGGCGGCGCAGCCAGCTGCAGGTGGCGCGCTGAAAGAAGGGCTCAGGCCGCTGCCAGTTGCGCGGGCGCTGCGGTCACGGCCTTGCGCTGCGCGTCGATCTGCTCGGCCAGGTACGCCGCATCCCGCGCCACGCCCGAGAAGCGCCCCGAGCCCCAGGTGTGCAGCCACGGCAGGCCGAGGAAGTACAGGCCCGGCACCTGCGTCACGCCGCGCAGATGCACCGGCTCGCCGCGGCCGTTGAACACCGGCGCGTCGACCCAGGCGAAGTCGGGCAGGAAGCCGATGCACCACACGACGCTGGTGATGCCCGATTCGCGCAGGCTCAGCGTGGTGCGCTCCTCCTGCGGCTCCCACACCGGCTCGTACACGCCGCCCGGCGGCGCGTCGATGCCGTTGGCCGCGATGAACTTGTCGATGGACGCGTTGATGCCGTTGAAGATCTGGTCCGCATGGTCGAGGTTGGCGCGCAGGTTGGGCTGGAACTGCAGCGTGTCGCCGTCCAGCCCGGTCATGAGGCCATAGAGTTCCATGCCTTCCAGCGCGAAGCGGCGCAGGTCGATGTCGCGCCCGCCGTCGCGCCCGGTCACGTAGTGGTTCGTGTTGTCGCGCACGCCTTCGCGCAGCGGGTGCTGCGTCACCGGCATGTCGTAGTAGTTCATGTCGGCCAGCCAGTCGACCACGTCCTTGCCGCGGTAGAAGCGTGCGCAGCGCGGCGCGTTGCCGGTGGCGAGGAACACCTTGCGCCCCGCCAGGTGCAGGTCTTCGGCGATCTGCGCGCCCGACTGGCCACAACCCACCACCAGCACCGCGCCTTCGGGCAATTGCGCCGGGTTGCGGTACTGCGCCGAGTGGTACTGCACGATCGACGGCGGCAGCCGCTCGGCCATGCGCGGCACCACCGGCTTGTGGTAGCCGCCCGAGGCCACCACCACCTGGTCGGCCGTGAAGCGGCCGGCGCTGGTGTCGACGGTGTAGTGCGCGGCCTCACCCGCCTTCGACACCTTCTCGACCGTCACGCCCTCGATCGCCGGCGCCTGCACCTGCTCGACGAAACCGGCCAGCCACGCGTTGATCTCGTCCTTCACCATGAAGCCATGCGGATCGCTGCCGCTGTACGACCAGCCCGGCAGCTTGCACTGCCAGTTGGGCGTGACGAGGCAGAACGAATCCCAGCGCTGGCTGCGCCACGAATGCACCAGCGTGCGCTTCTCGATCACGAGGTGGTCGATGCCGCGCTGCTGCAGGCAGTGGCTCAGCGACAGGCCGGACTGGCCGCCGCCGACGATGACGACGCTGTAGTGGGTGGTCTTGGGGGTCATGGGGTGTCCTTGAAGGGATGTCAGTCGAACGCGACGACGGTGACCTGTGCGTCGGGCTGGTCGGTGAAGCGGGTGGCGATCTGCTCGATCTCCGCGAGCTGGTCCATCGCCTGCGAGCAGGCGAAGCCGAACTTGGCGCGCACCCGCTCCGACGCGATGCCCAGCGCCTCGCGCGTGCGGCCCAGGAAGTCGGGCAACGCGTAGGCCTGGCCGGGCGTCAGGAAGTCCTGCACGACGAGCGAGGGCGAATAGCAACGGGTCTCGCTCTGGTCGGGCCAGCGGACGTGGAAATGCATGACGGGCATGGGAGGGGTCCTCAACGCAGGTGGGTTCGTGCAACACCCACGGTGGCGCCTTGCGACAGGCCCTCGCGGTAGAGCTGCACATGACAGGTCGCACTGGCGGCCCAGCTGAAGGTCTCGCCGAGACGCGCGGCGCTTGCGGCGATGCGCGCCGACGAACGCGCCGCGAGCGCGGCCCGCAAGGCCTCGGCGATCGAGGCCGACTTCAACGGGTCGGCCCAGTGGCAGTCGCCGTCGCGCAGGTACTCGGTGAAGGGCGCGATGCGCGAGACGACGATCGGCACGCCGCTGGCCAGCGCTTCGAGCGTGACCAGCCCGAAGCCTTCGTTGAGCGAGGGCATCGCGACCACGTCGGCCAGGCGGTAGAGCGCGGGGATGTCGTCGTCGGGCAGCGCGCCGGTGAGCACGATGGGTGCGCCGGGGCCGATGGGCAGATCGCTCGCCTGCGCCAGCGCCGCGAAGTCGCGCCCGTACTGCGCATGATCGAGCAGGCTGGCGCCGCCGGCGATGACGAGCTGTGCATCGGGCCGATGCGCACGCAGCAGCACGAAGGCCTGCAGCAGCCGCAGCGTGTTCTTGCGTTCCTCCACGCCGCCGAGTGCCAGCACCACGGGTGCGCCGGTGCGGATGCCCAAACGCTGCGCCAGCAACGCATCGCCGGGCTGGCGCTCGGGGCTGAAGCGTCCGCGCTGCACGCCGTTGCGCACCTGCGCGGCGCGCACGCCATGCTTCGTCGCCAGCAGGTTCTGCCACAGCCGGCTCACGCAGAACACCTGCCGCGCGGCCCGGAAGCCGCGCGCCTGCCAACGCATCAATTGCACGTCGGCGAACACCTCCAGGTGGTGGACCGTGCGCACGAAGCCGTCGATCAACCCGGCCTCTTGCAGGTTCGCGAGCGCGTTGCCGCCGATGGGGTCGTGCGTGTGCAGCACGTCGAAGCGCGTGGTCGCCATCAACTCACCGATGGACGCGGTGAGCGCGTCGATGCGCGATCCCACCATCTCGACCGTGTCGCGCGGCGTGGCGCCCACCGGGATCAGGCGCGTGGCACAGCGCACCGGACGGAAGAAGCGCTGGCCGGCCGAGGCGGGTGCCATCACGGTCACGTCGTGGCCCGCGTCGTGCAGCGCATGTGCAAGTTCGAGCGTGTGGACCACGCCGCCGCGTGGGTTGACCGAGTGCGTGAGCAGCCCGATCTTCAGCGGCCGTGACGCAACCGACTCATGCATGGTGGACCTCGCCGGCCTCGCCGATGAACGCGTCGGTGTTCAGGTCCCACAGCAGCTGGCGCTCCTCACCCTGGCGCAGCACCAGCGTGCGGCTGTCGTCGACCTGGCCGACGACGTTGCAGGCGATGTCGCGCGCGGCGAAGCGGGTGAGCACCTCGCCCAGCGCCTCGGGCCGAACGCTCAGCACGAAGCCGAAGCTGGGAAAGGACGTGAGCCAGCGCAGCAGCGGCACGCCCTCGGGCCGCGGGATGGCGTCGAGGTCGATGGTCGCGCCCACCTTCGAGCACTCGAGCAGCATCAGCGCCGTGCCGATGGCACCGGCCATGCTGATGTCCTTGGCCGCGTCGCACAGGCCGGCCTCGGCCAGCGCGGGCAGCACTTCGAGGTCGGCGCGCAGGCGGGCGCCAGGCGCGGTGGTCGAGGCGTTCCAGTACGGAAAGGGCTCCTGGTAGGCGCCGCGCAGATCGACCGCCATCACCAGCAGGTCGCCCGGCCGCGCGGTGAAGCTGGTCAGCAGCTTCTTCGCATGGCCGAGGATGGCGACGGCGAGCTGCGGGCGCACGCTGCGGTTGTTGCTGTGGCCGCCGACGATCGGCACGCCGTATTTCGACGACGCTTCCGCCATGCCCTTGAGCATCTCGTCGGCCGGCCGCATGCCGGCGCTCCACAGCGCATCGACCACGGCGGTCGGGCGGCCGCCCATCGCGTAGATGTCGCTCACGTTGACCATCACGCCGGCATAGCCGGCGAACCAGGGCATGCGCTCGATGAAGTCTTCCACCAGCCCTTCGATGGCGAAGAGCAGATAGCCACCGTGACCGTCGGGGATGGCCGCGCAGTCGTCGCCCACCGGCACCGCCTGCGCCAGGTCGGCGCCACCACCGGGCAGCGACTGGCCCAGCGCCGTGACGATGTCGCTGATGTCACGCTTGTGCGCGAAGCCGCGGCTGTCGCGCAGCGCGGTGGTGAGCTCGGCCAGCGTCATGTGCGGCTCCTGGCGCGCGAGACGAAACCGCTCACCGGGTCGTGGCACGGCGGATAGAAAGCGAAGTCCGGCTGCATCTCGACATGCGGGCGGCCGTGGATGGCCAGCGTGCCGGTCGTGCGCCAGTGCAGCTTGTGGAACAGCGCCTCGTTCTGCGCCTGCACGTGCGCCATGAAGGTGTGGGCGCCCTGCGCATGCGCGCGCGTCACCGCCAGCCGGATGAGCGTCGCACCCAGGTGCCCCTGGCTGCGGAAGGCCGCATGCACCGCGAGCCGGGAGCCCCACCACACGCCCGGCGATGTCTCGTGGATGCGCACCGTGCCCACCACCTGGTCGGGCATGCCGCCGATGCAGGACATCGCGACCAGCAGTTGCGCGTCGTCGTCGATCGCATCGCGGTCGTCGCCGACGAAGAGGCCCTGCTCGATGCAGAACACCGCGCGGCGCAGCGCATGCGCCTCGTCACGCTCCCAGGGCTGCGCGGCCTCGCGCACCAGGAAACCGGCCGGCGCGTAGTGCACGACCGGGTCGACGACGTCGTCGATGCAACTCATGGCTCAGCTTTCGTAGACCGAGAGCGAGGAGCAGGCGCCGCACTTGCCGCACCCCGCCTTGATGTCGCTCGAGCGCAGGTGGGCCGCAGCCACCCGCTGGCCCAGCGGCTCGAGGATCGACTGCATGAACGCGGGCGTCGGCGCGGGATGGTCTTCCAGCGGCGTGCCGCTGATCGGCACGAAGGGCACGACGAAGGGGTACACGCCCAGCGCCAGCAGCTGGTCGCAGATGTCGAGGATGGCTTCACGCGTGTCGCCCAGCCCGGCCAGGATGTAGGTGCTGACCTGGCCGCGGCCGAACACGCCGACGGCCGCCTCGAACGCGCTCATGTAGCGCGCGATCGGCACGCTGGCCTTGCCCGGCATGATCTTCTCGCGCACCGATGGCGTCACCGCTTCGAGGTGCATGCCCAGCGTGTCGATGCCGGCCGCCTTCATGCGGTGGAACCACTGGTCGTCGTCCGGCGGCTCGCACTGGCCCTGGATGGGGATGTCGACCGCGGCCTTGATCGCGAAGGCGCTCTCGCAGAGGATCTGCGCGCCGCGGTCGGTCGCGTTGGGCGTGCCGGTGGTCAGCACCATGTGCTTCACGCCGTCGAGCAGCACCGCGGCACGCGCGACTTCGGCGAGCTGCTCGGGCGTCTTGCGCGCGATGGTGCGGCCGGCCGCAAGCGACTGGCCGATCGCGCAGAACTGGCAGGTCTTCCGGCGGCTCTCGTAGCGGATGCAGGTCTGCAGCACGGTGGTGGCGAGCACGTCGCTGCCGTGCAGCGTGGCGATGTGCGAATAGGGCACGCCGTCGAAGGTCTGCATCTTCGTGAAGCGCGGCTGCTTCGGGAATGTGATGCTGGCGATGGGAATGGTGCCGCGCGTGATGGTGCTGTTGCCCATCGCGTCCGGCGCCTGTGCCGTGAAGGGCGAGTTCCATGCGGTCGAGGTGTGCACCGGCACCATGATCGTGTGGCCGTCCACCGTGACGGCCTTGTGGTCCGACGGCCCCGCGCCGCCGCGGCGGCTGGCCGCGCCGGCGGAAGGGTCAACCAGCCGCAACCCGAAGGACTGCAACTCGGTCATCAACTGACGGCTGGACGGCGAGGCTGTCGTGGTCATAAGGGGTGCTTCCGGTTGTGGATGAAAGAGGCGCGCCGGCCGGCATCGCGAAGGTGGTCGCGGCGGGGCGTTCGTTGATGGCCAGGCTCAGCAGCTCGGGGCGCGCGTAGTGGCCGACCGAATCCATCATTCGCTTGCGTTTGGTGATGAGCGCCATGTCGAGGTCGGCGACGACCATGCCCTCGCCGTCGGTCAGCGGCGGCGCGAGGTGCTTGCCTTCCGGCGAAATGATTGCTGTGTGGCAGCCGCCGCGCAGCGCCTTCTGCAGCCCCGCATCGGGCGTGATGGCGGTGATCTGTGCATCGGTGAGCCAGCCGGTGGCGTTGACGACGAAGCAGCCCGATTCGAGCGCGTGGTGGCGGATGGTCACTTCCATCTGCTCCGCGAAGATCGGCCCGACCAGCGAGCCCGGGAACTGCGCGCAGTGGATCTCCTCGTGCTGCGCCATCAGGGCGTAGCGCGCGAGCGGGTTGTAGTGCTCCCAGCAGGCCAGCGCGGCGACGCGGCCGACCTTGGTGTCGACCACCTTCAGGCCCGCCGCATCGCCCTGGCCCCAGATCATCCGCTCGTGGTACGTCGGCGTGATCTTGCGGCGCTTGAGCAGCAGGCTGCCGTCGGCATCGAATACGAGTTGCGTGTTGTAGAGACTGCCGTGGTCGCGCTCGTTCACGCCGAGCACGACCACCATGCCGTGGGCCCGCGCCCGTTCGGCCACCGCCAGCGTGACCGGCCCCGGCACCACCACCGCGCGCTCCATGAGGCGGAGGTGGGCCGGGCCCTGCAGCACCGGCGGCTGCACGAACGAGAAGTAGGGGTAGTACGGCAGGAAGGTCTCCGGGAAGACGATCAGCTGCACGCCCTTCGCGCCGGCCTCGTCGATCGCCGCGCACACCCGGTTCAGGGTGCCGTCGACGTTCTCGAAGTCGGGCGCGATCTGGACGGCGGCGGCGCGGACGATCCGGCTCATGTCAGAGGGTCCAGGTGTCGAGGATGACGGCGCCGGCCTTCTTGTGCAGCAGCACGATGTCCAGCACGTCGAGCGGGTTGATTGGCGTGATGCCCGGGATCAGCGCGCCTTCGCCGTGGCCGTACAGGGCCTGCAGCGCGAAGCGGCAGGCGTAGACCTTGCCGCCCTCTTCCATGAACTTGACGATCTGCTTGTTGAAGTTCTGGTGACCGGGGAAGGCTTCGTCGCCCAGCGTGGGGAAGCCGCGCTGCACGCCGAGCGTGACGCCGGGGCCGTAGAGCAGCACCGAGGTCTCGTAGCCCTTGCGCTTCAAGCGCGTGGCCTGCAGCAGGTTGACGAAGCCGATCGAGCCTTCGAAGGCCACGGTGTGGAAGGTGACCAGCGCCTTCTCGCCGGGTTCGGCCTTCACGTCCTCGAAGACTTTCTCTTCGTAGTCGACAAGGTGTTCGCCGGCGACGTTCGGGGCTTTGGTGACTGCGGGCATGGGGGACTCCAGTTGAAAAACGTTGGGGATGGTTGATTGCGCGCCCTTCTCCTTCGCATGCGATGTGCCACCCCGCAGACGCCTGCGTGCGATCAATGCACGATCAATCAGCAGGCATGCGCCGCGCGGGCTCGAAAAAATAGTTGCGACACCCTGCGGGGCGTTTTCCGATGGGCGCGGTCGTGGCTTTTCGCACCCGATTGATGCGCCGGACGTGCAATCAATGCACCCGATCAATGGGTTTGAATGCACGCGATCAATGCATGAACCCTCTCCGTGGCCGGCATGCTTCATGCGTCCATCCATCGATACCGATGCAATCAATGGATGCGATCAACTTCCCATGATCAAGATCACCCAGCCCTGGCAAAAGCGCCTCGAAGCCAGCGACAAGCCGGCCTACCTGCTGCTCGCCGACCTCATCGCCGAGGACATCCGCACCGGCCGCCTGACGGCCCGCGACAAGCTGCCCACGCTGCGGGACCTGGCGGCCGAGCTAAGGCTGAACTACACGACGGTGGCGCGTGGCTATGCCGAGGCGCGCAAGCGCGGGCTGATCGATTCGCGCGCGGGGACAGGAACCTTCATTCGCGGCACCAGCCCGGCCGTGCCGCTGCGCGGCGGCGGTGGTGCCGAGATGACGATGAACCTGCCGCCCGAACCGCAGGACACCGGCCTGCTCGACCGCATGAAGGAGAGCGCGGCGCGCGTGATGGCCGACACCGACCCGTACGACCTGCTGCGCTACCAGGACTTTGGCGGCACCGTGCGCGACCGCGAGGCCGGCATGGCGTGGATTCGACCGCGCATCCCCGATTGCCGGCTCGACCAGATGCTGGTGTGCCCCGGCATCCACAGCGTGCTGGCCGCGCTGTTCTCGCAGCTCGCGCGGCCGGGCGAGCTGATCTGCGTGGAGGCACTCACCTACCCCGGCGTGAAGGCGATCGCCACGCAGCTCGGCGTCCAGCTGCACGCGCTGCCGCTCGACGAGGAAGGGCCGATGGGCGAATCCTTCGAGCATGCCTGCAAGACGCTCAAGCCCAAGGCGCTGTACGTCAACCCGACCATCAACAACCCGACCACCGCGACCATCTCGCGCGCGCGGCGCGAAGCGCTGGCCGACATCGCGCTGCGCTACGCCATCCCGATCATCGAGGACGATGCCTACGGCCTGCTGCCGCGCCAGATGCCGCCCACGCTGGCGTCGATGGCGCCCGACCTCACCTACTACATCACCGGCTTCTCGAAGACGCTGGGCGCGGGCCTTCGCAATGCCTACGTACGCTCACCGAGCGCGCGGCAGTCGCAGCGGCTCGCAGGTGCACTGCGCGCGACCACGGTGATGGCTTCGCCCATCACCAACGCGCTGTCGACGCTGTGGGTGGAAGACGGCACGGCCGATGCGATGCTGCAGGCCATCCGCACCGAATCGAACGTGCGCCAGGCGATGGCGCAGAAGCACCTGGGCGCCTACGGCATGGCTGCGCCGAGCGAGAGCTTCCACCTCTGGCTGCCGCTGTCATCGGCCTGGAGCATGGTCGAGTTCGCATCGTTCCTGCGCACGCAGAACGTCGGCGTGGTCGCGAGCGCGGCCTTCTCGACCGACGGCAACCCGCCCGAAGCCGTGCGCGTCTGCCTGGGGGGGCCGATGTCGCGCGACGACTGCGACCAGGCGCTGCGGCTCATCGCCGACACGCTGGCGCACCCGCTGCATCCGCACGCGACCGTGATGTAGCGGCCGGCGGCTGTAGGCAGGGGACCACGCCATTGCCGTGTCTTCTCCCGCAGGCCGCACGACGACCGCGCGCCTAGGCTGGAGCCTCACTCATTCAAGGCTCGGAGGCCATCATGAAAAGCATCATTCTCTGGCTGTGCGGCGTCCCCCTCGTCGCCATCATCGCCCTGAAGATCTTCGGCATCCTCTGAGCCGACCCGGTTGGGAAGATCCCTCCTCGCGGCGCCGCAAGGCGTCGTTCTACAGCGCCCTTCGGGGCGCTTTTTTTGGGTTTGGCAACGGCACGGTGAAAGGCTCTAGAGTTCCGCCATGCCCTTCGACTCGCTCCAGACTCTCGACACCCCCGCCGCCCTCATCGCGCTGCCGCGCATGCAGCGCAACATCGCGCGCATGCAGCAGCAGGCCGACGCACTGGGCGTGCGCTTCCGCCCGCATGTAAAGACCACCAAGTGCGCGCCGGTAGCGGCCGCACAGATCGCAGCCGGCGCGCGCGGCATCACCGTGTCGACGCTGAAGGAGGCCGACCAGTTCTTCGCGGACGGCGTGACCGACATCCTCTATGCGGTCGGCATGGCGGCGCACCGGCTGGACCACGCGCTGGCGCTGCGACGGCGCGGGTGCGACCTGAAGATCATCACCGACAGCCTCGAAGGTGCCCGCGCCATCGCCGACTTCGGCCGCCGCCACGACGAGGCCTTCGAGGTGTTGATCGAGATCGACACCGACGGGCACCGCTCCGGCATCCGCCCCGGCGAAGACGCCCTGCTGGACATCGGCCGCGTACTGCACGACGGCGGCATGCGCCTGGGCGGTGTGCTGACCCATGCGGGCTCGAGCTACGAACTGAACACGCCCTCCGCGTTGGCCGCATTGGCCGAACAGGAACGCGCCGGCTGCGTGCGAGCCGCCGAGCGGCTGCGCGCGGCCGGGCTGCCTTGCCCGGTGGTCAGCGTCGGCTCCACGCCCACCGCGCTGGAGGCCACCCGCCTGGACGGCGTGACCGAGCTGCGCGCCGGCGTGTACGTGTTCTTCGACCTGGTGATGCACAACGTGGGCGTGTGCCGCACCGACGACATCGCGCTGAGCGTGCTCACCACCGTGATCGGTCACCAGGCGGAGAAGGGCTGGGCGATCGTCGACGCCGGCTGGATGGCGATGAGCCGCGACCGCGGCACCGCGCGCATGGGGCAGGACTTCGGCTACGGCCAGGTCTGCACCGTCGACGGCGCGCTGCTGCCGGGCTACCTGCTGTCGGGCGCGAACCAGGAACACGGCATCGTGTCGCGCGAAGGCACGCCCGAGCCCGACGTCACCACGCGCTTCCCGATCGGCACGCGCCTGCGCATCCTGCCCAACCACGCCTGCGCCACCGGCGCGCAGTTCCCCGAATACCACGCACTCGCCGACGACGGCACGGTGCAGACCTGGAGCCGCTTTCATGGCTGGTGATGCATCGACCGACCTTCAAGCCATCGACGTGCCGGCGCTCGCGCCGCCCGGCGGCCACTACAGCCATGCGACCGTGGGGGCGGGGCTGGTGTTCGTCTCGGGCCAGTTGCCGGTGCGGCCCGACGGCACCCGCCTGACCGATGCGCCCTTCGAGACGCAGGCGCGCCAGACGCTCGCCAACCTCGCTGCGGCGCTCGCGGCCGCGGGCAGCGGCATCGACCGCCTGCTGCAGGTGCGGGTGTATGTCGACGACATCGCCAACTGGCCGGCTTTCAATGCGATCTACGCCGAATGGGCCGGCACCGCGCGCCCGGCCCGGGCGGTGATGCCCACCGGCGCGCTGCATTTCGGCCTGAAGGTCGAGGTCGAGGCGATCGCGCTGGCGTCAGCCTGAGGCGGCGCCGGCCTGCTCGAACACCAGCACCGCCGCCGCCAGATCCTCCAGCGCCGTACCCACCGACTTGAAGACGGTGCGGCCGTCGCCATCGCGCCGGCCTGGCACGCGCCCGCTGCACAGGTCGGCCAGCGTGCCGGCCACGTCCGCGGCCGCGAACACGCCGCGTGCCATCGGGCCGAGCAGCTCGCCGCTCTTGTGCAGGGCCTCGGCGGTGTCGACGACCAGGCGCGCACCGCCGCCGAAGCAGGCGTCGTCGGCCTCGCGCATCGCCGGCGTGAAGCTGCCGATCAGGTCGAGGTGGCTGTCGGGACGCAGCCAGGCGCCGTGCATCACCGGCTCGGTCGCGAGCGTGGCACAGCTGACGATGTCGGCCTCGCCCGCAGCGGCCGGCAGATCGATGACCGCACGGGCGTCGATGCCCTCGGTGCGCCACTGCTGCGCCAGCGCCTCGGCCTGCACTGCGTTGCGCGCCCAGACGCTCACGCGCTCGATGTGCCGCACGGCCCGGTAGGCCGCCGGCAGCAGCGCCGACACCCGGCCCGCCCCGACCACCAGCAGGTGCCGCGCATCGGCCCGCGCCAGGTACGACGCCGCCAGTGCAGAAGCCGCCGCAGTGCGGCGCGAGGTGATCTCGTTGCCGTCGAGCTGCGCCAGCGGCACGCCGGTCTGTGCGTCGAACAGCAGGTAGGTCGAATGCAGGCCCGGCAACCCGCGCTGCGCGTTGCCCGGGAAGATGCCGACCGTCTTGATGCCCAGGTACGCGCCCGGCTGCCACGCCGGCATGATCAGCAGCGTGCCGGCCGTACCGCCCTCGGCATCGCCCAGCGTGTGCGTGTGCCGCGACGGCACCTCGCAACCGGCGACGAACAGGGCGCGCAGCGCGGGGATCAGGCGGTCGAAACCGAGCGCTCGCCGGGTGGAATCGCTGTCGACGAAGCGCATCGTCACGTCAATGCGTCACGCGCCCGCGCATCGCCGCCGGGTGCCCGGCCAGGCCGAAGGACTTGCCGGTGTCGACCAGCATGTCGCCGTCGACCCGCAGGATGCTCACGTCCTGGTCGATGAAGTTGCCCACGTAGAGGTACTTGCCGTCGGCACTGAACACCGCGCCCTCGGGCAGGCCGCGCACCACGACCTCGTTGCTGCGCGTGACCTTCTTGCCGTCGATCTTCAGCGCCACCACCGAGCCATTGCGGTTGTAGAAGTACGCGCTCTTGGACGAATTGCTGCCGCGCAGAAGCACGGCCACCGCCAGCTTGCCGGTCGGGCTGACGGCCAGGCCTTCAGGGCCGTCACCGACCACCACCTTGTCGATCACGCGTGGCGGCGTGGCTTCAAGGTCGATCACGCTCACCGTGTCGACCTGGCCATCGGACGCGCCCGAGTTGCCGTTGTCGGCCGTGAGCGCCAGCTTGCCGTCGGGCGTGACGTCGACGTTGTACGGCCACAGGCCGGCCGCGAGGTCGACCTTGTTGTACGTGACCTTCTCGCCGTCGACGTCGAGCAGCGCGATCTTGTGGCTCGGGAACTTGGCCGCCAGCGCGCGGCGCCCGTCGGGCGTGAAGCGCACATGCGCCACCGATTCACCGATGACCACCGTGTCGATCAGCGTCACCTTCTGTCCGGCGATGCGCAGCACGCTCACCGAGTTGTCGGCCCGGTTGGCCACCAGTGCCAGCGTGCCGGCCCTGTTGATCGACAGACCCGACGGCTGCTTGCCGATGGCCAGCGTGTCGATCAGCGTCGGCGGGTTGGCCTTCAGGTCGATCACGAAGAGGCGGTTGTCGGGCACCTGCTTGCGCACGCCGTTCTCTTCCACAACGTTGAGCGAATTGGCGACCAGCGCCAGCGTCTCGTCGGCGTTGATGGCCAGGTTGGTCGGCGGGCCGGCGATGGTGTTGTCCAGCGCGAGCGTGCCGACCACCTTCGGCGCCAGGGGGTCGGTGCCGATGTCGAGGATCTGCAGGCTGTCGCGGCCGCGCGGCGCGAGCACCACGGCGCCGGCGTCGGTCCACGACTGCTTCTCGTCGTTGGCAACCAGCATCAGCTGGCGCTGCGCGCCCGGTGGGGGCATGCCGCCGCAGCCGGCGAGGAAGGCCGTGGCCGCGAGGGTGGTCAGGCCAAGGCGAAGAAATGGCTTGCGCATGAAGGTCGTCTCCTGTTGTTGTACGTTCGTGCGGCACGCGCCGCGCACGCATCCTAGCCGCGCGACCGCAGCATCGACAGGGGTCTAACCAGCGATGCGCGTGGCGTCACGCAGCGCCACCACGTCGGCGTGCAGCGACTGCGCCCAGGCGCGGCGGTCGCGGTCGGCCGCGGGCTGCGGGTCGCCGAAGCG
This sequence comes from Variovorax cryoconiti, assembly GCF_051216395.1. Taxonomy (NCBI): domain Bacteria; kingdom Pseudomonadati; phylum Pseudomonadota; class Betaproteobacteria; order Burkholderiales; family Comamonadaceae; genus Variovorax; species Variovorax cryoconiti. Next base: position 197,274 of record NZ_JBPJZI010000009.1, on the reverse strand, counting down.
CACCACCGCCAGGAGCGGCGGTGCCGTGAGCGTGCGCCACAACGAACCGACCAGGCTGTCGTCGCCCACGTAGAGCGGGGCCGGGCTGGTCTCGCCCGTGGCGGCGTCGGCGAAGCGCAGCGCGGCCGGCAGCACCGGCGCGCCGGAGACGATCGCCGCCTGCAGCAGATTGGCGTGGAAGGGCAACACGCCCCGGCCGTCGCTGGTGGTGCCTTCGGGGAACACCGCCACGAGGTCGCCGTTGCGCAGAGCCTCGGTCATGTGATGCACCACGCGCAGGGCATCGCGCCGGCTCTCGCGCTCGATGAAGAGCGTGCCGGCGCCGACGGCCAGCGTGCCGACGATCGGCCAGTGGTGCACGCCGGCCTTGGAGACGAAGCGCACATGGCGCGCGGCATGGACGGCCACGATGTCGAGCCACGAGAGGTGGTTGCACACCACCAGCGCCGGCCCGGTGGCCGGTGGCGTGCCTTGCACCTCCAGCCGGATGCCCATGATGGCGAGCATCCGTTCGGCCCACCGCTGAACACGGGCGTCGCGCTCGGGCTGCGACAGCGCGGCGAAGCCGAAGCGGATGGTCCACCAGCCGCCCACCATGTGCGCGACGGCGCGCAGCAGCTTCCAGCAGGCGAGGAGCGAACGCATGGCGTCAGTCGGCGCTGATGGCCTCGTGCACGACGCGCCCGCCCACCAGCGTGAAACGCGCGCGGCCCTGCATCGCGTAGCCGATGAAGGGCGTGTGCTTGCCCTGGCTGCGCAGTGCGTCGGCGTCGACCTGCCATTCGATGGCGGGGTCGATCACGCACACGTCGGCGGCAGCGCCGGCGGACAGTGCACCGACGCCGGGTGCGCCGATCAGCTTCGCGGGCGCCGAGGTCACGACCTCCAGGGCACGCGCCAGACCGGCGCCGCTGCGCTCGCCCCACTGCAGCGCGAGCGGCAGCAGCAGTTCCAGGCCGGTGGCGCCCGGTTCGCTCTCGGCGAAGGGCAGCGTCTTGGCGTCGGCGTCGACCGGCGTGTGGTCGGACACCAGCACGTCGAGGGTGCCGTCGGCCAGCGCGGCCGACAGCGCGTCGCGGTCGCGCTGCTGGCGCAGCGGCGGGTTCAGGCGGGCACGGCTGTCGAAGAAGCCGATGTCGGTGTCGGTCAGGTGCAGCGAGTTGATGCTGACGTCGCAGCTCACCGGCAGGCCCTCGGCCTTGGCGGCGCGCACCAGCGCCACGCCGGCCGCGCTCGACAGGCGGCACAGGTGAACGCGGGCGCCGGTGCTCTTCATCAGTTCGAAGATGGTGAAGAGCGCGATGGTCTCGGCCGCGACCGGCACGCCGGCCAGACCGAGGCGCGTGGCGAGCGCGCCGCTGGCGGCCACACCCTTGCCCAGGTCGCGGTCCTGCGGACGCAGCCAGATCGTGTAGCCGAAGGTGGCAGCGTACGACAGCGCGCGCTGCAGCACCTGCGTGTTGGTCAGCGGCACGTCGGCCTGGCTGAAGCCGACGCAGCCGGCTTCGGTCAGCGCGACCATCTCGGTCAGCACCTCGCCGGCCAGGTTGCGCGTGACGGCGCCCAGCGGAAAGAGGCGCGCACGCTGCAGCTTCTCGGCGCGGAACTTCAGCATCTCGACCAGGCCGGGCTCGTCGAGCACCGGGTCGGTGTCGGGCGGGCAGACCAGGCTGGTCACGCCGCCGGCCACCGCGGCAGTCATCTCGCTGTCGAGCATGCCCTCGTGCTCGTAGCCCGGTTCGCGCAGGCGCGCCGCCAGGTCGACCAGGCCGGGGGCAACGATGCAGCCCGATGCGTCGAGCGTGCGCTCGGCCCGGAAGTCGCTCGGCGTGCTGCCAATGGACAAGATCTTGCCGTCGGCGATGGCAACATCGCACAGCCGGTCGAGGCCCGAGGCCGGGTCGATCACCCGGCCATTCGTGATGAGGAGGTTCATGCTTCGTTCCCGGCCACGATGCTCATCACGGCCATGCGCACGGCGATCCCGAAAGTGACCTGCGGCAGGATCACGCTCTGCTTGCCGTCGACCACGGCCGAGTCGATCTCGACGCCGCGGTTGATCGGGCCCGGGTGCATCACGATGCAGTCGGGCTTGGCCAGTTGCAGCTTCTCGGGCGTGAGGCCGTAGGTCTTGAAGAATTCCTGGCTCGACGGCAGCAGCGCGCCGCTCATGCGCTCGTTCTGCAGCCGCAGCATGATGACGACGTCGCAGTCCTTGATGCCCTCTTCGAGCGTGTGGCACACCCGCACGCCCATGCCGGCCATGTCGCCGGGCACGAGCGTCTTGGGGCCGACCACGCGCACCTCGGCACAGCCCAGGGTCGTGAGTGCATGGATATCCGAGCGCGCCACGCGCGAATGCACCACGTCGCCGACGATCGCGACCGTGAGGTTCGAAAAATCTTTCTTGTAGTGCCGGATGGTGAACATGTCGAGCAGCCCCTGCGTCGGATGCGCATGGCGGCCGTCGCCGGCATTCACCACGTGCACGTGCGGTGCCACGTGCTGCGCGATCAGGTAGGGCGCGCCCGACTCGCTGTGGCGAACGACGAAGATGTCGGCCGCCATCGCCGAGAGGTTGGCGATGGTGTCGAGCAGCGACTCGCCCTTGCTCGCGGACGAGCGCGCGATGTCGAGGTTGAGCACGTCGGCCGACAGCCGCTTGGCCGCGATCTCGAAGGTGGTGCGGGTGCGCGTCGAGTTCTCGAAGAACAGGTTGAACACGCTCTTGCCGCGCAAGAGCGGCACCTTCTTCACCTCGCGATCAGAGACGCTGGTGAAGTTCGCGGCCGTGTCGAGGATGTGCGTGAGGATGCTTTTCGGCAGGCCCTCGATCGAGAGCAGGTGGATCAGCTCGCCGTGCTGGTTGAGCTGTGGATTGCGCTTGTAAAGCACCTCAGACCTCCTTCACGTCGAAGCTGAAGGCGCCGCTCTCGCTGCGCGCCAGGGCCAGCGATTGCGTGGCCGGCAGCGTGAGTGTCGCCGCCGCGAAATCGGCCGCCACCGGCAGCTCGCGACCGCCGCGGTCGACCAGCACCGCCAGCCGCACGCACGCCGGCCGGCCGAAGTCGAACAGCTCGTTGAGCACGGCGCGGATGGTGCGGCCGGTGTAGAGCACGTCGTCGAGCAGCAGCACGTCGGCGCCGTTCACGTCGAAGGGCAGTGCGGTCTGCGCGCTCGACGACAGGCCGCGGCGCGCGAAGTCGTCGCGGTGCATGGCGGACGAGATGACGCCGGGTGCACCCGCCAGGCCCAGGTCCTTCTGCAGGCGCTCGACCAGCCAGGCGCCGCCGGAGGTGATGCCGACCAGGCGGGTGTCGGGCCGCATCAGCGCGGTCACGCCGGTCAGCAGGTCGCGGTACAGCGCCTGCGCTTCGGGGATGGCGTTCAAGGAAGGCTCCTCAGGAATTGCTCAAGGATGATGCAGGCCGATGCGGCGTCGGCGTCGCGAGCGCCGGAGGCGAGCGCCTCGGTCGTGCTGTAGCGTTCGTCGACCTCGTACACCGGCAGGTTGAAGCGGCCGCGCAACTGACGCGCGAACTTCTGTGCGGCGCGGGTGTTGTCGTGGGCGGCGCCGTCGGGATGGAAGGGCACGCCGATCACCAGCGCGTCGGGCTGCCACTCCTTGATGCGCACGGCCACCTGCACGAAGCGCGCGTCGCCCTCGGCCTTGATGGTCGGCTGCGGCGACGCGGTGCCGAGCAGCCGGTTGCCGGTGGCGACGCCGGTGCGCTTCTGGCCGTAGTCGAAGGCCAGGAAGCTCTGGAAATGGGGCGGGACGGGAGCGGTAGGCGCAGGAGCGGAGGCAGACACAGAGGCATCTGGCATGACGGCCTTCATGCGTGGCCGGCGTCCGGCGACAGCTTCCAGGCCTCCAGCCCCAGCAGCAGCAATGCCTTGTCGTAGCGCTGCTCGACGGGCGTGTCGAAGATGACGGCCGGGTCGGCACCGACGGTGAGCCAGCTGTTCTCGGCCAGTTCGCTTTCGAGCTGGCCCTCGCTCCAGGCCGAATAGCCGAGCGACACCAGCACCTTGCGCGGACCGGCGCCGGTGGCCAGTGCCTCCAGCACATCCTTCGACGTGGTCATCTCGAGGCCGCCGGGGATCGTCATGGTCGACGCATAGACCGATTCCTCGGGCTTGTCGGCGTCGGCGAAGACCGGCTCGTGCAGCACGAAGCCGCGCTCGGTCTGCATCGGGCCGCCCTGGAACACCGGCGCGTTGCCGAGCTCGGGGCGCGAGAGGTGCAACTCGATCTTCTCGAACAGCACCTTGAGGTTGATGTCGCTGGGCTTGTTGATGACGAGGCCGAGCGCGCCGCGCTCGCTGTGCTCGCAGAGGTAGACCACGCTTCGGTTGAACACCTGGTCCGCCAGCCCCGGCATCGCGATCAGGAAATGATGCGTGAGGTTCATCGGGGCAGAATCGGAAGACATGCCTCCGATTTTACTGGCCGTCGACAAAACCTATCCCAAAGGTCTCATGTGGTTCCGCCGGGACCTCCGCGTGGACGACAACGCGGCCCTGTGGCGCGCCCTGCGCACCTGCCGCGAAGTGGTCTGCGTCTTCGTCTTCGACAAGGCCATTCTCGACAGCCTTCCCCGCGCCGACCGGCGCGTGGAGTTCATCCGCGAATCGCTGGTCGAACTCGACGCGGACCTGCGTTCGCTGGGCGGCGGGCTCATCGTGCGGCACGCCATCGCCGAAGACGAGCTTCCCGAGCTGGCCCATGCGCTGGACGTGCAGGCGGTGTTCGCCAACCGCGACGACGAGCCCGCGGCCATTGCGCGCGACGCGAAAGTCTTCGGTGCGCTGGCGAATGCCGGCATCGCCTTCCACACGGCCAAGGACCAGGTGGTGTTCGAGCGCGACGAGGTGCTGACCAAAGTCGGCCAGCCCTACACCGTGTTCACGCCCTACCAGCGCGCCTGGTTGGCCAAGGTCGACGATTTCTTCCTCAAGCCCTACCCCTCGCGCGGGTACGCCGAATCGCTGATCGCACCGCCCGCCCGCTACGACGCGCCGGTGCCTTCCCTGCAAGACATCGGCTTCGAGGCGACCAACCTCCGGACGCTGGAGATTCCCACCGGCGCGCAGGGCGGTGCGGCGCTGTTCGAGGACTTCTTCGACCGCATCGACCGCTACGACGCGGCGCGCAACTTCCCGGCCGTGCGCGGGCCGAGCTACCTGAGCGTGCACCTGCGCTTCGGCACGGTGTCGATCCGCCAGCTGGCGAGCGTGGCGCACCAGCTGTCGCTGCAGGGGAACGCCGGCGCCGCGACCTGGCTGAGCGAACTGATCTGGCGCGACTTCTATTTCCAGATCCTGGCGCACAACCCACACCTCGCCGAAGGCAAGAGCTTCCGGCCCGAGTACGACAAGATCATCTGGCACCACGGCAAGCATGCCGACCAGCTCTTCGACGCCTGGTGCCAGGGGCGCACCGGCTACCCGCTGATCGACGCCGCCATGCTGCAGATCAACCAGAGCGGCTACATGCACAACCGCCTGCGCATGGTGGTGGCGAGCTTCCTCTGCAAGGACCTGGGGCTGGACTGGCGCCGTGGCGAGGCCTACTTCGCGCTGCACCTCAACGACTTCGAGCTGTCGTCCAACAACGGCGGCTGGCAGTGGGCGAGTTCCAGCGGCTGCGACGCGCAGCCCTACTTCCGCATCTTCAATCCGGTGACGCAGAGCGAACGCTTCGACCCCGAGGGCAAATTCATCCGGCGCTACCTGCCGCAACTGGCACCGCTGTCGAACAAGGTCATCCATGCGCCGTGGACCGCCTCGCCGGTCGAGCTCGAAGCGGCCGGCTTGACCCTTGGCGAGCACTACCCCAAGCCGATCGTCGACCACGCCGAGGCACGCGAGCGCACGCTGCAGCGCTACGGCGTGGTGCGCAAGGTGGCCGCGGGCCACTGAGGCCTAAACGCTGCAGGACGTCATCACTTTGGATGATGCCGTTGCAGCGCACAACTGAGACGCTCCGGGGCCACTGCGCGCCCATGTACGCCGATTCCTACATCCCCTGTTCGAGGGATTGACGGCGCACCGCGGGCGCGTAGGGTCCGTGCAGGGAGGCGACTGATCGAGGACAGCCTGCGGAGGTATTCGTGATCCAAGACCCCGTGCTCCATCGCACCCTGGAAGCGGCCCATCACCTGAGCGACGCCGTGCCGCCTTGGGGGGACGTGCTGGAGGGTGCCCGCCAGTTGATCGGCGGCGACAGCGCCAGCTTCGTCCTCTTCAGCCGCACCGGCGAGCTGCTCGACTGCCAGCAGCGCGGCATCTCGGCGGCCGCCGAGCAGGACTACGTGGCGCACTACCACGCCCACGACATCGTGACGCCCGCGACCACCGGATCGCCGGAGGGCACCTGGTTTGACACGGCGGAGCTGTTCAGCCCGAACACGCTTTCGCGCAACGGCTACTACGTCGACTTCATGTGCCGACACCGCATGCGGCAGATGCTCACGCTGCTCGTGGAACAGTCGCCGACCCGCCACGGCGGGCTGACGGTGCAACGCGCCGAGCCGCGCGAGACCGGGCGCCGGCAGCTCGGGCAGGGTGCGGGGGCGGCACTGGCGAGCGCCATCGGCCAGGCCGTGCAGCAGCGCCGGACCGCCACGGAGCATTGGTTCGCTGCCACCGAGTCGGCCTTCGACGGTTTCGAGGAAGCCCTCTGCGTGGTCAGCCGCACGGGGACCGTGCTGCGGCAGTCGCCGCGCGCCCAGGCCTGGTTCGCGCTGAACCAGATCCTGCGCATCCGGCAGGGCCGGCTGTGGCATGCCGCACCCGCCCTGCGCGAGGCGCTCTACGGCGCGCTGGCCAGCGTCGCCGAGCGCGACCGCCGGCTCACGCTGACCTTGCCGGACGAGGGTGAGGTGGCGGGTTGCCAGATCGACCTGGCGCCGGCGGCGCGGATCGCGCGACTGGGCAACGAGGCGCTCTTGCTGCTGCGCATCCGACCTGCACCCGATTCGATCGACGCCCGGCTGCGCACGCTCGGGCCGGCCTACGACCTCACGGCCGCCGAGCAGCGGGTGCTCGGTGCGCTGATCGCAGGCCAGTCGCCGGCGCAGCATGCAGAAGCGCGCGGCGTGTCCATCCACACCGTGCGCAAGCAGATCGCGATGATCAAGGACAAGATGGGCTGCAACCGGCAGGTCGACCTGGTGCGGGCCGGGCTGCCCACGTAGGGGCCCGCCCGACCCTCGGCCTTGCCGCGTCAGGCCGCGGCCGGGACCTCGACCTGCGCGTAGGTGCGCACCAGCCGGAGCAGTTCGTCTTCCGAGTAGGGCTTGCCCAGGTAGTGGTTCACGCCCAGTTGCGCCGCGTGTTCGCGATGCTTCTCGGCGATGCGCGAGGTGATCATGATGATCGGCAGATGCGCCAGCGCCGCGTCGGCGCGGATGTTGCGCGCCAGGTCGAAGCCGTCCATGCGCGGCATCTCGATGTCCGACAGCACCACCGCCGGACGCTCGGTCTGCAGCCGCTCCAGCGCCTGCAGGCCGTCGGCGGCGAGCGACACGCGGTAGCCTTCGCGCTGCAGCATGCGCTGGGTGACACGGCGCACGGTGATCGAGTCGTCGACCACCAGCACCAGCGGCGCCTCCTGCACCACCACCGGCGCGGCCGCTGTCTGCGCCCCGCCCGGTCCCGCGGCGGCAGCGGCGCTGCCCGCCTGCTGCATCGCCCGGGCCTGGTCGCCATGCACGGCGGCCAGCGCCACGGGGTTGTAGATGAGCGCCACCGCGCCGGACGCGAGCACCGAGATGCCCGCCATGCCCGGCAGCCGCGACAGCTGCGGGCCGAGGTTCTTGACCACGACTTCCTGGTTGCCCAGCACTTCGTCCACGTGCAGCGCCACGCGCTGGGCGGCGCTGCGCACCACCACGATCGCGTGCGTCTTGCTGCCCGACGCGTCGCTGCGGACGGACGACTGCAGCAGCGCGCCGGCCCAGTAGAAAGGCACGGGCGTGCCGGCGAAGAGGTACTGCTGGTTCGCGTAGGCCACGTCGAGCTCGGCCGCGCTCACGCGCTGCACCAGCTCGACCAAGTTGGACGGCACCCCGATCGACGTGCCGCCTGCGCGCAGCATCACCACGTGCGTCACGGCGGTGGTCAGCGGCAGCACCAGCTTGAAGCTCGTTCCCTGCCCCGGCGTGCTGTGCGTTTCGATACGGCCGCCGAGCGCTGCCACGTCGGCGCGCACCACGTCCATGCCGATGCCGCGGCCGGCCAGTTCCGACACCTGCTCGGCGGTCGAGAAGCCGGGCTTGAAGATCATCTCGGCCGCCGCTTCGGGCGACAGCACCTCGCCGTCGGCCGCGAGACCCAGGGCGCGTGCACGCTGCGCGATGCGTTCCAGGTTGAGGCCACCGCCGTCGTCGCGGAAGCTGACCGAGACGTCGTTGCCTTCCTGGTGCAGCTCGATGGCGATCAGGCCGCTCGGCTCCTTGCCGGCCTGCTCGCGCGCCGCGGCGCTCTCGATGCCGTGGGCCACGCTGTTGCGCAGCAGGTGCTCGAACGACGGCGTCATGCGTTCCAGCACGCCGCGGTCCATCTCGATGGAGCCGCCGACGATGTCCAGGCGCACCTGCTTGCCGGTGTCCTTCGAGGCCTGGCGCACCACGCGGTAGAGGCGGTCGGAGATGCCTTCGAATTCCACCATGCGCGTGCGCAGCAGGCCGCGCTGCAGCTCGCGTGTCTGACGCGCCTGGGCCGACAGGTCGTCTTCCGTCGCCTGCACCGTCTTTTGCAGCGTGCGCTGCACGGTGGCCACGTCGTTGACCGACTCGGCCATCATGCGGGTGAGTTCCTGCACGCGGGTGAAGCGGTCGAACTCGAGCGGGTCGAAGCCCTGCTGCGAGTCCTTGGCCTGGGCCAGGCGCGACTGCATCTGGCTTTCGGCCTGCACCTCGATGTCGCGCAGCTGCTGGCGCAGGCGGTCGAGGTTGCCGGTCAGGTCGCCGAGCGAGCCGCGCAGCTGGTTGAGCTCGGCTTCCAGCCGCGAACGCGTGATGATCACCTCGCCGGCCTGGGCCACCAGGCGGTCGAGCAATTGCGTGCGGATGCGCACCGCCTGCTGCGAGGCGCTGCTGCGCAGCGGCACGAGCATCGACGGCAGCGGCACGGCGACGGTGCCGGTGCGCACCGCCGGCGCTGCCGCTGGCGACTCGTTGGCGGCGGTCGTCTCCGGGCTCGCGACACGCGTCGCGGCGTCGACCACCGGTGCGGCCACCGGCGTCGGCGCCACGAAGGGCGCGTCGTCCGGCGGTGCGTCGCCGTCGCCGATGCCGCGCAGCCCATCGAAGGTGGACTGGAGGGCGTCGAAGCGGGCGAGCAGTGCCTCGACGGCCATGCGGTCGGCGCCCTGGGCACCGATGGCCTCGATCTCGGACTCCATGCGGTGCGCACGTTCGCCCAGGCGCATCGCGCCGGCCAGCCGGGCACTGCCTTTGAGCGTGTGCAGCGTCCGCAGCACCGACGCCCGCGGCGCATCGCTGGCGGGGTCGGCCAGCCAGTCGCGCAGCGCGCCGCCCAGCTTGGGCATCAGTTCGGCGGCCTCTTCCTCGAAGATCGGGAACAGGTCGACGTCGACCGAATCGGCCAGGTCGTAGGCGTCGTCGGAATCGTCCAGCAACACGTCGGCGCGGGTGGCGGCGAAGCCCAGCGGCGCCGGGCCACTGTCCGGTGCGTCGGCCGGCAGTTGCGACGCGGCGACGTCGCGCAGGTCCTGCAGCGTCTCGTCCGACGGATCACGCAGGAAGCCCGCGGCGAACTGGTGCAGCAGGTAACGCACCTCGTCGGCCGCCGCCACCAGCACGCGCCCCTGCTCCGCCGTGCCGCGGCCTTGCCGGTGCAGGTGCTGGAGCGCGGCTTCGAACAGCCGGGCCATGCCCGACAGGCCCTGGAAGCCGACCGTGGCCGAGCTGCCCGCCAGCGAATGCGCCAGCGCGACGGTCGAATCGCCGATGCGCAGGTGCGGCTCCAGCGCCCATTCGCCGACGTCGGTGGCGAGCTGGCGCGACCACTCGTCGGCTTCGTTGAGGTAGACGTTGTAGAGCGCGATGCCGATGCGCAGCGGGCCGATCGCCTTGACGGCGTCGTCGGCGCTGGACGCGGCGGGTTCGGGCGCCGGCTCGACGTCAGGGATGCCGAGCGCGTCGGTTGCCGGCACTTCCACCGGCGCATCGACGGGTGCCGCCGGCGCGGCCAGCAGGCTGGCGAGTGCGTCGAGTTCTTCCTGGGCCGCATCGGGCTCGTCCGGCGTCTCGGCAGGTGCCGATGCCGGCGTCGCGAAGGACAGGTCGGGCAGCGGCGGCAGCACGGCCGGTGCCGGCGTGGCGCGCGGCCCGACGGGGGCTTCCAGCGGTGCGGACTCGCTGAGGTCGAAGTCCAGCGTCATCGTCGGCACGCGGAACGGGTCGATGGACGCGTGCGCGGTCTCGAAGAAATCGATGTCCTCGCCGCCGACGGGCGGTGGCAATTCGGCCGCCGGCGTCACGTCCCGCGGTGCGAAATCGAGGAAGTCGGTGGACGCGAAGTCGTCGTCCATTTCGCTGGCGCGGCGCGCGTCGGGTGCGGGTGCCTCCGCGACTGGCGCCTCGATGACGGGCTCGGGCGCAGCTTCTTCGACCACCGGCAGTGGTGCGGGCGGCGCTTCGGCGGCGATGTGGCGCGCCGCGACGGCCAGGGCATGGGGCGCGATGGCCGCGGGCGGCGGCAGCGGATCGCCGCTGCGCAAGGCCTCGGCCACACGGCTGAAGGCCGAGGGCTCCCAGTCGTGCGGCTGGCCGGCGGCGATGGCGCCGACCCAGGCGGAGAAGTCCTTCAGCGCGCGTTCGGTGGCACTCAGCAGCTCGGGCGTGGCCGGGCGCTGGTCGGCCAGCCAGGTGTTGAACACCTGCTCGAAGGACCAGGCGGCGTCGCCGAAGGCCGTGAGGCCGACCATGCGCGAACTGCCCTTGAGCGTGTGGAAGGCGCGCCGCAGGACGGTGAGCTCGCTCACGTCGGTCGGGTCTTCGGCGAGCAGCGACACGGCGGCGTCGCCGTTCTCCAGCACCTCGCGCGCCTCGTCCAGGAAGATGTTCTGCAGGTCGTCTTCGTCGAGTTCGTTGACCTCGGTGTCGGGCAAGGCCGTCGGCCCGACGATCTTGGCGGTCCAGCTGTCGGCGGCGCGGCTGAATTCCTCGATCGGGGTGGCCGCCTTGCGGCTCGGTGCGGCCAGCGCCGCGAGCTTGGCGGCGATCTGCGCGTCGACTTCCTCGACGCTCAGCACCGGCCCGGCGGCAGCCGCCGCGGACGTGGCGGCGGTGGCATCGGGCACGCTGGCGTCGGCCGCCGCGGCCTCCGCGCTGCGGCCCATCAGCGGCTTGAGTTCGCCCAGCTCGGCGTCGAACACGAAGAGACGCTTGGCCAGGGCGGGCTGGTAGCCCAGCATGTCGATCAGGAAACCGAGGGCGCCCAGGTTGTTGCCGAGCGAGTCGAAGTCGCGGGCCTCGTCGGTGGGCGACGAGGTCTCCAGCAGGTGGTCGACGTTCTCGCGCATGCGCTGCACGGTCTGCGCGGCCTGGTCGAGGCCGAGCACGGAAAACACGCCACGCATCTGCAGCAGCTGGCTCGGCACGGTGCGCAGCGCGCTGCGCTCGTGCGGGCGGCGGAAGAACTGGTCGAGCGACTTTTCGAGCTCGCCGAGGTGCGCGCGCAGTTCGTCGACCACGGTGCCCATGGACTGGCGGTCGCTGACGCGGCGGTACAGCTCTTCCATCCACGGCTCGAGCGGCTCGGCCTGGCCGCCGTCGCGCACGCGTTCGATGCGGCCGGCCAGTTGCACCGTGCGTGCGGTGAGCTGGCGGTCGTGCGGGTCGAGGTCTTCGAAGGCGGCCTCGAGGTAGAGCACGGCCGTCGCCACTTCGAGGCCGAGTTCGGTGCTCGGCGGCACGCCGGAGCGCAGCGACGCATCGACCGCGTTGTTGAGCGCCTGCGCCATCGGCAGGCTCGGCGGATGCAGCTTCTGCAGCGATTCGCCCAGCTGCACGAAGGTGTCGGCCACCTGGCGGGTGCGCGAGACGTCGCCGGCCGAGAGCGCCGACCACATCTCCTTGGCGGCTTCGATGCGCTTGCGCGCCTGGACCAGCACCAGCGGGTCGAAGCGGCCGAACTGCTCGACGGTGTAGTCGACCGTCGGCTCGTCGTCGGCGATGCCCCAGGCCTGGCGCACCTGGCGCAGGGTCGCAACCTCGTCGCGCGCGGCGGGCGCGGCCTGCGCGCAGAAGAACAGCAGGTCCTGCCCGAGGCGTTCGGACACGGCCGAGTCGCCCCGCGCCAGCGTGGCGTACTGCAGCAGCACGCGCGAGGACGCACGCTTCACGTAGACGTCGACCGGCAGCAGCGCGGCGCCCAGCGCCTCGAAGAAGCCGGCGGCGAGCGTCCAGAAACTGACCACGCGCGGCACCGACGAGCCCCGGGCCAGGCCCAGGCAGAGCTCATACAGGCGGCGGGCGGCGCGGTCGTCGCCGCTCTTGACGATCTTGAGCACTTCGCGGTCGAGCTTGGAGCGCACGGCCGGGTCGTAGACCAGCGCGGTCTGCGTGGGCGACGGCTTGATCTCGGCCCAGCGCCAGGCGTGGGTCCAGAGGTCGGCCGGGTGCACGCGGTCGCTGCTGGCCATCTCGAGCACGTCGCGGTACTGCGGGAACAGCCCGACCGAGGACACCTGCTTGCCGCCGAGCAGCGCATGCAGGTAGTCGGCCACGGCGAAGCCGGCCCGGTCGAGTTTCAGCACCGCCGCTTCGCTGCAGCCGGCCGGTTCGTCGATGTAGCGCTGGACTGCGAACTCCATCGCGCCCACCACCAAGGCCGGCGCCTTGTGGCCGACCATCGTGAGCGCGCCCACGGTCTGGTGCAGTTGCTGGCGCGCCAGGCGCAACGGGCCGGTGTCGGGCTCCGCGGCACCCTCGCGGGCAAAGCGGCGCAGCGCCTTGCCGGCGCCGTCGAGCGTCTTCTGGATTTCGTCGATGACCCAGGCCAATGGCCCGAGATCCTGGGTGGCCGGCGACGTGCCGGGGTTCGGGGCGTTGGCGGGCACGGGCATCGGCACGTTGGGCGCTCGGCGGGTCAGGCGATCTTGAAGCGCGCGACCGACTGGCGCAGCTCCTCGGCCATGTGCGAGAGCTCCCGCACCTGCTGGGCCGTGGTGCGCGTGCCCTCCCCGGTCTGCTCGGTCACCGCGAAAATGTGCTGGATATTGGCGGCCACCACGTTGGCCGAATCGGCCTCGCGGGACGCCGACTGCGAAATCTGCTCGATCAGCTCGGCCAGACGGCGCGACACGCGGTCGATCTCGGACAGCGCGGTACCCGCGGTGTCGGACAGCTTGGCCCCTTCGACCACCCCCTGCGTGGAGCGCTCCATGGCGCCCACCGCGTCCTGCGTGTCGGTCTGAATCGCCTTCACCAGCGCCGAGATCTGGCGCGTGGCGTCGGCGGAGCGTTCGGCCAGCCGCTGCACTTCTTCGGCCACCACCGAGAAGCCGCGACCGGCTTCCCCGGCGGAGGCGGCCTGGATGGCGGCGTTCAGCGCCAGCACGTTGGTCTGCTCGGTAATGTCCGAGATCAGCTCGGTGATTTCACCGATCTCCTGCGACGATTCGCCCAGGCGCTTGATGCGCTTGGAGGTTTCCTGGATCTGGTCGCGGATGGCGTTCATGCCGCCGATGGCGTTCTGCACCGCCTGCAGGCCCGACGAGGCGGCCTTCAGCGACTGGCGCGCCACCGTGGCCGATTCCTGCGCCTGCGAGGACACGCCGTTGATGCGCTCGGCCATGGTCAGCACCGACTGGCCGGTTTCGCGAATCTCGCGCAGCTGTTCGGTCGAGGCCGCCAGCAGTTCGGTCGAGGTGTTTTCCACCTGCGACGTGGTGTGTGCCACCCGGGTCGCCGTGTTCTGCACGTTGCCCACCAGCAGGCGCAGTTCTTCCACCGTGTAGTTCACCGAGTCGGCGATGGCGCCGGTGATGTCCTCGGTCACGGTGGCTTCCTGCGTCAGGTCGCCTTCGGCCACCGTCTGCAGTTCGTTCATCAGCCGAAGAATGGCGGCCTGGTTGGCGCTGTTCACGCGGCTGGCTTCTTCGCTCAGGCGCTCGGCCTCGACCCGCTCCTGCTCGGCGGCCAGGGCACGTTCGCGGCCTTCGCGCACCTGCACGAAACCGATGCCGCCGGCCAGGGCCAGCGCGGCCAGCGACAGGATGAACAGGGTGGCGATGGTGCCGACACCCAGACCGGTGCGCTCGGACAGCTTGACCTGCAGCTCGCCCAGCGCCAGGCGCAGCGGTTCGCTGTCCGCCAGGATGGTGGACTGGCCTTCGCGGGCGGTCACCAGACCCTGCAGGTTGCCCAGGATGGCGCCGGCCTGCGTGCGGGTCTGTTCGTAGGTCTTGAGGATGGCTTCGAGCTGCTGGCGGGCCTGCGCGTCGCGCGTGCCCGGCAGGCGCTGCTGGGCATTGCCGTCGAGCAGGCCACGCGAGACCTCCTGGAAGGTGTTCAGGTCCTTGCCGAGCAGGAACACGGCGTCGGGGCTCACGCCTTCGACCGTCAGGAACTCGTTGGCCGACTTGCCGATGCGCTGCGTCAGCATCACGAGCTGACCGGCGGCGGCGATCTCGGGGATGGTGGCGTTCTGCTGCATCTTGATGGAGGCGACCGTCTCGGCCATCTCGAGCAGGTCGGAGGACTGGCGGTTGATGTCGCGCAGCGCGGCGCCCACCTGCGTGAGGATCTGCTGCTGCGCGAGCACCGCCTTGGCGCTCTTGTCGGCCCGCTCGACCAGCGGCGTGATCTTGGCGAGGTCGGCGTCGTACTGGCCGCCCACGCGCTCCAGGTTGAGCGCGTCGTCGCCGTTGGCCAGGCCCTGCACCCGGCGGGCCAGGTCGTCCGAACTGTCGCGCACTTCGGCGAAGGCGGCCGCGTTGCCCACCAGGGCCTGCGACACCGACTTGGCAAGGCGCTGCGACTGCATCAGCGACTGGCCGGTCGATGCCACCTGCTGCGCCAAGCGGTCGGCGCGCAGGATGGCGGAGCCCGCCACCAGCAACAGCAACAACACGACCACGGCCAAGGCGATGGCGAAGATGCGCTGCTGCCTGGCGGGGCTGAACCTCGAGGGCGCAGCGGCTGCACCGGCATCGCCGCCGCCGCTCGCAACGGGCGCCTCGACAAGCGGCGGCATCGGCTCGTTCATGGCCGGCGCGTCCAGGACGGCTCCGGTCGGGAAGGCATCGTTCTCCGTACGCGGGAAATGCACCGTTCGCTCCTCGGGGGGTTGCATGGTTTCCACATTGTCCAGCGACAACGTCGAATCGCCGTGCACGCGGACGCTCGCGTTGTCGTCGTTGGCGGGCAGGTACTTCTTTAACTTGTCGGCGATCGAACTCACGGTCGGTCCTTCACGTTGATGTCAACGCCCGGCAAGCCCTCAGGCGCCGATGCTCAGAAAACGGGATTGCTGCGAGAGGAATTGCAGGTTGATTTCCTGCCATTGCTCCCCCGCCGCGTCGATGTAGGCATGCCCGAGCCAGGCCGGCGCGTCGGCGGCCGGGGCGCGGGAATCGGTGAAGGCTTCCACGCCGCGCAGCCCGACCAGACGATCGATCAGCAAGGCGCAGTTGACTTCGAGCAACTCGTTGAGGGCCACCAGGCGCGACTGGGCGCGAACGCCTTCGACGGCCGGGGCCGCCGCGGCCGGCGCCCGGCCGGTGGCGAAGGTCGACAGCTGCACCACGCCGTACAGGCCGCCGCGCAGGTTGGCGACGCCCAGGAACCAGGGCTCGGTGTAGGGCACGGGCTGCGGCGGCGTCCAGGGAAAGATCTCCCCGGCGTGGCCCAGCGGAAACAGGTACTTGCCATCGCCGGCCTCCACGGCCAGCCACGAGGCCGACACGTCCGAGGTGCGCGCCGCTTGCAGACGGGAAGCGAGCCGGGACTGGAAAGCGCGGAGAGCGTCGCGGTTGGCCATGGGCGGCGGGTGTCGCTCAGGCGAGCGCGTTGATCTTGGCCATCAGCTCGGCCGCGTTCACCGGCTTGACGATGTAGTCGCGCGCGCCCTGGCGCATGCCCCAGACGCGGTCGGTCTCCTGGTTCTTGCTGGTGCACAGGATGATCGGCACGCTCGCGTACTGCGGGTTGCGGGCAATCGCGCGCGTCAGCTGAAAACCGTTCTGGCCGGGCATCACCACGTCCATCAGGATCAGGTCGGGCTGCTCTTCCTCCAGGCGGCGCATCGCGTCGTCGGCGTTCTCCGCCGTCTTGACCGAGAAGCCGTTCTTCTGCAGCAGGTCGGTCAGGAACACCAGTTCGGTTTTCGAGTCGTCGACCACGAGGACTTTGTGGATGGGCATTTACTGCACTTCTTTCTGCTGGACGATGCCGAACTGCTGCACGGCCTGCAGCAGCTGGTCTTTGGTGAAAGGCTTGGTGAGGTAATCCTGGGAGCCGACCATGCGACCGCGCGCCTTGTCGAACACGCCGTCCTTGGACGACAGCATGACGACCGGCACGTTGGAGAAGTCGACGTTGCGCTTGATGATGGCGCAGGTCTGGTAACCGTCCAGGCGCGGCATCAGGATGTCGCAGAAGATCAGGTGCGGACGATGGTCGTTGACCTTGGACAAGGCGTCGAAGCCGTCCTCGGCCAACAGCACTTCATGGCCGCCTTGCTTGAGGAAGATTTCGGCGCTGCGCCGAATGGTGTTGCTGTCGTCGATGACGAGCACCTTGTACCCGGACCCATTCGTGCTCATTGCCACACGCTCCTCGTTAGAGACTTCCGTCGACCACCGCACATCGACCCGTGCGGCGGGTGTCACCCTATGCCATGCTTCAGATCTCGACCATTTCGAAGTCTTCCTTGCGCGCTCCGCATTCCGGACAGGTCCAGTTCATCGGAACGTCCGCCCAGGCCGTGTTGGGCGCAATACCATCTTCAGGTACCCCAACCGCTTCGTCGTAGATCCACCCGCAGATCAGGCACATCCAGGTTTTCGTATTCATCGCAGCTTAAAGTCCCTGTTCATAGAATGCAACGATTGTATCTAGACGTATCACTTAATTGTGGGGCGACCGTCTCACATCTGCCACCATGGCCCCGGCTTGGAACGGCGTTTGACAACTTACCTATTACCCGCGGAAGGCGCCTGCAGCATGGGTGATCTTAACGAACCGAATCTCGACGACATCGCCGCCGCAGAGGCCGACCTGAATCCGCCCTGCGTGCTGGTGTTCAACGCCAGCGACCCGAGCGGTGCCGGCGGACTGGCCGGCGACACGCTGGCCATGGCGTCAGTCGGCGCTCACATGTTGCCGGTCGTGACCGGCGCGTATGCACGCGACACCGCCGAGATCTTCGACCACTTCGCCTTCGACGAAGAGGCCGTCGCCGAGCAGACGCGCGCCATCCTCGAGGACGTCGAGGTGCAATTGATCAAGGTCGGCTTTGTCGGTTCGCCGGAGACGCTCAGCACCATCGCCGAGACCGCCACCGACTACCCCGACGTACCGGTCGTGGCGTACATGCCCAACCTGTCGTGGTGGGACGAGAACCAGATCGAGGCCTACCTCGATGCCTTCCGCGAACTGTTGCTACCGCAAACCACCGTACTGGTGGGCAACCACAGCACGCTGTGGCGCTGGCTCCTGCCCGACTGGGCCGGCGACAAGCCGCCGACGGCGCGCGACATCGCCCGTGCGGCCGGCGAGCAGGGCACGCCCTACACCCTGGTCACCGGCATCGTGCTGCCCGACCAGTTCATCGACAACGTGCTGGCGTCGCCGCAGGCGGTGCTGGCCAGCGAGAAGTACGAGCGCCTCGAGGCCGTCTTCGCCGGCGCGGGCGACACGCTGTCGGCCGCCCTGGCGGCGCTGCTGGCCAGCGGCACCGACCTGGTCGCAGCCACCTCCGAAGCGCTGAGCTACATGGACCGCTGCCTCGACGCGGGCTTCCGCCCCGGCATGGGCCATGTGCTGCCCGACCGCCTGTTCTGGGCCCAGCCCGAGGACGACGACGAAGACGATGGCGCCGACGTGCCGCCCGACTTCGCCCTGCCACCCCACGACACCCGCCACTGATTTCATGACCATCGACATCGACAACAACCAACGCCTCTTCGAACGCGCCCGCGCCGTCATCCCCGGCGGCGTCAACTCGCCCGTGCGCGCCTTCAAGGCCGTGGGCGGCACGCCGCGCTTCATCACCCGCGCGCAGGGCGCCTACTTCTGGGACGCCGACGACCAGCGCTACATCGACTACATCGGCTCCTGGGGACCGATGATCCTGGGACACGGCCATCCGGCCGTGGTGGAGGCCGTGCAGAAGGCCGTGACCGAGGGCTTCTCGTACGGCGCGCCGACCGAGCGCGAGATCGAGCTGGCCGAGGCCATCCTCGCGCTGGTGCCGTCGATGGAGATGGTGCGCCTGGTCAGCTCGGGCACCGAGGCCGCGATGAGTGCGCTGCGCCTGGCACGCGGTGCCACCGGCCGCAAGTACATCATCAAGTTCGAAGGCTGCTACCACGGCCATGCGGATGCGCTGCTGGTCAAGGCCGGCTCGGGCCTCGCGACCTTCGGCCATCCGACCTCGGCCGGCGTGCCGCCCGAAGCCGTGCAGCACACGCTGGTGCTCGAGTACAACAACATCACGCAACTGGAAGAAGCCTTTGCGCTGCATGGCCACGAGATGGCCTGCCTGATGATCGAGGCGATTGCCGGCAACATGAACTTCGTGCGCGCCACGCCCGCCTTCGCTCAACGCTGCCGCGAACTCTGCACGCAGCACGGCGCGCTGCTGGTGTTCGACGAGGTGATGACGGGCTTTCGCGTCGGCCTGCACGGCGCGCAGGGCGTGCTGGGCATCACGCCCGACCTCACGGTGCTCGGCAAGGTCATCGGTGGCGGCATGCCACTGGCGGCCTTCGGCGGGCCGCGCGCCATCATGGAACAGCTCGCGCCCATCGGCGCGGTCTACCAGGCCGGCACGCTGTCGGGCAACCCGGTGGCGACCGCCTGCGGCCTGGCCACGCTCAAGGAGATCGCCAAACCCGGCTTCTACGAAGCGCTGTCGGCCAAGACCCGCGCGCTGGTCGGCGGGCTGAAGGCGGCCGCGGCCGCCGAAGGCGTGCCCTTCAGTGTCGACAGCGAAGGCGGTATGTTTGGCTTCTTCCTTTTCAACGAACTGCCACAGAACTACGCCACAGTCATGACCACGGACAACGCGACCTTCAACACGTTGTTCCATGGCCTGCTGGACCGCGGCGTCTACATCGCGCCGGCGCTGTACGAAGCGGGCTTCGTGAGCGCGGCGCACAGCGACGACGACATCGCCGCGACGATCGACGCGGCCCGGCAGATCTTCAAGACCCTCTGACCCCTGCAACCCATGCGACTGCGTTCCCTGCTGCCGACCACCCTCCTGGCCTTGAGCCCGATCCTCACGTTCGTGCCGGGCGTGGCGGCAGCCCAGTCCGAACCCAGCCGGCTCTGGCTGAACCCGGGCTTCTATTCGTACCATTTCGATCGCCACAAGGGCCTGGAGGACGTGAACCCCGGGCTCGGCGTTGAGTGGACGCTGGATTCCACGTATTCCCTCACGGCCGGCATCTTCCGCAACAGCGACCGCGAGACCTCACGCTACCTCGGTGTGTACGTGATGCCCTTCGAGCTCTACGGCGTGAAGCTGGGCGCAGTGGTCGGCGCGTTCGACGGCTACCCCAACTTCCGTAACGGCGGCTGGTTCCCTGCGCTGATTCCCACGGCGGCCATCGAAGGGCGCAACTGGGGCCTGAACATTGCCTTCATCCCCAGCTACAAGGACCGCCTCTATGGCGCCTTGAGCTTCCAGCTCAAGTACCGCTTCGGCGGTGATTGAGCAAAGGCCGCGCTCAGTGACGGAAGTGACGCACGCCTGACAGCACCATCACCACACCGCGCTCGTCCGCCGCATCGATGACTTCCTGATCACGCATCGAGCCGCCGGGCTGGATCACGCAGCTCGCGCCCGCATCGACCACCACGTCGAGGCCGTCGCGGAAGGGGAAGAAGGCGTCGCTCGCGACCGCCGTGCCCTGGAGCGACAGGCCCGCGTGCTCGGCCTTGATGCTGGCGATGCGCGCGGAGTCGAGGCGGCTCATCTGGCCGGCGCCCACGCCCATCGTCATGCCGTCGGCGCAGAAAACGATCGCGTTGCTCTTCACGTACTTCGCGACCTTCCAGGCGAACAGCAGGTCGTCGAGCTGCTGCGGCGTCGGCTGCTTCTTGCTGACCACCTGGAGGTCGCTCGCGGCCAACTCGTGGTTGTCGGCGGTCTGGATCAGCAGGCCGGAGCCGACGCGCTTGACGTCCATCATGTTGCGGCCGTTGTCCCAGTCGGTGGCGCCACCCTTGGGCAGGGCGATCTCGAGCACGCGCACGTTGAGCTTGGCCTTGGTGGCCTGGAAGACCTCGAGCGCCTCGGGCGTGTAGCCCGGCGCCATCAGCACTTCGACGAACTGCTTGGCGATGGCCTGCGCCGTCTCGGCATCGACCGGGCGGTTGAAGGCGATGATGCCGCCGAAGGCCGAGGTCGGGTCGGTCTTGAAGGCTTTCGAGTAAGCCTCGGCCGCGTCCTTGCCGATGGCCACGCCGCAGGGGTTGGCGTGCTTGACGATCACGCAGGCGGGCACGTCGAAGCTCTTCACGCATTCCCACGCGGCGTCGGCGTCGGCGATGTTGTTGTAGCTCAGTTCCTTGCCCTGCAATTGCTTGGCACTCACCAGCGAACCGGGCGCCGGATACAGGTCGCGGTAGAACGCGGCCTGCTGGTGCGGGTTCTCGCCGTAGCGCAGGTCCTGGATCTTCACGAAGCGTCCGTTGCTCTGCGCCGGGAACAGCGCGCGCTTGGGCGCGGGCTGGCCGATGCTGGCGTCGAAGTCGATCGCCGAGAGGTAGTCGCTGATCGCGCCGTCGTAGTCGGCGATGCGGTTGAACGCCGCCACGCTGAACGCGAACTTGGTCTTGTCGCTGAGCTTGCCG
This sequence comes from Variovorax cryoconiti, assembly GCF_051216395.1. Taxonomy (NCBI): domain Bacteria; kingdom Pseudomonadati; phylum Pseudomonadota; class Betaproteobacteria; order Burkholderiales; family Comamonadaceae; genus Variovorax; species Variovorax cryoconiti. The sequence continues at coordinate 176,209 of NZ_JBPJZI010000009.1, read as the reverse complement.
TCGGCCTTCAGCTCAGCCAATGCGACGGCGTACTGCGACGCGTCGGTCAGCACGCCGACGTCCTTCCAGTTCTTGGCCGCGCTGCGGACCATGGCCGGGCCGCCGATGTCGATGTTCTCGATCGCGTCCTCGAGCGTGCAGCCGGGCTTGGCCACGGTGGCTTCGAAGGGATAGAGGTTGACCACCAGCAGGTCGATGGTGTCGATGCCGTGCTCCTTGATGGCCGCGACGTGCGCGGGCAGGTCGCGCCGTGCCAGCAGGCCGCCGTGGATCTTCGGGTGCAGCGTCTTCACGCGGCCGTCGAGCATCTCGGGGAAGCCGGTGTGGTCGGCCACCTCGGTCACCGGCAGGCCGGCGTCGGCCAGCAGCTTGGCGGTGCCGCCGGTGGACAGCAGCCGGATGCCCAGCGCGTTCAGCGCCTGTGCGAATTCGAGGATGCCGGTCTTGTCGGAAACGGAAAGGAGTGCGGTCAGGGCCATGGGGGTCTTCGTCATTTCAAAAGTTTGTGTTCGACCAGCTTCTTGCGCAGGGTGTTGCGGTTCAGGCCGAGCCATTGGGCCGCCTTCGACTGGTTGCCTTCGGCGCGCGCCATGACCACGTCGAGCAATGGCTTCTCGACCACGCGCACCAGCATGTCGTACATGCCGTCCGGCTCGGTGCCGTGCAGGTCGCGGAAATAGCTCTCCAGACTGTTGCGGACACAGTCCTCGATGTTCTTCTTGCTCATGACGCTCTCTTGTTGTCAATGCGCGGCGGTGGCCGCTTTCTCGTCCTCGCCGCCGTTCCACCCGTCCTGCACGTCGGCAGGTTCGCGGTGCGCAGGGATGCGGTCCATCCCCTCGGCCAGCCCCTCGAAATAGTCGGACACCGCACGCAGCTGCTGCGCGCAGTCCTCGATCGCGTTCATGCGTCCGCGGAAGTCTTCGCCCCCCGGCAGTGCACGCACGTACCAGCCGATGTGCTTGCGTGCGGTGCGCACGCCGCTGTAGTCGCCATAGAGCCCGTAATGCTCCTGCAGATGGTCGAGCAGGAGGCGCCGCACTTCCGCCACCAGCGGCGGTGCAAGGTGCGTGCCCGTCGCCAGGAAATGCGCGATCTCGCGGAAGATCCACGGCCGGCCCTGCGCCGCGCGGCCGACCATCACCGCGTCGGCGCTGGTGGCGGCGAGCACGTCGCGCGCCTTCTCGGGGCTGGTGATGTCGCCGTTGGCCACCACCGGCACGCGCACCGCGGCCTTCACGGCGGCGATGGTGTCGTACTCGGCAGCGCCTTTGTAGCCCTGCTCGCGCGTGCGGCCGTGCACGGTGAGCATCTGCACGCCGGCCGATTCGAAGTCGCGCGCCAGCTTCACCGCGTTGCGGTGGTCGGCGCTCCAGCCGGTGCGCATCTTGAGCGTCACCGGCACGCCGTGCGGCGCGGCGGCGGCGACCACGGCCTGCACGATCTCCAGCGCCAGCGGCTCGTCGCGCATCAGCGCCGAACCCGCCCACTTGTTGCAGACCTTCTTGGCCGGGCAACCCATGTTGATGTCGATGATCTGCGCACCCCGGTCGATGTTGTAGTGCGCGGCCTCGGCCATCATGGCCGCATCGGTGCCGGCGATCTGCACCGCGATGGGGCCGGGCTCACCGGCGTGGTCCGCCCGGCGCGAGGTCTTGAGCGTGTTCCACAGCTCCTTGCGGGAGGTCACCATTTCGCTGACCGCGTAGCCCGCGCCGAGCGATCGGCACAGCATGCGGAACGGCCGGTCCGTCACGCCGGCCATGGGCGCGACGAACAGGCGGTTTTCCAGCGCAATGGGGCCGATCTGCATGGTGAGGGAAGAGGAGGAGCGAGCGCGTGGCTGCTGAAAAATGAGGCACGATTGTAGCCAACCCGCATTTCAGGCGCTGAAACGAATGGCGTAGGGGCATTGCCTCTTGCGCGATGCGTGGCGGCGTCCTATCCGACGAGACGGACCGGCGCGCTTTCCTATACTCCGGCGCACATGCAAGCCTGGCTCGACTCCCTTCTGGCGCTTCTCGCACTGCCCCAATACGGGCTGTCGACCGTCTTCATCGCCGCTTTCGTCTCGGCCACGCTGCTGCCCGTCGGCTCGGAGCCGATCCTGTTCGGGCTGCTGAAGCTCAACCCCGACATGTTCTGGTCGGCCATCGGTGTGGCAACGCTTGGCAACACGCTGGGCGGCGCGCTCGACTGGTGGATGGGCTACGGCGCGCACAAGGTGGCAGACAAGTACGCGCATTCGAAACACCACGTGCGGGTGCTGGCCTGGCTCGAACGGCTCGGCCCCAAGGCCTGCCTGCTGAGCTGGTTGCCGCTGGTGGGCGACCCGCTGTGCGCCGTTGCGGGCTGGCTCAAGCTGCCCTTCTGGCCCTGCCTCGTCTACATGGCGATCGGGAAGTTCGCGCGCTACCTCACGATGACGGTGGCGCTGCTCTACATCTGGCCGGCCTGACGGGCCGGCCCTCGGCGCCTCAGCTCAGCAAGCCGTACGGGCCGCCGCGCGCCAGCGCGCGCTGGTAGGCCGGGCGCGCATGAAGGCGGGCGAGCCAGGCCATCAGTCGCGGTCGGCGATCGTCGAGCCCGCCGCGGGCCTGGGCGGCTTCGATCGGGAAGCTCATCTGAATGTCCGCCCCCGTGAAGTCAGCACCTGCAAACCATTCGCTCTTCGCCAGTTCGCCCTCCATGAAGTCGAGCTGCGCGTTGATGTTCGGCATCACGAAGCCGGCCTTGGCCTTGCCGGCAATGCCCTTGGCGATCGGTCGGATGAAGAAAGGCATCTTCGCCTGCTCGATCTTGTCGAAGATCAGCTTGAGCAGCAGCGGCGGCATGGCCGAACCCTCGGCGAAATGCAGCCAGTAGCGGTAGCGCAGCGCCTCGGCGCTGCCCGCCGCAGGCGCCAGTCGGCCTTGGCCGTAGCGCTCGATCAAGGTCTCGACGATGGCACCCGACTCCGCCAGCACGAGGCCGTCGTCCGTCGTCACCACCGGCGACTTGCCCAGCGGATGCACTTTGCGTAGCTCCGGTGGCGCCAGCATCGTCTTCGGATCGCGCTGGTAGCGCACCACCTCGTAAGGCAGCCCGAGTTCTTCGAGCAGCCAGAGGACGCGCTGCGAGCGCGAGTTGTTGAGGTGGTGGACGGTGAGCATGGCGGCGATCGGCCGTTCAGGAACTGAACAGGAAGTTCATCACGTCGCCATCCTTGACGACGTACTCCTTGCCTTCGGCGCGCATCTTGCCCGCGTCCTTCGCGCCCTGCTCGCCCTTGAAGGCGATGAAGTCGTCGAAGGCGATCGTCTGGGCGCGGATGTAGCCCTTCTCGAAGTCGCCGTGGATCACGCCGGCCGCCTGAGGGCCGGTGTCGCCGATGTGGATGGTCCAGGCGCGCACTTCCTTCACGCCGGCGGTGAAGTAGGTCTGCAGGCCCAGCAGCTTGTAGGCGGCGCGGATCAGGCGGTTCAGGCCCGGCTCGTCCTGGCCGATCTCGGCGAGGAACATGGTCTTGTCCTCGTCGTCCATCTCGGCAAGCTCGGCTTCGATCTTGGCGCAGATGGCGACCACGGGTGCGCCCTGCTTGGCGGCGTATTCGCGCAGGCGGTCGAGGTAGGGGTTGTTCTCGAAGCCGTCTTCCGACACGTTGCCGACGAACATCGCAGGCTTGGCGGTGATGAGGGTGAACGACTTCACCAGCGGCTGCTCTTCCTTGGTGAACTCGAGCGCGCGCACCGGGATGTTCTCGTTGAGCGCGGTCTGGCAGCGCTCGAGCAGGCCGACCAGCTTCTGCGCGTCCTTGTCGCCCGAACGCGCGACCTTGGTGTGGCGGTGCAGCGCCTTCTCGACCGTGGCGAGGTCGGCCAGGCAGAGCTCGGTCTGGATCACCTCGATGTCGGAGATCGGGTCGACCTTGCCGGCCACGTGGATCACGTTGTCGTCGTCAAAGCAGCGCACCACGTTGACCGTGGCGTCGGTTTCGCGGATGTGCGCCAGGAACTTGTTGCCCAGGCCTTCGCCGGTGCTGGCGCCTGCCACCAGGCCGGCGATGTCGACGAACTCGACGATCGCCGGGACGATGCGCTCGGGCTTGACGATCTCGCTGAGCTGCGCCAGCCGCGGGTCGGGCACCTCAACCACACCGGTGTTGGGCTCGATCGTGCAGAACGGATAGTTTTCCGCCGCGATGCCGGCCTTGGTCAACGCATTGAAAAGGGTGGATTTACCGACGTTGGGCAGGCCGACGATGCCGCATTGCAAACTCATGGAGGTCCTCTGGAATCAACCGGCGATTTTAGGGCCGGGGGTGTTGGTCGCTTATTCGAAGCGGTAGTTGGCGCCGACCGGCTGGCCGACCTTGAGCAGGTGGTCGATGCCGTCGACCACGATGCAGTTCATGCCGAAAGTGATCGCGCCGTCGACGCGCGCGTTGGCGCGGTAGCTGCGCAGCGCGTCGCCGACCTCGGGCGTCGAGATCGCCGTCGCCGGGTCGATGTCGGGGATCGGGCAGCGCGGGCAGGGCTTGGCCGGCTCGATCTGCGCACCGCCTTCGGCCGTAGCGATGTGCATGGTTTCGACACGGTCCTCGTCCTGCGCCTCGATGCCCGCAAGCACGATGTTCGGGCGGAAGCGCTCGATGCCCACCGCCGCGTGGCCCCCCGCGACCAGCTTCTCGTTGAGCTCGTCGAGCGACTTCTCGCTGGTCACCAGCAGCGGGAAGCCGTCGGAGAACTGGTTGGGCGCCTCGACGCCTTGGGTCCAGGTCATGTTCGACAGGCGCTTGTGCTCCGGGTCGAAGCGCACCAGGCGCAGGGCCTGCGGCTTGCCCGGCTCCGACAGGAAATCGCTGAACCATTGCGCCGCGATGTCGCCCATGTCGTAGGCCGCGACCTCGTCGCGCCAGACCTTCACGCGCACCGGCTTTTCCACGCGGTCGAAGGCGATGTGCAGCGCCAGCATGCCGGGCGCGCGCAGCACCATCTCCATCTGCTTCATCTGCGGCTGGATGAGCGCCATGCGCGGCAGCTCGCGCTGGCTCACGAACACCCCGTCGGCGCCGACCACCATCCAGGCGCGGTCGAACTCGAGGCCGGTTTCGGTGAGCAGCACTTCGGGCAGCTCGACCCCGGCGCAGGACTTGATGGGGTAGACGAACAGGCGGGCGATGGTGGCGTTGAGATCAAAAACAGAATCGGTCACGGTCGGGTCCTCGGCGGCGAAGCCGCGATTGTCCTCGGTCCGCCGCCGGCCGGGAGGCGGCTCCTACAATGCCCCGATGGCCCTTCCCCCCGAGGTTTGCATTCGCGGCGCCGGCATCGTCGGCCGCACGCTGGCGCTGCTGCTCGCCCGTGAGCGCATCCGTGTCGCCCTGGTCGCACCGGCGACGGCCGCCGCCCACGAAGACGTGCGCGCCTACGCCCTGAACGCCGCATCCAGAACCCTGCTCGAATCCCTGCGCGCATGGCCCGACGCGGCCCACGCCACGCCCGTGCGCGAGATGCGCGTGAACGGCGACGAAGGCGGCCGCGTGTGCTTCAGCGCCGCCATCCAGAAGGTCGAGGCCTTGGCCTGGATCGTCGACGTGCCCGCACTCGAAAAGCAGCTGGCCGATGCCGTGCGCTTCCAGCCGCAGATCGACATGGTCGATGCGCCCGTGCCGGCCACGCTCACCGTGGTGTGCGAAGGCAAGGCGAGTGCCACCCGCGACGCGCTGGGCGTGAGCTACGCCGTGACGCGCTATCCGCAGCACGCCATCGCCGCGCGGCTCGACGCCGAGCGCCCGCACGACGGCACGGCACGCCAGTGGTTCAACGACAAGGGCGACATCCTGGCGCTGCTGCCGCTGGGCGGCCCGGGCGGGCGATCGGTGGCGCTGGTGTGGTCGGTCGACCAGTTCCGCGCACCGGACCTGCTGGCATTGAGCGCCGACGACTTCCAGGCCGCCGTGCGCGAAGCCAGCCACGACGCGCTGGGCGCCCTTACCCTGACCAGCGAGCGCGCCGCGTGGCCGCTGCAACGCGCCATCGCCGACCGCTGGACCGGACGCCTCCCCGACGGCAAGAGCTGGGCGCTGGCCGGCGACGCGGCGCACACCGTGCACCCGCTGGCCGGCCAGGGACTGAACCTCGGCCTGGCCGACGTCGCCGCACTGGCCGACGTGCTGAAGACCCGCGAGTACTGGCGCAGCGTCGGCGACCCGCGCCTGCTGCGCCGCTACGAACGCGCACGCCGCACCGACGTGCTGTCGATGAGCCTGGCCACCGACGGCCTGCAGCAGCTGTTCTCTCACGGCACCGACCCGCTGCCGGCGCTGCGCAACTGGGGCATGCGCGGTTTCGATCGCACCCGTGTTTTGAAGCAATTTATCGTCCGCCAGGCCATGGGCCTGAACTGAACCCGATGACCATGAACACCCTTCGCCTCTTCCTCGCCGCACTGGCCCTGGGCAGCACGCTGGCGGCCAACGCCGGCGAAGCCGAGATCCGCAAGAACCTGGCGGCACGCGTGCCGATGCTGGCCAACGTCGACGAGGTGCGCAAGGCGCCGATGCCGGGGCTTTGGGAAGTTCGCCACGGCTTCGACATCTTCTACACCGACGAGCAGGGCAACTACCTGATCCAGGGCAACCTGATCGACGTGCAGGCGCGCAAGAACCTTACCGAAGAGCGGGTCGAAAAACTCAGCGCAGTCGACTTCGACAAGCTGCCGATGAAGGACGCCTTCAAGATCGTGCGCGGCAACGGCAAGCGCAAGCTGGCGGTGTTCGAGGACCCGAACTGCGGCTACTGCAAGCAGTTCGAGCGTGAACTGAAGACCATCGACAACGTGACGGTCTACCTCTTCCTCTACCCGGTGCTGGGCCCCGATTCGAACGTCAAGTCGCGCGACATCTGGTGCAGCAAGGACAAGGCCAAGACCTGGACCGACTGGATGACCGCCGGCGTCAAGCCCGAGACCGGCAACTGCGATGCCGCGGCGCTGCAGCGCAACGTCGAGTTCGGCCGCAAGTACAACATCACGGGCACGCCGACGCTGATCTTCACCGACGGCACCCGCACCCCCGGCGCGATCCCCGCCGCGCAGATCGAAAAGCAACTCACCGCCGCCAACTGATGACGGGCACCGCAGCGATCCATTACCGCGTCGAATGCGCGGACCGGCATGCCCACCTCTTCGCCGTCACGCTGACCATCGAATCCCCCTCGGCCCTGCAGCGCGTGGCGCTGCCGGTGTGGATTCCCGGCAGCTACCTGGTGCGCGAGTTCGCGAAGAACCTGCAGAACCTGCAGGCCACACAGGGCCGGCGCAAGGTGCCGGTGACGCAGCTCGACAAGCACAGCTGGCAGACCGGCTGCGCGCCGGACAAGCCGCTGGTGCTGCGCTACGAGGTCTGCGCGTACGACCATTCGGTGCGCACCGCCTGGCTCGACGCCGGCCGCGGCTTCTTCAACGGCACCAGCCTGTGCCTGCAGGTCGACGGCCATGCCGACGCACCGCACGCGATGGAGATCGTCGCACCCAAGCCGGTGGCCGGCGAAGCGCGCTGGCACTGCGCGACCGCGCTGCCGCCGGTGAAGGTCGATGCGCACGGCTTCGGCCAATACCTCGCATCCGGCTACGACGAGCTGGCCGACAGCCCGGTCGAGATGGGCGCCTTCTGGAGCGCCGACTTCGAGGCCGGCGGCGTGCCGCACCGCTTCGTGGTGGCGGGTGCGCCGCCCTCCTTCGACGGCGAGCGGCTGATCGCCGACACGCAGGCGATCTGCGAGACGCAGATGCGCTTCTGGCACGGCGACAAGGTCGGCAAGCGCGGTGGCGGCAAGCCGCCGCACGACCGCTACGTCTTCATGCTCAACGCGGTCGACGACGGCTACGGCGGCCTCGAGCATCGCCATTCGACCGCGCTGATCTGCACCCGCCACGACCTGCCGCAGCGCCACGCCAAGAAGCAGCCCGAGGGTTACACGACGCTGATGGGCCTGATCAGCCACGAATACTTCCACACCTGGAACGTGAAGCGGCTGCGGCCCGCGGAGTTCGCGCGCTACGACTACACCCAGGAGAACTACACGCGCCTGCTGTGGTTCTTCGAGGGCTTCACCAGCTACTACGACGACCTGCTGCTGCGCCGCGCCGGCCGCATCGACGACGCCACCTACCTGCGGCTGGTCAACAAGACCATCAACCAGGTGCAGCAGGCGCCGGGCCGGCTGGTGCAGTCGGTGGCCGAGGCCAGCTTCGACGCCTGGGTCAAGTACTACCGCCAAGACGAGCAGACGCCCAATCAGACCATCAGCTACTACACCAAGGGCGCGCTGGTCGCGATGTGTCTCGACCTCACGCTGCGGCGCGAGGGCAAGGGCTCGCTCGACGACGTCATGCGCCTGCTGTGGACGCAGAGCGACGGCGGGCCGGTCGATGAAGACGACGTCGCCGCCGCGCTCGAGACGGTGGGCGGCCGGTCGTACGCCACCGAGCTCGCGCACTGGGTGCATGCCGCCGAAGAGCTGCCGCTGTCGGACCTGCTGCGCGCCCATGGCGTCGCCGCGCTGGACGACCCGGCGCAGCGCGCACAGGAACTCGGCCTGCGCGTGGCCGAGACCAACGGCAGCGTGCAGGTGAAGATGGTGCTGCGCGGCGGTGCCGGCGAGAAGGCCGGCTTCTCGGCCAACGACGAATGGGTCGGCATCGAGTTGCCCGCCACCAAGGGCCGCCCGGTACAGGGTTGGCGCCTGTCGAAACTCGACGACCTCGCGTTGTACCTCGGCGAGCACAAGAAGATCACGGCGTTGATCGCCCGCGACAAGCGGCTGCTGCGCCTGCCGCTCGCGCTGCCGAGCGGCGTGACCACTTGGCGGCTGTTCGCGCAGGACGCCTCGAAACTGTCCGCCTGGCTGGCCTAGGAACCGACCGCCGCGCCGCGCCGCACGATGCGGATTGGCTGCGCAACGTCCTGCCCCACCATCACGCAGGGCTTGCCGGTGCGGCGGCAGTGGTCCTGCACACGCCAGTAGGCGTCGTGGCTCAAGCAACCGGTCTGGCAGATCACCAGGTCGGCGGCGCGCAGGCTGGATTCGAGCGCGGCGGCATCGGCGTCGTCCTGGCCGTCGTGGTGCAGGTAGCGGCCGCCGGTGATCTCGACCAGTCGGCGTGCCATGCCCGACCTTTCCTCCACCCGGCCGACGCACAGCACCGACCGCTCGCGCACCATCGCCAAGGTCGAGTCGCGCACGATCAGCGCCGCGCGCAATCGCACGATCTGCGCGGCCTGATCGGCCAGCAGGCGCGAGCAGCGCTCCTGCGCCCGGGCATAGGCACGCAGCAGGACGGTGGTTTCTTCCATGGGCGACTCCATATCGAGCGGCCATTCTAGATGCGAATTATTCTCAACAAGCAAGCCATCCACCTGCTGCCGTGCTGGGTATAGTGGCCCGCATCCCCCGCATCCATCCACCCCTCACGGAGACACCATGAGCTACGAGAACATCGAAGTGCGCACCGAGGCCGGCAAGGTCGGCATCGTCACCCTCAACCGCCCGAAGGCGCTGAATGCGCTGAACGACGCGCTGATGACCGAGCTGGGCGAAGCGCTCAAGGCCTTCGACGCCGACCCTGCCATCGGCTGCATGATCGTCACCGGCAGCGAGCGCGCCTTTGCTGCCGGTGCCGACATCGGTGCGATGGCCAAGTACAGCTTCGTCGACGTCTACAAGGGCGACTACATCACCCGCAACTGGGAAACCGTTCGCAGCATCCGCAAGCCGGTGATCGCCGCGGTCAGCGGCTTCGCGCTGGGCGGCGGCTGCGAGCTGGCGATGATGTGCGACTTCATCATCGCGGCCGACAACGCCAAGTTCGGCCAGCCCGAGATCAAGCTGGGCGTGATCCCCGGCGCCGGCGGCACGCAGCGCCTGCCGCGAGCGGTGGGCAAGAGCAAGGCGATGGACATGGCCCTCACCGGCCGCATGATGGACGCCACCGAAGCCGAGCGCGCAGGCCTCGTCAGCCGCGTGGTGCCCTTCGAGAAGCTGGCCGACGAGGCATTGGGCGCTGCGCTGGTCATCGCCGACTTTTCGCAGGTCGCGGTGATGGCGGCCAAGGAATCGGTCAACCGCGCGTTCGAGAGCGGCCTCTCCGACGGCGTGATGTTCGAGCGCCGCCTGTTCCACGCGCTGTTCGCGACCAACGACCAGAAGGAAGGCATGGACGCCTTCACCGCCAAACGCAAGGCCGCGTTCACGCACAGCTGACGCGCCGCCGCCGACCCGGCCGTCGAACCCGGGTCAGCGGGCTTCTTCGAGCGCCTGGCGCAGCGACGACAACGCGCCCGCGCCGGGCTGGCCGGTGCCGGGCGGCACGCCCTTCTCGCGCCAGCGCACCTGGCCGCCGGCCAGTTCGAGCACCCCCAGCACTTCGCCGTCGCGCTCGAGCGCGATGCGCCAGTCGACCGCGCCCGCCAGCGGCTGCGAGCCCACGCCCGCCAGGGCCGCCGAGCCCACCAGGCCACCCAGCTCGCGCGCTTCGGCGCGCGGCAGCACGCGGCTGTCGGCACCGTTGCGGCTGATGCGCAGCTGGGTCCATTGCGCGAGTGCGTTGAAGGTCGGCTCGGGTGTCGGGCCGGGTGCCGGGGCCGCCGGCGCGGGGGCCGGTGCGGCCATGCCGGCTGCGCGCGATGGCACCGATGCCACCGGCGGCGCGGCACGCAGCGCCGCAGGCGGGGCCGCGCTGACGGATGGCGCAGCCGGTGCCACCAGTTCAGGCGCCGGTGGCCACTGCACGGGCGGTGGCAACGGCGGCTCTGCCTTCATCCTGGCCGCCTCTTCACGGGCCAGCGCCTGCTGGGCACGCTCGACCGCCTTGTCGGCCGCGAGCGTCGCCTCGCGGTCGGCGGCGGCCTGGCGCGCCTGGCGCTCGCGTTCGCGGTCGCGCTCGTCGAGCGCGCGCTTGGCCGATTCGGTGACCGCGCGCGATTCGGCCAGCGCGGTGTCAAGCACGCTGGGCGCTGGCGGCGGCGGTGCTTCGGCAGGCTTTGATGCGGGCGCTGGCGTGACGGGCGTCGGCGGCGCTGCCGGCACCGGTGCGGCCTGACGCTCCTGCATGGGTGCATCCGGCGCGGCACCGGGCACCGGCTCGCGCTGCCACATCACCGTGACCAGCACGCCGACCAACACGGTCGCGAAGGCGGCGTTCCACGGCATGCGCGACCCCGCGCCGCCGCCGATGCCGAGCAGGCGCTGCCACCACGGCCGCTCTGCACCGACCGGGCCGGCGGGCAGCGACGGCGCCACCGCCTCATGCGCGAGCACGCGGATCGACTGGCGCAGCGCGGTATCGGGCGTCGCCGCCTGGTCGGGCGCGTGGTCGAGCACCTGCTGCAGCAGCGGGTCGTGCAGCGCGCCGTCGTCGTCGCGGCCCAGATCGTCATCCCAGTCCTCGTCGGGCATCTTCGGATCGCTCATGCGCCTTCCCCCAGCACCGACAGATAGCGCTCCATGCAGCCGCGCAATTTCTTGAGCCCATAGCGCAGACGGCTGCGGACGGTTTCGAAGCCGACGTCGAGCGCCGCGGCCATCGCCTCGACGGTGAAGCCGTCTTCGTGGTGCAGCAGGAAGGCAGCACGCTGGTCGTCGGGCAGTTCGTTCAGGCAGGCCAGCAGGCGCCGGCCGGCCGAGCGCCAGAAGGCCTCGTCTTCGGCCGACGGGTGCGCCGCGTCGACCGGCTGGCCCTGGCCGTTGAGCAGCCGACCGCTGACGCGCTGCACTGCGTCGAGCCCTTCGTCGTCATCGTCGTGCACATGCACGACCATCTGCCGGCCGCTCGCGCGCAGCCGGTCCATGGCCAGGTTGTGCGCGATGGTGAAGGCCCAGGTGCGCCAGGCCGCGCCCTGCGGCGAGAACGAATCGCGCGCCGTGATGATGCGCACCCAGGTTTCCTGGAACACCTCGTCGACCTCGGCTGACAGGCGCAGGCCCAGCAGGCGCCGCACGAAGCGGAACAGCGCGCCCTCGTGGCGCGCGTAGAGCACGTCGAAGGCGTTGGTGTCGCCGCCGGCATAGGCCAGCATCAGTTGGTCGTCGGGCATGGCATCGGGCATGGCGTCAGGGACTTCGGCGGGCTCGGCAACGTCGACAGGCACGGGGGAAAGCATGGGCAGATTCTCACCTCAGCTTGTACGGCCACCGATCGGGATCGGGGTTAGCGACCCTCGGTTTTCTTTTTCATCGACGAACCCCGCGGCCCGATGCCGGCCGTATCAACCTCCATCCACCACCACGGAGTCGTCGATGACCCAAGCCCCTGCCCCCGCCTCTTCACCGGCCGCACACACCGTGCGCCGCCCGCGCGCACTGATCGCCGTCCTGTGCGCGCAGCTGCTGCTCAGCGCCTGCCATGCGACGAGCGCCGCACCCACAGGCGGTCTATGGCCCGAGCCGATGCCGCAGCCACCCGAGCCCACGCGAACGGCATCGCCCTGGCCCACGAACGCGGTGGCACGCACCGTGCCGAACTTCCAGGCGCCGTCGGCCACGCATTGCGCGCGGCCCATCCAGACGCGTGAAGTGCCCGGCATGGATCCACAGCAGCCGGCGTCGAATCCGATGCGCGGCCATCTTGCGGAAAGCCGCATGGAACGGCTGCGCGAAGCACACAGCAAGCGTGCCGACGCCGGTGCCACCGCGGACGCCATGCCCATGCCGCCGCCCGCCCCCGTGGCCGCATCACCCATCGCGCGCGATACCGAGTCCGCATCGATTCTTCCCATGCCGCCGCGCCAGCGCCCCGCGCCCACGCAGGCGCAGGCGTTGCCCGTGACCGCCGGCATGGTCGACGACAACGCCGACTTCGGCGAGTACCTGCGCTTCCGCGAACGCACGCAGGTCGCCCACCGTGCCCGCGACGTGCGCGAGCGCTACCTGCTGCAGGTGCGCAACGCGCGCGGCACCGTCGTGCCCGACGCCGAAGTCGCCGTGACCGCCCCCAACGGCGCCGCGCTGTGGGCCCGCACCGACGCCGGCGGCCGCGCCTGGCTGCACCCCGACGCCGTCGACACCACCCGCAGCGCGATCTACGAAGTGGCCGTGCGCAAGGACGGCCGCGAGGCCAGCGCCTTCCTGCGCCGCGGCCAGAAGAGTGCCGTCGACGTGGTGCTGGCCGACGGCGCCGCCCCGGCACGGGCGCGGCTCGACCTCGTCTTCCTCATTGACGCCACCGGCTCCATGGCCGACGAGATCGGCCGCCTGAAGACCACGCTGCGCAGCATCGCGAACGATGTGGCGCAACTGCCCAGCCGCCCAGACACCTGCTTCGGCCTGGTGGCGTACCGCGACAAGGGCGACGCGTTTCTGCTGCGCAGCCACGACTTCACCAACGACCTCGGCGCCTTCCAGGGCGTGCTGAACGCGCTGCAAGCCAACGGCGGCGGCGACTACCCCGAAGCGATGAACGAGGCCCTGCACGACACCGTGCACCGCCTGAGCTGGCGCGGCACCGGCGCCACCCGCATGGTCGTGCTGCTGGCCGACGCGCCGCCGCACCTGGACTACGGCGGCCCGCAGTACGACGACGACATGCTCGCGGCGCTGGGCAAGGGCATCAAGATCTTCAGCGTGGGTGCCAGCGGCCTCGACAAGCAGGGCGAGGTCGTGCAGCGGCAGATGGCGCAGTACACCGGCGGGCGCTTCGTCTTCCTCACCTACAAGGAAGCCGAACGCCCCGCGAGCGGCCCCGGCCGCGAGACCGTGCACGACGTGAGCAACTACTCGGTGCAGACGCTGGACCGGCTCATCGTGCGGCTGGTGACCGAGGAGTTGGCCCTGTTGCCGAAAGGCGGTTGACGGGCCTGCCGCCGACCGGGCTATAATCTCGGGCTCGGCTCTTTAGCTCAGTCGGTTAGAGCGATGGAATCATAATCCACAGGTCCGCGGTTCGAATCCGTGAAGAGCCACCAGTCAAGAAAGCCTTGCAAGTCAACGACTTGCAAGGCTTTTTGTTTTTCAGGGGTGCCGCTTGAGGGTGAATCGCCCCGGTTTTGAACTGCCCTAGAAGTTGGACAGTCACGATCCCGCCGATCAGACGGTGCTTCTCAGCCGGTACCGCTTCAGACATTGGCTGTTGGTGCGCCGAACCGATCCGAAGCATGGATCGAGCAAGCCCTGTTATAACGCGAAAACCTCAGCTCTTCGGAGTTCAAAAGAGGTGCGTTCTAGGGAGTGAAAATGATCGGACAACGTCCTTCTCACGCCGCACGTCGGATATGCGGTCTTCTGGCGACTTGCGCCGCGCTGGTCGCCTGTAGCGGCAACGCGACGCTTCCGAATGCGGAAGGCGAGACCAAGGAACAGGCGTTGCGCGCCGAGTTCGAGCAGCTCGAGCAAATGCGTCTCGCGTCTATGGTCATGTTGTTGAAACACGCGCTCGAGAACGGCAAAGCGGTCGTGGTGTCGCCGCTGTTCAATAGCACCGAAAAGACAGCGCGCCCCGGCATCACGTACAAAGACTACAGCCGCACGGTGCAGTGGCAGAAGATCGGCGATCCCAAGTCAACCTTCACGATCGGCTGGGACAAGAGAATTCTGCGCGTGACGCTGGGTGAGATGCACCAGATCGACGTCATCGAACCCGGCAACTACCGCGTGGCGAGTGCGAGCTTCGATGTCCACAACCAAAAGCTGCCGGACGTCGCCGTAAAGCGCGGGTTGCGCGCCCGTGGCGTCGGCAGGGTGGCTTACGTCCAGACTGAATTCCAGGAGCAGCGCTATGTGAAGCAATGGCGCGATCCCACCTACGGCACGGAACGCGTGCAATCGAGCTACTGCTTGGTCGCGCATGTGAGCGGCCACTGCGTCTCATGGGGCACTCGCAGCGACGATGTGACGCGGCAGACCTCCGGCGGCGGCTACTACGACAGGCTTCAGAGGTCAATGGAGCCGGGCGTGCAGGTCACTGCCAGACCTTCAAAAGAGTTTGCATCCTTCACGGTGCAGCCGGGTGAGCTGGTTCTGCTCGATGCTTTCTTCGTCAAGACACCCAACGTGAGCTTTCACCGCGACGAGTGCGAGCGTGCCGCGGCGCAACAGATCGACTGCGAACTCAGCGGCTTCGCCCTGCAACGGATACCGTCGAACGTGGATGACTTCAAGCGACGCATCACCACCCTTGCGAGCAGTCCCCAACTCGTCGAATTGCTGGCGAAGACGCAGTATCGAGCCCCAAAGATCACCGCCCTGGCAGGCTGGTCCGATCCGCACTGGGGCCAGAACTACTATCTCAGGGCGCCTCAGTAAATTCCAGGCCACGTTGGGCCCGCCAGGCGCCATTCAGAACGTCAGCGCTTGCGGTGTAGGGCCGCACTCGTGGGTGAGCAGGCGGCCGTTGCTCGGAGAGAGCGCATCAGCCTGCACCAGGACATCCCGCAAGATCCCCGGCAACTCAAACACCGCCCGGTTGTGCATCTGCTGCGTCGCCGCCCGGTAGCGTGGCAAGTCCCTCACCAGTTCCGCCACGGCGCGGTCGACCTTCGCGAAGCTCGGCAGCACCACGCCGACGCCGTTCTCCTGCACCCACTGCGCGTTGTAGCGCTCCTGCGGCAACGTCCAGCGGTTGCGCACGACGATCACGGGCAAGTGCATCTGCACCGCTTCGCTCAGGCTGCCGGGGCCGGGCTTGCCGATGAAGAAGTCGGCCAGGTGCATGGTGCGCGCGACGTCGGGCGTGAAGCCCAGCACCAGCCGCGGCGCGCGGGCGGGCAAGGCGCGCAGAGCGTCGGCCAGCGCGGTGTTGTGGCCGCAAGCGAGGATGAGCTGCGTGTCGGGCAGGCGCTTGGCGATGCCGAGCATGGCCTTGGAGCCCTGCCCGCCGAACAGCACGATGCCGGTCGGGCGGTCGGGGTCGAGGCCCACGCGGCGGCGTTCGCCGGCGCGGTCGGCCGGGGGCGGCGCGTAGAAGTCGTCGCGCAGCAACATGCCGGAGCTGGCATGGATGTGCGTGGCGGGCAGGCCGGCGTCGTGCGCCTGCTGCACCGCGTGGGCCGAGCCGCAGACGACGTGCTGGTCGATGCCCTTCTCGATCCAGAAGCGCGGCGGGTGGTCGGCCAGGTCGGTCAGCACGGTGACGAAGGGCACGCCGGGCAACGCGCTGGCCAGCGACTCGCGCAGGCCGCGGTTGAAGTTCGGGATCATCGAGACGACGAGGTCGGGCTCGGTGGCCAGCCAGTGCTGCTGCAGCAGGCGCACGGTGGGCCCGTGCCACCAGCGGACCATGGCCTGCAGCAGCTTCAGTTCCTGCGCGAGGCCGACGGTCCAGCCGCGGGCGATGCGCTTGTTGTAGTAGTCCTCGGGCTCCATGCCCGTCATGCGGCGAAAGCGCTGCGCGGGGTCGAGCACTTCGCGCAGGTTGACGAGCCGCACGGTCCACGGCAGGCCGGCGCGCGCGATGGCGCCTTTCAGCGCGATGGCCGATGCGCGGTGGCCGCCGCCGGCGTCGAAGTAGACGAGGTCGACTGTGCGTGCGCCGCTCATGCAGGCACCACGCGCTTGCGGTCGGCGCGTCGCACACGCGCGACCACGGGCATGTGCTCGGCCCAGCGCACGATTTCGAGCGTGCCGTCGGCCGCCTCGCCGAGTGCCGTGAGGCTTTCGACCCAGTCGCCGTCGTTGCAGTACAGGATGCCGTCGATGTCGCGCATCTCGGCGTGGTGGATGTGGCCGCACACCACACCCTGCACGCCGCGCTTGCGGGCCTCGCGCGCCACGGCGGTTTCGAAATCGCCGACGTAGCTGACGGCGCGCTTCACCTTCAGCTTGAGGTACTGTGACAGCGACCAGTACGGCAGGCCCATGCGGGCGCGCATCGAGTTGAGGTGGCGGTTGAGCCGCAGCGTGAATTCGTAGAGCGAGTCGCCGACGTGGGCCAGCCACTTGGCGCACTGGATGACGCCGTCGAACAGGTCGCCGTGCATCACCCACAGCTTGCGGCCGTCGGCGGTCTCGTGCACCCAGTCTTCCACCACCTCGATGCCGCCGAAGTCGTGGTTGACGTACTTGCGGGCGAACTCGTCGTGGTTGCCCGGCACGAAGATCACGCGGGTGCCCTTGCGCGCCTTGCGCAGCAGCTTCTGGATCACGTCGTTGTGCGCCTGCGGCCAGTACCACTGCCGCCGCAATTGCCAGCCGTCGATGATGTCGCCGACCAGGTAGAGCGTCTCGCACTCGGTGTGCTTCAAGAAGTCGAGCAGCGCGTGCGCCTGGCAGCCGGGTGTGCCCAGGTGCAGGTCCGAAATCCACAGCGTGCGGTAGCGCAACGGCGGACGCGTCACTTCATCGTCGCCCGTGTCGTGTGACAGGGCCGTGGTGTCGCGCCATGCGCGAAGAAAGGCGTCGTCGCGTTGCATGGGAAGGTAGCGTCATCGACGCGCGTGTCGGTGGCGTGGCGACGGCGTGACGCTTCGGTGACGTGGTGCGCAGGCTACGCGGCCGGTGATGGCGGCGCGCTGGGCTCGGCTTCTTCCTCGAGCCGGAGGTACTGGATGTTCAACGTGATCGCCTCGGCATAGCGCAGCACGAAGTAGTCGCCCTCGACCGGGTAGAAGCGCTCTTCGCCGGCCGGGTCGCCCGGCGCAGCATCGAGCGCCTTGTCGCCGCTGAGCGGGCGACGGCCGACGCCCTGCAGCACCAGTCGGTCGAGCGAACCGTCGGGCGTGAAATAGAAGTCTTCGAGAAAGCCCTGGTAGACCACGGCTTGGCCAGCGACGTCGACCACGGCGGCCACCTTGATCAGGTCGGGCAGCTCGGCACGCTCGAAGTCGGCGCCGGTGAGCAGGTAGTACCAGGGCGCGTCGTGGAAGCGTGCCACGGGCGCCAGCCAGTGGCCGAGCCGGTCGAAGCGCCGCCAGGTGATCAGCGAGCGCAGCAGCATGGGCGCCACGACGCTCGCGGCCAGCAGCGTGCCGAAGTAGCGCGCCACCGGCCCGGCCAGCGCGCCGACGCTGGTGACCGCCGCAGTCTGCGTGGCCGGGCTGGACGAAAGCAGGCCCAGCAGCAGATCGAAGCGAAGGATTTCACCGAAGAAGAGCCAGGCCCCGAAGAGCCAGAGCCCGTGCAGCAGGCAGGCCCAGAGCACGGCTTCGGCGACGACCCGGCCGAAGGGCGCGTAGTCGAGGGCGGTGCGTTCGGCGCGCTTGAAGCGGCTGCGAAAGACGAAACCGGGAAGGACGAGCAGGAAGATGACCAGCGCCGGCAGCGCGACATTCATCGCTGTCAGCGGGCGGCGTCAGGCCGCCTTGGGGACGACCACGGCGGTCAGGCGGCGCACCGTGGCGCCCTCTCGCAGCAGGATGGTCTGCTCGCTCGCGTCGGGCTCGCCGCGGCGGCTCGCCAGCGACACGACCTGGCGCAGCTGCGTGCGCGCCTGGTTGTCGGCCAGGACTTTCTTCGCGAGGGGGCTTTGAAGCGCTTTCATGACGGTTCCGTTCGATGAGGGCAGCAATGGGCCGGATAGTGCCAGAAGCGAGGCTCTCTCACCACTGGCAAGGGCCTTCATGCTCGGGTCATGCGCCGGAGATGGCACCGCCCGCGCCGAAAGCAAGTGTCGGCTCGTCGCCGGCACAGCGCTGGATCTCGACGGTCGAATGCACGATCTCCTCGTGCATCGAGAAGGTCGCACGCACCGCTGCCGCGTCGAGCGTCGGCGAGTGGGTCACCACCGTCAGCGCGCACGAATAGGCGTTGCGCCCGACGCGCCAGACATGCAGGTCGGCCACGCGGGTGTGCGAGTCGGCCAGGCCGTGCTCGACGCCTTCGCGGATCTCGTCGACAACCGGGTGGTCCATCTCGCGGTCGAGCAGCACGCGGCCGGTCCGCAGCAGCAGGCCTTTGGCCCACACCGCCACCAGCACGGCCCCGACGATGCCCATCGCCGGGTCGAGCCAGCGCCAGCCCATCAGCCAGCCGCCGATCAGCGCCGCGATGGCGAGCACCGAGGTGGCGGCGTCGGCAATGACGTGAAGGTAGGCAGACTTCAGGTTGAGGTCTTCGCCATGCGCGTGACCGTGGTCATGGTCATGGTCATGGTCATGGCCGTGTTCGTGCGCATGACCATGGTCGTGCCCGTGGTGCGCGCCGCCCAGCAGCCGGGCGCAGACGAGGTTCACCAGCAACCCGATGACGGCCACCACGATCGCCTCGCGGTAGTGGATGGGCTCGGGCGACCACAGCCGCTCGAGCGAGCCGACCACCATCAACGCCGCAATGCCCAGCAGGAAGAGTGCGCTGGCGAAGCCGGCCAGCACCTCGATCTTCCAGGTGCCGAAGGCGAAGCGCGGGTCGGCCGCGTAGCGCCGCACCGCCGCATAAGCGAAGGCGCTCAGACCGATGGCGAAGGCATGCGAGCTCATGTGCCAACCGTCGGCCAGCAGCGCCATCGAGTTGAACCACCAGCCGGCGCCGATCTCCAGCACCATCGTGGCGGCGGTGATCCACATCACCAGCCGCGTGCTGAGCTCGGCGCCGTGGCTCTCGGTGTCGAAGCGGTGGTGGTGTTGCCAGCGGCTCAGGTCATGGGTGTGCATGGCGGGCCTTTCAGGTGCCGAACATGTCGCCGTCGCGGGTCGGCGGCGCGACGCCCAGGTGCCGGTAGGCCGCCAGCGTGGCGATGCGGCCGCGCGGCGTGCGCTGCAGGTAGCCCTGCTGGATCAGGTAAGGCTCGATCACGTCCTCGATCGTGCCCGACTCCTCGCCGATGCTGGCGGCGATGTTGTCCAGGCCGACCGGGCCGCCGTCGAAGCGATGGATGACCGCCTCCAGAAGTTTCCGGTCCATCAGGTCGAAGCCCTGCGGGTCGACGTCGAGCATGGCGAGCGCCTTGTGCGCGATGTCTTCGGTGATGCGGCCGTCGCCCTTGACGTCGGCGTAGTCGCGCACGCGGCGCAGCAGGCGGTTGGCGATGCGCGGCGTGCCGCGCGAGCGGCGAGCGATCTCGAAGCCGCCGGCCGGATCCATCGGCGCGTTGAGCAGGCCGGCGCTGCGGGTGACGATGCGGCCCAGCTCTTCGGCCGTGTAGAACTCCAGCCGCGAGACGATGCCGAAGCGGTCGCGCAGCGGGTTGGTCAGCATGCCGGCGCGGGTGGTGGCGCCGACCAGGGTGAAGGGCTGCAGGTCGAGCTTGATGCTGCGGGCCGCAGGGCCTTCGCCGATCATGATGTCGATCTGGTAATCCTCCAGCGCGGGGTAGAGGATTTCCTCGACGACCGGGCTCAGCCGGTGAATCTCGTCGATGAAGAGCACGTCGTTCGGCTCGAGGTTGGTCAGCAGCGCGGCCAGGTCCTTGGGCTTCTCCAGCACCGGGCCGGAGGTCTGGCGCAGGTTCACGCCGAGCTCGGCCGCGATGATGTGGCTGAGCGTGGTCTTGCCCAGGCCGGGCGGGCCGAACAGCAGCACGTGGTCGAGCGCCTCGCCGCGCTTGCGGGCCGCGCCGATGAAGATCTCCAGCTGCTCGCGCACCTTGGCCTGCCCGACATAGTCGTCGAGCAGCTTGGGCCGCAGCGCACGCTCGATGGCCTCTTCCTTGGGCGAAGCGGGCGCGGCGGAGACCACGCGTGGCGGGGCGGGGGCGAAGTCGTCGGTCTGGATGGTCATGGCAGGCTAGGCTGAAGGAACAGTTTAGTCGGCCGAACGGCCGCGACGGGGTCGTCTGCAGCCTGGGGCCACGGCACCCTCGGGCAGAATGCCCCTCCCAAGGAGGGAGCCGTCCACGTGTCCATCTATGAACTGAAGCCCCGCTTCCAGGCGCTGCTGCGCCCGCTCGTGGTGCGACTGCACGCCGCGGGCGTGACCGCCAACCAGGTGACGCTGGCGGCGTGCGTGATCTCGGTGGCGCTCGGGCTGTGGCTCTTCTTCGCGGCGCCGCGTGCCGGCTTCTTCGCCCTGATCCCGCTCTGGATGTTCCTGCGCATGGCCTTCAACGCCATCGACGGCATGCTGGCGCGCGAGCACGGCCAGCAGAGCACCTTGGGCGCCTTCCTCAACGAACTGACCGACGTGCTCTCCGACGCCGCGCTGTACCTGCCCTTTGCGGCGGTCGCGCCTTTCCACCCCTTCTGGGTCGGCACGGTGATCGTGCTGGCCGGCCTCAGCGAATTCACCGGCGCGCTCGGCCCCACGGTCGGTGCATCGCGTCGCTATGACGGCCCGCTGGGCAAGAGCGACCGCGCCTTCGTCTTCGGCGCGCTCGGGCTCTATGTGGCGCTGGGCTGGCCGCTGCCGGTCTGGGCCGGCTGGCTGATGCCGCTGCTCGCCGCGCTCGTCGTCTGGACCATCGCCAACCGCATCCGGCGCGCGCTGGCCGAAGCCGGCGCGCGCCCCACTCTCTGAATCGAACCTCATGACCCAGCCTCGCGTTCCGCACGAGCACCACTTCACCACGCACGACGGCGTCTCGCTGTTCTACCGGCACTGGCCGGCCACCGGCACCACGCGGCGCGGCGCCATCCTGCTGTTCCACCGCGGCCACGAGCACGGCGCGCGCATGGCGCATCTGGTCGATGAACTCGACCTGCCCGACTTCGACTTCTTCGCCTGGGACGCCCGCGGACACGGCCAGTCGCCCGGCCCGCGCGGCCACAGCCCCAGCTTCGCGACCTCGGTGCGCGACGTGCAGACCTTCGTCGACCACATCGGCAGCGCGCACGGCGTGCGGGAGCGGGACCAGTACGTCGTCGCGCAGAGCGTGGGCGCGGTGCTGATCTCGACCTGGGCGCACGACTACGCGCCCAAGGTGCGCGGCCTCACGCTCGCGTCGCCGGCGTTCAAGGTCAAGCTGTACGTGCCCTTTGCGCGCGCCGGCCTCGGGCTGATGCACAAGCTGCGCGGGCTGTTCTTCGTCAACAGCTACGTGAAGCCGAAATTCCTCACGCACGACCCGGAACGCATCGCCAGCTACGAGCGCGACCCGCTCATCTCGCGGCCGATCGCGGTCAACATCCTGCTCGACCTGTACACGGCGGCCGACCGCGTGGTGGCCGATGCCAACGCGATCACGCCGCCGGTGCAATTGCTGATTTCGGGCGCCGACTGGGTGGTGCACCACAAGCCGCAGCACAGCTTCTTCGACAAGCTCGGCAGCGCGATCAAGACCAAGACGGTGCTGCCCGGCTTCTTCCACGACACGCTGGGCGAGCGCGACCGCGCGCCGGTGGTGGCATCGATCCGCGAATTCATCCTTGAGCGCTTCGACGCGCCGACGCCGCCGGTCGACCTGCGCGAGGCGCACCTGCAGGGCGCGACCGCCGACGAGTCGCGTGCGCTCGCCGCCCCGCTCTCGCCCTGGTCGCCGCGCGGCGCCTACTGGGCCATGACACGCGCCAGCCTGCGTTTCGGTGGTCTGTTCTCCCGCGGCGTGAAGCTGGGGCACGACACCGGCTTCGATTCGGGCAGCACACTTGACTATGTATACCGCAACGCGCCGGACGGCAAGGGCGCGCTGGGCCGGTCGATTGACAAGACGTATCTGAACTCCATCGGCTGGCGCGGCATCCGCCAGCGCAAGGTCCATGTCGAAGAGCTGATCCGCGAAGCGATGGAACGCCTGGCCGAGCAGCACCGCGAGGTGCGGGTGATGGACATCGCCGCCGGCCATGGCCGCTACGTGCTCGACGCGGTGCAGGCCAGCCCGGTGAAGGCCAGCTCGATCCTGCTGCGCGACTACAGCGACATCAACGTACGCGACGGCACCAAGCTGATCGCCGAGAAAGAACTGCAAGACGTCGCGAAGTTCGTGCAGGCCGACGCCTTCGACCGCATCAGCCTCGCGACCGTGACGCCGCGGCCGACGCTGGCCGTGGTGTCGGGCCTCTACGAGCTGTTCCCCGACAACGCCATGGTGCGCCGCTCGCTGGCCGGCGTCGGCGACGCGGTGGAAGACCGCGGCTACCTGGTCTACACCGGTCAGCCATGGCACCCGCAGCTGGAGATGATCGCGCGCGCCCTCACCAGCCACCGTCGGGGCGAAGCCTGGGTGATGCGCCGCCGCACGCAGGCCGAGATGGACCAGCTGGTAGAAGAAGCCGGCTTCCGCAAGATCGCCCAGCGCGTGGACGAATGGGGCATCTTCACGGTGTCGCTGGCCATCCGCACCGTTCAGTGAGATGAAGCGCTGGTTCGCGCAACGGCCGTGGCGGCGCGCCATCGCCTGGCTCGTGCTGCTGGGGCCGCTGTTCTACGCGACCTATGGCTTCGCGAACTGGTGGGCCGCGTCGCGTGCCGCGGTGCCGACGCTGGCCTTCGGCTGGGAACGTGGCATTCCTTTCTGGCCGTGGACCATCTTCCCGTACTGGACCATCAACGTCTTCTACGCCCTGTCGCTCTTCCTCGCGCGCGACCGACACACGATGGACCGACACGCGCTGCGCCTGGTCACCGCCACCGTCATCGCGGTGAGCTGCTTCGTGGCGTGGCCGCTGCGCTTCAGCTTCGGCCAGCCGGCGGTCAGCGGCGCGCCGGCCTTTCTCTTCGATGCGCTGCGCGGCTTCGACCAGCCCTTCAACCAGGCGCCGTCGCTGCACATCGCGCTGGCCGTGATCCTGTGGGACTGGTACCGGCAATTCATCCGTCCGCTATGGGCGCGACTGGTGTTGCACGTGTGGGCCTTTGCCATCTGCGCGTCGGTGCTCACGACCTGGCAGCACCACTTCATCGACATCCCGACCGGCGCGTTGCTCGGCCTGGTGTGCGTGTGGCTGTGGCCGCTGGAACGGGTGGCGTCGATCCGGCAGGGATGGCGGGTCACGCGTGATCCGCAGCGCTGGAAGCTGGCAAGTTTCTACGGCGTCGGCGCGCTGATCTTTCTCGTCGTCGCACTGGCTATCGGCGGGTTCGGCTTGTGGCTGTGCTGGCCCGCTGCGTCGCTCGCCCTGGTCGCGCTCAACTACGTGGCCCTCGGCGCACGCGGCTTCCAGATGGACGGCCATGGCCGCATGCGCTGGGCGGCGCGTTGGCTGTTCGCGCCTTACCGGCTCGGCGCGGCGATCAACGCCTGGGCCTGGACGCGGCGCCTGCCGGCCTCGGTCGAGGTGGCGCCGGGGCTGCGGCTGGGTCGCATCCCGACGCGCGAAGAATGGATCTCGGCCGGTCAGCCTCGGCTGGTGAGCCTGTGCGCCGAGTTGCAACTGCCGCGCATCGACGGCGCGCGCTGTGTGCCGATGCTCGACCTGGTCGTGCCGCCGCCGCATCGCCTGCGCCGCGCTGCCCACGTCATCGAGGCACAACGCCGCGCCGGCCACACCGTGTGGGTGTGCTGCGCACTCGGCTTCTCGCGCAGCGCCGCGGCCACCATCGCCTGGCTGCGGCTGCATGGCGGCGCGAGCAGCGTGGTCGATGCCGAAGCGCAGGTGCGCCGCGCGCGGCCGCAGATCGTGCTGCGCAGCGCGTGGCAGCAGGCACTCGACCACGCGACACGGCACACTCGCACGCCATGACCGACCACGAACGCGCCCTCTGCACCGCCACGGCTCGCCTGCTGCAGGCGGCCGGCGTCATCGCGGCCTGGGGGCTGGGGCTGAGCCTGGTCTCGCTCGGTGTGCTGGCGTTGACGGGACGATCGCTGTCGATGCTCTCCTGCATGGGTTTCGGCGCGGTCGCGATCATCGGCATCTTCGAGCGCTACATGGCGCTGCGGCTGCGGCTCGACGTGGGGCTGTTCGATGGGTTGGCGAGCGGCGCGATCCCGTCGCTGAGCACGCTCGACGTGGCCCTGCAGAAGCTGGACCTGCGTCAGGCATCGGAGGCACCCGACGCGCCGCGCGCGCTGGCCGATCGGGTGCAGGGCGCGCGCCAGTTGATGCAGCGCCACGGCATCGCCGTCGCCTGCCAGAGCGCGATGTTCCTGCTGGCCCTGCTCACGCAGGACTTGCGCTGACCCCTCCTCTCTCCCTCCCAAGAAGAAGCTTCGTCACCATGAGTTCCCTTCCTCGCAGCGGCCTGCGCCACGCGGCGGCCGTCGTCTCGGCCTGGTCGATCGTGCTGGCCGCGCGGCTGCTGACCGGCGTGCGCGCCATCTGGTCGGGCACCACACCCAAGGCCGAGCAGACGCTCTACTTCGCCAACCACACCAGCCACGGCGACTTCGTGCTGCTGTGGGCCACGCTGCCGGCCGACCTGCGCGCGCTGACGCGGCCGGTCGCGGGTCAGGACTACTGGGAGGCCTCGTCGATGCGGCGCTTCATCGGCGTCGACGTGTTCAACGCGCTGATGATCCGGCGCGACGGCGGCACCACGGCGGGTGCGCCCAACCCGGTCGAGCAGATGACCGAGGCGCTGCAGTCGGGCGACTCGCTCATCATGTTTCCCGAAGGCACGCGCAACACCGGCGACGACATCCTGCTGCCGCTCAAGAGCGGGCTGTTCCACCTGGCGCGCGCCTGCCCGCAGGTGCGGCTGGTGCCGGTGTGGATCGAGAACCTGAAACGCGTGCTGCCCAAGGGCGCGCTGGTGCCGATTCCGCTGGCCTGCACGGTGCGCTACGGCACGCCGCTGGTGCTGGCCGAAGGCGAGGACAAGAACGCCTTCATCGCGCGCGCCCGCGCCGCGATGCTCGACCTGCGCCCCGAATACGACAAGGCGGAAGACTGAAGCCCATGAACATCTCCGCTTCGACCCACACCACGCTGATGCTCTTCGGCGGCGTCTTCGGGGTGCTCGTGCTCGCCTCGGCCATCGGCGCCCTTCTGAAGTGGCGCGTGGCACACGGCCAGCCGCATTCGGTGATCGACAACCTCAACGCGCGCGTCAATGCATGGTGGGTGATGGTGGCGGTCATCGGCCTGTCCTTCGCCTTCGGCAAGGGCGGCGTGATCGTGCTGTTCTACTTGATCTCGTTCTATGCGCTGCGCGAGTTCATGAGCCTGGCCTACACCCGGCGCGGCGACCACGCCGCCATCGCGGTCGCCTTCTTCATCGCGCTGCCGGTGCAGTACTTCCTCATCTGGATCGACTGGTACGGGCTGTACGCGATCTTCATCCCGGTCTACGCCTTCCTCGTGCTGCCCATCCTCGCGGCGGTGGGGGGCGATACGCAGCGTTTTCTGGAACGCACCTCGAAGATCCAATGGGGGCTGATGGTGTCGGTGTTCTGCATCAGCCACGTACCGGCATTGCTCACGCTGCAGATCCCCGGCTTCGAAGGCCGCAACCTGCTGCTGATCGCCTTCCTGGTGATCGTGGTGCAAGGCAGCGACGTGCTGCAGTACGTGTGGGGCAAGCTGCTGGGCCAGCGCAAGGTGGCGCCCGAGCTGTCGCCGTCGAAGACCTGGGAAGGACTGATCGGCGGCGTGGCAAGCGCCACGGCACTGGGTGCCGCGCTGTCCTGGGCCACGCCCTTCACGCCGTGGCAGGCCGCGCTGATGGCGCTCACCATCTGCCTGATGGGCTTCTTCGGCGGGCTGGTCATGTCGGCCATCAAGCGCGACCGCGGCGTGAAGGACTGGGGCCACATGATCGAGGGCCACGGCGGCATGCTCGACCGGCTCGACTCGGTGATCTTCGCTGCACCGGTCTTCTTCCACGCATTGCGCTACTGGTGGGTGCCATGAAAGACGGACGGTCCGCGAAATCCGTGCTGATGGTGGCCGCGCTGGGGGTGGTGTTCGGCGACATCGGCACCTCGCCGCTCTACGCCTTCAAGGAATGCCTGAGCCCGGCGCATGGCGTCGCGCTGGACCGGGGCGCCGTGCTCGGACTGTTGTCGCTGGTGCTGTGGGGGCTGATGCTGGTCGTCACGCTGAAGTACGTGGTATTCGTGCTGCGCGCCGACCACGACGGCGAAGGCGGCATCCTGGCCTTGCAGGGCCTGGCCGGCCAGGCGCTCGAGAAGGGCGGCGCACGGCCCTGGGCCTGGAAGGCCATCGCCGCGCTGGGGCTCGTCGGTGCCGCGATGTTCTACGGCGACAGCCTGATCACACCAGCCATCTCGGTGCTGTCGGCGGTGGAGGGCTTGGAGGTCGCCACGCCCGTCTTCAAGCCCTACGTGGTGCCGATCACGCTGGTGGTCCTCATCGGGCTCTTCCTGGTGCAGCGCAAGGGCACGGCATCGGTCGGCCGCGTCTTCGGCCCGGTGATGCTGCTGTGGTTCGGTGTGCTGGCCGTTTCCGGCGTCGCCCACATCAGCCGGAACCCGCAGGTGCTCGAAGCCATCGACCCACGCTGGGCGTTGCAGTTCCTGCTCACGCACCGGGCGCAGTCGCTGGGCGTGCTGGGCGCGGTGTTTCTGGCCTTCACGGGCGGCGAGGCGCTGTATGCGGACATGGGGCACTTCGGCGCCACGCCGATCCGCATGGCCTGGACCTTCATCGCGCTCCCGGCACTGGTGCTCAACTACTTCGGCCAGGGCGCCCTGGTGCTGGCCGACCCGACGGCCATCGACAACCCCTTCTTCCGCCTCTTTCCCGCCTGGGCCACGCTGCCGATGGTGGCGCTGGCGGCCTGCGCGACCGTCATCGCCTCCCAGGCGGTGATTTCCGGTGCGTTCTCGATGACCGCGCACGCGATGCACATGGGCTACCTGCCGCGCATGCGCATCGTGCAGACATCGGTCTCGGCCATTGGCCAGGTCTATCTGCCGACGGTGAACTGGTTGCTGATGGCGGGCGTCCTGCTGTTGGTACTGGCCTTTCGCAGTTCGGGGGCACTGTCCGCTGCCTATGGCATCGCGGTGTCGGTGACCATGCTGACCACCACGCTGCTGGCAGGTGTGGTGGCGTGGCGCCTCTGGCGCTGGAACCGCGTGGCCGTGGGCATCGGCGTGGGCCTCTTCGCCTTGGTCGACCTGACCTTCATCATGGCCAACAGCCTGAAGATCGCGGAAGGCGGCTGGCTCACGCTGGTGGTGGCGGCGGCGGTGATGGTCGTCTTCACGACCTGGGCCAAGGGCCGGCACGTGACCGAGCAGGCTGCGGCCGAGGAGCGCATCGCACTGACCCCCTTCATCGACGCGCTGGCCGCCGACATGCCGCACCGCGTGCACGGCACCGCCGTCTTCATGACGGCCGACGCGAACAGCGTGCCGCATGCGTTGCTGCACAACCTGAAGCACAACCAGGTGCTGCACGAGCGGGTGATCGTCCTGTGCGTGCGGACGCGCCCCGTGCCCCGCGTGTACCCCGCCGACCGGCTGGAGGTCGAGCAGCTTGCACACGGCTTCTGGCGCGTGACGGCCCACCATGGCTTCATGGAAGACCCCGCCGTTCCCGAATACCTGCGGCTGATGGCCTATCAGCGCGGCTTGAGCATCGAGTCCATGTCGACCTCGTACTTCACCTCGCGCGCGTCGCTGGGCCTGGGCCGGCTCCCGGGGCTGGGCGTGCTGCGCAGGGCGCTCTTCGGCATGCTGCAGCGCAATGCGGCGCGGGCGTCCGACTATTTCGGCCTGCCGGACAACCGCCTGCTCGAGATTGGCCGCCGCGCCAATTGACGGTGGCCGGCCGATGCGGTGCGCCTATTTCGCGAGCGCCCGCAGCGCCAGCTTGATGCCGTCGCTCACGCTCGCGTCCTTCGGCAGGGCCTTCAGCGCGGCCGAGGCTTCCTTGTCGCTGTAACCCAGCGCGATCAGCGCCTGCAGGATGTCGGCCTGCGCATCGGTCGCGGCGTGCGCGGGCAGCGCGATGTCGGCGCCCAGCTTGCCCTTGAGTTCGAGCAGTAGCCGCTCGGCGGTCTTCTTGCCGATGCCGGGGATCTTCACCAGCCGGCCGGCGTCCTGCAGCGTGACGATCTGCGACAGCTCGCCGACGCTCAGGCCCGACAGCACGCCCAGCGCCATGCGCGGGCCGATGCCGGAGATCTTGATGAGCTGGCGGAAGGCGGCACGTTCCTGGTGGGTGCCGAAACCGTAGAGAATCTGCGCGTCTTCGCGCACCACGAAGTGCGTCAGCAGCGACACGCGCTCGCCGGTGTGCGGCAGGTTGTAGAAGGTGCTCATCGGCACGTCGACCTCGTAACCGACGCCGTTGCAGTCGACCACCACCTGCGGTGGATTGCGTTCGGCCAGCGTGCCGGTCAATTTGCCTATCATGGGTGTCCCTTCAAGAGCCGGAATTATCCTTTGATCGTTCGCCACACCTTCAAGCCCCTCAACAACGTGCGCCTCGGCCACCTGTGCGGGCCGCTCGACGAGCACCTGCGCCGCATCGAGGACACGCTGGGCGTGACGATCGCGCACCGCCACGAGCAGTTCAAGGTCGAAGGCCCGAAGGCCATCGCCGACCAGGCGATGGAGGTGCTGCAGGCGCTGTACGAGATCGCCGAGCGGCCGATCGACCCGGCTGTCGTGCAGCTCACGCTGGCCAGCGACTCGGGCATGACCGAGAACGGCGAGGCCGGCCCGATGCTGGTCACGCGCCGTGCCGACCTGCGAGCCCGCACGCCGACCCAGGCGGCCTACCTCGACCACATCGCCAAGCACGACATCACCTTCGGCATCGGCCCGGCGGGCACGGGCAAGACCTACCTTGCCGTGGCCTGCGCGGTCGATGCGCTGGAGCGCAGCGCGGTGCAGCGCATCGTGCTGACCCGCCCGGCGGTCGAGGCGGGCGAGCGGCTCGGCTTCCTGCCGGGCGACCTGAACCAGAAGATCGACCCCTACCTGCGCCCGCTGTACGACGCGCTGTACGACCTGATGGGTTACGACAAGGTGCAGAAGGCCTTCGAGCGCAACGCGCTGGAGATTGCGCCGCTGGCCTTCATGCGCGGGCGCACGCTCAACAACGCCTTCGTCATCCTCGACGAGGCGCAGAACACCACGCCCGAGCAGATGAAGATGTTCCTCACGCGCATCGGCTTCGGCGCCAAGGCCGTCGTCACCGGCGACGTGAGCCAGATCGACCTGCCGAAGTCGCAGTTGTCGGGGCTGATCGACGCCGAGCGCGTGCTCAAGCGCGTGAAGGGCATCGCGATCACGCGCTTCAGCAGTGCGGACGTGGTGCGGCATCCGCTGGTGGCGCGCATCGTCGATGCCTACGACGGCCAGCGCAAACGCGCGGGAGCCGAGTGATGGCGCTGCCGGCGCTGTCGCTGTCGCTGCAGTTCGGGCGCTTCACCGGCGTGGAGCGGCACCGCGCCGCGCTGCCACGGCACCGCGTCACGCGCTGGATCCGGCATGCGCTGGACATCGACGGCGAGATCACCGTGCGCATCGTCGATGCGGCAGAAGGCCAGCAGCTCAACCGCGAATTCCGTGGCAAGGACTACGCGACCAACGTGCTGACCTTCGACTACGCGCAGGCGCCGGTGGTGATGGCCGACCTGGTGCTGTGCGCGCCGGTGGTGGCACGCGAGGCGAAGGAGAACCGCAAGACGCTGGCCGACCACTACGCACACCTGCTGGTGCACGGCACGTTGCACGCACAGGGCTGGGACCATGAGACCGGCGATGCCGACGCCGACGAGATGGAGGCCTACGAGATCGAGATCCTCGCCGAAATGGGCATCCGCAGCCCCTACGGCAAGTAGACGCGACGGCGCTACGCCGTCATCTGCAGCGGGATCGTCACGGGGCCGTCGTTGACCAGGTGCACCTGCATGTCGGCGGCGAACACGCCGGTCGCCACGACGGGATGCGCAGCGCGCGCCTGCGCCACGAACAGGTCGTAGAGACGCCGCCCTTCATCGGGTGCGGCCGCCTGCGTGAAGCTCGGTCGGTTGCCGCCGCTCACGTCCGCGGCCAGGGTGAACTGGCTCACGACGAGCAGGCCGCCGCCGATGTCCTGCACGCTGCGGTTCATCTTGCCGGCGTCGTCCGAGAAGATGCGCAGCTTGAGGATCTTGGCGAGCATCCGGTCGGCCACCGCATCGGTGTCGCCGCGCTCGGCGCACAGCAGCACCAGCAGGCCTGCACCGATCGCGCCGACGGTTTCGCCGGCGATCTCCACCCGCGCTTCGCGCACGCGTTGCAGCACGGCTTTCATTCATGCTCCCCCATGCGCACCGCGCGCGCTTCCATGTTGAGCGGCAGCAGCTGGATGGTGACGCGCAGGCCCGGCACCGCATCCATCAGCGATTGCTCGAGCGCATCGCGCAGCCCCGCCGCGCGCTGCAGCGACCAATCGCCGGGAACGTGCATGTGCAGGTCGGCAAAACGGCGGCGTCCCGCGCTGCGTGTGACGATGTCGTCGAAGCGCAGCTGCGCGCCGTCGGCCTGCTCGGAAAAGCGCGCGAGCGCGGCGTCGATCGCGGCGAGCGACGGCGCATCCAGCGCCTGGTCCATCAGGCCTTGCGACGAACGCCAGACCAGGTGCGCGCCCTCGCGCACGATGTTCAGCGCGACCCCGATGGCCAGCAGCGGATCGAGCCACAGCCAGCCGGTGAAGTGCACCGCGACGATCCCGATCACCACGGCGGCCGAGGTCCACACGTCGGTGACCAGATGCCGGCCGTCGGCTTCGAGTGCGATGGATCGGTGCGCGCGCGCCGCACGGAACATCGCGACGGCCAGCGCCGCGTTCAGCATCGAGCTGACGATCGACAGCGCCAGGCCCCAGCCGAGTTGTTCGATGGGCTGCGGCGACATCAGCCGCACGATGGCCGCCCACCCGATGGCCAGCGCCGCACCGATGATCAGGATGCCTTCGAAACCGGACGAGAAGTACTCCGCCTTGTGATGCCCGTACGGATGGTCTTCGTCCGCCGGGCGGGCGGCGATCGTCACCATGGCCAGTGCAAACATCGCGCTGGCGAGGTTGACGAAGGACTCCATGGCGTCCGAGATCAGGCCCATGGAATTGGTCACGTAGCCCGCCGCCCCTTTGAGCACGATGGTCACCAACGCAACGGCGACCGAGACGCGCAGCAAGGCCTTGGGGCTCCAGCGAAGAGATGAAGAAGGTGCAGGAGCAGGCATGGGCAGAGGGAAAAGCGGTACTAGACCGCACAAGGGAGCTGAATTATCGCGACCTGATCAACGCGGCGATGCGGTCGCGTACCATGCCGGGCCTCGCCTCGTGGCGACACCGTTCCAGGAGTGACCATGAACCATCGGATCCCGACCCTTCTGTGCATCCTTGCCCTGGCCAGCGGCGCCGCGTTCGCGCAGGCGACGGCCACACCGCCCGAACTCCAGGCCGGCACCATCAAGGCGGTGCGCGGCGACGTGCAGTTGCTCAGCGCCTCCGGCGCCCAGCGCGCCGCATCGCCCGGCGACGTGCTGATGCCCATCGACCGCGTGCTCACCGGTACGGACTCGGCCGCGAGCGTGGTGCTGCGCGACGGTACGACGATGGTGGTCGGCCCCTCATCGCGGCTGGACGTGAAGGAATTCCATTTCGACGCCACCACCCAGGATGGCGGCCTGTTGGTGTCCCTGCTGCGCGGCTCGATGCGCATGATCACGGGCCTGATCGGCAAAAAGCAGCCTGATGCGGTCCGCGTCGAGACCCAGACGGCTACCATCGGCATCCGCGGCACCGACTTCATCGTGCAGGCCGACGCCCAACCGTGACCTTCCACCGACTCGCTACCACTGTCTTTACCAGCTTTCTGATCGCGGCGTGCTCGTCCAGCGGCACCCGCGTCGTGCTCCTTCCGCAGGCCGATGGCCGACCATCGGCCGTGGTGGTCCGTTCCAATGGCGGCGAAGAGGTACTGGGCAAGCCGTATCAGCGAGCCACCGCCAGCCGCAACAACACCGGTGCGCCGGTGGTCGACCAGGCCGATCCGGCGCGCATCGAAGCTGAAAATCGCAGCCTGTTCGACATGGTGCCGCCGCCGCCCCAGCGCTACACCCTCTATTTCAGTGCCGGCGAAACGGCTCTGACGCCCGAATCGCAAGTCACGATGAGCGAAGCGCTGGCCGCCGCCGCCGCGCGCAACGGCGGTGAAATCGTGGTGACCGGCCACACCGACACGATGGGCACACTGGAACGCAACGATGACCTGTCGCGCCGACGCGCCCAGGAAGTGCGTCAGATGTTCGCGGACCGCGGTTTTCCCGCCAGCCGCATCCAGGCGGTCGGCCGGGGCGAACGCAATCTGATCGTTCCGACCGCCGACGAGGTCGAGGAGCCGCGCAACCGGCGCGTGACGATCGAGGTCCGCTGAGCGCCGGTGCGCTTCAGCCCAGCAGCACCCGCGCGAACTTGCGCTTGCCGACCTGCACCACGTAGCTGCCGGCCGGCAGCTTGAGGCCCTTGTCGCTCACGACGGCCGAATCGACGCGCACGCCGCCGCCATCGATCAGGCGGTTGCCTTCCGAGGTCGACGGCGCCAAGCCGGCCTGCTTGAGCAGTTGCGCAATGCCCAGCGGGGCACCCGACAGCGTCACCTCCGGAATCTCGTCGGGCACGCCGCCCTTGCTGCGGTTCGCGAAGTCCTGTTCGGCAACTTCCGCCGCGGCCACGCTGTGGAAGCGCGCGGTGATTTCCTTCGCCAGGGCCACCTTCGCGTCCTTGGGGTTGCGGCCCCCGGCGATTTCGGCCTTCAGCGATTCAATCTCGGCGATCGAACGGAAGCTCAGCAGTGTGTACCAGCGCCACATCAGGTCGTCGGAAATCGACAATACCTTGGCGAACATGGTGTTCGGCTCCTCGGTGACGCCGATGTAGTTGCCCTTGCTCTTGGACATCTTCTCAACGCCGTCCAGGCCCTCCAGCAGCGGCATAGTGAGTATGCACTGCGGCTCCTGGCCGTATTCCTGCTGGAGATGTCGCCCGACGAGCAGGTTGAACTTCTGATCCGTGCCGCCGAGTTCCAGGTCCGACCTGAGCGCCACGGAGTCGTAGCCCTGCATCAGCGGGTACAGGAACTCATGCACCGAGATCGACTGGCCGGCCTTGAAGCGTTTGGTGAAGTCGTCGCGCTCCATCATCCGCGCCACGGTGTACTTGGCGGCCAGCTGGATCATGCCGCGCGCCCCCAGCGGGTCGCTCCACTCGGAGTTGTAGCGAATTTCTGTGCGCGCCGGGTCCAGCACCAGGCTGGCCTGGCGGTAGTAGGTCTGGGCGTTGGCCTCGATCTGCTCGCGGGTCAACGGCGGACGGGTGCTGTTGCGGCCGGACGGGTCGCCGATGGTGCTGGTGAAGTCGCCGATCAGGAAAATGACGGTGTGGCCCAGATCCTGCAGCTGACGCAGCTTGTTCAAGACC
The DNA here is from genome assembly GCF_051216395.1 of Variovorax cryoconiti. Taxonomy (NCBI): domain Bacteria; kingdom Pseudomonadati; phylum Pseudomonadota; class Betaproteobacteria; order Burkholderiales; family Comamonadaceae; genus Variovorax; species Variovorax cryoconiti. The sequence goes on along the minus strand of NZ_JBPJZI010000009.1, from coordinate 142,101 downwards.
ACCGTGTGACCGATGTGGATGTCCGGCGCCGTCGGATCGAGCCCCAATTTGATGCGCAAAGGGACGCCGCTGGCCTCGGCACGCTGCAGTTTGCGCACCCATTCCTCTTGGGGGAGCAACTCGTCAGCCCCCCGCAGGGAGATGTCGAGCGCACGTCCTACAGCATCGGAAAGACTTTGGCTTGTAACAAACTCGGGCTTCATTGGGTTTTTTTGGCAGTTTTGCGTATGGCCGAAGCTATACTCAGCCCGACTTTCCAAGCGTCGGATTCTAAGCGGCGCTTTTCTTCCGCTCCGTCCTACAGCCTCGCCACGCGAGTTCAGTGCTGAGGACCCGCCGAACCGAAACAGGGCTTTAAGACGTTGATCAACGCCATTCTCGCTGCCGAGGAGCTGCTGGCTTCCCGTGTCGCACATACCTTCCGCACCTATCCGAAGCAGATCAGTGCCGCGATTGGCGCGCTCCTGCTGTGTGCAGGTGGCGGCGCCTTCGCCGTGGCATCGCTCGGCCCGGACGTGGCCGACCTGCCGGTCCGGCAAGTGCTCGAAGCCGTTCAGCCTCTGGCCTATGCCGATCAGGTCGAGGCGCTCGACACACACGACTTCACACTTTTCCGCACGGAACTGACCCGGGCCAGCGACACCATCGACGCGCTGCTCAAGCGCCTGGGCATCGCCGACCCGGCCGCGGCGGCCTTCGTGCGCGGCAATGCCGAAGCACGGGGTGCCTTGTTCAACCGGACCGGCCGCTCGGTGACGGCCGAAGCCGCCCGCGACAACACCCTGCAACGCCTGAGCGCACGCTGGATTCCCGACGGTGATGGCGGCTTCAAACGCCTGGTGATCGCCCGCGACACCAGCGGCAAGGGCTTCACAATCCGCACCGAGGCCGACCGGCTCACGGCCGCGAGCCGGCTCGCCAGCGGCGTGGTGCGCAGCTCGCTCTTTGCCGCGACCGATGAGGCCCGCATCCCCGATGCGGTCGCCAGCCAGCTGGCAGACATCTTCTCCGCCGACGTCGACTTCCGCGCACTGCGCAAGGGCGACCGTTTCGCCGTGGTCTACGAAACCTTCGAGGCCGACGGCCAGTCGCTGCGCAGCGGCCGGGTGCTGTCGGCCGAGTTCGAGAGCAACGGCAAGATCTACCAGGCGATGTGGTTCCAGGAACCCGGCAAGAAGGGCGGCTACTACCGCCCGAACGGCGACAGCCTGCTGCGCGCCTACCTGTCGTCGCCGGTCGAGTTCTCGCGCATCTCGAGCGGCTTCGCGATGCGGATCCACCCCATCCAGAACACCTGGCGCCAGCACAACGGCATCGATTTCGCGGCACCGACCGGCACTGCGGTGCGGGCCGTCGGCGACGGCGTGGTGGAATACGCCGGCCGGCAGAACGGCTACGGCAACATCATCATCGTCAAGCACCGCAGCAACCAGGAAACCGTCTATGCGCACCTCAGCCGCATCGACGTGAAGGTTGGTCAGGCCGTAAGCCAGAGCCAGTTCATCGGCGCGGTCGGGTCCACCGGCTGGGCCACGGGCCCGCATCTGCACTTCGAGTTCCGTGTGAACGGCGAGTACACCAACCCGGCCAACATCGCGCAGCAAGACGGCGGCACGCCGATCAGCGCTGCGGTGCGCCCGGTCTTCGAGCGCCAGGCGATCGCCACGCGCCGCGAGCTGGCCGCCGCCTTCTCGGTGGTCCAGGCGAGCGCCGACTGAGCCGCTCCCCGACGCCTCGCTGAGCGCGCATGGCCGAACGCTTCATCGGCCTGATGTCGGGCACCTCGCTCGATGGGGTCGATGGCGTCATGGCCGACTTCGGCGGGGGGTGCATCGCCGTGCTGGCGCATGCCAGCGCGCCCTTTCCCGACGATCTGCGTGCCGAATTGCTGGCGCTCAACACGCCGGGCCAGAACGAATTGCACCGCGCGGCCCTGGCAGCCAACGGCCTGGCGCGCCTCTATGCCGACGTGGTGCGGCAACTGCTGGACGACGCCGCCTGCTCGCCCGCCGACGTCACGGCGATCGGCGCCCACGGCCAGACCGTTCGGCACCAGCCCGGCGTGGTCGACGGCGTCGGCTACACGCTGCAGCTGAACAACCCCGCCCTGCTCGCCGAGCTGTGCGGCATCGAGGTGGTGGCGGACTTCCGCAGCCGCGACCTGGCGGCCGGCGGTCAAGGCGCGCCGCTGGTGCCCGCCTTTCACCGCGCCGTGTTCGGCCAGGCGCACCAGACCCTCGCGGTCCTGAACATCGGCGGTATCTCGAACCTGAGCGTGCTGCCTGCCGACGGTGGCACGGTGCTCGGTTTCGACTGCGGCCCCGGCAACGCCTTGATGGACCACTGGTGCCGCCTGCACACCGGCCGGCCTTTCGACGACGGCGGCCGGTGGGCGGCCAGCGGCCGCGTCGACCCGCTGTTGCTGGCGCGGCTGCGCGCCGAGCCCTTCTTCGCGCAACTGCCCCCCAAGAGCACCGGCCGCGACCTGTTCCACCCTGGCTGGCTCGACGCCGTGCTGGGCGACACGGCCCTGGCCCCGGTCGACGTGCAGGCCACGCTCACCGAGCTCACGGCATCCGCGTGCGCGCACGACGTGCGCCTGTACGGCGGCGACGCGACGGCACTGATCGTCTGCGGCGGCGGCGCGCTCAACGACCACCTCATGGCGCGCCTGGCCGCCCTGCTGCCCAAACTGATCGTGTGCGCCTCCGCTGAACGCGGCCTGCCGCCGCAGCAGGTCGAGGCCGCGGCCTTCGCCTGGCTGGCCCGGGCCACGGTCCGGCGGGAGCCCGGCAACCTGGCGAGCGTGACCGGCGCGCGGGGCGCACGGGTGCTGGGCGCGCTCTACCCCGCCTGACGCCCTGCTGCAGGGCGCTCAGCCGTGCCCCGAGACCTCGGGCTGCGGAGGCTGCACGGCTCGCGCTTCGGGTGGCAGGTGCCAGAAGATCAACGCCGAGGCGAGTGTGATCAGGCCCATGGTCGCGAACGTGGCCTGGAAGGCATGCAGGGTATCGACGGGCGCGGCACCGCCGAAGATGCCCGTATAGCCGCCGAGGACCGAGCTGGCGGCCGCCACGCCCAGGCTCATCGCCAGCATCTGGACCATCGACAGCAGGCTGTTGCCGCTGCTGGCCATGCTGCTGTCGAGATCGCGCAGCGTGACGGTGTTCATCGCCGTGAACTGCAGCGAGTTCACGGCCCCGAAGCAGAGCAGCAGGACGATGTGCAGCGCGACCGGCTGCCCCGGCGCCGTCAGCGCAAAACAGCCCATCGTGACGCCGACCAGCGCGGTATTGGCGACCAGCACCCGGCGGTAGCCGAAGTGCGTGATGAGCGGCGTGGTGAAGCGCTTCATCGCCATGCCCGCCATTGCGATGGGCAACATCATCAGGCCCGCGTGCAAGGGCGAGTAGCCCATCGACACCTGCAGCAGCAGCGGCACGAGAAAGGGCATGCAGCCGCTGCCCAGGCGAGAGAACAGGTTGCCGAGCAGGCCGATGCTGAGCGTCGGCACCTTGAACAGCACGGGCGAGAACAGCGGATCAGGCTTGCGCGCCGCCTGCAGCCAATAGGCCGTCAGGCTGGCAAAGCCGAACACCAGCAGCACAAACACGCTCACCTGCCGAAGCCCGAGTTCAGCCACGCCGTCGAGCGCGAGCGAAATCGCCACCATGCCGAACGCCAGCATGGCATAGCCGGTGGCATCGAAACGCCGGAGCACGGCGCCGCGGAGGTCCGGCATGAACCGCAGCGTCGCGATGCAGCCCAGCAGGCCGACCGGCACGTTGATCAGGAAGATCCAGTGCCACGACGCGTACTGCACCAGCCAGCCGCCCAACGTGGGACCGAGCAGTGGCCCGATCAGCCCGGGGATGGCGACAAAGCTCATCGCCTGGAGGAAGTCCGCCCGGGGCACCGTGCGCAGCAGTGCCAGGCGCCCCACCGGCAGCAGCAGCGCGCCGCCGAGCCCCTGCACCACCCGGGCGGCCACGAGCTGGCCGAGGCCTTGCGAGAGCGCACAGGCGACCGAGCCGAGGACGAACAGCACGATCGCCGAGAAGAAGATGCGCCGCGTGCCGAAGCGATCGGCGATCCAGCCCGATGCCGGGATCAGCATCGCCATGGTCAGCGAATAGGCCACCACGACGGACTGCATGCGCAGCGGGCTGACGCCCAGGCCGGCGGCCATGGCCGGCAGGGCCGTGTTGATGATGGTCGCGTCGAGCGTCTGCATGAAGAAGCCGACGGCGACGAGCCAGAGAAGGCTCTTGCGGACGGGGGCGACGGGGATGGCCTCTGGCGTCATGAGAAAGCAGGAAGATGGGAAGAACGACGGGCAGCAAAAAGCCGCCCGGAGGCGGCTTATCGAGGACGCTGGGTCAGCAGCATCCAGCCATCAGGCCGAGAAGCTCGAGCCGCAGCCGCAGGTGCTGGTGGCGTTCGGGTTCTTGATCACGAACTGCGCGCCCTGAAGGTCTTCCTTGTAGTCGATCTCGGCGCCGACCAGGTACTGGTAGCTCATCGCATCGATCAACAGCGACACGCCGTTCTTGGTCATGGTCGTGTCGTCTTCGTTGGTGATCTCGTCGAAGGTGAAGCCGTACTGGAAGCCGGAGCAACCGCCGCCCTGCACGAACACCCGCAGCTTGAGCTCGGGGTTGCCCTCTTCGGCGATCAGATCGGCCACCTTGGCGGCCGCGCTGTCGGTGAAGACGATCGGCTCGGGCATCTGGGTCGGGATCTGGATGGTTTCGGCAACAGCGCTCATGGCTTACTCCTGTGGGGGGTGGGCCGATTCGGGCGGCCAATGACTTCAATGCTACTTCAATAGCAAGAAAGCCGCCCCGAGGGGCGGCTTTCAGCACGTACGAAGTGCGGATATTCGCGTCGCGAGCCGCTGCAGGGCAAGGCGCAAACCGGAGCCGGACTCCCGTCCGGCGAGGATTTGCAACGCCGCCATGCAGTGGCGCAGCAGCGAAGATCAGCGCTTCGAGAATTGCTTGCGGCGGCGGGCAGAGTGCAGACCGACCTTCTTACGCTCGACTTCACGCGCATCGCGCGTCACGAAGCCCGCCTGGCTCAGCACCGGCTTGAGCGTCGCGTCGTAGTCGATCAGGGCGCGGGTGATGCCGTGGCGCGCTGCGCCGGCTTGGCCCGATTCGCCGCCGCCGGCCACGTTGATCATGATGTCGAAAGCTTCGACGTTGTTCGTCAAGAACAGCGGCTGCTTGGCGATCATGATGGACGTCTCACGGCCGAAATAGGCCTGGATGTCCTTGCCGTTGACCGTGATCTTGCCGGTGCCCTTTTTCATGAACACACGGGCGACGCTGGATTTGCGACGGCCGGTGCCGTTGTTCCATTCACCGATCATTTGGCGGCCTCACGTTGGGCATTGGTGGACAAGCCTGCGATTTCCAGGACCTTGGGCTGTTGTGCGGTGTGCGGATGTTCCGCGCCGCCGTACACCTTGAGCTTCTTGATCATGGCGTAGCCAAGCGGACCCTTGGGCAGCATGCCCTTGACGGCCTTTTCCAGGGCACGGCCCGGGAACTTGTTCTGCATGTCGCGAAAGTTGGTGGCACTGATGCCGCCCGGGTAACCCGAGTGACGGTAGTACACCTTGTCGATCGACTTGGCGCCGGTGACGCGCAGCTGGGCTGCGTTGATGATGACGATGAAGTCACCGGTATCGACGTGAGGCGTGTAAATGGCCTTGTGTTTGCCGCGCAAACGGAGAGCAACTTCGCTGGCTACTCGTCCGAGGACCTTGTCGGTCGCGTCAATCACAAACCACTCGTGCGTCACGTCAGCGGGTTTTGCGCTGAACGTTTTCATGAGTATCTTTCGACTTTGGTTTGCCCAACCGGAGTTGGTGTGGCTGTGCCCTTTTCCACGGTCGGTTTTCCTCTGGTGGGAATCTCTTAGGTGGGGGATCGCGAACCGGAACCGGCTCGCACACTTCGCCGCGGGGCTGCCAAAACGCTGCGAAGCCCGCGATTCTATGACGAAAGGCGGGCTCCGGGCAAGTTCCCTGCCAGCCCGGGGCCAGCGGGACCAGGCAACGGTCAGAAGCGGTGGCGCATGCCCAGGCCGACGCTGTTGCCGTGGCTCCGGTCCGTGATCCGGTCCTGCATGAGCACCGCGTACAGGTCGGTGCGCTTCGACAGAAAGTAGTCGTAGCCGACGCTGCCCGTCGTGCGACTGCCGTCGTAGGCGCCTTCGACCTTGGTGCGGGCAATGGCCGCCAGAATGGCGCCGGCGCCCACCGGCACCGACACGCCCAGCGATGTCGTCCTGGCATCGTAGTCGGCGACCTCGGTCTTGGCACCGCCATACGTCACGAAGAACTTGGCGAAACCGGGGTCGTACGACCCGCCGACCATCCAGTCCTTCTTGGTCTCCGGCACGGCCATGCCCGCCACGACGGTCGTCAGCGGCGCCGAAGTGCCCGAGTTCGACACCTGATCGCGCTCGTAATAGGCCGTCGCCGACCACGGGCCGTTGAAATAGAGAACGCTCAGACCGACATTCTTCTTGCCGTCGTTGCCCGTGGTGCTGAGCTGTTCGCCGAACTGGTACTGGAGCGTCGCCGTCAGGCCGCCGAATCGGGGGGTCGTGTACAGCATCTGGTTCCCCCAGCCCGTGTCCGAAGGCGTGGTGCGGTGCAACCATGCGGCGTTGTTCACGTTCGCATGCAACACCAGCGGCGAGAACGCGGAGGTATCGCCGAAGGGATTGGTCAGGATGGTCGGGATGAAATTCGGTGCCGCGGCACGGCCAAGCCGCAACGACCCCAGGCTGCCCGAGAGGCCCACGTTCGCGTCACGCGTGAAAAACGGGTCGCCATTGAAACGGCCGGATTCGCCGGTGTCGATCCGCATGAAAGAGGCCAGGACGAAGGTCGCGGACAACCCACCACCGAGGTCTTCGACACCCCGCATGCCAAACCACGAAGTCGTGAGGCCGCCGCTCCCCACCTGGTCGACGCGCCCGGGCGCACCCGCCATCCGGATGGAGCCGATGAAGGCGTCGGCCAGCCCGGACAAGGTAACGGTGGACTGTGCCTGGGCAGGCATGGCCGCGATCAATGCGGAGGCAGTGGCGATGAGCGCCAGCTGGCGATGAAGGAAGGGCATCGTGCGAATGTTGGAAATGTTGCACCCGATGCTAATCGCAGGCCAGCGGCCTCAGCCGGCCCGCGCACCGGTGTTCAGCGCAGCACGCGGACCAATTCGAAGGTTTCCCTGGAGGGTGTCACGCCGGTCCGAGTTCGGGATTCGAAGCGCACCACGCGACCGAGCACCGGGCTGTACAAGAGTTCGCCGGACAACGGAACGCCCGCGCGAACCGAAAAGGTTCCGAACTGCGGGTAGATCCATCCCTCGAAGGAGATCTGCAGCAAGCGCAGCTCGACCCCCTCCATCGTCTTCGAGCGCTCACCGACAACGGTGAAATCCAGATCATGGCGCCACTTTCCGCCTTGAGAAGGCACATAGTCCGCATGCCACCGCATGCCAGGACGCACGTCTTTCCGCACCCAACCGCCCGGCGGCGTGGACGCATCGTAGAAGCCGCCTGCTGGCGCTGTGATCGACACGACCCGCCCATCGGACTTCTCGACCCGACTGCCGCCGTTGAACAGCAGTTCGTCTCCGACGATGCGGTCGAGCCGGTACACCACGGAGGTGCTTTGGCCCGTCAGGTAGTCGGTAAGACGGTATTCGAGCGCCTGCCCCGGTCGCAAGGCGTCGGTCAGCTTCTCGGCGGCAGGGCGCGACGGCTCGATCGCCGTTGCAGCGGCCGTGCCGGCCGCTGCTGGCGACGCTGCGCGCGCTTCGAGTACCGCGCGTGCGCGCGACGGCAAATCGGCCACGAACTCTGCTGGAATGGCCGAGCCCGTCGGCACGCCGGGAGACGTGTCCGCCACCAGGATGCCCAGCAATCGACCTTCGCTGTCGAACAGGCCGCCACCGCTTGCGCCGGGGGCGGCCGTGACGGTGGTCTGCAGACGCCGCGTCTCCTCACCCTCACCGGCGCGCAACGCCGACAACAGGCCTTCCGACAGCGTGTTCTCCAATCCTTTCGGATTGCCGACTGCGTACACCCGCTGACCCGGCCGCGCCAGCCCGGGCGGTGCGAAGGAGACCGACGGCGCGGGAAAGCGCGCCACGCTGAGCTGGCACAGATCCCGCACCGGGTCGGGAAATTCGAGCGTGGCGCCGTAGCTCACATTGTCCTGCCGCACCACGACACTGCTGGCCTTGGCCAGCACACGGCAACTGGTGACCAGGCGGCCTGGCCCTACCACTACCGCACTGCCGGTTTGCAAGGGGCGCTCCTGTGCGTCGAGCGTGCGCACCGACCAGACGCTGGGCGCAACGCGGGCGAAAAGCACATCGGGCTCCAGCGCAGTTGCGCTGCCGCCGGTACCCCCGCAAGTGAGCAGCAAGGCCAGGCTACGGAGGGCAGCGGATTGGCGTACGCGGCTCATGGCTTGCTCGGCAGCAAGCCGCGGAGATCGTCGATGGACACATGCGGTGTGGAGGAAGTGTTGGCGGCGACGGGCGTGGCCGCAGAGCCCCCCGGAGCGGCGGCTGCAGGTAAGGCGGCTGCTGGCGCAGCGGCCAGCGCGGTGGTGCCGACACGAACGCCCGCCAGTGGCTGCTCGCCAACCTGTGCTCCGCGGTCGAAGGTGCGCACCTCGCCGAAGACCAGTTGCATCCAGCTGGGATAGTTGAAGCCCGCACCGGTGCCCGAATCGATCGCCGCGCCCACCAGCCCGCCGAGAACCACGTTGCCGACCATGCCGCCGTTGATGCGCGAGGTCGCCTGACCGCTGGCCGGCAGGTAGCCGGCCTGTTTGCACTCGATGTTCAGCGTACCGCCCGAACGGCGCACCAGGGCGCTCGAGCCCGACAGCGCAACGGTCTCGGCCTTGTCGTTGGCGACGTTGCATTCAGCCCCTTCGATCATCTTGCCGTCGGCGGTCAAGGTCTCGATCGTCACCGCCTGATTCGTCCCGTGCACCACCGAGGCGCAGCCTGTGAGAATGGAGAGCAGACACAGCCCCGCACACAGGCCCCAAAATCGCCAGTTCGAAATCGCCATCCCGACCCCTTGTATTCGAATGTTACGAGCGGTCGAGTCTAGCGATCGCCCTCCTTCTCTCCAGGCACTATTTCACATGTTCAGCTACCGCCACGCCTTCCATGCCGGCAACCACGCCGACGTGCTCAAGCACACGGTGCTGATCGCCACGCTCGAGCATCTGCTCGAAAAAGACGCGGCGCTCACCGTGGTCGACACCCATGCCGGTGCCGGCCTCTACCGGCTCGACGGCGACTACGCCGACACCAGCGGCGAGGCCACGCAGGGCGTGCTGCGGCTGCTGGAGCCACCTGTCGCTGCCGTCGTTGCGGCGAAGAAGGCGGCCGCGACAACCGACGCGCCCCTGGCCGATGCCATCGCCCGTTACCTCGGGGTGATCGGCGACTTCAACCCCAAGGGCGGCGCCAAGGTCTACCCCGGTTCGCCCTTCATCGTGCAGCACCTGCTGCGCGAGCATGACCGGCTCAAGCTCTTCGAGTTGCACCCGACCGATTCACGCACGCTCAACGCCAACATCGCACAGCTCGAGGCAGGCCGGCAGATCGCCGTGTTCAGCGAAGACGGCTTCGGCAGCGCCACCAAGTTCCTGCCGCCACCGTCGCGCCGCGCGCTGGTGCTGTGCGATCCGAGCTACGAGCTGAAGACCGACTACGGCCGCGTGCTCGACTTCGTCGGCGAGGCGCTCAAGCGCTTCGCCACCGGCACCTACGCCGTCTGGTACCCGATCATTCCGCGGCCCGAGGCGCACGACCTGCCGCGCCGACTCAAGACGATGGCCACCAAGGCAGGCAAGTCGTGGCTGCACGCCACGCTCACCGTCAAGTCGAGCAAGATCGTGACGGCGCCGACCGGCGAGACGCGCCGGCCCGGGCTGCCTGCCAGCGGGATGTTCCTGATCAACCCGCCCTACACGCTGAAGGCGCAGATGGCGGCGGCACTGCCGCAGTTGGCCGAACGGTTGGGCCAGGACCGCAACGCCACCTTCTCGCTCGACGCGGGCGGCTGAACGCCGACGCTAGCTAGCTAGTTGCGGCGCCGCGCCGCGACCTCGCGCTTCGGCCTGGGGGCAGGCGGCGGCGCCTTGGCTTGCACACGCTCGGCATCGGGGTTGGGCTGCAATGCCGTCACGTCGGCCACGGCGCCGTTGCAACGCATGCCCGGCTGGTCGACGACGTGCAGCGCGACTTGCTTGATGCCGGTGCTGACCATGTCCAGCGCCTCCGCCGCGGCCCGGCTCAGGTCGATGATGCGGCCCGAGGAGAAGGGTCCGCGGTCGTTGACGCGCACCAGCACCTCGCGGCCGTTGACCAGACTCCGCACGCACACGACGGTGTTGAAGGGCAAAGTGCGGTGCGCCGCGGTCATGGAGCTCATGTCGAAGCGCTCGCCGTTCGCGGTCTTGCGCATGTGAAAGCCGATGCCGTACCACGAAGCGCCTCCGCGCTGGTAGATGGTGCGCGGTGCGTCGTCGCCCGGCACACCGTCGTCGGGGCCGAGCTCGTCCTGGCCCGAGGAGGCCAGGTCGTAGCGCGCGGCCGGCACGGCCGAACGGGGACGGGCCCCGGCCGGCACCGACAGATCGCGGGTCAGCGGCCGCAGGCCTGGCGCGGCAGGCGCCGACGGCCGGGCCTCATCGCTCGATGGCGGCGCAACGCAGCCCACCAGCAGGCCGGCCAGCAAGACTGCGAAGCCCGCCCGCCAGGGCACACCGCCGGCGCCGCAGAGCGTCATGCGCGCCTGCCGAGCCGCTCCAGCAGGGCGAGCGTGGCAACGGATTGGTTCATCGTGTAGAAATGCAGCGCCGGTGCGCCGCCGTCGCGCAGCTGCTCGCACAGGCGCGTCACCACGTCGAGGCCGAAAGCCTTGATCGACGCAACGTCGTCGCCGTAGCTCTGCAGCCGCAGCCGGACCCAGCGCGGAATCTCCGCGCCGCAGGCGTCGGAAAAGCGCATGAGCTGCGTGGAACTGGTGATGGGCATCACGCCCGGCACGATCGGCGTCGCGATGCCCCGACGCTGCGCCTCGTCGACGAAGCGGAAGTACGCGTCGGCGTTGAAGAAGTACTGGGTGATGGCCGAATCGGCACCGGCGCGCACCTTCTCGGCAAAAGCATTCAGGTCCGACTCCGGCGAGCGCGCCTGCGGATGCACTTCGGGGTAGCACGCCACCTCGACGTGGAAATAGCGGCCCGTCTCCTCGCGGATGAAGGCCACCAAGTCGCTCGCGTATTGGAACTCGCCGCCGGCGCCATAGCCGCTGGGCAGGTCGCCGCGCAGGGCCACCAGGCGCTTGACGCCCATGGCCTTGAGCTCACCGAGTTGGGCGCGCACCGTGGCCTTGGTGGCGCCGATGCAGGAGAAGTGGCTGGCGGCATCGCCACCCTCTTCCAGGATCTCGCGCACCGCCGCGAAGGTGCCGTCGTGCGTGGAACCGCCGGCGCCGTAGGTCACCGAGCAGAACTCGGGCTGCATCGCATAGAGCTGCTGGCGAACCGCGCGCAGCTTCACCGCGCCTTCGGGCGTCTTGGTCGGAAAGAATTCAAAGCTCAACGGAAGTTGCATGGGCAGCTCCGGCAGGGCCGTCGTCGCGGACGGCGTGAATGAAGAACTCGCGGTTGCCGTCGCCCCCGGCGATCGGGCTGTCGAGCCAGCGCACCACGCGCAGGCCGAGCGCGGCACAGGCGTCGCGCAGGCGTTGCTCGACGATCGGGTACATCGCCTCGTCGCGCACGATGCCGCCCTTGCCGACCTGGCCGGGCTGCAGCTCGAACTGCGGCTTGACCAGCATCAGCAGGTCGCCGCCGGCCGCAAGAAACGGCACCACGGCCGGCAGCACCAGCGTGAGCGAGATGAAGGACAGGTCGCCGACGATCAAGTCGAACGCAGGGTCCTCGTCCTCGGGAAAATCATCGGCCGTCAGCGCACGCGCATTGACCTTCTCGATGGCGGTCACCCGCTCATCGGCCCGGATGCGGTCGTGCAGTTGGCCGTGGCCCACGTCGATCCCGACCACATGCACGGCGCCGTGCTGCAGCAGGCAGTCGGTGAAGCCACCGGTCGACTGACCGATGTCGAGGCAGCGACGGCCGGCCGGGTCGACACCCGTCGCGGCCAGCGCGCCGTCGAGCTTCAGCCCGCCGCGCGACACGTAACGCGACTCGGCCGCATCGTCCAGTTCGAGCTCGGCAGATTCTGGAATGTCGTCGCGGTTTTTGCCCACGATGCGCCAGTCGGCGCCGCTGCCGGCGTCGCGCCAACGCAAGCCACCCGCGATGAGGCGGACGGCTTGGGAGCGCGAGGCGGCGAGGCCGCGTTCTACGAGCAATTGATCGGCACGCAAGGTGCGCCGATCAGTAGCGGTACGTGTCCGCCTTGTACGGACCCGCTTTGTCGACACCGATGTAGGCGGCTTGCGCGTCCGTCAGTTCGGTCAGCATCGCGCCGACCTTCTTCAGGTGCAGGCGTGCAACCTTCTCGTCGAGGTGCTTGGGCAGCACGTAGACCTTGCCGACTTCGTACGCGTCGGGCTTGGTGAAGAGCTCGATCTGCGCAATGGTCTGGTTCGCGAACGACGACGACATCACGAAGCTCGGATGGCCCGTGCCGCAGCCCAGGTTCACCAGACGGCCCTTGGCCAGCAGGATGATCTTCTTGCCGTCCGGGAAGGTGATGTGGTCGACCTGCGGCTTGATCTCTTCCCACTCGTACTTCTCGATCGACGCGACGTCGATCTCGTTGTCGAAGTGGCCGATGTTGCAGACGATCGCCTGGTCCTTCATCGCAGCCATGATGTCGTGCGTGATGACGTCCTTGTTGCCGGTGGTCGTCACGAAGATGTCGGCCTTGTCGGCGGCGTATTCCATCGTCACGACCTTGTAGCCTTCCATCGCGGCCTGCAGGGCGTTGATGGGGTCGATTTCCGTGACCCACACCTGGGCCGACAGCGCGCGCAGCGCCTGGGCCGAGCCCTTGCCCACGTCGCCGTAGCCGGCCACGACCGCGACCTTGCCGGCGATCATCACGTCGGTGGCGCGCTTGATGCCGTCCACCAGCGATTCGCGGCAGCCGTACAGGTTGTCGAACTTGCTCTTGGTGACCGAGTCGTTGACGTTGATCGCGCGGAACTGCAGCGTGCCCTTGGCGGACATCTCGTTCAGGCGGTGCACGCCGGTGGTCGTCTCTTCGGTCACGCCGATGATCTCTGCCGACTTGCGGGTGTACCAGGTCGCATCGATGGCGAGCTTGGCCTTGATGGCGGCGAAGAGGATGGTCTCTTCTTCGCTGGTCGGCTTGGCCAGCACGCCCAGATCCTTTTCAGCCTTCTGGCCCAGATGCATCAGCATCGTGGCGTCGCCGCCGTCGTCCAGGATCATGTTCGGGCCTTCGCCCTTCGAACCCTTGGGGCCGAAGTCGAAGATCGCGTGGGTGTAGTCCCAGTAGTCCTTCAGCGACTCGCCCTTGATCGCGAACACCGGCGTGCCGGCGGCGGCGATGGCGGCGGCAGCGTGGTCCTGCGTCGAGAAGATGTTGCACGATGCCCAGCGCACTTCGGCGCCGAGCGCTTGCAGCGTCTCGATGAGCACGGCGGTCTGGATCGTCATGTGCAGCGAACCGGTGATGCGCGCGCCCTTGAGCGACTGCGCCTTCGCGAATTCGGAGCGGATGGCCATGAGGCCGGGCATTTCGGTTTCCGCGATGCGGATTTCCTTGCGGCCCCAGGCGGCAAGGGACAGGTCGGCGATCGCCTGGTCGGCGGTGGCAACGGGGGTGGGCTTGAGAACAGCGCTCATGAGAACTCCAAGGCAAGTTGAAAACTGCCGCTGTGTTCGGGTCGACCGGAAAGGGGACTCACCGCGAGAACAGCGGATGAGCGTGGTTGCGATGGGGTCCGAGCCTCACGCCTGATGGCGCTGCAACGCTCCTCGGAGCCGACATTCTAAATGTTCGGCGTCACAAGGCAGCCACCGTCACATTCATTTTCCTTTCATCCAGTAACATTTACGCGGGCGCCGCCAGGGCACGGCCAGGAGGCGATTCTCAAAACACAGCGCAAAAAGCGCGAAAGGGAGTTGGATATGCGAGGAATTTCGAGGGCGCTCTGCGGATCGTTGCTGCTGAGCATGCTGTTGGCCGGTTGCGGAGGCGGCGGCGGTGACAGCGGTGAAAGCGCAAGCGCCAATCTGTCGAACGGCGGCACCACCCCGGCGCCGGCGGAGGCGCAGCTGACCGTCAAGGTGACCGTCAACGGCGCGCAAGCCGCGCCGGACGCGTCTGGCACTTACGCCGTGAAGCCGGGCGATGCCGTGGTCGTGACGCCGAGCCAGGCGTCCAGCTGGACGTCGACCAACGGAACGGCGAGCGCGATCACGCTGCGCAACCCCAGCATCTCCGGCAGCCAATGGGCGTCGCAGTTGGTAAACACGCTGACCGCTACAGCGCTCTACACGGTGACCGCCAGCGTGGGCACCACACTGAGCGCCACGGTCGCCTTCAGCGTGGCCGCTGGCGACGCGCGCAATGGCACCTACAAGGTCTTTGCGACCAATGGCACGCAGCAGACGCTGACACTCAACGTCGACACGAAGACCTACGAAATGCGCGAGAACGCCACCGCGGCGGAGTCCGGGTCGATCAGCGAGGACGCCAGCGTGACCGGCACCTACATGTTCGGCAGCAGTCGCATCACCACGGTCGCCAACACGGCGCGCTTCAGGTTTGCGCAGGACACTGTCGTCGGCGCGTTCCCGTTCACCGTCACCCAGGCTGCAACGACCAGCTACGCCGTCCAGCCCTTCGTGGCTTCTCGCGCCTTGGAAACGAGCGCGAGCGCACTCGACGGCGTGTACAACCGCTTCGGCATCGACGTTGCGCCAGCATCGGCCTCGTCGACCATCTCGCAATTTCAGATCGCAGGCAGCGGCACCACACTGGTTCGCTGCGTAGACAACACGATCTACCGCATTGACCAGTGCCCCGCCTTGTCGCTGCAAAGCTGGACTGTCTCGCAAGGTTCGTCCGCCGGCACGTGGGTGATGACTGAAGTTGCCAATCCGAGCAACTACTCGACCTTCGGAGTAGCGCGCCTCGGCGGCGAGAAGGTCTTCCTGATCGCCGGCAAGCTGGTCGGCAATCCAATGGCGTCCGTGTTTCGCATCGGCGTGACCGAGAGCAACGCCTGGCCGACGGGTTCCGGTTACGGCAGCAGCACGTCCGGCTCGTGGGGCTCGGTGAACGTCCAGGCGACGACTTCCACCCGCGCCGCGCTCGCCATCGACGGCACCACATCGACCGCCCAGAACACCTTCGGCCCCATGAATGCGCTCGGCCCGCTGGGCATGCGGGAGATCACCAACGGCGCCGGTGCGGGCGACTACTACTTCGCGATGCAGGGCGCCAAGCTCTTTGCGATCGTCGGCGCTGACAACCCATCGACTGCCGGCTATCTGCAGATCAATCTGATCGACTGACCCAGGCAGGCCCACTGACGGCGCGCGCCGTCAGTGGGCTCGCTAAAATCGTCGGCTTTGCGTAGCCGCCGCGCCGTAAGCGCCACGCGCTCATCGTTCTTCGCGCGCCCCGCGTTCACGCCATGACCTTCGAATCCGAAACCCGCCGCCGTCGCACCTTCGCGATCATTTCCCACCCCGACGCCGGCAAGACCACGCTGACCGAAAAGCTGCTGCTGTTCTCCGGCGCGATCCAGATCGCCGGCTCGGTGAAGGCGCGCAAGGCCTCCCGCCACGCCACGTCGGACTGGATGGAAATCGAAAAGCAGCGTGGCATTTCGGTGGCCTCGTCGGTCATGCAGATGCTGTACCGCGACCACGTGATCAACCTGCTCGACACGCCCGGCCACAAGGACTTCTCGGAAGACACCTACCGCGTGCTGACTGCCGTCGACTCGGCGCTGATGGTGATCGACGCCGCCAACGGCGTGGAAGCACAGACGCGCCGCCTGATCGAGGTCTGCCGCCAGCGCGACACACCCATCATCACCTTCGTCAACAAGATGGACCGAGAAGTGCGCGAGCCGCTCGACATCCTCGACGAGGTGGAACGCGAGCTCGGCATGCCGTGCGTGCCGATGACCTGGCCGGTCGGCCAGGGCAAGAGCTTCCGCGGGATCATGAACCTGCGCACGCAGGCGATGACGGTGTTCGAGTCCGGCAAGGAACGCCTGTCGGACGATTTCGAAACCATCCCGCTGAGCGACCGCGACACGCTGACCAAGCGCTTCGGCGCCGACTTCGAATCGGCCATGGACAGCATGGAACTGGCCACCGGCGCTTCGCCCTCCTGGGACCGCGAAGCCTTCCTCGCCGGCAAGCAGACGCCGGTGTTCTTCGGCTCCGGCGTGAACAATTTCGGCGTGATGGAAGTGCTCGACGCGCTGGTCGACCTCGCGCCGCCACCGCAGTCGCGCATCAGCACGACCATGGTCAACCGCCAGCCGGTCGTGAAAGAGGTCCTGCCCGAAGACAAGGACTTCGCAGGCGTGGTCTTCAAGGTGCAGGCCAACATGGATGCCAACCACCGCGACCGCATCGCTTTCGTGCGCATGGCCTCGGGCAAGTACACGCCCGGCATGAAGTTGAAGGTACAGCGCACCTCGAAAGAGCTGCGACCCACCAGCGTTGTCACCTTCATGAGCCAGCGCCGCGAGGCCGTGGAAGAAGCCTACGCCGGCGACATCGTCGGCTTCACGACGCACGGCGGCGTGCAGCTGGGCGACACCATCACCGACGGTGCGAACCTGATGTTCACCGGCCTGCCCTTCTTTGCGCCGGAACTCTTCATGACGGTGATCTTGAAGAACCCATTGCGCACCAAGCAGCTGCAACAGGGCCTGGCGCAGCTGGGCGAAGAAGGCGCGATCCAGGTCTTCCGCCCCGAGATCGGCGGCCCGATGCTGCTGGGCGCAGTGGGGCAACTCCAGTTCGAAGTCGTGCAACACCGCTTGAAGGCCGAGTACGACGCCGACGTGCGCCTCGAAGGCTGCCAGTACACCGGTGCCCGCTGGATCACCGCCGACACGCCGGCCGAGCTGCGCGAGTTCGTCAACGCCTACCCGGCGCGCATGGCGCTCGATGCGGCGAACACGCTGGCTTACCTCTGCACCTCGCCCTATGACGTGCGGCTGGCGCAGGAGCGCTTTCCGAAGATCCATTTCCATCCGTTGCGGGAGCATGCGGGGCTGGCGTTGCAGTCGGCGGGCTGACAAGCGGGCCGACATGAACAAGCTTGGATTTTTGCTGGGGCAGTACAGCGCGATCGCTTTGGTCGCGGCGGCATGTTGGGGGTGGGGTGAAGCGCTGTTGCACCGCTTGAAAATCGATCGCGATCCTTTCAGCCGCATCGGCGCCCCGCTGGCCATCGCGCTGGGTCTTGGAATCGGCATCTGTGTTCTGCAAGGCCTCGCCATCGCCGGGCAACTGACGGTGCTTTGCGTGAGCGCCCTGATTGCGACCGGGGTGCTTCTGGGCGCGTGGCAGGCGTTCGCGTCAAGAACCGTGCTCCGACGACCTTCGTGGCGAGCCCAATGGCAGGCAACGCCCGCTTCTGAGCGCTGGGGTTTGGCGGCGCTTGCGGTCGTCTTGCTCTCAACGCTGACCACGCCATTGTCCCCACCGACGCAGTGGGACGAATTGATGTATCACCTACCGCATGCGCGGCAGTGGGCCGAAAGCGGTCACCTAACGGTGAACGAATGGCTGCGGTACCCCTGGTTTCCCTACGACTTCGATCTGCTGTACGCCGCTGCCCTGCTCTTCGACAACGACGTGCTCCCGCACCTTCTGCATGCCTTGGCAGGCTGGCTCGTGGCATGGCTGATCTATCGACTGGCTGTTCAGCATCTGGACCGGCTGACGGCCTGCGTGGCCGCATCGCTGTGGGTGCTGCTGGCCGCCGAGGAGTTTGCCCGCGCCTATATCGACATGGGTGTGGCTCTCTTCGTGCTGGTTGCGGGCATTGCCTACCAAGCCTGGCGATCCACCGACGATCGTCGATGGCTGCTGCCCTGCGCCTTCGCGTTGGGGCTCGCCGTGGGCTCGAAGTACCAGGCGCTGACACTGTTGCCGTTGTTTGCCGTGGGTTTGATGTTGCACGATCGACGCCCAACGACGTGGCTGCTCGTCGTCGGCGCCTTGCTCATTCCGTGCATCTACTGGTATGGCCGGAATGCCTTGCTGACGGGTGATCCGTTCAGCCCCGTGGGAGGACGGATTTTTGGCTTCACGGACTGGAATGCCGCCGACTATCAATGGCAATTCGAAGACCTTCGACGGGCGCGCGGCTGGCCCGCCTGGCCCTTGTGGCCGGCGCTCGTGGTTCCCTTCATTCCGGCACTGAGACGCAGCGTTGCTGTGCGCCGCGCGCTGATCATGGGCGGCTACATGACCGGGGTCTGGGCAGTCAGCGTGCCTTACCCCCGCTACCTGTTGTCTGCTTATCCCGTGCTCGCGTTGCTGTCGGCTTCAGGCAGCGTGTACCTGATCCGTTTTGCGTCCACGGTATGGCCGCTTCTGCGCAAGCGCGCGGTCGTGGTTGCCGCGGCGTCCCTTTTGCTGCTCTACCTGGCACTGGCAGCGACCGCGGAAGTGGTCCGGTACTGGAAGCGGATATCGCCGACTCCCGAAGCACGCACGGCGCTGCTGACGCAGCGTGTGCCCGCATATGCGATGTGGTCGTATATCCGGACACACCCGGTCGGCCGCATCTATCAGTTGGGCAATGAAGACTCGCTCTTCTACGCGCCGCAGCCGGTTTGGGGTGAAATTTTCGGCCCCTGGCGCTACCAGGACTATGCATCGCTGAGCGCCGCAGACCTCTACAAAAAACTGACTGCAGAGCATTTCGACGCGTTGGTTGTCCATACAGAACGGTTTCCACAGGTGGCGATACAGCCAGAATTTGCACGCTATTTCGACAGCGCAAGGACAGAAGGATCCGTGAAGCTCTACAGATTGAAGTCGGAAGGTACGCCATGACCGCCCCCCATGCCGATGCCCGCATCGGCCCCCGCATGGCATTCATCCTTCCCTGTTTCAATGAAGCCGGCGCCATTGCGACCGTGATTGCGGATTGCAGAGCCGCTTTGCCTCAGGCGGCGATCCATGTCTTCGACAACAACTCCACAGACGACACCGCGGCCATTGCCCGCGCGCATGGCGCGAGAGTGACGCATGTTTCGTTGCGCGGCAAAGGCAACGTGGTGCGCCGCATGTTTGCCGACGTCGAAGCCGATGTCTATGTGATGGTCGACGGCGACGCCACCTACGACGTTTCGAACACCGCGAAGATGGTCGATCGCCTGGTGAACGAGAACCTCGACATGGTGGTGGGTGCGCGGTTCGACGACGGCCGCAACCCGCAGACATATCGCCCCGGGCATCGGCTTGGAAACACGCTATTGACATCGGCGGTGAGTGCTCTGTTCGGTGGACGCTTCAAAGACATGCTGTCCGGCTATCGTGTGTTCTCGCGACGCTACGTCAAATCGTTTCCGGCCGCAGCCCATGGCTTCGAAACCGAAACCGAACTCACGGTCCATGCACTCGAATTGCGCATGCCTTACCTGGAGGTACCCACCGCCTACCTGGCTCGGCCCGAAGGCACCCAGAGCAAGTTGTCCACCTTCCGCGACGGATGGCGCATTCTCGGCACGATCCTTCGTCTGTTCGTCAGCGAGCGGCCGCTGGCCTTTTTCACCGTTCTGGCAAGCCTGCTGGCCCTGCTTTCGGTGGTATTGGCCACACCGCTGATGATCGAGTACCTGCATACGGGGCTGGTTCCTCGCCAGCCGACCGCACTGCTGTCCGTCGGCATCATGCTGTCGGCTATGCTGACTCAGGCGAGCGGCGCGATCTTGCACACCGTCACGCTTGGCCGGCAAGAAGCCAAGCGTCTGATCTACCTCTCGATTCCGGCACCGCTCTTTTCGCTCCATGCTGAAGACGGTTCTTTCTAGCCGGTTTGTTCGTTTCGGTATGGTCGGCGTTGCCGGCCTGCTCGTCGATTTGGCCGTGCTGCACTTGTTGGCGCCGTGGCTGGGCTGGTTGGTGGCGCGTGTCGTGTCATTTTTAGCGGCGGCGTCCAGCACGTGGTGGCTCAACCGGTCCTTCACCTTTCGAGGTGCATCGGCTTCCCACGCGGGAATGCCCATCGGCCGTGAGTACCTGACGTACCTTTCCTCGATGCTCGGCGGCGCGGCCATCAACTACACGGTGTACGCCCTGACCTTGCACTGGATGCCCGGTGCCGCCGCGCCGACCATCGGCGTGGCATTGGGCAGTTGCGCCGGCCTGCTCTCCAACTTCACCGCCGCACGAATGCTCCTCTCACGCCACCCCACCAAGGAACGCATGCTGCCCCTGGCGCAATGGCCCGCCGCGTCGCGCGCACCGCTCGTCGGCGTCTTCACCGACATCGACGACACCCTCACCACCGAAGGCGCGATCACGCCGGACGCCTTGCAGGCCCTGGCCGCGCTGAAGGCCGCCGGCCTGCAGGTGGTGGCGATCACCGGCCGGCCGGTGGGCTGGAGCGAGCCCTTCGCCACGAGCTGGCCGCTGGACGCGATCGTGGCCGAGAACGGTGCGGTCGCGCTCGAGCGGCAGCCCGACGGCACGCTGCGCAAGCGCTACCAGCAGGACCTGGCCACGCGCACGGCCAACTACGCGCGCATGCAGCAGGTGCTCGGGCGCATCGAGCGCGAGATGCCCGGCGTGGTGCGCGCCACCGATTCGGCCGGGCGCGAATGCGACATCGCCATCGACCACAGCGAGTTCGCGCATCTGAGCCAGGCGCAGATCGACGAGGTCGTGCAACGCATGCAGGGCGAAGGCATGCATGCCACCGTCAGCAGCATCCACATCAACGGCTGGTACGGCGACCACGACAAGCTCGTCGGGGCGCGCTGGATCGTGCGCGAGCTCTGGGGACGCGACCTCGATGCCGAGATGGACCGCTGGGCCTACGTCGGCGACTCGACGAACGACCAGCTGATGTTCAAGACCTTCGCGCACAGCATCGGCGTGGCCAACGTGGCGCGCTTCGTGCCGCAACTGAAAGATTTTCCGCACTATGTCGCGCAGGGCGAGCGTGGCGCCGGCTTCGCGGAAGTGGCCGCCGCCGTTCTGGCCGCACGCTGACGCGTTCGCGGCCGTTGGCGTAGCATGTCGGATCGGCCCCGCGCCGATGCTGCGGCGGCGACTCCGCCGATCCCACCCCCACCTCTTTCCATCCTCCGTTGTCCGACGAAAGACGCCTCATGACCACTTCCTATCCCTCGACCCAATTGCTCATCGCCAACGAATGGGTCGATGCCAAGAGCGGCAAGACGCTCGACGTGCGCAACCCCGCCACCGGCCAGGTGATCGGCCAGGTCGCCCACGCCGGCATTGCCGACCTCGACCGCGCGCTCGCCGCCGCGCAGAAGGGCTTCGAAGCCTGGCGCGACGTGCCGGCCAACGAGCGCGCCGCGATCATGCGCCGCGCTGCCGGCCTGATCCGCGAACGCGCCGACCAGATCGCGCCGCTGCTCACGCAAGAGCAGGGCAAGCCGCTGGCCGAAGCCCGCGGCGAGGTGCTGGCCTCGGCCGACATCATCGAGTGGTTCGCCGACGAAGGCCGCCGCGTGTACGGCCGCATCGTGCCCTCGCGCAACCTGGCCGCGCAGCAGCTGGTGATGAAGGAGCCGGTCGGCCCGGTCGCGGCCTTCACGCCGTGGAACTTCCCGATCAACCAGGTGGTGCGCAAGCTCGGCGCCGCGCTGGCCGCCGGCTGCTCGTTCCTGGTGAAGGCGCCGGAAGAGACGCCCGCATCGCCGGCGCAACTGATCAAGGCCTTCGTCGACGCCGGCGTGCCGGCCGGCACCGTGGGCCTGGTCTTCGGTGACCCGGCCGAGATCTCGAACTACCTGATCCCGCATCCGGTGATCCGCAAGATCACCTTCACCGGCTCGACCCCGGTCGGCAAGCAGCTGGCCGCCCTGGCCGGCGCCCACATGAAGCGCGCGACCATGGAACTGGGCGGCCATGCGCCCGTGATCGTGGCGGAAGACGCCGACGTCGCGCTGGCCGTGAAGGCTGCCGGTGCCGCCAAGTTCCGCAACGCCGGCCAGGTCTGCATTTCGCCGACCCGCTTCCTGGTGCACAACAGCCTGAAGGCCGAGTTCGCGCAGCTGCTGGTGAAGCACGCACAGAGCCTGAAGCTCGGCGACGGCCTGGCCGAAGGCACGACGCTCGGCCCGCTCGCCAACGACCGCCGCCTCACGGCCATGGCCAAGGTCGTGCAGGACGCGCAAGCCACCGGCGCCAAGGTCGCGACCGGCGGCGAGCGCATCGGCAGCACCGGCAACTTCTTCGCGCCGACCGTGCTGACCGACGTGTCGCTCGACTCCGACGTGTTCAACAACGAACCCTTCGGCCCGATCGCCGCCATCCGCGGTTTCGACACGCTCGACGAAGCCATCGCCGAATCCAACCGCCTGCCCTTCGGCCTGGCCGGCTACGCCTTCACCACGTCGATCAAGAACGCGCACCAGCTGGCGCGCCGCGTCGAAGTCGGCATGCTGTGGATCAACCAGCCCGCCACGCCGTCGCCGGAGATGCCCTTCGGCGGCGTGAAGGATTCGGGCTACGGCTCGGAAGGCGGGCCGGAGGCCGTCGAGGCGTACCTGAACACGAAGGCCGTGTCGATCATGGCCGCCTGATTGGCGACCGACTGAGAAGAGCGGGCCTTGTGCCCGCTTTTCTCATGCCTCACCCGAATTCTTCAGCGGCCAGGCGTTCAGCCTGTTCCAGCACCAACGTGACCGCGGCGTCCTGCTGATCCGGCGGGTACTTGTACTTTCTCAGGATCCGCCGCACCAGAAGCCGCAATTTGGCGCGCACGCTTTCGCGCTTCGACCAATCCACGCTCAGGTTCTGCCGAAGGCTTTCGGTGAGTTCATGCGCGATCTTCTTGAGTATGTCGTCGGTGAGTTGAAGCACCGCCGACTCGTTGCTGGCCAATGCGTCATAGAAGCGCACCTCGTCTTCGGTCAGCCCCAGCGTTTCGCCGCGCGATGCCGCTTCGCGAAACTTCTTCGCCATCGCGACCAACTCCTCCATCACCTGCGCGGTCTCGATGGAGCGGTTCTGGTAGCGCTTGATCACATCCGCGAGCAGCTCCGAGAACTTGCGGTCCTGCACGATGTTGCCGGAGAAGCGGCTTTTGATCTCGCCTTCGAGCAGGCGCTCCAGCAATTCCACCGCCAGATTGCGCTCCGGCAGCTTGGCCACCTGCGCCAGAAAGTCGTCGTCGAGCAAACCGATGTTGGGCTTGTCGAGGCCCACGGCGTCGAAGATGTCGACCACGCTGTCCGACACCACCGCCGAGCCGATGATCTGGCGGATGGCCAGCTCGCGCTGTTCGTCCGTTCGCTTCTTCGCCGTCAGCTCCTTCTTGGTCAGGATCACCTTCACGCCCTGGAAGAAAGCGACCTCTTCACGCACGGCCTTGGCCTCGTCGAGCGTGCAACACAGCGTGAAAGCCTTGCTCATGGCCAGCGCCACGTCGGCGAAGCGCTTTTTGCCGTCCTTGATGCCGAGCACGTGGTTCGCCGCACCCGCAAGTGTCTTGTGGCCGCCCTTGAGAAAGCCGCTGTAGTCGAAGCCATGCAACATGGCACGCAGCACATCGATCTTCTCCGCGAGCAGGCTGTAGGCCTCGTGCGCGTCGACCGTCGGCCGGCCACGGCCCTGGCTGGCGGTGTACTCCTTCATCGCGGCCTTCAGCTCGTTGCCGATGCCGATGTAGTCCACGACCAGCCCGCCTTGCTTGTTGCTGAAGACCCGATTCACTCGCGCGATCGCCTGCATCAGGTTGTGGCCCTTCATCGGCTTGTCGACGTAGAGCGTGTGCACGCAAGGTGCGTCGAAGCCGGTCAGCCACATATCCCGCACGATCACCATCCGCAGCGGATCGGCCGGGTCCTTGAAGCGCTTCTCGAGCCGCTTCTTCACCTGCGCGCTGTAGATGTGCGGACGCAGCAGCGCCTTGTCGCTGGCCGAGCCAGTCATGACGATCTTGATGGCGCCCTTCTCCGGGTCGGCGTCGTGCCAGTCGGGGCGCAGCCTGACGATCTCGTCGTAGAGGTGCACGCAGATGTCACGGCTCATCGCGACCACCATCGCCTTGCCGGTCTGCGCCTTGTTGCGTTCCTCGAAGTGCGCCACCAGGTCGGCCGCCACGCTCGTGATGCGCGGCCCGGCACCCACTACTTTTTCAAGCGCCGCCCATTTGCTCTTGAGCCGGCTCTGATCGCTCTCTTCTTCGTCTTCGGCCAGCTCGTCGACCTCTTCGTCGATCTGTGCGAGGTCGGCTTCATTCAGCCGCAGCTTGGCCAGCCGCGACTCGTAGTAGATCGCCACGGTGGCGCCGTCTTCACGCGCCTGCTGCATGTCATACACATGGATGTAGTCGCCGAACACGGCCCGAGTGTCGCGGTCTTCGCTGCTCACCGGCGTGCCGGTGAAGGCCACGAAGGTCGCGTGCGGCAATGCATCGCGCAGGTGCTGCGCGTAGCCGACCTGGTAGCGCTCCACAGTGCCCGCGCCATACGTTGGCGGCGCAAAAGCCGCGTGGTGCGGCGTCGGCGCTCCGTCGCCGGTCGCAAGCGGCGTCGATGCGGACCGCCGCGTCTTCAACTTCGCCTCGAAACCGTATTGCGTGCGGTGCGCTTCGTCGGCGATCACCACGATGTTGTGCCGCGCCGAAAGCTCGGGGAAGCTGTCTTCGTCCTCGCCCGGCATGAACTTCTGGATGGTCGCGAAAACGATGCCGCCCGAGGGCCGGTTGGCCAGCAGCGCGCGCAGCTCCTGCCGCGTGCGCGCCTGCACGGGTTGCTCCCGCAGCAGGTCCTGCGCCAGGCTGAACACACCGAAGAGCTGGCCGTCGAGATCGTTTCGATCGGTGATCACCACGATGGTCGGGTTGGCCATCGCCGGCTCCTGCATCACGCGTGCGGCGAAACAGGTCATGGTGATGCTCTTGCCGCTGCCCTGTGTGTGCCACACCACACCGCCCTTGCCTTGCACACCGCTCGCGGCATCGGAGCGGGACGCGGCCACCACCTGCGCGATGGCCGCGCGCACCGCGTGGAACTGGTGGTAGCCGGCGATCTTCTTGACCAGCGTGCCGTCGTCCTCGAACAGCACGAAGTAGCGCAGGTAATCGAGCAGGTACGCCGGCGCCAGCACACCGCGCACCAGCGTCTGCAGCTCGTTGAACTCGCCCAGCGGGTCGAGCGTGACGCCGTCGATGGTGCGCCATGCCATGAAACGCTCGCCATTGGCCGAGAGCGAACCCAGCAAGGCCTCGGTGCCGTCCGAGATCACCAGCAACTCGTTGTACTGAAAGACGTCAGGGATCTGTTGCTTGTACGTCTGAAGCTGGTCGTAAGCCTTCCAGATGTCGGCGTTCTGATCGGCCGGGTTCTTGATTTCGAGCAGCACCAGCGGCAGGCCATTGACGAACAGCACGATGTCGGCCCGCCGCGTGTGGTGCGGCCCGCGCACGGTGAACTGGTTGACCGCCCACCATTCGTTGCGCGAGGCATCCGCCCAATCCACCAGCCGCACGAAGTCGCCACGTGTCTCGCCATCCTTCTGGTACTGCACCGGCACGCCCGCCACCAGCAGCCTGTGGAACTGCCGGTTGGCGGACAGCAGCACCGGCGTGCCGAGTTCCAGCACCTGCTTGAGCGCGTCGTCCCGCGCCGCGGCCGGCACGTCGGGGTTCAACCGGTCGATGGCTTCACGCAGCCGGCCCGCCAGCACCACCTGCCGGTAGCTCGCCCGCTCCGGCGACGGGCCGTCGTGTGCGATGTCGGGGCCGTAGCGGTGCGTGTAGCCCACGTCGACCAGCCAGGCCAGGGCTTCCTGTTCGAGCTGGTCTTCGGTCATGAGGCCTGGCTTTCTTATTAACGAAATTAATAACGATCTCGGTTCGGACATGTCGCCCGAATCGACACGTCATCCGAACATGTTTAAAAAACAGATGAAAATCGACATATTAGGTCAACATGTCGATTGGATCGACTTGTCCATTTCAGGCCACCAGTTCGGAAAAAAGCGCATCGTTGATGTAGTACTTCTCGCGCCCGTGCTTGCTTTCGCGCAGCACGCCCAGCTTCGCCAGTGCCTGCAGATAGCCCGAGGCCGTCTGCCGCTTCGCAATGCCGGCATCCACCACGAACTGGATCTTCGTGTAGGGGTGCCGGAAGATCACTTCGACCAGATCCTTGCTGTAGACACCCGGCGCCTCCCGCTGCACGCGCTCCCGAACTTCTTCCATCAGATTGCGTATGCGCGTGACCTGATCGAAGGTTTGCTGGGCCGTGCTCTCCACGGCGCGCAACATGAACAACAGCCAGTTCTCCCATTCCTGGAGTTCCGTCACGCGGCGCAGACCGTCGTAGTAGTCCGCCTTGTTCGCAATGATGTAGCGCGACAGAAACAGCACCGGGATATCCAGCAGCCCCTTGTCGACCAGAAAAAGCAGGTTCAGGATGCGCCCCGTCCGCCCATTGCCATCGGGAAACGGGTGAATCGCCTCGAACTGGTAGTGCATCACGGCCATCTTCAGCAGCGGATCCAGGTCGTCGTCGGCGTGTATGAACTTCTCCAGATTGGCGAGCTTGTCGCGGATCACCGCCTCACCGACCGGCGGCGTGTAGACAACCTCGCCACGCCCGTTCTTCAGCGCAGTGCCCGGCAACGCACGCACGTCGAACTCGATCTGCTTGATGCGCTGGGCGATTTCGATGAACAGGTTGGTCGCCATCGGCCGGGTCTTCAGCGCGTCGAAGCCGTGGTACAGCGCCTCGCGGTAGCGCAGGACCTCCTTGGTGTGCGCATCGGTGTTGCCATCGGCGTCGGCATCGGCCCGGTACAGCTCGTCATTGGTCGTGACGATGTTCTCGATCTCGGACGACAGCCGCGCTTCCTGCAACACGATGCTGCTGATCAGCACGGCCTGATTCGGAATCTGCGCGGCCAGACCGCGCAGATTGGCCAGTACCCGGTTGGCGGTGATCGCCTGCTTGAGCACCACCTTGCTTTCAAGCTCGACCGATGGCGGAAGCAGCGGCAAGTCATTGAACGGCTGGGCACGATCAAACGGCATTCGGAGTTCCTCGGTGGCGCAGAGACCGAATTCTGCGCCATCTCGCGTCGAACATGTTTAAAACTTATGTTTTTTTAAACATATCGCCCAGGACATACATAAAAATCGCCACTTTTTATGCATGTCGCAAGAAAGCCCTCCTCACAAGCTCGCGGCATCCTCCACTTTCTGCCGCTTCAACGCATCCAGCGTCCGCCCGGCCGAATCGCGCCATTCCATCCAGCCGTTGGAACTGCGCCCCAGAACCACATCCGATGCACCGCTCGGAGAGCGGAAAAGCACATCCCGCTGGAACACGTAGCTCCCGCCCTCCAGCACCAGATCGCCAGCGTCGATCAATCGCTGGCGGTGCTTGCCGGCCGACATCGGAATCAAACTGGCCACGGCTTCGCCACGCCCACGCGACCCTTTCAGCACGACCATGCCTTCTTCGGTGTACTGCCCCGTGGCGTCGGCGCCCTGCGGCCCGGAGCACCGAAACACCTGCACGACCGCCGGCAGCGTTGCGTTCTCAACGACACCGGCGCCCACAACAGGCAAGACCGGATCGGCCCGCACCGCGAGCGGCTCGAACACCTGCTGCCCGAGCGTGGACACCAGCGTGCGGATCGTGTCGAAGATCTCCTGGCAATCCGCCTCCAGCCAGGCCGGCGTGTGCGGCCGGGTGCCGACCGTGCCGTTCTCCACCGTGTAGCGCTGCGCAGCATTCGCCTGCTGAATGCTGCGCCACTCCAGGTACATCGCATGCGTCTGCGTGAGGCTGTGCGTCAGCGAGATGGCGACCAGCGCGCGGTTCCAGAACTCGCGCTTGGGGTCCAGATCGTGCTCGCTCAGCCGCTTGCCCAGCGAACCGGTCTGGCCGACATAGACGGCGAGTTGGTCCTTCTCTTCGTCATCGCCGATCAGGTAGTACACGCCCACCTGGCGCGACTCGGGCATCTGCAGGAAGTCCGAGAGCAGCGGGCGGGGCACCTCGATGACCTGCACGATGCTGGTCGTCAACGCCGCGACCTGGATGCCGCGCGGATCGCCGGTGGGGAGGAAGATTTGGATGGTGCGAGGGCGGGCGGTCATGGCTGTGGGGTGGAATGGGTGCGGATTCAGAGACTGCTGGCACCGACTTCCTCGACCAACGCGTCCCTGTTCTCGGGCAGACGCAATTCGCCGGAGATCAGGCGGGGGAGGAGCGTATCGCGGAGCGTGGCGAGGGTTTGGGCCTGCAACTCGTTTGCGATCTTGGCATCTAGCATTGCCTCGAACGTCTCTCCAATCTTGCAAATCAATTCAATCGAGGGCACCAAGACTTTTGCCTGAGTCAGATGCGCCCGCTGTATGTGCCCCATCGTCGTGGCTTTGCTCGCCGCGATTTGGCGAAAGCTCTCAAGGTGATGCCGGGTCCAAAGAAAGTAGAACCACTTTGGATAATGCTCCGAAGTGACTTTGAACAAATGCTGATTCAACGCACCCTCTCCGCCACACCAAACCTCGACTTCGAGACTGCCCGACCATGAAAAGAGAACGTCCCCATCGTGGATCACGTACTCGGGCTTCAAGTTACGACCCGCTCGGTCAGCACCGACTGTGTCACCCTTTCGAAGTTGAGCGATCTTGACGACCGGTAACCACGAATGCTCGCTTGGTGGAAACTTCTGCAGCGCCAGACCGTTTAGAAAGTTGGCGATTCCATCAAGCGAGCGGACACTCCACCCCTTCGGCACCAACCCCAACTCCGAGTCCTCGAACCCATCCGGAAACAGCGCCGCCGTGGCCTCGTCCATGCCTTCCGGGGCGCGGCCTTCTATCTTGGCGCGCACAGGGTCGAAATCGACGAACCACGACTTGAACAGCGCTTGAGCGATGGCTTCGAGCGTGGCGTTGGTTTCGCGCAGGAGGGTGATGCGGTCGTCGAGGGCTTGTAGAACCTCAACGATTGCATCTTGCTCAGCCCGCGAAGGCACCCGAACTGGGATTGAATAGATGAAGTTGCGATTCAGCGAAGGCTGGGCGCTGCCGGAGTTGTACGCGGCTAGGGTTAGCGTCTGCAGCAAGTAATAGGCGAATCGCGGATGGTTGCCAAGAAAGTCAGTTACGTACAGGCAGGTGTTATGCGGCCAATAGGCCACGTCTGAGAAATGAACTCGCCCAACAGAAGCGCCGCTACGACCAACCACTACACCTGGGCCGGCAGCGAGAGACTCGGCGTGAGTGCCGTTTTGACCGGCTGAGCCCATTACTGGGACACTGCCGGGCCGCTGCTCAGATGCAGTGAGGTCGTGCCCCCGTTGCAGCCGAATAAACTCTCCAAGAGTGCGCTCGGCCCAATCAGAACTCATACCCAAGCCCCCCCAGCTTCTTCCGGATCAGCGCATCCAGTTCCGCCCCCTTCGCCATCTGCTCGCCCAACGTCTCCGTGAGCTTTTGCATCTTCTCGGCGAAGGCCTCATCGTCATCCTCGACCGCTTCGGCACCGACGTAGCGGCCGGGCGTGAGCACATGGCCGTGCTGCGCAATCTCTTCGAGCTTCACGCTGCGGCAGAAGCCTGCGATGTCTTCATAGGCAGGCAGTGAGCCATCACCGCGCCACGCAGCCACGGTGTTGGCGATGCGATCGATCACCGCATCGGTCAGCTCGCACTGCACGCGGCTGATCATGGTGGCGAGCTTGCGGGCGTCGATGAACAGCACCTCGCCCTTGCGCGCGGGCGCCTTCTTCTTGGCCAGGAACCACAGGCACGCAGGGATCTGCGTGTTGAAGAAGAGCTGGCCGGGCAGCGCGACCATGACCTCGACCACATCGGCTTCGACCATGGCGGCGCGGATCTGTGCCTCGCCGTTCTGGCTGCTGCTCATGCTGCCATTGGCCAGCACGATGCCGGCGCGTCCGTCGGGCTTCAGATGGTGCAGCATGTGCTGCAGCCAGGCGTAGTTGGCGTTGCCTTGGGGTGGGTCGCCATACACCCAGCGCGCGTCGCCCTCCAGGCTGCCGTGCCACCAGTCGCTGATGTTGAAGGGCGGGTTGGCCAGCACGAAGTCGGCGCGCAGGTCCTTGTGCTGGTCGCGCACGAAGCTGTCGGCGGGTTCGCGGCCCAGGTCGAAGTCGAGGCCGCGGATGGCGAGGTTCATCGCGGCCAGGCGCCACGTCGTCGGGTTGGCCTCTTGCCCATAGATGGACACGTCGCCGCGCTTGCCGCCGTGCGCCTCGATGAACTCTTCGCTCTGCACGAACATGCCGCCCGAGCCGCAGCACGGGTCGTACACCTTGCCGTGGTGCGGCGCAAGCACGGCGACCAGCGTCTTGACGATGCTGCGCGGCGTGTAGAACTGGCCGCCGCGCTTGCCTTCGGCGTTGGCGAACATGCCGAGGAAGTATTCGTACACCTGCCCGAGCACGTCGCGCGCCTGGGCAGCATCGACACCGAAGCCGATGGTCGACACCAGGTCGATCAGCTCGCCGAGCTTGCCGTCGGGCAACTGCGCGCGGGCGTAGCGCTTGTCGAGGATGTTCTTGAGGCTGGGGTTCTCGGCCTCGATGAGCGTCAGCGCATCATCGATGCGCTTGCCGATGTCGGGCTGCTTGGCGGCAGCGCGGATGCTTTCCCAACGCGCGGCTTCGGGTACCCAGAAGACATTGGCGGCGCGGTAGTAGTCGCGCTGCTCCAGCTCGGCAGCTAGGTCATCCGGCGTGGCGTCGGCAAAGTGGTACTCGTCCGCCGGGTCGGCAAACCGCGTGACCAGTTCCGCCCGGCGTGCAGCGAAGGTGTCGGAGATGTACTTGACGAAGATGAGGCCGAGCACCAGGTGCTTGTATTCGGCGGCATCCATGTTGGCGCGGAGCTTGTCTGCGGTCGCCCAGAGGGTTTTCTTGAACGTTTCGATCATCTCGCCCGAGCGTAGCGCAAGCGCTCGGGCGATCCCGCGGGTCTATTGCCCCTTCGCCAGCCCCAGCTTCTCGATGATCACCTTCTCGCGCGCCACCGTGTCCTGCGCGAACTGGGCGTACTGGGCGCTGCTCTTGTAGTCGGGCAGCATGTCGTACTTGCCCAGCGCGGCGACGTAGCTCGGCTCCTCCATCGCCTGCTTGAAGGCGTCGTGCAGCTTCTTCACCACCTCGGGCGGCGTGCCCTTGGGGGCGCCAATGCCGAAGGGCGAGTTCTGGACGATGTCGTAGCCCAGCTCCTTCAGCGTGGGCGCGTCGGGGAACTTGGCCAGGCGCTTCTCGCCCCAGGTGTTGAGCACGCGCAGCTTGCCGGCCTCGACCAGCGTGGCGAAGCCGGTGCTGTCGGCGCCGGACATCAGCTGCCCGCTCTGCAGCGCGAGCATCAGGTCGGCGCTGCCCTTGTACGGGATGTGCTGCAGCTGGATACCGGCCTGCTGCGCGATGCGCTCGGTCGTCAGGTGCGGGCTGGTCAGCGTGCCGGTCGAGCCGTAGCTCAACTTGCCCGGGTTGGCCTTGGCGTAGTCGACGAAGTCCTTCCAGGTCTTGAAGGGGCTGTCGGCCGGCACCACGATGCCGAAGGCATAGCCGGTGACGTTGATGACGTAGCTGATGTCCTTGATCGGGTCCCAGTTGATCTTGGTCGTGTAGCCGAGCCGGAACACGCCGAGCGGAATCTGCGCCACGGTGTAGCCGTCGGCCGGCGTGCCCTGCAGCGCCTGGGCGGGCAGCGTGCCGCCGGCGCCGGGCTTGTTGTCGACGATGACCGGCTGGCCCAGGATCTTGCTGGCGTTGTCGGCCAGCTGGCGCATCGTGATGTCGGTCGGGCCGCCAGCCGGGAAGGCGATGACGAGCTTGATCGGCCGGCTGGGAAAGGCCTGCGCCTGGGCCGCGAACGGTGCGAGCAGCGCCGCGGCGCCGCCCAGCGCGGCTGTACCGATGGAGATGAGGGAAACGAGGGAACGACGTTGCATGAAGGGCTTCCTGGAGAAATATCCGAAGCCCTCCATTGGGCCGAGCGGGGCCTCACCGCGCAATCGGTGAAGTCCCGTGTCGGTCACCCCCGCGCCAGCACCGGCGCCAATGCCACGCCGGTGTGCGTGCCGAGCTTGACCACGTCCTCCGGCGGCGCCGCGGCCACGATGCGCCCGCCGCCGTTGCCGCCTTCGGGGCCGAGGTCGATCAGCCAGTCGGCTTCGGCGATGACGTCCAGGTCGTGCTCGATCACCACCACGCTGTGCCCGCCGTTCACCAGCCGGTGCAGCACGTGGATCAGCTTCTCGACGTCGGCCATGTGCAGGCCGACCGTCGGCTCGTCGAGCACGTAGAGCGTGTGCGGCGCCTTCTGGCCGCGGCGCGTGATGTCGTCGCGCACCTTGGACAACTCGGTGACCAGCTTGATGCGCTGCGCCTCGCCGCCGCTGAGCGTCGGCGAGGGCTGGCCCAGCGTGAGATAGCCGAGTCCCACGTCCTTCAACAGTTGCAGCGGGTGGCTGATGTTGGGCATGGCGGCGAAGAAGTCGACCGCCTCGTCGACCTCCATCTGCAGCACGTCGCCGATGCTCTTGCCGCGCCAGGTGACGGCCAGCGTCTCGGGGTTGAATCGCGCGCCGTGGCAGACCTCGCACGGCACCTTCACGTCGGGCAGGAAGCTCATGCCGATGGTGCGGATGCCAGCGCCGTCGCAGGCCGGGCAACGGCCTTCGCCGGTGTTGAAGCTGAAGCGGGCCGGCGCATAGCCGCGTGCCTTGGCTTCCAGCGTGTCGGCGAAGAGCTTGCGGATCGTGTCCCAGAAACCGATGTAGGTCGCGGGGCAGCTGCGCGGCGTCTTGCCGATGGGCGTCTGGTCGACTTCGAGCACGCGGTCGATGCTCTCGTAGCCATCGACCGAGGCGCAACCCGACCACGCGGCGCGCTTGCCCGCCGCGTCCTTGTCGCGGCCGGCCTTGGTCATGCGCTGGATGACGATCGCCTGCACGTTCGTCAGCAGCACGTCGCGCGCCAGCGTCGACTTGCCCGAGCCGCTGACGCCGGTGATCGCCACCAGGCGGTGCAGCGGCAGCGTGGTCGTCACGTCCTGCAGGTTGTGCAGGTCGGCGCCGTGCACTGTGAGCCAGTCCGGTGCGCCGGGCTCGGGTGGCGGCACGGGGCGACGCGCCTGCAACGGGTGCTTGATGGCATCGCGCAGGTAGCGCCCCGTCTGCGAATCGGCCGCCGCCTCGATGTCGGCCACCGTGCCCTCGGCCACCAGCCGGCCACCGCGCTTGCCCGCGCTGGGGCCGATGTCGATGATGTGGTCGGCACGGCGGATGGTGTCTTCGTCGTGCTCGACCACCACCAGCGTGTTGCCCTTCTCGCCCAGCTTGTGCAGCGCGTTGAGCAGGATGCGATTGTCGCGCGCGTGCAGGCCGATGGTCGGCTCGTCGAGCACGTAGCACACGCCCTGCAGGTTGCTGCCGAGCTGTGCGGCCAGGCGGATGCGCTGCGCCTCGCCGCCGGAGAGCGTGGGCGCGCCGCGGTCGAGCGTGAGGTAGCCGAGGCCGACCTCTTCGAGAAACTCGAGGCGGCTCTTGATTTCGGGCACCAGGTCGCGTGCGATCTCGGCTTCGCGGCCAACCAACTCAAGACCTTCGAACCACTGCCGGATGTCCATCACGCTCATGCGCGCGATCTCGGTGATGCCGATGCCGCCCGCACCGAAGGGGCCGGCGTGCGCGGCCGGATGCGTCGCGGGGCCGAAGCTCACCGCGCGCGCCGTCGCGTTCAGGCGCCGGCCTTCGCAGGTCGGGCAGGCCGTCTCGCCGACATCCTCCGCCTCGGGTTCCGCGAAGGTCTGTTCGCGGCCCTTCTGGTCGTCGGCCAGCACCGAGTCGTCGTAGACCTTGCGCTGGTCCTTGGTCAGCTTGACGCCCGTGCCCACGCAGTCGGGGCACCAGCCGTGCTTGCTGTTGTACGAGAAGAGGCGCGGGTCGAGTTCGGCGTAGCTGGTGCTGCAGATCGGGCAGGCGCGCAGCGTGGAGAAGACCTGCGTGCGGCCGATGCCGGCAGTCGGCTCGCCCGCTTCCATCGCGGGCTTGAGCGCATCGATGTCGCTCAGCACATGCACCACGCCCTTGCCGAGCTCAAGCGCCTTCGTCAGCGCCTCGCGCAACGCCGCTTCGTTCGACGGCGACACGTCGAGGCTCGCCACCGGCAGCTCGATGCTGTGTTCCTTGAAGCGATCCAGCCGCGGGAAGGGTGTGACCGGCAGGAAGCCGCCATCGACCCGCAGGTGCGTGTAGCCGCGCGGCCGCGCCCAGTCGGCCAGCTCGGTGTAGACGCCCTTGCGGTTGCTCACCAGTGGCGCGAGCAGGCCGATGTGCTGGCCCTTGAAGTTCTTCAGCAGCTGCGCCGCGATGCTGTCCGGCGTCTGCGGCTGCACCGCAGCGCCGTCGTGGATGCAGTGCTGCGTGCCCAGCTTGACGTACAGCAGCCGCAGGAAGTGCCAAACCTCCGTCGTGGTGCCGACCGTGCTCTTGCGCCCGCCGCGCGACAGGCGCTGCTCGATGGCCACCGTCGGCGGAATGCCGTAGACCGCATCGACCTCGGGCCGGCCCGCCGGCTGCACGATGCTGCGTGCATAGGCATTGAGCGATTCGAGGTAGCGCCGCTGCCCTTCGTTGAACAGGATGTCGAAGGCCAGCGTCGACTTGCCCGAGCCGCTGACGCCGGTGACCACGCTGAACTTGCCGCGCGGGATGTCGACCGAGAGGTTCTTCAGGTTGTGCTCGCGCGCATTGACGATCTGGATCGCCTCGCGGCCGAAGGCCGGCAACGCGCGCCGCGCCAGCTCGGCGCCGCTGCGTTCGCGCACCACATGGCGCGACGGACCGAGCGACAGTTCGTAGTCGCGCAGCGCATCGCCGGTGAGTGAACCCTTCATCTCGCGCACGTGCTCCGGTGTGCCGACGGCGACGACCTGCC
This sequence comes from Variovorax cryoconiti, assembly GCF_051216395.1. Classification (NCBI taxonomy): domain Bacteria; kingdom Pseudomonadati; phylum Pseudomonadota; class Betaproteobacteria; order Burkholderiales; family Comamonadaceae; genus Variovorax; species Variovorax cryoconiti. The sequence continues at coordinate 106,923 of NZ_JBPJZI010000009.1, read as the reverse complement.
CACCGCCATCGCCGCCTTCGGGGCCGAGGTCGATCAGCCAGTCGCTGGCCCGGATCACGTCGAGGTTGTGCTCGATGACGACCAGCGAATGGCCCGCGTCGAGCAGCTTGCGCAGCGCGCGCATCAGGCGCGAGATGTCGTCGAAGTGCAGGCCGGTGGTCGGCTCGTCGAACAGGAAGAGCGTGCCGCGCCGCGCCACCGACTGCTTGCTGGCCGTGCCGCTCTTCGCGGCCTCCGCCAGAAAGCCCGCGAGCTTCAGGCGCTGCGCCTCGCCACCCGACAGCGTCGGCACCGGTTGGCCCAGCTTCACGTAGTCGAGCCCGACGTCGACGATGGGCTGCAGCACGCGCAGCACGTCGCGGTCGTTCGCAAACGTCGCGGCAGCCTCGGCCACCGTGAGGTCGAGCACGTCGGCGACGTTCAGGCTGCGGCCGCCGCGTTCGATCTTCACCTCGAGGATCTCGGGGCGATAGCGCTGGCCATCGCAGTCGGGGCAGCGCAGGTACACGTCGGACAGGAACTGCATCTCGACGTGCTCGAAGCCCGAGCCGCCGCAAGTCGGGCAGCGCCCATCGCCGCTGTTGAAGCTGAACTTGCTGGCGGTGTAGCCGCGCTGGCGCGACAGCCCGGCGGTCGCGAAGATCTCGCGCACGGCATCCCAGGCGCCGACGTAGCTCGCCGGGTTGGAACGCGCCGTCTTGCCGATCGGCGACTGGTCGACGAAGACGACGTCGCTCAGATGGTCGGCGCCCAGCAGGCGGTCGTGCTCGCCGGGCGATTCGGTCGCCTTGCCGAAGTGGCGCATCAGCGCCGGCGCCAGCACGTCCTGCACCAGCGTCGACTTGCCCGAGCCGCTGACGCCGGTGACGACCACCAGGCGCTGCAGCGGGAAGTCGACGGTGATGTTCTGCAGGTTGTGCTCGCGCGCGCCTTCGAGGATGAGGCGCGGCGTGCTGTCGGTCACGGCGCGCTTGAAGCCCATGCCGATCTGCTTGCGGCCGCCGAGGTAGTCGCCGGTCAGCGTGTGGGCGTTGCGCAGTTCGTCGGTGGTGCCGTCGAACACGATCTGGCCGCCGCGGATGCCGGGGCCGGGGCCCATGTCGATCACGCGGTCGGCCGCCAGCATCACGGCCGGGTCGTGCTCGACCACCACCAGCGTGTTGCCCGCATCGCGCAGGCGCAGCATGGCCTCGGTGATGCGGTTCATGTCGCGCGGATGCAGGCCGATGCTGGGCTCGTCGAGCACGAAGAGCGTGTTGACCAGCGAGGTGCCGAGCGCCGTCGTGAGGTTGATGCGCTGCACCTCGCCGCCACTCAGCGTGCGGCTCTGGCGGTCGAGCGTGAGGTAGCCGATGCCCACGTCGTGCAGGTAGCGCAGGCGCGTGGTGATCTCTTCGAACAGCAGCTTGAGCGCCTGGGCGTCGCCTTCGTTGGCGTTCGCGCTGTTGCCGCGGTGCTCGATGCCGTCGAAGAACTTTCGCAGCCGCTCGATGGGCAGCAGCATCAGGTCGTGCAGGCACAGGCCGGGCAGCGCCTCGAGCTGCGCGCGCGACCACTTCGTGCCCGCCGGCAGGAAGCGCCTGGCCGGCGCCAGCACGCCGTCGGCGTCGTCCTTGCTGCCGATGCGCCACAGCAGGCTGTCGAGCTTCAGGCGCGCGCCGGCGCAGGTCGGGCATTGCGTGTAGCTGCGGTACTTCGACAAGAGCACGCGGATGTGCATCTTGTACGCCTTGCTCTCCAGGTAGCCGAAGAAGCGCTTGATGCCGTACCACTGCTGGTTCCACTTGCCGGTGTAGTTGGGCGAGCCGTCGAGCACCCAGTCCTTCTGTGCCTGCGTGAGCTTGGCCCACGGCGTGTCGCGCGGAATGCCGGCGTCTTCGGCGTGGCGCATGAGGTCGTCCTGCGCCTCTTTCCACGCGGGTGTCTGGATGGTCTTGATCGCGCCGGCACGCAGCGTGAGCTTGTCGTTCGGAATGACCAGGCCGAAGTCAACGCCGATCACGCGGCCGAAGCCGCGGCAGGTGTCGCAGGCGCCGACCGCCGAGTTGAAGGAGAACATCGACGGGATCGGGTCGCCGTAGCGGATGTCGCTCTCGGGGCAATGCAGGCCGGTCGAGAACTTCCAGATGGTTGGTTCAGCCCCCTCTTCCGCCGGCACCGCATAGACCGTGAGCCGGCCCACGCCGCGCTTCAGCCCGGTTTCGATCGCCTCCAGCACGCGGGCACGCTCGGCCCCGGCCAGGCGGAAGCGGTCGGCCACGACGTCGAGCACCTTGCGCGGGCCGGTCGGCGTCGCGACCTCGCGCTCGGCCTGCACGCGGGTGAAGCCGCTGGCCGACAGCCATTGCGTCACCTCGTCCGGCGTGGTCGTCGCCGGCAGCTCCACCGGGAAGGTCACGACGATGCGCGGGTCGCCGGCCGCAGCGGCGCGCTCGACCATCGTTGCGTAGATGGTGTCGGGCGTGTCGTGGCGCACCAACAGGGCCGTGTCGCGGTCGAACAGCTGCGCGGCGCGCGCGTAGAGCAGCTTCAGGTGGTCGTTCAGCTCGGTCATCGTGCCGACCGTGGAGCGCGAGGAGCGCACCGGGTTGGTCTGGTCGATCGCGATGGCCGGCGGCACGCCTTCCACCTTGTCAACCGCCGGCTTGTCCATGCGGTCGAGGAACTGGCGGGCGTAGGCGGAGAAGGTCTCGACGTAGCGCCGCTGCCCCTCGGCGTACAGCGTGTCGAACACGAGGCTCGATTTGCCCGACCCGCTGGGGCCGGTGACCACGGTCATCTCGCCGGTGCGGATGTCGAGGTCGAGGTTCTGGAGGTTGTGCTGGCGTGCGCCGCGAATCCGAATGGAGCCCTGTGTCATGCGTGCCTTGGGGGTGGGGCAGACATTCTAGGGAGGGGTCTGCAATGCTTTCCGGCCCGGCGTGACATGGCGCACGGCGGCTAAGGGTTTCCCCCGTGGAGTCTAAAAGACATTTAGTAACAAATGCGATCCACATCGGCGCTGCCTTCGGCGTTCTCTCGCGGTCATCTTTTCCCGTCATCTTTTCCGGAACTCCCTCATGAAGCATTTCCGTCAGCTCTGCACCGCCGGTCTCGTGTCGATCTGCGCACTGCCCGCATGCGCCCAGATCCTGATCGGCCAGACCGCAGGCATCTCCGGACCGGTCGCTGCCGGCGTTGCCGAGGCGATCACCGGCGCCCAACTGGTCTTTGACAGCGTGAACGCCCAAGGCGGGGTCAACGGCGAGCAGATCGAGGTGATTCGCCTGGACGACGGCTTCGACGTGAAACGTGCCGGAGAGAACGCCCGCGTGCTCATCGAGGAAAAGAAAGTGGTCGCGATGTTCCTGAGCCGCGGCACGCCGCACACCCAGGCCATCCTGCCTTGGCTCGACAAGCATGGCGTGGCGATCGTCGGCCCTTCGACCGGTGCGATGGTGCTGCACAAGCCGGTACAGAAGCATGTGTTCAACGTCCGCCCCACCTACCAGCGCGAAGCGGAAAAGGCGGTGCAGCACCTGCGCACCGTCGGCATGGAGCGGATCGCGGTGGTCCATGCCGCCGACTCCTTCGGCAAGGACGGGCTGGACGGTGCCAACACCGGTTTTGCCAAGGCCAAGCTGCAGCCGGTGGCGGTGATTCCGGCCGATCGCGAGAAGCCCGACTACACCGCCATCCTGCAGGCCCTCGCCAAGGCCAATCCGCAGGCGGTGCTGTGGATCGCCTCGGGGGATGCGGTGGTCGACGGCGTGAAGGGCTTGCGCGCTGCGGGTTCGGCGGCCCAGGTCGTCACCCTGTCGAACAACGCGTCGAGCGGCTTCATCAAGCAGCTGGGCACCGCCAGCAGCGGTGTGATCGTCACGCAGGTGTTTCCGTCGGAGCGCTCGAGCGCGCAGCCGATGGTGAAGGAAGCGATGGCGCTGGCGAAGGCGAAGAACCAGACCGAACTCTCGCCCCAGATGCTCGAAGGCTTTGCGGCCGCCAAGGTCATGGTCGAGGCGCTGCGCCGCGCCGGCCCGAAACCCACGCGGGCCAAGATCGTGGCGTCGCTGGACGGGCTGCGCAACTACGATCTGGGCGGCGGGCTCGACATCAACTACTCGCCCACCGACCACTCCGGCATCGACTTCGCCGACCTGTCCATCATCAGCGAGGGGAAGTTCAAGCGCTGAGCGACCGAAGACAGCGCTCGGGCGCCATCACTTCGGCGCGCTGGCCGCTGGCTCCGGCGCATGCACCGCGTCCCCCCCATGCTTCTCCCCCGACATGTCGACCTTGTCCCCCGCCATGTTGATGAAGTAGAGCGATACCGCGGCGAAGAGGATGAAGCCGACGACGAGTTTCCACATGGGTTGAGTCTCCTATTGAGGTAATGCGATGTTCAGGAAAAAGGCTTCATGCGGCCCCTCGGCTGGCATGAAGCCTCTGTGCTGAACAGCCTCGCCGCGCAGCCGCGGTCGAGGCCTGGTGTCGATCAGTCGTTCGCGTAGATGTCGACGTCCTTCGTTTCCTTGATGAACAGCGTGCCGATCACCAGGGTCATGCCCGCAATGATGATCGGGTACCAGAGCCCGTTGAACATGTTGCCGGTGCTGGCCACGATCGCGAACGAGATCGGTGGCAGCAGGCCGCCGAACCAGCCGTTGCCGATGTGGTACGGCAGGCTCATCGAGGTGTAGCGGATGCGCGTCGGGAACATCTCGACCAGCATGGCGGCGATGGGGCCGTAGACCATGGTCACCAGCAGCACCAGCCAGAACAGCAGCGCAACCATCATGCCCTTGTTCATCTTGGCGGGGTCGGCCTTCGAAGGGTAGCCGGCAACCTTCAGGTCATCGCCCACGACCTTCTTGAACGCGGCAATTTCCTTGACGGAGCTTTCGTCGAACTTGGAGCTGACGACATTGCCGACCGGCGCCTCGACGAGCTTAGTGCCGATCTTGACGACGGCCTTCGAACCCGGCGCACCCGCAATGTTCTCGTAGCTCACCGAGTTCTGCGACAGGTAGCGCTTGGCAATGTCGCACGAACTGCGGAAGTCGATTTCGCGGGCCACCGGGTTGCCCTGGAACGAGCAGGTCGCCGGGTCGGCGGTGACAGTCACCGCAGCGGTCGACTGCGCCTTCATCAGGTCGGGATTGGCGGCTTCGGCCAGCATTTTGAATACCGGGAAGAAGGTCACGATCGCCAGCAGGCAGCCAGCCATGATGATCGGCTTGCGGCCGATCTTGTCCGACAACGTTCCCCAGATCACGAAGAACGGCGTGCCGAGCAACAGCGACGCCGCGATCATCAGGTTGGCCGTGGTCGCGTCGACCTTGAGCTGTTGCGTCAGGAAGAAGAGCGCGTAGAACTGGCCCGTGTACCAGACCACGGCCTGGCCGGCGGTCAGGCCGACCAACGCCAGGATCACGATCTTGAGGTTCTTCCACTGCCCGAAGGACTCGGACAGCGGTGCCTTCGAGGTCTTGCCCTCGGCCTTCATCTTCTGGAAGGCGGGCGATTCAGACAGCGAAAGACGGATCCACACCGAGATGCCCAGCAGCGCGATGGACACCAGGAACGGAATGCGCCAGCCCCAGTCGCCGAACGCCTGTTCGCCGAGCCAGGTACGCACGCCCAGGATCACCAGCAGGCTCAGGAACAGCCCGAGCGTGGCCGTGGTCTGGATCCACGAGGTGTAGGCACCGCGCTTGCCGTGCGGCGAGTGCTCGGCCACGTAGGTGGCCGCACCGCCGTACTCGCCGCCGAGCGCCAGGCCCTGCAGCATGCGCAGCGCGATCAGGATGACCGGCGCGGCGACGCCGATGGTGGCGTAGCTGGGCAGCAGGCCGACGATGAAGGTCGACAGGCCCATGATCAGGATCGTGACCAGGAAGGTGTACTTGCGGCCGATCATGTCGCCCAGGCGGCCGAACACGATGGCGCCGAACGGACGCACCAGGAAACCGGCGGCGAAGGCCAGCAGCGCGAAGATGAAGGCCGCGCCTGCATCCAGTCCGCTGAAGAATTGCTTGGCGATGATCGCCGCGAGCGAACCGTAGAGGTAGAAGTCGTACCACTCGAACACGGTGCCCAGCGAGGAAGCGAAGATGACCTTCTTTTCCTCGGCGGACATGGGCCGGGGGGCCGGATGCGGCACCCCCCTCGAATCTAGTGTGGCTGCCATATCGATCGTCTCCTGTTGATGTACTGCGGCCCGGATTTCCGAGCCGTGGGGCATTCTTGGAGGACCGACTGACCGGAGCCTTTCGCGAAACTGAACCGTCGCTGACGATTTAGGGTGAAACCCGTGCCCGGGGTTTCAGGATGCAGGAAACGTCAAGAAATGTTGCGCGACGGGCCCGGGCGCTGGTCGGCGGTGGACCACTGCGGTCCGTCGAACCACGGGTCCTGCTGCGCTGCGGCACGCAGCATCGCCAACCCGTCGAAGCCCCAGAACAGGCGGCCATCCAGGGCGTAGGCCGGCACGCCGAAGGCACCGCGCGCGATGGCCTCGTCGGTGTTGGCACGCAGCGCCGCCTTCGCGGCATCGCTGCTGCCATCGCGTACCGACGTCAGCTGCGACGCCAGTGCCGCCAGCCTGCCAGCGTCCCCCGCGTCAGCACCGCCGCGCCACACGTCGCGAAAGATCGTCTCGGCCGCGTGGCGGCTGATGGCGCCGTCGTGCGTGGTCGACAACGCCAGCCGCAGATGCGGCAAGGGGTTGTAAGGGTGCGTGGCCGGCATCTCGATCGGAATCCCGTGCGCATGGCCCAGCCACAGCACCTGACGGTAGGTCCAGGCGCGCTTGCTCGGCACTTCGGCCGGCCCTTTCTGCCCGTGGTGCTTGAGCATGGCGCCCAGCAGCACCGGCTTGTAGGTCACGCTGTAGCTCAGCCCCTCGAGTGCTTCGGGCAGGTGCTCGAAGGCGAGGTAGGCATAGGGCGAGATGAAGTCGAGGTAGAAGTCGATGTGCTTCATGGCGGGATGTCTCCGGTCGTTGTCACACCGACGGCATGCGCTGCGGTACGCAGTTCGATGGCGCGCCACACGCTTCGCTTGCTGGCCGCGTCGGAGCGGCTCCATGCAGAGATCTCGGGGATCGTGCGCAGGCAACCGATGCAGAACACGCGCTCGGCGTCCATGCGGCAGATCGACACGCAAGGCGATGGCACGTCGTCGCCTGTGGTGCCGGCCACGTCGGCGGCACGTTGCGCGAGCGCGAGGGCGTCGAGCACGTCCATCGTCACACCACGTCCGCCACCGGCGCACCGGTCAGGCGTTCGAGGTCGTGCGGCGACAGCTTCACCACCGCATGCGGATGGCCGGCCGCGGCCCAGATCTCGTCGAAGCGAAACAGCTCGCGGTCGATCAGCGCGACCGGCGGCGTGACATGCGCGAAGGGCGACACGCCGCCGATCGAGAAGCCCGTCTTCGCCTTCACGAACTCGGCATCGGCGCGCCCCGTCTTGCCGACCAGGGCATCGACCTTCTTCTCGTCAACCCGCTTGTCACCCGAGGTGACGACCAGCACCGCGACGCCGTCACTCTTGCGACGGAACACGATGCTCTTGGCGATCTGCCCGACCGCGATGCCCAGCGCATCGGCCGCCTGCTGCGCGGTGCGGGCGGCGTCGTCGAGCATCTGCGGCGCATGCGCGTGGCCGGCGTTCTGCAGCAGCCGCGCGACGCGCTGGACGCCTTCAGGTAGTGCGTGGAGTTCAGAACCGCACATCAGCCGGCCCGCTTCGTCCGGATCGCCTTGGACACGCGCGAGCTCGGCTCGCGGCCCAGCGCCTGGCTGATGTACACGCCGGCGTCGATCAGCGCGTCAAGGTCGATGCCGGTCTCGATGCCCATGCCGTGCAGCATGTAAACCACGTCCTCGGTCGCGACGTTGCCGGTCGCGCCCTTGGCGTACGGGCAGCCGCCCAGGCCGGCCGACGAGGTGTCGTACTGCCACACGCCCATCTCGAGGCTGGCCAGCGTGTTCGACAGGGCCTGGCCGTAGGTGTCGTGGAAGTGGCCGGAGATGTCGTCGATGCCGTAGTGCGCCAGCGTGGCCTCGACGGCGCGCTGCACCTTGGCCGGCGTGCCGGTGCCGATGGTGTCGGCCACGCCGACGTGCTGCACGCCGATGCCCTTCATCAGGCCTGCCAGCCGGCCGACGGCCTCGGGCGCGATCTCGCCTTCGTACGGACAGCCCAGTGCGCACGACAGCGCACCGCGCACATGGATGCCCTTCTCGCGCGCCGCGGCGACGACCGGCGCGAAGCGCTCGATGCTCTCGGCGATGGAGCAGTTGATGTTCTTCTGGCTGAAGGCCTCGCTCGCCGCACCGAAGACCACGATCTCGTCCGGCCACTCGTTGCGGGGTGCCGAGAGCGCAGCCTCCAGGCCCTTCATGTTGGGCGTGAGCACCGAGTAGGTCACGCGCGGGTTGCGGCGGATGCCGTGCATCACCTCGGCGTTGTCGGCCATCTGCGGCACCCACTTCGGGCTGACGAAGCTGGTCACCTCGATGGCCGTGAGGCCGGCGTCCTGCAGGCGGTGCACCAGCTCGATCTTCACCGCGGCGGGCACGGGTTGCTTTTCGTTCTGCAGGCCGTCGCGCGGGCCGACGTCGACGATCTGGACCTTGGAGGGGAATTTCATGGGGTGTCTCTTGCTTCGCGGAGGGAAGGGATGCCGCCCTCGATTGTCGGCGACCCCGCAAGAGCCTGCGCGCCGCGCGGTCGGGCGGACGGTGGCAATCCCCGCCACCGCGGTTGCAAATGCCGACAGCCCTCAGGCCTTGGTGTCTTTCCGCTCCAGCAGGCTGGTGCGAAAGGCCACCTTGCGCACGATGGCCGAGAAGGCGCGCGTGGCCGCGGATTCGCGCGCTGGCGGCGACCACAGCATGCCTGGCGTGCGCACCGGCGTCGGGCTCTCCAGGCGCACGATGGCCAGCCCCGAATGCGGCAGCACGGCATTGGCCGCGACGATGGCGGCCAGCCGCGTCTTGGCGACCAGGCCCATGATCGGCGCCAGCGCATTGATCTCGGCCACCACCTGCGGCTCGGCGCCGCAGGAGCGGAAGCACTCGTCGAGCATCTGGCGCGTGACGAAGCTCGCCGGCAGCAGCACCATCGGCAGGCGGTGCAGTTCCACCATGCGCACCCGCTTGCGGCGCGCCAGCGGATGGCCCTGCGCCACCACCAGCACCATCTCCTCGTTGTAGAGCGGCTCGAACTGCAGCGCCCCGGGCGCCGCCGGCCGGTAGGCAATGCCCAGGTCCAGCGTGCCCTGCTGCAGCCGCTGCGCGATCAGGTCGGCCGCCAGCTCTTCCACCACCACGCGCACGCCGGGGTAGCGCGGCTGGAAGGCGGCGATGCAGTCGGGAATGAAGCCGAGGTTGAAGGTCGGCGTCGAGCCGATGCGCAGTTCGCCCGCGGCTTCCTGCGGGTTGTCGCGCAGCGCGCCCAGGCCGCGGTCGATTTCCTGGAGCGCCCGTGTGGCGTGGTGCAGGAAGGCCTCGCCCGATTCGGTCAGCGCCACGCGCTTGCCGCTGCGGTCGAAGAGCTGCGTGCCCAGCTCGTCTTCCAACTGCTTGATCTGGTGCGACAGCGTCGACTGCGTGACATGCAGCCGCTCGGCCGCGCGCGTGAAGTTGAGCGAACCCGCCAGGGTGCTGAAGTAGCGCAGGTGCCGCAGTTCCATGGGTGTCTCCGGGTGCCGTGGTGCATGCGCCCACGATCGATGCCGTCGATGGTATCCATGAAAAACCATCATTGTTAAAAATCGCCCGGCCTGCCTAGAGTTCGCACCCAGCCCCTCGACGGGCGAACGAACACAGGAGACAACGCGTTGCAAAAAGTCCTCAGCGGCATCAAGGTGCTGGAGCAAGGCACGTTCATCACCGGCCCGGCCGCCGGCATGTTCCTCGCCGACCTGGGTGCGGAGGTGATCAAGGTCGAGCAGCCCGGCAGCGGCGACCCGTTCCGCGCCTTCCGCGGCGGCCTCTACAGCCCGCACTTCCAGACCTACAACCGCAACAAGCGCAGCATCACGCTCAACCCCAAGCTGCCCGACGACGCGGCGGTGTTCGACGCGCTGGTGAAGGACTCGGACGTCTACATCCAGAACTTCCGCCCCGGCGCGGCCGAGCGCCTGGGTGCCGGCGCGGCCCGCCTGCGCGAGCTCAACCCGCGGCTGGTGTACTGCGCCATCAGCGGCTTCGGCCAGACCGGCCCGGCCGCCGGTCGCCCGGCCTACGACACCGTGGCCCAGGCCGCCAGCGCCTTCCTCAAGCTCTTGGTCAACCCGGCCAACCCGCGCGTCGTGGGCCCGGCGGTGGCCGACGCGATGACCGGCTTCTACGCGGCCTACGGCGTGATGGGCGCGCTGATCGAGCGCGGCCGCACCGGTGTCGGCCGCACGGTGGAGGTGTCGATGCTCGAGGCCATGTGCCACTTCAATCTCGACGCGTTCACGCACTACTTCTCCGAGAACGAGATCATGGGCCCCTTCAGCCGGCCCAGCGTGTCGCAGTCGTACGTGCTCGAATGCGCCGACGGCCTGTGGATCGCGCTGCACATGTCGTCGCCCGAGAAGTTCTGGCAGGGCCTGGCCAACGCCATCGAGCGGCCCGACCTGTTCCAGGACCCGCGCTTCGCCAACCGCGAAGGCCGCATCGCGCACCAGACCGAAATGATCGCGCTGCTCGACGGCCTGTTCCGCGAGCGCACCCGCGCCGACTGGTGCGCCCGGCTCGAAGCCGAAGACGTGCCGCACGCACCCATGTACGACACGCGCGAAGCGATGGAAGACCCGCAGGCGCGGCACCTCCAGCTGGAGGTGAGCGCACCGCATCCGGAAGGCGGCGAGTGGCGCACCATCCGCTCGCCCGTGAGCTTCGACGGCGAACGCCCACTCGACGTCACGGCACCGCCCACGCTCGGCGCCGACAACGACGCCATCGTCGAGCCGCTGCGACGGCGGCTGCGCGAGGCCTGAGCCCGCATCCCCCACAAGAAATCGGAGACAAGACCCATGACCCCCTCGAATGAAAACGAACTGACCCAGGCCGCGCTGCAGCGGCTCGAAGGCGCCACCGACCCGCGCTTCGCGCAGGTCATGACGTCGCTCATCACGCACCTGCACGCCTTCATCCGCGAGGTCGACCTGAAGCCCGACGAGTGGATGCGCGGCATCGAATTCCTCACCGCCACCGGCAAGGCCTGCGACGACAAGCGCCAGGAGTTCATCCTGCTGTCGGACACGCTGGGCGCCTCGATGATGGTCGTGATGCTCGACCAGCTGCGGGCAGCACGCGACGCGAAGCAAGCAGGCGCCACCGGCGACCTGCCCGTGACGCCGACCACCGAAGCCACGGTGCAGGGCCCCTACTACTGGGCTGGCGCACCGGAGATGCCCTGCGGATCGGACATCGCCCAAGGCACGCCGGGCGAACCGACCTTCTACAGCGGCCGCGTCACCGACACGCGCGGCCAGCCGATCGCCGGCGCGCTGCTCGACATCTGGTCGGGCGACGGCGAAGGCGTGTACGACATGCAGGTCGAAGGCGCCGGCATGGCCGCACGCGCCCGCATCCGCACCGACGCCGAAGGCCGCTACTGGTTCTGGTCGATCCGGCCGTCGTACTACCCGGTGCCGGTCGACGGCCCGGTCGGCCGCATGCTCGACGGCATGGGCCGGCACCCCAACCGACCCGGCCACATCCACATGATGGTGTCGGCCCCGTCGCATGTGCCGGTCACCACCCACCTCTTCGTGGCCGGCAGCCCGTACATCGACTCCGACGCGGTGTTCGGTGTGCGGCCCAGCCTGATCGTCGACTTCGAATCGCACCCCGCGGGCCGCGCGCCCGACGGCCGCGCGCTGGACACGCCCTACTGGTCCGCGCACTACGACTTCCACCTGCAACCCACGGCCGCCTGAGCGCGAAGAAGACACCATGAAGATCGGCAAATCCACCGTTCCGCGCACCGCCATCTGCACGTCGAACGAACACACCATCGTCGTGCGTGGGCAGGACCTGTGCAACGACCTGATCGGGCACGTCAGCTTCGCGGACTACTTCTTCCTGCTGCTGACCGGCAAGCGCCCCACCGCGGCCTGCAGCACGGTGCTCAACGCCACGCTGGTGGCCATCGCCGAGCACGGCCTGGTGCCGAGCGTGCAGGCCAGCCGCATGACCTACGCCGCCGCGCCCGATGCGCTGCAGGGCGCGGTGGCCGCGGGCATCCTGGGCTGCGGCTCGGTGATCCTGGGCGCATCGGAAACCGCGGGGCGGCTCTTCACCGAGGTCGCGGCCCGCGTCGATGCGGGCGAGGCGCTCGACGATGTCGCGGCCGACGTCATCCGCACGCTGAAGGCCGAGCGCCGATCGATTCCCGGCTACGGCCATCCGCTGCACAAGAGCAACGACCCACGCGTCGACCGCCTGATCGCCGTCGCCACCGAAGCCGGTGCCGACCTGCGCTTCGTGCACATCGCCCAGGCCATCGAGCGCGTGATCCCCGGCATCGTCGGCAAGGAACTGCGGCTGAACGTCTCGGCCGCGATCCCCGCCGTGCTGCTGGGCGTGGGCTTCCCGGTGGCGTCGCTGCGCGGCGTGCCGATCCTCGCGCGCACCGCGGGGCTGATCGCGCACCTGGCCGAAGAGGCCGAGACGCCGAGCGGCTTCGCGCTGTCGTACCAGGCCACGCGCGAGCTGCAGTACGAGGGCGAGGTGCCCGCCGGCTTTGGAGCCTCGACATGACGCGGCGCCTCATACGCCGTGTGCTGATCGCGAGCACGCTGCTGGCCGCCGGTGCAGCCATCGCACAGACGCCGTCGTCGCGTCCCCTCAAGCTGGTCGTGCCCTTCGGCGCGGGCACGACGACCGACATCGTCGGCCGCACGCTGGCCGACGCGCTCGGCCGGCAACTCGGCCAGGCCGTGATCGTCGAGAACAAGCCCGGCGCGGGCGGCGCCATCGGCAGCGAGCAGGTCGCCAAGTCGGGCACCGACGGCCAGACGCTGCTGCTGGGCACGGTGGGCACGCACGCGATCAACCCGACGCTCTACAAACGCCTGGGCTATTCGCCGCTGCGCGACTTCACGCCGCTGGGCTTCATCGGCGCCACGCCGACGCTGCTGGTGGTGCCGACCGCGTCGCCGTGGAAGAGCGTGGCCGACCTGCGGCAGGCCGGTGACGCGGCGGTCAACTTCGCTTCCGCCGGCAACGGCACTTCGGGCCACCTGGCGGGCGAGCTGCTCAACGTGCGGCTGGGCAAGCGCTTCGTCCACGTGCCCTACCGCGACGGCGCGCAGGCCATGACCGAGCTGGTGGCCGGCAACGTGCAGTTCATGTTCTATCACCCGGCCGCCGTACTGCCGCAGGTGCGCGCCGGCCGGCTGCGCGCGCTGGGTGCGTCGAGCGCCAAGCGCAGCGCGGCGGCGCCGGACGTGCCCACGCTGATCGAACAAGGTGTGGCCGACTTCGACCTGGTCGCCTGGTTCATGTTGTATGCACCGGCCACCATGCCGGCCGACCAGCGCGACCGCCTGCGCGAGGCCACGCGCCAGGTGCTGGCCCAGCCCGAGGTGCGCGAGAAGCTGTCGCAGCAGGGCATCGAGCGCAGCGACATGACCGGTGCCGCGCTCGATGCCTTCGCGAGCGCAGAGATCGCGAAGTGGGGCGAAGCCGTCCAGCGCTCCGGCGCGCAGATCGACTGAGGAGACACCCACCACCCACGGACACGATGAACTTCGGCGCGGCCACGCGGCCCGGCGAAGCGACGCGATTTTTCAAACAAGCGGGCAAGCGCCCGCCATAAGGAGACAGACATGCGTTCGAGAATTCAATGGTTGACGGCCCTCTGCCTGGGCCTGGCGTGCAGCCTCGCCGCCGCACAGCCCGCGGCCTGGCCCAGCAAGCCCATCCGCATCGTGGTCGGCTTCGCGCCGGGCACGCCGCCGGACATCTTTGCCCGGCTGTACGGCGACTATGCGTCGAAGCAGCTCGGCGTGCCGGTGGTCATCGACAACAAGCCGGGCACCGCCGGCAACCTGGCGGCCGACACCGTGGCCAAGGCACCGGCCGACGGCTACACCTACCTCTACAACCTCTCGACCGGGTTCACCATCAACCCGTACATCTACAGCAAGCTGCCCTACGACACGCAGAAGGACTTCGTGCCGGTGGCGACAACGATGCGCCAGGGCCTGGTGCTGATCGCGCCGGCCAATTCGCCGATGAAGTCGGTGAAGGACTTGATCGCCGCCGCGAAGGCCAAGCCGGGCACCATCTCGCATGCGTCGTACGGCGCCGGCAGCCCGTCGCACCTGATCATCGAGTGGCTCAAGGACGAGACCAAGACCGAGATGCTGCACGTGCCCTACCGCGGCAGCCCCGTGGCCGACCTGATCGGCGGGCAGGTCGACACGCTGATGGAACCCATCGCCACCGGCTACCCGCAGATCAGCGGCGGCCGCGTGCGGGCGCTGGCCTATTCCGGCGAGACGCGCCACCCCGCCATGCCCGACGTGCCGACGCTGTCGGAGGTGGTGCCCGGCCTCACCATGATGTCGTGGCACGGCCTGTGGGCAGCGTCGGCGACACCCGCGCCGATCGTCACGCGCTTCAACGCGCTGATGGTCCAGGCCAGCAAGGACCCCGACCTGGCCAAGCGCATCCGCGACCTCAACAGCGAACCGCTGGGGCTGACGCAGGACGAGATGGTGGCGATGGTGCGCCGCGACGCCGACATCTACAGCCGCATCGTCAAGGCGAAGAACATCCGCGTGGACTGACGGCGCTGTCATGCGACGGAAGGGTCGCTGCTAGGATGGAAAACACCTGTCGTCCATCCCTGCCCGAGAGCCTCCGTGCGCCCACCTGCCCGCTTCCCTGTCCTCTGGACGATCGCCGCCATCGCGGTCGGGGTCGCGGGTGCGCTGCTCTACATGCGCGGCCTGCCGTGGGGGTCGACCGAAGAACAGGTGCGCATGCTCGACCCGGCACAGGTCGTCGTGCTGCGCACCCCCGGCGGGTTCCTCGAAGTCTCCACGCTGGTGAAGACCGAGGAGTTCCGGTGGCGCTCGTCGTACACCTGCCTCGGGCAGGATTGCGGGGCGCTGGTCGGCGAACGCATCGGCCAGATCCGCGTGCCGGTGCACTACACCTACCGCCTTCCGCTCGCCGACACCTGGACGCTGACGCTCGACGGCGACGTCTACGTGCTCAGCGTGCCGGCCCCCAAGCCGCTGCTGCCGCCGGGCATCGACACGCAGAAGGCGCAGATCACCAGTGAACGCGGCGGCCTGCTCGCACCGGGTGCCGCCGCCAATCAAGAAAACCTGCTGAAGAACCTCGGCCCCGAACTGGCCCAGCGTGCGCAACGCATCGAGTACCTGCAGCAGCAGATGCCGGCGGCCGAAAAGACCGTGCGAGAGTTCGCCGAGAAGTGGATGAAGGAGCAGCGCACCGAGCCCACCCGGCCCGTGCGCGTCGAATTCCGGATGGGTGACAGCGGCTGAGGCCTGCGCTCAGGCGGCGATGCGCAGCAGTTCCGCGCCTTCAGTGACCTGGTCACCCGGCGCGTAGAGCAATTCCTCCACCGTGCCGTCGGCCGGCGCGGCGATGGTGTGCTCCATCTTCATCGCTTCCATCACGGCCAGCGGCTGGCCCTTGGCGACCTTGTCGCCGGCCTTGACGGCGAAGGACACGACCTTGCCCGGCATCGGTGCCGTGAGGCGCCCGCCCTCGGCCTGCGTGTCGCCCGCATGCGCGAGGCGGTCGATGGCGGCGATGCGCGTGGCGCCCTTGTCGGCGAAGACGTGCGCTGCGCCCTGGCGCTCGTACACGTCGAGCGTGTGGCGTGCACCGTTGAAGGCCAGCTCGATCTGCCCGTCCGGGAGGCGTCCGATGACGAGCGGACCGCTCGTGCCGCCAACGTCGAGCGTCAACGCGCCGTCGTGCAGGTAGCGCAGCGTCGCGGTCTGAGTCTCGCCGCGGAACTCGAAGGCGAAGATGCGCGCGGTGGTGCCGAGCGAGCGCCAGCCGTCGCGGCGGCTGAAGGGGTCGGGCGTGCCGATCGCATGCTCGTCGAGCAGCGTGCGGGCGATCGATGCGGCCGCAGCCAGCGGCAGGCCCAGCGGCTCGCGGTCGAACAGCACCGCGCGCTCACGCTCGATCAGGGCGGTGTCGAGGTTGGCCTTGGCGAACGATTCGGTGGCGAGGATGCCGCGCAGGAACTGCACGTTGGTCTGCACGCCGACGATGTGCGTCTGCGCCAGGGCCGCGTCGAGCCGGGCCAGCGCCTCGTCGCGCGTCGCGCCGTGGACGATCAGCTTGGCGATCATCGAGTCGTAGAAGGGCGAGATCTCGCCGCCCTCGCGTACACCGTCGTCGATGCGCACGCGGCTGCGCTGGAAGGCCGTCGCTTGCGGCTTGCGGTAGACGTGCAGCGTGCCGGTGGCCGGCAGGAAGTTGTTGTCGGGGTTCTCGGCGCAGATGCGCGCCTCGATGGCGTGACCGTGGATCTTGAGTTCGCTCTGCTTGAGCGGCAGCGGCTCGCCCGACGCCACGCGCAGTTGCCACTCCACCAGGTCGAGGCCGGTGATGGCTTCGGTCACCGGATGCTCCACCTGCAGGCGCGTGTTCATCTCCATGAAGAAAAAATTCATGGCGCCACCGTCGCGCTGCTCGACGATGAACTCGACCGTGCCAGCGCCGACGTACTTCACCGCCTTGGCCGCAGCGACCGCTGCCGCGCCCATCTGCTGGCGCATCGCCTCGGTCATGCCGGGCGCCGGCGCTTCTTCCAACACCTTCTGGTGGCGGCGCTGCACCGAGCAGTCGCGCTCAAAGAGGTAGACGCAGTCGCCCTGCGTATCGCCGAAGACCTGGATCTCGATGTGCCGCGGGCGCTGCACGTACTTCTCGATCAGCACCGCGTCGTCACCGAAACTGTTGATGGCCTCGCGCTGGCAGGACGCGAGTGCCGCCGCGAAGTCCGCCGATTTCTCGACCGCGCGCATGCCCTTGCCGCCACCGCCCGCGCTGGCCTTGATGAGCACCGGATAGCCGATGCGATCGGCCTCGCGCTGCAGCAGCGCCGGGTCCTGGTCGTGGCCGTGGTAGCCGGGCACCAGCGGCACGCCGGCCTTCTCCATCAGCTGCTTCGATTCGGCCTTCAGGCCCATGGCCTTGATCGCCGACGGCGGCGGGCCGATGAAGACCAGGCCCGCGTCGGCGCAGGCCTGCGCAAACTCCTCGTTCTCGCTCAGGAAGCCGTAGCCCGGATGGATGGCCTCGGCGCCCGTCGCCTTGGCGGCCTCGAGGATCTTTTCCCAGCGCAGATAGCTGTCCTTCGGCGCGCTACCGCCGATGTACACCGATTCGTCGCAGGCGCGCACGTGGTTGGCGTTCGCGTCGGCGTCCGAGTAGACGGCGACGGTGCGGATGGCCATGCGGCGTGCGGTCGCGGCGACACGGCAGGCGATCTCGCCTCGATTCGCGATCAGGATCTTCTTAAACATGGGGTGGGTCTCCGGGGACGTTCTTGGTCTTGAATGAGAAGGCGGACTGCACGCCCGGATCGGGCTTGCCGCTGAAGATGCGCGTGACGCGGTTCACCAGCCCGCGCAGAAAGCGCCAGCTTTTGCGGATGAGCCACACGCTGAGGATCAGCACCAGCACGAAGAGCACGACGAACACCAGCGGGTGCGCGACGGCCAGCCACAGGCCGGCCGGCACCATGCTGTCTTCGACCAGCGACGCGCCGACGTTGCTGAACGGCTCGGGCGATGTGTTGATGGCCGCGCGCGTCGTCGCCTTGGCCGCATGCGCCGTGGCCGCGAAGCCGCCGCCGAGCAGCGCCGCGACCAGCGCCATCACCGCATGGTCGCCGCCGAACACGCCGGCTGCGAGCGCGGCACCCGCCGGGATGCGGATGACGGTGTGCACCATGTCCCACAGCGAATCGAGCCCGGGAATCTTGTCGGCGAAGAATTCGATGAACACCATGAAGCCGCTGACCGCGAGCACCACCGGGTTGGCCAGCAGATGCAGGCCGCTGGGCAGCGGCACCCAGCCGAAGTAGCCCGCGAGGCCCGTCAGCAGCACGACGAGGTACAGCCGGATGCCGCTGGCCCAGCCGAGCGCCGCGGCCAGCGCGAGCAGTTGGGGCATGTCGAGTTCAGGCATGGTCATCCCAACCAAGCGGGTTTGCGCTTCTGCAGGAAGGCCTGCACGCCTTCGCGGCCTTCGTCGCTGGCGCGGATGTCGGCGATGCCTTCGACGGTCTTGGCGATCAGCGCGTCGTCGATCTCGCGGCCGGTGACGTCGGCGATCAACTGCTTGCACGAGCGCACCGCTGCCGGGCTGGCACCCGTGAGCGCCTTCAACAGTTCGTCGACCTTGGCGTCGAGCGCATCGGCCGCGACCACCTCATGCACGAAGCCGATACGGTGTGCCTCGGCCGCGGTGAAGCGCTCCGCGGTCAGGAAGTAGCGCTGCGACGCACGTGCGCCCATCGCGCGGATCACGTACGGGCTGATGGTCGCGGGGATCAGGCCGATCTTCACTTCACTCAGGCAGTACCAGGCGGTGTCGGCGCTCACCGCCATGTCGCAGGCCGCGACCAGGCCCATGCCACCGGCGTAGACGTCACCCTGCACGCGCGCGATCGTCGGCTTGGGACACTCGGCGATGGTTCGCAGCATGTCGGCCAGCTTGCCCGCATCGGCGAGGTTCTCGTCGCGCGTGTAGTCGGCCATGCGACGCATCCAGTTGAGGTTGGCACCCGCGCAGAAGGCGGGGCCGTTGGCACCGAGCACGATGGCTTTCACCTGCGTTGCACTGCCGGCCTCGAGGAAGGCCCGCGTCAGCTCGGCGATGACGGTGTCGTCGAAAGCGTTGCGCGTGTCGGGCTGGTCGAGCCAGATACGGGCGACGGGGCCTTCGGTTGTCAGTTTGAGTTTGGTGAAGGTCATGTGTCAGTGAATGCTGTGTGGATGCGCGCGTTCGGGGTGCGTGCACAGGCCACCGGGTACTCCCCTCCGCGAATGTCCCCCGGCTTCGCCTCCTCCTTTATTTCGCTGCGGGGAGCACCCGATACCCTGCACACGTGGACGCGTTCGGCGGGGGTGACCGTCGAGCACCACAGGCGCGTCCCGATCTCGTCGATGGGGTGCCTTGCGCAGCGAAATAAAGGAGGAGCCCGAAGGGCGGGGGACATTCGCGGAGCAAGGTACCCCGTCGGCGTGATCCCGTCCCGAATGCCGACTCGCATCGTTTCGATGCATGAAGCGGCAAGCGTCAACGCCAGCACAGGCCGTGTGTTCCATCATGCTTGTGGTCTCGCTTCGATCTGCAGAAGATGCGCCCAGTCGAGCGATGGGCCGGGATGACCCATCGCCGTCACGCCCGCCGTGATCTGGCCACGGTGATGCGTTGCGTGGTTGAAGACATGGCCAAGCGCCGGCGCGTAGGGAATGCGCACAGCCTCGCCGTCGGTGCGGGTGTAGATGAGATCGCCGTTCAGTCGCGTGGCATCCATCGCCTCGGCCCACGGCACCCAACGGCCCGCCGCTGCGGCCAACGCGGCGCAGAGCTCGGCACGGTCGGCGTGAAGCTCGGCATCGAGCGCGATGCGCAGTGAGGTGCTGTCCGCAAAGCGCGCGTACCAGATCGTGTCGGCCACCAGCAAATGGTTCACGGTGCGATGCACCGAGCCGAAGAGCAGGCGAAGGTCGCGGTGCCACTCGTCGTCGCTGAGCTGCGCGAGGTCCTGGGCCAGCAGCTTGTGGGTCGCCCATGCGTGGTAGCGCGTAAGGCCGGCGAAGTAGTGGCTCAGAGTCATGGCGTTACGACACCTCGGTCAGGCCGTCGATGCCGTGGAAGTCACGGTCCGCATGCACCAGCGCGCAGCCGTGCTCCAGGCACCAGGCAGCCACCATCAGGTCGATCGGGCTGCGGATGGTGATGCCCCGGCGGCGCTGCTGGCGATAGAGGTCGGCGGCGCGCAAGGCCACGGCCTCGCCACCGGCGGTGGCCAGGGGCAGATTCGCAAAGGCATCCCGGGCCAAGCGCCATTCATGATCGTGCGCAAAGCCGCGCAGCACTTCCATGAGGACCAGGTCGAGCACCACCAGCTGATCCTCGTTGCCCTCCATCAGCGCGCACAGCGTAGCCGTCTGCGGGGTGCTCCTGTTACGGAAAAAGTCGATCCAGACGCTGGAGTCCACGGTCATCATGGCCGTACCCGCCTCGTGTGTCCGTACGGCGGCGGCGCAGGCTCCTGAACGGTCTGCGGCTCGGCGGGCAAGCGCGTCCAGTCGATGCTTTCGTCGCCCATCCAGTGCAGCTTGCCGCGCAAGGCCAGGAGCTTCTGGTAGGCCTCGCGCCGCGCCAACAGCCGAAGGCCCTCTTCCACGGCTTCCTTCTTGGTCTTGAAGCCGCCTGCCCGCATGGCCGCTGCCATGAGGTCGTCGTCGATCACGATATTGGTTCGCATGGCACGCTTTATGTGTATGAAAATCAGAAATCATACACATTCATCTGATCACATGCGGAAGACGCCGAACTTCGGCTCCGGGATCGGCGCATTGCGCGCAGCCGCCAACCCCAACGCCAGCACCCGCCGCGTGTCCGCCGGATCGATGATCCCGTCGTCCCACAGCCGCGCCGTCGCGTAATACGGGTGGCCCTGGTCTTCGTACTGCTGGCGCAGCGGTGCCTTGAAGGCCTCTTCCTCCTCCTTGCTCCAACTGCCGCCCTTCAACTCGATGCCGTCGCGCTTGACCGTGGCCAGCACGCTCGCGGCCTGCTCGCCGCCCATCACGCTGATGCGCGCGTTCGGCCACATCCAGAGGAAACGTGGGCTGAACGCGCGGCCGCACATGCCGTAGTTGCCGGCGCCGAAGCTGCCGCCGATGATGATGGTGAACTTCGGCACGTTGGCCGTGGCCACCGCCGTCACCATCTTGGCGCCGTGGCGCGCGATGCCTTCGTTCTCGTACTTGCGGCCCACCATGAAGCCGGTGATGTTCTGCAGGAACACCAGCGGGATCTTGCGCTGGCAGCACAGCTCGATGAAGTGCGCACCCTTCTGCGCCGATTCGCTGAAGAGGATGCCGTTGTTGGCGACGATGCCGACGGGCATGCCCTCGATCTCGGCGAAGCCGCAGACCAGCGTGGCGCCGAAGCGCTGCTTGAACTCGTGGAACTCGCTGCCGTCGACGATGCGAGCGATGATCTCGCGCACGTCGAAAGGCTTGCGGGTGTCGGTGGGGATCACGCCGTACAGCTCCTCGCGCGGGAACTCCGGTGCACGCACATCCGGGTGCGGCGCCTCGGTCGCATCCTTGCGGTTGATGTTGGCGATGGCCGAGCGCGCGAGCGACAGTGCATGCAGGTCGTTCTGCGCCAGATGGTCCACCACGCCCGACAGCCGCGTGTGCACGTCGCCGCCGCCCAGGTCTTCGGCCGTGACGACCTCGCCGGTCGCGGCCTTCACCAGCGGCGGGCCGCCCAGGAAGATGGTGCCCTGGTTCTTCACGATGATCGACTCGTCGCTCATCGCCGGCACGTAGGCGCCGCCTGCCGTGCACGAGCCCATCACCACCGCGATCTGCGCGATGCCCTGCGCGCTCATCTGCGCCTGGTTGTAGAAGATGCGGCCGAAGTGGTCGCGATCGGGGAAGACCTCGTCCTGGTTCGGCAGGTTGGCACCGCCGGAATCGACGAGGTAGATGCAGGGCAGGCGGTTCTGCTCGGCGATCTCCTGCGCGCGCAGGTGCTTCTTGACGGTGAGCGGGTAGTAGGTGCCGCCCTTCACCGTCGCGTCGTTGCAGACGATCATGCAGTCGACGCCGCTCACCCGGCCGATGCCGGCGATCAGGCCCGCGCCGGGTGCCGACTCGGCGCCCTTGGCATCGAGGTACATGCCGTAGGCCGCGAGCGGCGCGATTTCAAGGAACGGCGTGCCCGGGTCGAGCAACTCGGCGACGCGGTCGCGCGGCAGCAGCTTGCCGCGTGCGACGTGCTTGGCGCGTGCCGCTTCACCGCCGCCGGCCTCGACCTTGGCGAACTGTGCGTGCAGGTCATCGACCAACGCCCGCATCGCTGCGGCATTCGCCTGGAAGTCGGCCGAACGTGCGTTGAGTTTGGTTTCGAGTTTGCTCATGCGGTCTTTACCTCGTCCAGCCCGAGCTGGGATTTCATCGCGTCGCGAATCTTGAATTTCTGGATCTTGCCGGTCACCGTCATCGGAAACTCGGTGACGAACTGGATGTACTTCGGCACCTTGTAGTGCGCGATCTGGCCCTTGCAGAAGTCGCGGATCTCGTCTTCCGTCGCTGTCTGCCCCGGCTTCACGATGACCCAGGCGCACAACTCCTCGCCGTACTTCTTGTCGGGCAGGCCGACGACCTGCACGTCCTGCACCTTCGGATGGCGGTAGAGGAACTCCTCGATCTCGCGCGGGTAGATGTTCTCGCCGCCGCGGATCACCAGGTCCTTGATGCGGCCGACGATGTTGACGTAGCCCTCGTCGTCCATGGTGGCGAGGTCGCCGGTATGCATCCAGTGCTCGGCGTCGATGGCTTCGCGCGTCTTCGGCGCGTCATCCCAGTAGCCGTGCATCACCGAATAGCCGCGGGTGCAGAGTTCGCCGGACTGGCCACGCGGCACGGTGGCGCCGGTCTCGGGGTCGACGATCTTGATCTCGATGTGCGGCTGCACCTTGCCGACCGTGGCCACGCGCTTGTCGAGCGGCGTGTCGGCCGCGCTCTGGCAGCTGACGGGGCTGGTCTCGGTCATGCCGTAGGCGATGGTGATCTCACCCAGGTGCATGCGGTCGACCACGCGCTTCATCACCTCGATCGGGCAGGCGGTGCCGGCCATGATGCCGGTGCGCAGCGTGCTCAGGTCGAACTCGGCGAAACGCGGATGGTCGAGCTCGGCGATGAACATGGTCGGCACGCCGTGCAGCGCCGTGCACTTCTCCGCCTGCACCGTCTCGAGCACGCTCAATGCATCGAAGCCGTCGTTCGGGAACACGATGGTGCTGCCGTGCGTGAGGCAGGCCAGGCTGCCCAGCACCATGCCGAAGCAGTGGTACATCGGCACCGGGATGCAGAGCCGGTCGGCTGGCGTGAGGCGCATGCACTCGCCGACGAAGAAGCCGTTGTTGAGGATGTTGCGGTGCGTCAGCGTCGCGCCCTTGGGGAAGCCGGTGGTGCCGCTGGTGAACTGGAGGTTGATCGGGTCCGTCGCCTTCAGCGTGGCGCCGACCTCGGCAATGCGGGGATCTTCCGGGTCACCGCTGGCGAGCAGTTCCGAGAAGCGCTGCATGCCGGCCTGGTCGGCATCGCCCGCCTTGTCGATCCACACCGTGTGCTGCAGCAGCGGCAGTCGCTCCGGGCCCAGCTCGCGCAGCATGCTGAGGTAGTCACTCGTCTTGAACTGCGCCATGGTCACGAGCAGCTTGCAGCCAACCTTGTTCAGCGCGTACTCGACCTCCGACGTGCGATACGCCGGGTTGATGTTGACCAGCACCAGCCCGACCTTCGCCGTCGCAATCTGCATCAGGATCCATGGCGCGTTGTTGTGCGACCAGATGCCGACACGGTCGCCGGGCTGCAGGCCCAGGTTCAGCAGCGCGCTCGCGAGACGATTCGATGCCGTCTGCAGTTCGCGGTAGGTGAAGCGCCGGCTTTCATGTCGGCTCACCAGCGCCTCGTGGTCCGGCTGCTTGCCCACCATGTCGTCGAAGAAGGCGCCGAGCGTCTGCTCGATCAGCGGCGTGTCGGTGGCGCCTTGGGCGTAGCTGAGGTTCGCGGCCATGGCGTGGCCTCAGGCAGTCTCGTTGAACAGCTCGCGGCCGATCAGCATGCGCCGGATTTCGCTGGTGCCGGCGCCGATCTCGTACAGCTTGGCATCGCGCCACAGCCGCTCGACCGGGAAGTCCTTGGTGTAACCCACGCCGCCCAGCGCCTGGATGGCCTCGCCGGCCATCCAGGTCGCCTTCTCGGCCGAGTACAGGATGGCGCCGGCCGCGTCCTTGCGGAAGGTGCGCGCGTGGTCGTTGCGGTCGCAAGCCTTGCCCACCGCATAGACGTAGGCGCGCGTGGCTTGCCACGTCGAATACATGTCGGCGATCTTGCCCTGCATCAGCTGGAACTCGCCGATGCTCTGGCCGAACTGCTTGCGCTCGTGCACGAAGGGGAGCACCGCGTCCATGCAGGCGGCCATGATGCCGAGCGGGCCGCCCGACAGCACCGCGCGCTCGTAGTCGAGCCCGCTCATCAGTACCTTGGTGCCCATGCCCTCACCGCCCAGCACGTTCTCTTCGGGCACCTCGCAGTTGTCGAAGAAGAGCGGGTAGGTGTTGCTGCCGCGCATGCCCAGCTTGTCGAGCTTGGTGCCGGCGCTGAAGCCCGCGAAGCCTTTCTCGACGATGAAGGCCGTCATGCCCCGCGCGCCCATCTCGGGATCGGTCTTGGCGTAGATGACCAGCGTGTCGGCGTCGCCGCCGTTGGTGATCCACATCTTGCCGCCGTTGAGCACGTAGCGGTCGCCCTTCTTCTCGGCGCGCAGCTTCATGCTCACGACGTCGGAACCCGCGTTGGGCTCGCTCATGGCCAACGCGCCGACATGCTCGCCACTCACCAGCTTGGGCAAGTACTTCTTCTTCTGCGTCTCGCTGCCGTTGCGATGGATCTGGTTGACGCACAGGTTCGAGTGCGCGCCGTACGACAGGCCCACCGAGGCCGAGGCGCGCGACACCTCTTCCATAGCGACGATGTGCGCCAGGTAGCCGAGCTCGGTACCGCCGTATTCTTCCTTCACCGTCATGCCGTGCAGGCCGAGGTCCCCGAGCTTCTTCCACAGGTCGTGCGGGAACAGGTTCTCGCTGTCGATGGCGGCGGCGCGCGGCGTGATCTCGTGGTGCGCGAAGTCGTCGATCGCCTCGCGCAGGGAATCGACGGTGTCGCCGAGGTCGAAGTTCAGGCCGGGAAGGCTCGGTGCGGGCATGGGCGTTGTCTCCTCTGGGGGCTGTCGCGCGATGCGCCACGGGGCGGCAACGCGCGCAAAAGCCGCAGCTTACGCCCGCCCCCGGCGCATTTGGCGCCACAATGGTTGCAAATCGCGCCAGCCCTTCTCTACCTCAGCATGACATCGCCCGCTTTCCTCAAGCCCGGTCGCGCCGCCACGCCGATGGCCTTCGTGCGAGCGATCGTGCAGGGCTACGCACGCTACGGCATGGACCCGTCGAAGGCCCTGCGTTCGGCACAGATCGCGCCGCGCGAAGTCGCACGGCCGAACGCGCACGTGACCGCGCTGCAGTTCGAGGCACTCAACGCGCATGCCATGCAGGAACTCGACGACGAGGCGCTCGGCTGGTTCACGCGGCGCCTGCCGTGGGGCAGCTACGGCATGCTGTGCCGCGCCTCGCTCACCGCCCCCGACCTGGGCGTCGCCATCAAGCGCTGGTGCCGCCATCACCGCCTGCTGACCGACGACATCGTGCTTGACCTGCAGGTGGCGGGCGGCGTGGCGACGGTGTCGATCACCGAGCACCGCGACCTGAGCGTGTTCCGCGAGTTCTGCTTGGTGTCGAGCCTGCGCTTTTTGCACGGCTACGCCTGCTGGGCGATCGACTCGCGCATCTCGTTGCGCAGCGCGCACTTTCCCTTCGCGCCACCACCGCACCGCGATGCCTATCCGCTGATGTTCACCGGCGAGCTGCACTTCGACGCGGCGCAAGCGAGCTACAGCTTCGACGAGCGCTACCTCCACCTGCCGCTGCAACGCGACGAGCCCGCCGTGCGCACGATGCTCAAGCGCGCCCTGCCGCTGACGGTGCTGCAGTACCGACGCGACCGTTTGCTGGGCGAGCGTGTGCGCGAGCTGCTGCGACTTCGGCCGGTGGAAGCCGCCACGGCTGATGCCATCGCCACGCTGCTCCACATGTCGAGCCGCACACTGCATCGGCAACTGCAGGAAGAAGGCGTGCCGCTGCAGGCCTTGAAGGACGAGGTGCGCCAGGCGCAGGCGGCCGACCTGCTGCGGCGCACAAGCCGCCCGATCAAGCAGGTCGCGCTGGCCGTGGGCTTTCGCAACGAGAAGAGCTTTTCACGCGCGTTCCGCGAATGGACCGGCACGACCCCCGGCGAGTTCCGGCGCGAAGGTCGCTGAACGCTGATCAGTGGCGGTACGGGTTGTTGGGCCGGCGGTCGTAACGGTTGGGCACGCCGTCGCGGTCGTTGTCGCGCCAGCCACCGCGGGGACCATGGCGGTCGTAACGGCGATGGTCGTAGCGGTGGTCATAACGATGGTCGTAGCCGGGGCGCACCACATGGCGCGGCGGTGGCGGCGGGACCACCACCACACGCGGCCGGTAGTCCGGCCGATGGTCGTAATGCTGGGCCTGGGCCGGCGCGCTCAGGGCGGCCAGTGCCAGAAGTGCGGCGGCGCCGATCGCAAGAGACATCTTCTTCATCATGGCAACTCCTTCGTGGCGTTGTGTTCAGGAGCCTCGATGTTGAAGGCCCGATGTGAACGCCACGTAAGGCTGCGACGAATTCTGATGAACAGGTGCAACGCGTCTGCACCACGGCGAATCAGCCGCCGGCCATGCGCACACGGCGCGCCGACTCTTCGGCCCGCGCATCGTCCACCTCGCGCAGCACGCCGCCCACGTCCACCGGCCCGGTGGCTCGGACGAACTGCCCCGTCAGCACCGTGCCGGTGTCGAGCTCGCCGCGTTCGTAGAGGTTCCACATCTCCTCGCCGTAGCGGCTTTGCAGCAGCTCGGGCGCGAACTGGCTGAAGAAGACCTTGAGGTTCTCCACGTCGCGCAACAGCATGCGCTTGGCGTGGTTGTTGCCAGCGGCGTCGACCGCCTGCGGCAGGTCGATGATCACCGGGCCGTCGGCCGCCAGCAGCACGTTGAATTCGGAGAGGTCGCCGTGCACGACGCCCGCGCACAGCATGCGGACGACCTCGGTGAGCAGCGAGGCGTGATGGCGGCGCGCATCCCCGGGCGTGAAGACCACGTCGTTCAGGCGCGGTGCGGCATCGCCCTCGGCGTCGGTCACCAGCTCCATCAGCAGCACGCCGTCGCAGAAGTTGTAGGGCACCGGCACGCGCACGCCAGCGGCGGCCAGACGGTAGAGCGCATCGACCTCGGCGCTCTGCCACGCGGCCTCGGTGGCCTGCCGGCCGAATTTCGTGCCCTTGGCCATGGCGCGCTGCAGGCGGGTGTTCTTGACCTTGCGGTTCTCGGTGTAGTCGACCGCCTGGCGGAAGCTGCGGTTGGTCGCTTCCTTGTAGATCTTCGCGCAGCGCGTTTCGTCGCCGCACCGCACCACATAGACCATCGCTTCCTTGCCGCTCATGAGCTGGCGCACCACGGTGTCGATCAGGCCTTCGTCGACGAGCGACTGCAAACGGGGAGGGGCTTTCATGGGGGCATTTTGCGCTGCGGCCGGGTCACCCCCATTGCCATGCCCCTCGGCCGCGCGTACCGTCCAGCCGGTTTCGCCCCGTCCCCGCCTTCCCACTTGCCCAGGAGCATCCCATGATCCGTCGTTCATCCTTCGTCGCCCTCTCCGCAGCCACCGCGGCCCTGCTGGCCGCGTGCGGTGCCATGGGGCCGTCGACGCCACAGGCCGGCATGGGCTTCTTCGTGACCAGCACCAACCCGGGCAAGGGCGCGGACTTCGGCGGCCTGGCCGGCGCCGACCGCTACTGCCAGTCGCTGGCCGCGAGCGCCGGCGCCGGCAGCCGCACCTGGCGCGCCTACCTCAGCGCCAGCGCCACGCCCGGCAGCCCGTCGGTCGATGCGCGCGACCGCATCGGCAGCGGGCCGTGGCGCAACGTCAAGGGCGACGTGATCGCCACCAGCGTGGCCAACCTGCACAGCGACACCAACAATCTCACCAAGCAGACCGCGTTGACCGAGCGCGGCAGCACCATCAGCGGGCGCGGCGACCCGGTCAACCTGCACGACATGCTGACCGGCTCGTCGCCCGATGGCCGCGCGGTGAACGACGGCAAGGACAACACCTGCGGCAACTGGACCAAGAGCGGCGACGGCTCCGCGCTGGTCGGCCACCACGACCGCATGGGCCTGCGCGACGACGCACCGTCGAAGTCGTGGAACTCGTCGCATCCCACGCAAGGATGCAGCCTGGATGCGCTCAAGAAGACCGGCGGCGGCGGTTTGCTCTACTGCTTCGCGCAGAACTGATCACTCGGATCAGACGACGGCTTCGGGCAGCCGCTGCAGCGTGCCGACCTGCGACCGCACGATCAGCAGCGCCTGCAGCGCGAAGCCCGCGAGCGCCAGCCACAGGCAGGCGGACTCGCCCCAGCGCGCACCGACCAGCCCGCCCAGCGCAGCCCCCACCGGCCGAGCACCCGCGTTGACCGTGAGGAACAGCGCGCCGACACGCCCGAGCATCGCGCCGGGCGTGAGGCTCTGGCGCAGCGTCGTCGACGTGATGGTCCAAACGATCGGCCCCGCGCCGAAGAGGAAGAAGGACAGCCCCGCGACCCAGGCGCTCGGCACGAACAAGGTGGCGACCATGGTCGCGGCCGCGGCCACCGACACCACCGGCCCCAGTTGGATCGCGCGGCCGAAGGGCATGGCGCGCACGAGGCGCGGCGCCAGCAGCGCGCCCACCACCATGCCCGCGCCGAAGGCGCCCAGCGTCACGCCGACCAGGCCGGCGCCCAGGCCGAGCACGCGGATCGCATACGGAACGTAGGCCGCCTGCAGCACGAACCACGCGATGTTCCAGGCGACGGCGGTCAACAGAATGGGCCGCAGCATCGGGTTGTGCCAGACGAAGGCCGCGCCGTCCTGCACCTCGCGCAGCGGGTGACGCGGTGCACGCGGCACCATCGGCGGCTCGACCAGCCGCCACAACAGCGCGATGGCTGCGATCGACAGCACCGTCGCCAGCACGAAGGCGGCCGACGCACCGGCCCACGCCACCAGCGCCCCACCGATCGCCGGCCCGCCGGCGTAGGCCGCGCTGCGGGCGAGCTCCAGCCGCCCGTTGGCTTGCGCCAAAGCGGCGCGCGGCACCAGCGCGGGCACGAGCGCAGGCGCCGCGACACTGAAGGCCACCGTGCCCACCGCGCCGATGAAGCCCAGTACCGCGAGGCCGCCGATCGACAGCCGACCGGTCGCCACCGCCGCGAGCAGCCCCACCAGCGACGCGGCGCGCAGCAGCTCCGCACCCACCATGAGCCGCCGCCGCGGCAAGCGGTCGGCCATCCAGCCGAGCGGCAGCGACAGCAGCAGGAAAGGCAGCGTCTGCAGCGCCGCGAGCAAGCCGATCTCGCCCGGCCCTGCGCCGAGCAGCAGGACGGCGACGAGCGGGACGGCCGCCAGGCTCAATTGCTCGGCCGACTGCGCGGCCAGGTTGGCGCCGGTGAGCGCGGCGAAGGTACGGGGAAGAGGGGCGGTCATGCGGGCCGTGGGAAAGCGTCGATCATCGGCGTGCCATCGCGTCTAGGCTGGCCATTTGCGGACATGGAAATTCACCGCACGCAATTGAATTAATAAAGCCATTGATTAGCGAAATCCCAATTTATTTGGGTTGAATTTAAAGCAATTATTTCAATATACATGCCTGCACTTAGGCTGGTATACTCACGCCCCACACACTTCGGCCCATCCGCGCCGCAATCAAGAGGCACCCGGTGACAGAGACATCCGACAGCATCGTCGCGCAGGTTTACGAAAAGTTGAAGTTGATGAGCATCGACTACAGCTTCAAACCGGGAGAGCGACTGAATGAAGGCACGCTCGCGCGCTCGCTCGGCGTGAGTCGGACGCCATTGCGCGAAGCCTTGACGCGGCTCTATACCGAAGGCCTTTTGCAATTCGTCTCCGGCAAGGGTTTCTATTGCCGCAACCTCGACGTGCAGGAAGTCTTTTCGCTGTACGAATTGCGAAAGGTGATCGAAGTCGAAGCACTGCGAATTTCCATCGACCGCGCCAAGGACGAGGACATCGATGCCCTGCTCGCCTTCCTGGACGGCACCGGCCCCGAGCCCGGTGACCGCACCGTCGACGAATTGGTCCGCCTGGACGAAGTCTTTCACGAGCGGCTGATGCAGATGTCGGGCAACGCCGAGATGCTGCGCGTGCTGGTCAACATCAACGCCCGGATCCGCTTCGTCCGCTGGATCGACATGGAACGCTGTGACCGCCCCCTAAGCCAGAAGGACCACCGCGACATCCTGCTGGGCCTGAAGGCGCGCGACCCGGACCGGTGCATTCCCATCATGAGCAAACACATCAATCGCCGCCTCGACCAGATCACGTCCGCCCTGAAGGAGGGCTACGCGCAGATCTACATGAGCGCCACGCCGGTTGCCTGAAGCGGCACCGGAGCGGGCCACCCGACCCGCTCCATCGCCGCGCGTCAGTCCACTTGCGCGCCCGAATCCTTCACGATCTTCGCCCAGCGCACCAGGTCGGCCTCGTGCACTTTCTTGAAGGCGGCCGGCGAGCCGTCCTCGATGGGCGCGATGCCCTGGCTGACGAGCCAGGCACGGAAGCTGTCGGTCTGGATGGTCTTCAGAACCGCCTGCGACATCTTGGTCTGGATGGCGGCCGGCAAGGCGGCCGGGCCGAAGAGGCCGTACCAGGTCGTGCTCTCGAAGCCCGCGAGGTCGCAGGCTTCGGCCGCCGTCGGCACGTTCGGCAGCGCGGCGATGCGCTGCGACGAGGTCACGGCCAGCGCGCGCGCCTTGCCCGACTGGACCACCGGGATGCTCGGCGAGCTTTGGTTGAAGAAGAAGTCGACCTCGCCCGACAGCAACGCCGTCATGGCCGGGCCCTGGCCGCGGTATGGCACGTGGGTGTAGCGGGTCTGCGATGCCCCGCCGAACTGCACGGCCGCCAGGTGGCCGGAAGCACCGTTGCCGGTCGACGCGTAGTTCAGTTCGCCTGGCTTTTTCTTGGCCAGGGCCAGCAGGTCCTTACAGGTCTTGATGTCCGGATGCTTTTCCGGGTTCACCAGCAGCACATTGGGTAGATTGCCGAGCAGCGCAATGTGCGTGAAATCCTTGACCGGGTCGAAAGGCAATTTCTTGTAGAGCGCCGGATTGATGGCGTGCGTGCCGGCCGTTCCCAACAGGAAGGTATAGCCGTCGGGCTTGGCCTGCGCCACGATATTCGACGCGATATTTCCGCCGGCACCCGTGCGGTTATCGGAAATGAACGACGTACTCAGAACGGGCGTCAATTCGGCGCCGAGTTTGCGTGCATAGATATCGGTAGCGGCGCCGCCCGGGAAGCCGCTGACGAAGGAAATGGGCTGGCTTGGCCAATTGGCATCTTGCGAAAATGCCGGTACGCCCACAAAGGCAACCAGAGACGCCAGAAGACAACGCAACTTCATACGAATTTCCTCGAAGAGTGGTGCGACGAAAGCGGCCTTTGCAACACGCAAAGCCTGCGCTCCGTCCTGTATACAGACTATAACTATTGCCTTGTATGCTGACAAGCGATATGCTTTCCGCACGTTTTCAAGAGGATGCGCACCGAGTTGGGTCGCATCTTTCTCCCTGTCCAGATTCCTCTTTTTTCGGAGAACCCGCCCGTGACGCCTTCTGTTTCCAACGCCACCGCCACGCCCGCCAATCCCCAATTTGGGGAATGGAAGGCCACCTTCGTCGACGCCAATCCCACGCTGTCCGCAGTGTTTTCGGGCCTGCATCGGGTCGACGACCTGCCGCTGCATATCAACCGCCAGCCCGACATCACGTCGGCCGAGCTGCCCGCCCTGCTCGCGGGCACGCCGATCGCCATCGTCGACCACACCTTCCTGCCGACCGCGATCGCGCGTGAATGCACGAGCCTGAAGCACGTCGTGTTCCTCGGAACCGGCCCGCGCAGCTACATGGACGTGGAAGAACTCGCGGCGCTCGGCATCAGCGTGCACACCATCAAGGGCTATGGCGACACGGCTGTGGCCGAGTGCGCCTTCTCGCTGATGTGGTCGGCCGCCAAGGGCTTCGCGTTGATGGACCGCGGCATGCGCGCCGGCCAGTGGCTGCGCACCGAGGCCGTCCAGCTCACCGGCAAGACCCTGGGCCTGATCGGCTTCGGCGGGATCGCCGAAGAGCTGGCGCGCCTGGCCATCGGCGCCGGCATGAAGGTGATCGCCTGGAACCGCTCGCCCAAGCAGCACGCGGGCGTCGAGTTCGTCGGCATCGACGAACTGCTGGCGCGCAGCGACGTGGTGTCGCTGCACCTCTTGCTCAACGACGAGACGCGCGCCTTCCTGTCGCGCGAGCGCATCGCCGCGATGCGCGACGGCGCGATCCTGGTGAACACCGCCCGCGGTGCGCTGACCGACGAGGACGCGCTGGTCGACGCCCTGCGCGCCGGCAAGCTCCGCGCCGCCGGCCTCGACGTGTTCATCACCGAGCCGCTGCCCGCCGACCATCCGTTCACGACGCTGCCCAACGTCACGCTGTCGGCGCACTCGGCCTTCCGCACGCCCGAAGCCAATGCCAACCTCGGCGAAGCCGCGCTGGCGCACTGCCGCCGCATCGTCGCGCAGAACACCTGAGGAATCGAATGACCACGTCTACACCCACAACCGAATCGGTCGCGCGCGAGATCGTTCGCCTCGACCAGAACGCCCGCCGCAGCCGCGCCGTGATCGCCGGCGGCATGGTCTACCTCGCCGGCCAGGTCGCCGA
This sequence comes from Variovorax cryoconiti, assembly GCF_051216395.1. Taxonomy (NCBI): domain Bacteria; kingdom Pseudomonadati; phylum Pseudomonadota; class Betaproteobacteria; order Burkholderiales; family Comamonadaceae; genus Variovorax; species Variovorax cryoconiti. Next base: position 74,210 of record NZ_JBPJZI010000009.1, on the reverse strand, counting down.
CGACAAGTCGCTCGACATCGGCGGCCAGACGCGCCAGGTGCTGCAGAAGATCGACGACCTGCTCGCGCAGGCCGGCACCACCCGCGACCGCCTGGTCACGGCACAGATCTGGCTCGCCTCCATGAGCGACTTCGCCGGCCTCAACGCCGTGTGGGACGCCTGGGTCGTGCCCGGCGAGACACCGACGCGCTGCTGTGGCAAGGTCGAACTCGCCGACCCGGACTTCCGGGTCGAGATCGTGGTGACGGCGCTGCAGCCCTGAACCGACCTGCCTCTCACCGAAGGACACCCACCATGATCTCCACCACCGACCCCCATCGCAACCGCAAGCCGCGCAACATCAGCGACGAAGAATGGGCCGTGCGCACCCAGCTCGCCGCGTCGTACCGGCTGGCCGCCAAGTTCGGGCTGACCGACCTCATCTACACGCACATTTCGGTGCGCGTGCCGGGCCGGCACGACCAGTTCCTGATCAACCCGCACGGCTGGTTCTTCGACGAGATCACCGCATCGAGCCTGGTGAAGATCGACGTCGACGGCAACCCGATCGGCGACGACCGCTTCGAGGTGAACGCCGCCGGCTTCACCATCCACAGCGCGCTGCACCAGAGCCGGCCCGACGTCGAATGCGTGGTGCACCTGCACACCAACGCCGGCATGGCCGTGGCCGCGCTCGAATGCGGGCTGCTGCCGCTCAACCAGATCAGCATGCAGTTCTACAACCGCGTGAACTACCACGACTACGAAGGCATCTCGCTCGACCTCGACGAACGCGAGCGCATCGTGCAGTCGATGGGCAACGCGCACTATCTGATCCTGCGCAACCACGGCCTGCTGACCACGGGGCGCTCGGTGGCCGAGGCCTTCACGCGCATGTTCTACCTGAACCGCGCCTGCGAGATCCAGGTGCAGACACTGTCGATGGGCCAGAAATACGTGCTGCCCTCGCCCGAGGTCTGCGAGCACGCCGCCAAGCAGCACGACGACTACGCCTACCTCGACACGGTGCACCTCGACCGCGAATGGACCGCGCTGCTGCGTTTGCTCGACCGCGACGGCGGCGACTACAACTGCTGAAGGCATCGGCATGCTGAAGGTCTGGGGACGGCGCAGCGCGTTCAACGTGCAGAAGGTGCTGTGGCTGATCGACGAGCTCGGCCTGCCGCACGAACACGTGCCGGCCGGCGGCAGCTTCGGGGGGATCGACCAACCCGACTTCCTGGCGCTGAACCCGCACGGCCGCGTGCCGGTCATCCAGGACGTCGACGGCACGGTGGTGTGGGAGTCGCACAGCATCCTGCGCTACCTCGCGGCGACGTATGGCGCGGCTCACGGCGACGGCGTGCTCTGGCCGGCCGACGCGGCGGGCCGATCGCAACGCGACCGCTGGATGGACTGGTCGCTGAGCCGCCTGCAGCCCGCCCTCATCGACGGCATCTTCATGCCGCTGTGCCGCACGCCGGAGGCGCAGCGCGACCCCGCCCTGATCGCGCGGAGCATCGCGCAGTGTGCGGCCTCGTTCCAGGTGCTCGACACGGTCCTGCAGACGCGCGACTACCTCGAAGCCGACCGGCTCACGCTGGCCGACATCCCGGCCGGCACCTGCCTGTACCGCTACTTCGAACTCGACATCCCACGCCCGCCGCTGCCGAACGTCATGGCCTGGTACCGACGGCTGCAGGCGCGGCCGGCCTATCGGGACCACGTGATGATCGCGTTCTAGACGGCCCCTCCTTCGCCGTCGTTCCTCAAACACGAAAGCCACCATGTCATTGCCGCTGGACCACGTCGTCATCGCCGTCCTCGACCTCGAAACCGCCATCGCGGACTACACCGCGCTCGGCTTCCAGGTGCTGCGCGGCGGCGACCATCCCGGCCGCCCGACGCACAACGCGCTGGTCGTCTTCGCCGACGGCAGCTACCTCGAGCTGATCGCCTGGAAGTCGCCCGCGCCCCAGGAGCGCTGGTGGCCGCTGCTGCAGCGCCACGGCGAAGGCATCGTCGACTTCGCGCTGCTGCCGCAGGACACGGCCGAGACGGTGGCGGGCGCCGCGCGTCGCGGGCTGGTGCTCGAAGGCCCGCTCGCCGGCGGCCGCCTGCGGCCCGACGGCGAGCGCCTGCAGTGGCAGACCGCGCGCCCCTCTTCGGCCGACCTGCCCTTCCTGTGCGGCGACATCACGCCCCGCGTCCTGCGCGTGCCGGAAGGCGCGGCGCGCGTGCACCCCAACGGCACCGTCGGGGTAGCGCGACTGGACATCGCAGTGCGCGACCTCGACGCCAGCCTGGCGCGCTACCGCGCTCTGTTCGGCGAAGTCGCCTCCGCCGCGCAGATCGGTGCCGTGGCCACCGAGCCCGGCAGCGGAGTGCGCCATGCGCGGATCACCATCGGCAGCAGCACGCTGGTGCTGTCGTCGCCGACCGATTCAGGCGCCGCATCGTCGAACGTGGTCGCCCAGCGCCTCGCATCGCGCGGCGAAGGCCCCTCGGCGCTGGTGCTGCGGCGTGGCGACACCGCACGGGCCGGCCAGATCCTCGACATCGCACGGACGCACGGCGCGCCGATCTGCTTCGAAGCGAACGACGGCGCCTAGGATTTTTCCGCAGCGCCCGGCGCCGGCTTGCCGCCGATCCACAGCCACGCGCTCACCGCACTCAACACGGCCAGCAGCGCGCTGATGCCCATCACCCACCGGAAGCCCGCGACGAAGGCAACCTGTACCGCCGACTTCACGGCCTGTGCGCTCGCTGCGTCGATGCCGGCGGGTGCCTCGGCGGCGGCAAGCCGGCTGCGCTGCGCCTGCAGGTGGGCGACGAGCTCGGGCGAGGCCTGCATGTCGCGCAGGCCCGTCGCCAGGCTCGCATCGAAGGCCATCGCCATGACCAGACCGAACACGGCGACGGCCAGCACGGCCGCCGTGCGCGACACCGCGTTGTTCACGCCCGAAGCGATGCCCGCCAGGTCGGGCCCGACCGCGTTCATCACGGTGGTGGTGAGCGGCGCGACGGTGATCGTCATGCCGATGCCCAGCACCACCACGGCAGGGAAGAAGGCTGTCCAGTAGTTCGCGCCCGTGCCCGGCAGCGCGAACAACGCGAATCCGACACCGGCGATGACCGGCCCGACGACCAGCGGCAGGCGCGGGCCGAAGCGGTCGACCAGCTGCCCTGCCTTGGCGGAGAACAGGAATATGATGACGATGAAGGGCAGCAGCGCCGCGCCCGCCACCGTGGCCGAGTAGCCCTGCACCTGGATCAGGTTGAGCGGAAAGAAGTACAGGCCGCCGCCGAGCGCCGCGTAGAGCAGCAGCGTGAGCACGTTGGCGCCGCCAAAGTTGCGGCGTGCGAACAGGTCGAGCGGCAGCATCGGCGCACGGGCGCGCGACTCGACCCCCACGAAGGCCGCGCTGGCCGCGATGCCAATGACCAGTGCCGCGATCACCGCGGGTGCATGCCATTGCTGCACCGGTGCCTCGATGAAGGCGTAGACGATGCCGCCCAGGCCGACCGTCGCGAGCACCGCGCCCCCCACATCGAGGCCGCTGGCCGACGGGCTGCGGCTTTCGGGCACGCGGCGCCACACCACCCACAACACCACCGCCGCCATCGGCACGTTGATGAGGAAGGCCCAGGTCCACGAATACTGGTCGACCAGCCAGCCGCCGATGACCGGACCGATGGCTGCCGTGATGCCGCTCGCGCCCGACCAGGTGCCGATCGCCTTGCCGCGCTCGCCTTCTGGGAAGGACGCGCTGATGAGCGCCAGGCTGCCTGGCACCAGCAGCGCGGCGCCGATGCCCTGCACCGCGCGCGCGGCGATCAGTTGCTGCACCGTGGCCGATGCGGCGCACGCTGCCGACGCGACCGCGAAGAGCGCGACGCCGACGGCGAAGATGCGGCGCCGACCGAAGTGGTCGCCGAGCGACCCGCCGACCAGCAGCAGCGCCGCGAGGAAGAGCGCATACGACTCCACCACCCACTGCGCCTGGAAGGCATCGGCGTGCAGGTCGCGCTGGATGGCCGGCAACGCGACATTGACCACGGTGCCGTCGATGAAGGCCATGCTCGAGCCGAGGATGGCGGCCAGCAGGATGCCGCGCTTGGCCGCGTCGGAACAGGGTGCGGCGACATCGTGGCCGCTGCGGATGATGGCGTCATCGCAGGGCGGTTTTCCGATCTGGGTCATGGGGCTCCTGGGTGCGCCGCACGAAGACAAAGCGATGGCGCCCGCGCACTGTGGTGCGAAGCGCCGCGCGCGTCAATCGCCTGTCGGGGTCAGACCTGGCCGGTCGCGGGCGCCACCGACACGCCCTGCCCGATCGCCGCGGTCGCCTGAGCGGCCATGGCGCGTCCGAAAGCGTCACGCTGCTGCAGGCGCCCCCAGTAGGCGGCCACGTTCGGCGGGAAACGCGGGACCAGATCAAGGTGGCTCGCGAGCAGCAAGGCATAGCCGACCGAGACATCGGCCGCAGTGAAGCGGCCCGCACAGAGCCAGTCGTTGCCGCTCACTGCGGCTTCGATGCCGCGCAGGCGTGCGATGAACCACTTGGCATAGTCGTCCGCCGCTTGCGGCAGGCGGCGCTCGACGGGCTCGAAGCGGCCGTAGCGCAGCACGATGGTCTGCGGAAAGGTCAGCGTCGCTTCGCCGTGGTGCAGCCAGTTGAGCCACATGCCGTAGGCCGGCTCGTCGCGCCGCACGGCGAGGCCCGTCGTTCCTTCGGGGTCGCAGCGTTCGGCAAGGTACTGGCACATCGCTGCGGATTCGGTCATGCGGGTGTCGCCATCGACCAGCAGCGGCACGGTGCCGAGCGGATTGAGATCGAGGTAGGCGCGCGCCTGCACGCGCGGTGGAAAGGGCAGCATGCGCAAGTCGTACGCCGCGCCGAGCTCCTCGAGCATCCAGAGCGGACGAAAGGACCGGGCGCTGACGCAGTGGTGAAGAACGATCATGCGGCGAATCTAGCCGACCACATGCAACGCCGCCACGATGGCATTCCCCATGTGCCCGGTACCGACGACGCCTGCCTTGCGCATCATCACGCCGGCTCAAGCGCCGCGTGCCATCCCCTTCACCGCCGTGGCCTCGATCTCGAACAGCATGCCGTCGAGCGCCAGCCGCGGCACCGGGATCAACGTGCAGGCCGGTGGCGGCTCGTCACCCCACGCGGCGGCCAGTGCGCGGCCGAGCACCGCCAGGCGCGCCTCGCTGTGGTCGACCACCAGCACGACGAGGCGCACCACGTCGAGGGGTTCGGCGCCCGCGGATTCGAGGGCGATGCGCAGGTTGCGCAGGGCCTGGTCGACCTGCGCGGCAAAGTCTGGCGACAGCGCACCCGACGCGTCTTCTCCGCCCTGACCCGCCACATAGATGAAGCGTGCCGGCGCGGTCGCCACGGCCACGTGCGAATAGCCGTTGGGGCGCGGGTCGTAGAGGCGCGGCGGGTTGATGAACAACGGCAGCGGCCGAGCTGCCGGTACGGTGGCCGTGAAAAAGGACAAGGTGGTCATGGCGAGAGGACGAGCGATGGAAAGGCGCTAGTATCAAATCTCAACTTAACTTGAGGTCAAGCGTTTTCGACACGCCTTCCTCCCCGCCATGACGTCTGCCATCGACCCCTTCTCCAACGCGCACGCCCCGGCGCCCGAACTGGCCGTCGGCGAAGTCGCGGCCCGCAGCGGTGTCGCCGTCTCGGCGCTGCACTTCTACGAGAGCAAGGGGCTGATCCAGGCGGCCCGCAGCGGCGGCAACCAGCGGCGCTATCCGCGCGCGATCCTGCGCCGCGTGGCCTTCATCAAGGTGGCGCAGCGCGTGGGCATCCCGCTGGCCGAGATCGCGCAAGCCCTGCAGGCACTGCCCGAAGGACGCACGCCAACGGCCACCGACTGGCGGCGGCTGTCACGCGAATGGCGCACCGAACTCGACGAGCGCATCCGCACGCTGACGCAACTGCGCGATCAGCTGGACGGCTGTATCGGCTGCGGCTGCCTCTCGCTCAAGGCCTGCCCGCTGCGCAATGCGCAAGACGCGCTCTCGCAGGAAGGGCCGGGGCCGCACTTCGAGGATTAATGCGTTGCGCTGTCAGGCCGCAGGCGGGCGCCAGGCAGCCAGCACCGCCGGCAGCTCGGCCATGTCGGTGAAGACCTCCGCCACACCTGCCGAACGCAGCGCGTCGGCCCCGCTGTGGCCCAGGCCGCCAGGGCTGTAGCCGAACACGGTGGCGCCCGCAGCAACACCGGCGGTGGCGCCGGTCACCGTGTCCTCGACCACCGCGCAGCGCGTCGGGTCAACGTCCAGCGCGGCGGCGGCTGCGAGGTACACGTCCGGGTAGGGCTTGGAGCGCGGCGTCTCGTGGCCGCTGAAGATGCGGCCTTCAAAGGCATCGAAGAGCCCGATCTTCTGCAACTGCAGTTCGACCTTCCTGCGGTCGGCACCCGACGCGCACGCGATGCGCCCGCCCAGCGCGGCATGCAACGCGCGCACGGCAGCCGGCGCACCGGGGATCTCGACCAGGTAGCGGTCGAGCTGCACGTTGCGGCGCGCCCAGAAGCTGCGCAGCCATTCGTCGGTCACGGGCGCACCGGTTTGCGCCTCGATCAGCGCGCGCTCGTCCTTGACCGCTTTGCCGACGAAGATGCGCATGCATTCGTCGGGCGTGAGCACCCAGCCACGCTCCTCGAGCATGTCGCGCAGCACGCCGTTGGTGATGGGTTCGGAGTCGACCAGCACGCCGTCGCAGTCGAACAGCACGGCATCGAAAGGAATGGAAAGCGTCATGGGGCGATCGTAGCAACCGCCCAAGGCACCTCACACCGCTACGAGCGCTCGGTCCGGATCGGGATGTACATCTCCCCCCCGCCCGCCTTGAACTCCGCCGACTTGGCGTGCATGCCGTCGAACACCGCCGTGCCTTCGTCGAGCCCGCGCTGCGCGGCGTACTCGCGCACTTCCTGCGTGATCTTCATGGAGCAGAACTTCGGGCCGCACATGGAGCAGAAGTGCGCGGTCTTGCTGGCGTCCTTCGGCAACGTCTCGTCATGGAAGTCGCGCGCGGTGTCGGGGTCGAGGCCGAGGTTGAACTGGTCCTGCCAGCGGAACTCGAAGCGCGCCTTGCTGAGCGCGTCGTCGCGCGAGCGCGCACCCGGGTGGCCCTTGGCGACGTCGGCGGCATGCGCGGCGATCTTGTACGCGATGATCCCCTGCTTCACGTCGTCGCGGTCGGGCAGGCCCAGGTGCTCCTTGGGCGTGACGTAGCAGAGCATCGCGGTGCCGGCCCAGCCGATCATCGCGGCGCCGATGGCGCTGGCGATGTGGTCGTAGCCCGGCGCGATGTCGATGGTCAGCGGGCCGAGCGTGTAGAACGGGGCCTCGTGGCAGTGCTTGATCTGCTCGTCCATGTTGGCCTGGATCATGTGCATCGGCACATGGCCCGGCCCTTCGATCATGGTCTGCACGTCGTGCTTCCAGGCCACCTGGGTGAGTTCGCCCAGCGTGCGCAGTTCGGCGAACTGGGCCTCATCGTTGGCATCGGCACCGCTGCCGGGCCGCAGGCCGTCGCCGAGCGAGAAGCTCACGTCGTAGGCCTTCATGATGTCGCAGATGTCCTCGAAGTGCGTGTAGAGAAAGCTCTCCTGGTGGTGCGCGATGCACCACTTGGCCATGATCGACCCGCCGCGCGAGACAATGCCGGTCATGCGGTTCGCCGTGAGGTGGATGAAGGGCAGGCGCAGCCCCGCGTGGATGGTGAAGTAGTCGACGCCTTGCTCGGCTTGCTCGATCAGCGTGTCGCGGTAGATCGCCCAGGTGAGGTCCTCGGCCACCCCGCCCACCTTCTCGAGCGCCTGGTAGATGGGCACCGTGCCGATCGGCACCGGCGAGTTGCGCACGATCCAGTCGCGCGTGGTGTGGATGTTCTTGCCGGTGGAAAGATCCATCACGTTGTCGGCACCCCAGCGGATCGCCCACACCAGCTTCTCCACCTCTTCCTCGATGCTGGAGGTGACGGCCGAGTTGCCGATGTTGGCGTTGATCTTCACCTTGAAGTTGCGGCCGATCGCCATCGGCTCGACCTCGGGGTGGTTGATGTTGGCCGGGATGATGGCGCGGCCACGCGCCACCTCGTCGCGCACGAACTCGGGCGTGATGAGGCGCGGAATGCTCGCGCCCATGGGGTTGCCGGCCACGCGCTTCGCGCGCTCTTCGTTCGCCAGGTACTCGGCCATCCATTCGCGCTTGCCGTTCTCGCGCAGCGCCACGTATTCCATCTCGGGCGTGACGATGCCGCGCCTTGCGTAGTGCATCTGCGTGACGTTGGCACCGCGCTTCGCGCGGTGCGGCGTGCGCTGCAGCGCGGCCGCATCGGCCCGCAGCTGCGCGACGCGCGCGTTCTCCTCGCCCTTGACGCCATCGTCGAGCGCGGCCAGCTGACGACCTTCGTAGCGCTCGGTGTCGCCGCGCTCCGCGATCCATGCGCCGCGCACATCGGGCAGCCCGAGGCGCACGTCGATGGCAACCGCCGAATCGGTGTACGGCCCCGAGGTGTCGTAGAGCGACACGCACTCGCCATTGGTCAGCGCCACGTCGCGAACCGGCACGCGCAGGTCGGGCCGGCTGCCGACGATGGCGGACTTGGTGGAGGCGGGGAAGGGCTCGCGCGTGAGCGTGAGCAGCGAGGCGAACTTGTCGATGGCGTTCATGGGGCACTCCGGTGGGATGAGGGTGCTCCGCAATCGCTCGACGGACCCATGGCCCGAAAAGAAACGGGACCTGTGGATCAGGGGAACTGCAGCTCTTCTTCCGCCGGTACTAACCGGTTCAAGTTCGCGGGTTCGGCGATTCGATCGCCATCTCAGCACGTCACACGTGCGCCCCGGAGCGGGTTGGATTCTAGGGGCCGAGCAAGGGCCGACGCAAGGGCCGTGATGGGCGATTCGTGCATCGGTTGCCCCTCGTCGGCTGTCAAAGGCTTGTCATGCATGCGGATGAAGATCGTGGCACGAATGGTAGTTGTGGATTTGGTTGCACTTTCGACGCAACTGCAATTCGCCGGATTCACCGCATCGACCCACCCCTTTGAAAGCCCCCCGATGAAACCTCTCTCATCTTCGCTGCGTGCAACGCCGCGTCGGCTGGCCGCCGGCGCCGCGCTGGCCCTGTTGACCCTCGTGCTGACCGCTTGCGGCGGCGGCAGCGACAGCACGCCGACCACCCCCACGACACCGACCGCGCCCACCACGCCTGACACCACCGTCAAGCCCGAGATGCGCTGCGCCCCCTGACCCTTTAGCGAGCACACACCATGACGACATCCCGCCGCAACTTCCTGCGCAACACCGCCACCACCGGCATCGCCGCCGCCACGCTGGCGGCCTTTCCGCCGAGCATCCGCCGCGCCCTGGCCATCCCCGCGAACAACAAGACCGGCACGATCAACGACGTCGAGCACATCGTGATCCTGATGCAGGAGAACCGTTCCTTCGACCATTACTTCGGCACCATGAGGGGCGTGCGCGGCTTCGGTGACCGCTTCACCATCCCGCTGCCTGGATACCGAAGCGTCTGGGAGCAACTCGACGACACCGGCAAGCCGGTGCTGCCCTATCACCTCGACGGCACGCAAGGCAACGCTCAGCGCGTGTCCGGCACGCCGCATTCGTGGAACGACGGCCAGAACGCCTGGGACGGTGGCCGCATGTACCAATGGGCGCGGTACAAGAAGACGGGGACGGCGCCTTTCACGCAGTCGATGGGCTACCTCCAGGAAGCCGAGCTGCCGTTCCAGTTCGCGCTGGCCAACGCCTTCACGGTCTGCGACGCCTACCACTGCGCGATGCACACCGGCACCAACTCGAACCGCATGTTCCTGTGGACCGGTACCAACGGCCCGACCGGCGCCGGCGTCGCCACGGTCAACAACGAATGGGACGACATCGGCCCCTCGACGCTCGGCTACGAATGGAAGACCTACCCCGAGCGCCTGGAGGCAGCCGGCGTCAGCTGGATCGTCTACCAGAACATGCCGGAGAACTACACCGACAACTCGCTGTCCGGCTTCAAGCAGTACCGCAAGGCGAACGAGGATTCGGGCAAGCCCGTGAGCCACAACAGCAACGTCGTGTCGCCAGCCTACGACCCGGCCAGCGACAACACCGGCAACCCGCTTTACAAGGGCATCGCCAACACCATGCCCGACGGCGGCTTTCTGCAGACCTTCAAGCAGGACGTGCTCGCCGGCAAGCTGCCGAAGGTGAGCTGGGTGGTGGCGCCGTCGACCTACTCCGAGCACCCCAGCCCGTCGAGCCCGGTGCAAGGCGCCTGGTACACCCAGGAGGTGCTGGACGCGCTGACCGCCGTGCCCGAGGTGTGGAGCAAGACGGTGCTGATCGTCAACTTCGACGAGAACGATGGCTACTTCGACCATGTGCCGTCGCCGGCCGCGCCATCGCTCAACCTCGACGGCACAACCGCGGGAAAAACCACGCTGCCCGATGCGGACATCGCGGTCGAGCGCTTCACGCACCCGGCTCCGGCCGGCACCACCAAACAGCCGCAGCCCGATGGTCGCGTCTATGGCCCAGGCGTGCGCGTGCCGGCCTATGTGATTTCGCCGTGGAGCCGCGGTGGCTGGGTCAACTCGCAGGTGTTCGACCACACCTCGGTGCTGCGTTTCATCGAGCAGCGATTCGGCGTGAAGGAGCCCAACATCGGCGGCTACCGCCGCGCGATCTGCGGTGACCTGACGAGCGCTTTCAACTTCGAGACGCCGAACGCCGAGGTGCTGCCGACGCTGGCCGGCCGCAAGAGCAAGAGCGACGCCGATGCACTGCGTGTCCAGCAGGAGTCGCTGCTGCAGATCTTTCCGCCCACGACGCAGCAACGGCCACAGCAGGCGACCGGAACGCGCCCCTCGCGTGCCCTGCCCTATGAGCTGCACACCAGCGCCCGCAGCGACAGCGTCGGCGGCAAGCTGCAACTGCTGTTCGCCAACACGGGCAAGGCGGGTGCCGTGTTCCACGTGTACGACCGACTCAACCTCGGCCGCCTGCCGCGCCGCTACGCGGTCGAAGCCGGCAAGACGCTGGACGACACGTGGAACGTCGTGACCGACAACGCCGGCCACTACGACCTGTGGGTGCTCGGCCCGAACGGTTACCACCGCCACTTCAAGGGCGACCTGAACACGCTGCGCGCAAGCACTGCGGCTGCCCCGGAGGTGCGCGTCTGCTACGACATCACCAACGGCAACGTGTACCTGAGCATGATGAACACCGGCAAGAGCGCGGCCACGTTCACCATCCGCGCCAAGGCGTACCGGGCGGATGGACCGTGGACGGCGACGGTCGCCGCCGGCGCGACGGCCGAGCAGCACTGGGAGCTGGCGGACAGCGGGCGCTGGTACGACTTCGAGGTGACCTGCGACGCCGACATCAACTACTACCGTCGCTTCGCCGGCCGCGTCGAAACCGGCAAGCACTCGGTGAGCGACCCGGCGATGGGTGTGACCGACGTCTGAGCCCGACCTGAAGCCAGCGGTCCGCCCCGTGCGGACCGTTGCCGTTTCAAGCGCGGGCGTTCGGCGCGTCGGCTCGCGGTGGCATTGCTATTGCATCAGCCCGTCCGACAATCCATGCTGTACGCGCATCTGGTGCACGCAACCATCGACCCATGCTCCAAGAAGAACGATTCCTCCGCATCCGCAGCCTGCTGGCGACCTTCTCGCGGGTGAGCGTCGACCGCATCGTGCAGGACCTCGCCGTCTCGCGCGAAACCGTGCGGCGCGACCTGCTCGAGCTCGAAGGCAGCGGCGAGCTGCGCCGCGTGCACGGCGGCGCGGTCGCCACCGGCCCCGAGCCCGAGCCGCCGCTGTCGGTGCGGCTGGTGGCACGCCAGAAAGAGAAACGCGCCATCGCCAAGGCCGCGGTCGGCCTGCTGCGCCCTGGGCAGACGCTGTTTCTCGACGCGGGCAGCACCACGTCGACGCTGGCCGAAGAGATCGCTACGCTCAGCGGCATGACGGTCATCACCAATTCGCTGACCATCGCGCTCAAGCTGGCCGGCGCCGACGAGGGCCGCAGTTCACGCAACGACGTGCGCCTGCTCGGCGGCCAGATCGACGTGAAGACGCAGGCAACGCACGGCGAAGGCACGCTGGAGGACATCCGGCGTTTTCGCGTCGACGTGGCGCTGATGTCGCCGGTGGGCCTGCACGCCAGGCACGGCGCCATGAGCTTCGAGCACCACGAGGCCGCCGTGGCCCGCGCCATGGCCGAGCAGGCGCAGCAGGTGGTCATCCTGGCCGACCACAGCAAGATCGGCCTGGCGAGCCGCGTGACCTACGCGCGCGGCGCCGACATCGACATCGTCGTGACTGACGCCAAAGCGCGCGACGTCGCTGGCCTGGCCGCGCTGCGCAAGGCCTGCGAACGCCTCGTCATCGCCTGACGCACTGACAGACATACAGAGGCCGACACCCCATGCCCTACCGCCACGCCGCCGGCGACACCACCTGGCACTTCGCCGACCTGCGCACGCTGATGGCCAAGGCCACGCCCGCGCGTTCGGGCGACGTGCTGGCCGGCGTCGCGGCAGAAACGGCGGTGGAACGCATGGCCGCGCGCATGGCGCTGGCCGACGTGCCGCTGCGGCGTTTTCTCGACGAGGCGCTGGTGCCCTACGAAGACGACGAGGTCACGCGCCTCGTCATCGACACGCACGACGCCGCCGCCTTCGCACCCATCGCGCACCTGACGGTCGGCGACTTCCGCGACTGGCTGCTGTCCGACGCGGCCGACAGCGCCGTGCTGGCGCGCGTGGCGCCCGGCATCACGCCCGAGATGGCGGCGGCGGTGAGCAAGCTGATGCGCAACCAGGACCTGATCCTGGTCGCGCGCAAGTGCCGCGTGGTCACGCGCTTTCGCAACACCCTCGGCCTGCCCGGCCACCTGGCGGTGCGACTGCAGCCCAACCACCCGACCGACGACCTGCGCGGCATCGCGGCGTCGATGGTCGACGGCCTGCTCTACGGTGCCGGCGACGCGGTGATCGGCATCAACCCCGCCACCGACAGCGTGCCCGCGCTGACGCGGCTGGTGCACATGCTCGACGAGGTGATCGTCAAGCTGGGCATCCCCACGCAGTCCTGCGTTCTGACGCACGTGACCAACACCGTGCAGATGATCGAACAGGGTGCGCCGGTCGACCTGGTGTTCCAGTCGGTCGCCGGCACCGAAAAGGCCAACACCAGCTTCGGCGTGAATCTGGCGGTGCTGAAGGAAGCGCACGAGGCGGCGTTGTCGCTGAAGCGCGGGCCGCTGGGCGACAACGTCATGTACTTCGAGACGGGCCAGGGCAGTGCGCTGTCGGCCGGCGCGCACCACGGCGTCGACCAGCAGACCTGCGAAGCGCGCGCCTATGCGGTGGCACGCGCCTTCCGGCCGCTGCTGGTGAACACCGTCGTCGGCTTCATCGGGCCGGAGTACCTGTACGACGGCAAGCAGATCATCCGCGCGGGGCTCGAGGACCATTTCTGCGGCAAGCTGATGGGCCTGCCGCTGGGCTGCGACGTCTGCTACACCAACCACGCCGAGGCCGATTCCGACGACATGGACACACTGATGACGCTGCTGGGCACGGCAGGCCTGACCTTCATCATGGGTGTGCCGGGGGCCGACGACATCATGCTCAACTACCAGAGCACCTCCTTCCACGACGCGCTCTACCTGCGCGAGGTACTCGGCCTGAAGCGCGCGCCCGAGTTCGAGGCCTGGCTGCAGCAGATGCAGCTGGCCGATGCACAGGGCCGCGTGCTGAGCGTGACGGCGCAGCACCCGGCGTTGCAGCAGCTGCGGCAGTTGCGCCTGGGTGACGGGAGCAAGAAATGAGCACGCCCGACCCCTGGGACGACCTGCGTGCCTACACCGCCGCCCGCCTCGCGCTCGGCCGCGCCGGGTCGAGCATGCCGACCGCCGAGCTGCTGCGCTTCGGCTTCGCGCATGCCCAGGCGCGCGATGCGGTGCACATTCAGCTCGACACGCAGGCGCTGGCCGACGCGTTGGCCGCCGACGGCCTGCCCACGCTCCAGGTGCACAGCGCCGCGCCGGACCGCGCCAGCTACCTGCTACGCCCGGACCTCGGCCGCCGGCTCGACGACGCCAGTGCAGAGCGGCTGCGCGAAGCCGCCGGCCCGAGCCCCACGGCGGGTTGCGACCTGTTGCTGGTCGTTGGCGACGGGCTCTCGTCGCTGGCCGTCGAGCGCAACGCGCGCGCCATGGTCACGGCCATCCGCGCCGGCCTGCCGGCGGGCTGGACGCTCGGCCCGGTGGTGATCGCGCAGCAGGCGCGCGTCGCGCTGGCCGACGAAGCGGGCGCGCTGTTCGGCGCGCGCCTGGTCGCGATGCTGATCGGCGAACGCCCGGGCCTGAGCTCGCCCGACAGCCTGGGCCTGTACCTCACCTGGGAGCCGGCCGTCGGCCGCCACGACGCCGAGCGCAACTGCATCTCGAACATTCGCCCCGAAGGCCTCGCGCCCGCGGCCGCCGCCGGCCGCTTCTGGTGGCTCGCGCAGGAGGCACGGCGCCTGCAGCTCACCGGCGTGCAGCTCAAGGACCGCAGCGACGCCGTGGTCATCGCGGCCCCGCCATCGACCGCTTTGCCGGCCGGGCCGGACTGAACGCCCACGTTCCCTGCCGGCACGGGAATTCGCCCGGGCCGGCCCTTGTCGTCGGTGGCCTCGCGCCACCTTGTTCCCTGAAAACTGGAGTTGCCATGATCCGCACCCTTCGACCCCTGGTCCTCACCGCCTTCGTCGGCTCGTTGCTGACGGCCTGCGGGACCACCGGCCCCTCGGCGCCCGCCATCGACAACAGCGCCATCGGCCAGCCCGATTTCCGCGCGCACAAGACCACCTACGGCGTGGTCTACAAGCTGCCCAAGGACGTGAACGACGTGCTCGACGCACGCGTGTACCCGACGCTGCGGCAAGATCTGGTGCGCCTGGGCCTGCAGGCCGAAGCGCAGAACGTCAACATCCCGCACGTGACGGTGGTGCACATCCACAGCGCCGATCCGACGACGCCGCAGAAGATGCTCAAGGCGCTGCCCAAGCCGCCCGCGCCGATCCAGCTCACGCTGAAGAACTTCTACACGACCGAGGCCGCCAAGGACGCGGGCCGCCCGTGGTGGCTCGACCTCGGCATCGTCAAGACCGGCCCTGGCTTCGAGTCCCTGATGGCCTACAACACCGTGACCACCGCCGCCATGGCTCCGCTGCGCGACGGCCCGCTGCCGCGCGTGACCGGCCCGGTCTACGCCAAGATGGGCGACGCCGGCAAGGATCTGGTGAAGACGGTGGGCGTGAGCGGCGTGAACGTGCTGAAGGACGGCAAGGAACTGCGTTCGCACAACCCGCACAACACGCTGGTCTACAGCATGACGCCGTTCACGCCGGCGCTGCAGGCCTCGATGAACCAGGTGGCGGCCAAGTTCAACACCGTGCTGCCCAACGGCATCGACACCACCTTCCGCAACGTGTCGATCGTCGAGCTGGCGTTCTCCGGCAACGTGACGCGCGAGATCTACCGCGTGAGCCTGGTCGACGGCAGCGTGCTCGACGTGGCGACCGGCCAGGTCATGAAGTAGCCACGCCGGCTCAGGGCGCGTGCGTCGCCTGCATCTGCGGCACGGCCGGCGTGCCCTGCATGTCCAGATCGGAGAAGAAAGCGAGCCCGTGCCCTTCGGTGTTGTCGGCGTCGGCAGAGATGGCGACACCGACGATGTCGGGCTGCAGGCCGCCGGCCTCGTCGCCGAAGGCACGTTGGTAGTCGGCCAGCAGGTTGCGGCGCTCGCCGCGCCAGCTGTCGATGCCGGCACCGGCCGGGCCCGACTCGAGCACCAGCATGCGGATGCGCCGGGTGAAGGCGTTCGGCAGCAGCGTGCTCTTCGCCTCCTTCGCGTCCCACACGTAGCACAGCGTTTCGCTCGGCACGTCCTCGCCGGTGGCCGAACGCGCCAGTGCCAGACGGGTGCGTTCGCCGAAGGGCAGCCGGTCGGTCGGCAGCGCGAAGAAGACGCACAGCTTGGCCGCGCCGTCGTCGCCGCTGCGGCTGCGCAGGTCGGTGCCTTCGACGAAGCGCTCGACGCGCCAGCGCCAGGCGAGCGAAGCGGCGCCATCCAGCGCCACGCGCACCGGATGCACCAGGTTGCCGTAGGAGTCGTCGGCCTGGACCTTCAGCACCGACTTGCCGTCCTGCCGCACCACCTCGAAGCTGGTCGGGTTCTTGTGCGGCAGGGTGGTGAAGTGCCAGGATTCGGGCACCGCGCCAGGCGCGGCGCTCGAGAAGCTGGTCAGCCAGGCCCGGGCCGTGGCCTGTGCCTGCGCCGGGCCGGCCACGGCCCAGGCCAAGGCGCCGGCCAGCAGCCAGGCAAACCCCGACCACGCGCGGGGAAAGGACCGATTCGCCGGGGGTGCGGATGGCATGGGGCAGCTCCTGTGCCGTCGGACGGCTGGAAAGTGGCCAGTGTGCCGCGGCGCCGCAGGCAGATAAATACGCCGAAAGGAACCGCGGTGTCTCTCTCCTCGAGACAATGCCGCGCCGTCGTCCTACCCGGCCTCGCCGTCGACGTAGTACCAGCGCGCCAGCTCGCCGTCGGGCTCGCGCTGGAAGTTGCTGCGCTCGTGCAGCCGGCTGGCGGTGCCGGCGGCATCGCGCTGGCGGGCGACGAACTCGACCCGCGCATGGTCGGCGTCGAGCACTGAGCGCGAGCGCACGTCCAGGCCGAGCCACTTGGTGCCGGGCTCGAAGGTCAGCGCGGCCGGCCGGGTCGACGCATGCCAGGTGGCCAGCAGGTAGTCGGCCTGCTCGCGCACGAAAGCGGTGTAACGGGAGCGCATCAGCGACTCGGCATCGGGGGCCGGCGTGCCCGCGA
Source organism: Variovorax cryoconiti (assembly GCF_051216395.1). Classification (NCBI taxonomy): domain Bacteria; kingdom Pseudomonadati; phylum Pseudomonadota; class Betaproteobacteria; order Burkholderiales; family Comamonadaceae; genus Variovorax; species Variovorax cryoconiti. The sequence goes on along the minus strand of NZ_JBPJZI010000009.1, from coordinate 57,292 downwards.
AATCCTCGAGATAGCGTCCGCAGCACAGCGCGTACTGGAGCGGACGCGCACGCTGGTCGGTGCGTCCGCAGGGGCAGGGGCCGGGGAGTGGTTTGGTGCTCATCGAAGCCTCCATTGGAACACCTGCGGCGGCACGGCCGCCCGAAAGCGTGCGCTGGGGCCTCTCATGCGCCGTCCGGGAGCAGTTCGGCGAGGCTCTCGCGGATGGTCCGCGCGATGAGCTGCTGGCGCTCACGCGGCATGCGCGGCAGGGTCGACGCCACGCTGATGGCGGCCACCGGCTCGCCGCCGGCGTTGCGCACCGCCATGCCCGCCGCGAGCACGCCACGGGTGGCATGGTTGCCGATGACCGACCAGCCACGCTCCCGGGTGGCGCGCACCAGGATCCGCATCCGCTCGGGCGTCATGCCACCGTAGGCATGCAGCCGGGGCGCGTTGGCCGTGACGATGGCGTCGACCTGCGCGTCGGGCAGCGCGGCCAGCAGCGCCAGCCCGGCGGCCCCGACGCCCAGCGGCTGCTGCGTGCCCACCTGGATCACCAGCACCTGCACCGGGTGCGTGCCGACCTGCCGGGCGATGCAGTGCGACAGCGGCCCCTCGCGCACCACCGCGAAAGCCGCATCGCCGCAGGCCGCGCTGATGCGGGCCAGCACCGGCTGCAGCCGCACCGCCATGTTGGGCAGCGCGTCGGCCGGGGCCAGGGCCGCCACACGCGGGCCCGGCACGTAGCGGAAGCGGCCCTGCGGCGCGACGTAGCCGCGCTCGACCAGGGTGGCCAGCAGGCGGTAGACGGTGGCGCGCTCGAGGGCGGCCGCGCGGCACAGGTCGACCACGCGCACGCCGTCGCGGCCGCCCGCCAGCACCGCATCGAGCAGCTGCAGGCCGCGGCGCAAGGTGCGGCTGCCGGCGTCGTCGTCCGCGGCAACGGAGCGCAAAACGTCCGCTGAACGAACGTTTGAATTGGAGGTGCGCGCGGTCATGGCGAAGAATTTGGGCGTCGACGAGGTCATCGCCAGTGTGCCGCAGGCTCACCGCGGCGCAGCCCCGGGACATTCTCGATACACAAAAGGAGACATCGCCATGCGCCTCGAAGGCCCCCTCTCGCGCCGGCATCTGCTGGCCCTCGCGTCCGGCATCGCCTGCGCCACCGCCCTGCCGCTGCAGGCCCAGACCGACGCCTGGCCGACCCGCCCCATCAAGCTGGTGGTCGGCTATGCCGCGGGCGGCGCCACCGACGTGATCGCGCGCCTGGTGGCCGTGAAGCTGGGCGAGCGGCTCGGCCAGCCCGTGGTGGTGGACAACCGTGCCGGCGCCAACAGCAACGTGGGCGCCGAGGTGGTGGCGAAGTCGCCGCCCGACGGCTACACGCTGTACGTCTTCACCATCGCCAACACCATCAACGCGTCGCTCTACGCCCGGCTGGGCTACGACCCGCAGAAGGACTTCGAGCCGATCGGCCTGATCGCCAAGATCCCGAACATCCTGGTGGTCAACAACCACCTGCCGATCAAGAGCATCGCCGACTACCAACGCTTCGCCAGGGAATCGAAGGACGGCATCACCTTCGCGTCGTCGGGCAGCGGCTCGTCGATCCACCTGTCGGGCGAGATGTTCAAGATGCAGGCCAAGCTGAACATGCTGCATGTGCCCTACCGCGGCAGCGCCCCGGCCGTGACCGATCTGCTGGGCGGCCAGGTGCAGTCGATGTTCGACAACACGCCCTCGGCGCTGCCGCACGTGCAGGGCGGGCGGCTGCGCGCGATCGCCATCACGAGTGCCAAGCGCTCGCCGCTGCTGCCCGACGTGCCGACGGTGGCGGAATCGGGCTTCCCCGGCTTCGACGTCCAGTCGTGGTTCGGTCTGGCCGCGCCGGCTGGCACGCCCAAGCCCGTCATCGACCGGCTCAACGCCGAGCTGAACAAGGTGCTGGCCGCACCCGAGCTGCGCCAGCGCTTCCAGGACCTGGCGGCCTCGCCCGAGCCCGGCACGCCCGAGCAGATGCGCAGCTTCGCCGCGGCCGAGACCCAGCGCTGGCGCGAGGTCGTGAAGACCTCCGGCGCCAAGGCCGAATAAGGCCACCCGCACCCATCACCAGGAGCCTCCTCGCCCATGTACCCGATCGATTTTTTCTGGCGCGCCGCCGAGCGCTGGCCCGAGCGCATCGCCATCGACGCCCCCGAAGGCACGACGCGCTACGACACGCTCGCCGCGCGCGTCGCGGCGCTGGCGGCCGCGCTCGTCGCCATCGACCCGGCGCCGCAGAGCCGCGTGGGCATCTGCGCGAAGAACAGTGCCGAGCACATCACGGCGCTGCTCGCGGTGCTGGCCTGCGGCAAGGTGTGGGTGCCGCTCAACCCCAAGAGCACGCGGCCCGAGATCCGGCGCATCGTCGACGCGACCGCGCCGTCCATCCTGGTGCTCGACGGCGACTGCGCCGGGCTGCTCGACGGCGCACCGGGCGAGCGCATCCACACCCACGGCCCAGACGGGGATGGCACGCACACGGTGGCCGGCCTGGTGGCGCGCCATGCCGGCGCGGCGCGGCCGGTGTTCGCCCTGCCCGACGACGCCACGCAGGCCATCAAGTTCACCGGCGGCACCACCGGCGCGCCCAAGGGCGTGATGCAGCCCTACCGCGCCTGGATGGCGAACATCGCCAACCAGATCCATGCGTGGGGCTTCGACGAACACGAGCGCTACATCGTCGCCGCGCCGATCACGCACGGCACGTCGACCTACATCGTGCCGATCCTCGCGCAGGGCGGCTGCCATGTGGTGCTGGCCGAGGCCGGCGCCGAGGCGGTGCGCGCGGCGTTCCGCGAACGCGGCGGCACCGTGTGCTTCATGCCGCCCACGCTGGTCTACATGCTGATGGCGCTGCCGGGCGCGAGCCGTGCCGACTTCCCGCAGCTGCGCCGGCTGATCTACGGCGGCGCACCGATGCCGCCGGAAAAGATCCGCGAGGTGCGCGCCTTCTTCGGCCCGGTGCTGGGCACGACCTACGGCCAGACCGAGGCGCCGCAGATCCTCACCGTGATGCGTCCCGAGGACTTCGAGGACGAGCGCAACTGGGCCGCGGTGGGCCGCACCGCCTGGTTCAGCGACGTGGCGGTGATGGCGCCCGACGGCCGCCTGCTGCCGACCGGCGAAGTGGGCGAAGTGGTGGCACGCGGCGACCTCGTCATGACCGGCTACTGGCGCCTGCCCGAGAAGACGGCTGAGACCCTGATCGACGGCTGGCTGCACACCGGCGACCGCGGCCTGATCGACGCGCGCGGCTACCTCTACCTGAAGGACCGGCTCAAGGACATGGTGATCACCGGTGGCTTCAACGTCTACCCGGTGGATGTCGAGAACGCGCTGGGCCAACACCCGGCGGTGCACGAGTGCGCGGTGTTCGGCATCCCCGACGACAAGTGGGGCGAGACGGTGCAGGCCGCCGTGCAGCTGCGCCCCGGCCAGCAGGCGACCGAGGCCGAGCTGATCGCCTTCGTCCGCGAGCGGCTCGGCCCGGTGCAGACGCCCAAGCGCGTGCACTTCCACGACAGCCTGCCGCGCTCGCCCGTCGGCAAGGTACTCAAGACCGCCGTGCGCGAACAAGCCCTGGCCACCGCCTGACAACCTCTTTCACGAACACGGAGACATCCCCATGGCATCGACAACGAACCCGCCCGTCACGCGCCTGTGCACGCACACGCTCACCAGCCTGCACTACCGCGACGCCGACCTGGTCGAGGACCTGATGGGCAAGCGCACCTTCACCGAGGTGATGCTGATGCAGATCCTCGGCCGCACGCCGCGTCCGGTTGACCTGCGCATCACCGACGTGGTGCTGATCGTGCTGATGGAGCACGGCCTCACGCCCAGCGCCATCGCCACGCGGCTCATCTACATGAGTGCGCCGGAGAACCTGCAGGGCGCCGTGTCGGCCGGCCTGCTGGCGGTGGGCAGCTCCTTCGTCGGCACGATGGAGAACTGCTCGCGCCTGCTCGACCGGATCACCGCCGCGGCCGACCCTGCCGCCGAGGCGCTGGCGATCGCGCGCGAGCACAAGGCCACGAAGAGCGCCATGCCCGGCTTCGGCCACCACCTGCACAAGCCGGTCGATCCGCGCGCCTACAAGCTGCTCGAACTGGGCCGCGCCGAGAGCGAACTGGCGGGCGACAAGATCCGCGCGCTGGAGACGCTGTCGAAGGCGGTGGACGACGTAGCCGGCCGGCCGATCACCATCAACGCCACCGGCGCCGTGGCCGCACTGCTGGGCGAGATCGGCGTGCCGACGAACGTGATGCGCGGCTTCGCCGTGATCTCGCGCGCGGCCGGCCTGGTGGCGCACATCGTGGAGGAGCAGCAGAGCCCGTCGGGCCGCTTCATCTGGGACACGGTGGAGCACGCCATCCCGTACGTGGGCGAAGGCGGCAAGGCATGAGCAATACGCGCGCTCCGGCGCTGCCACTCGACCTGAGCGGTCGGGTCGTGTTCGTCGCCGGCGGTGGCTCGGCCGGCCCGGGCTGGAGCATCGGCCGCGCTTCCTGCGTCACCTACGCGCGCCAGGGCGCACGCGTGTGCGTGGCCGACCGTGACGCCGCCTCGGCCGAAGAGACCACCGCGTTGATCCGCGCCGAGGGCGGCGAGGCCGCGACCTTCGTCGGCGACGTGGCGCTGCCTGCGGAGGTCGAACGGCTCTTCGGCGAAGCCCGCGCGCACTTCGGCGGCATCGACGTGCTGCACCACAACGTCGGCATCGGCCAGACCGGCGGCCCGATGGAGACCAGCGCCGAGGATTTCGACCGCATCCACGCCGTGAACGTGCGCAGCCTGCTGCTGTGTTCGCAGCAGGTGCTGCCGGGCATGGTGGAGCGCGGTCGCGGGGCGCTGATCGCCATCTCGTCGGTGGCCGGCATGCGCTACATCGGCTACCCGCACCTGGCCTACAGCGTGACCAAGGCCGCCGTCACGCAGTTCACCCGCATGGTGGCGCAGCAGTACGCGCCACACGGCATCCGCGCCAACACCGTGGTGCCGGGGCTGATCGACACGCCGCGCATCGCCACCACGGTGGCGAAGATGTTCTCGGACGGCAGCCTCGACGACGCACGCGCCGCCCGCGCGCGCCAGGTGCCGATGGGCCGCATGGGCACGGCCTGGGACGTGGCGCATGCCTGCGCCTTCCTGGCCTCCGACGCGGCGGCCTACGTGACGGGCACCGAACTCGTCGTCGACGGCGGCATCACCGGAAAGTACGTCTAGCGGCGTTCAGGCCAGCGCGCGCTGGATCAGCAGCTTCTGGATGTCCGAGGTGCCTTCGTAGATCTGGCACACGCGTACGTCGCGGTAGATGCGCTCCAGCGGGAAGTCGTTGACGTAGCCGTAGCCGCCGAGCGTCTGGATGGCGGCGCTGCACACCTTCTCGGCCATCTCGCTGGCGAAGAGCTTGGCCATCGCGGCTTCCTTCAGGCAGGGCCGGCCGGCGTCGCGCAGGGCGGCGGCGTGCCAGATGAGCTGGCGCGCGGCCTCGAGCTGCGTCGCGCATTCGGCGAGGCGGAAGCCGACCGCCTGCTGGTCGAAGATCGATCCGCCGAAGGCCTGGCGCTCCTTGGCGTAGGCCAGCGCCACGTCGAAGGCGCTGCGCGCCATGCCCACGCTCTGCGCCGCGATGCCGATGCGGCCGCCTTCGAGCGCACCGAGCGCGATCTTGTAGCCCTCGCCTTCGGCACCGATCAGGTTCTCCACCGGAATGCGGCAGCCGTCGAAATTGATCTGCGCCGTGTCGCTGCTGTGCTGGCCGAGCTTGTCTTCGAGCCGGGCGACGTGGTAGCCGGGCGCATCGGTCGGCACCAGGAAGGCGCTCATGCCGCGCTTGCCGGCGCCCTTGTCGGTGACGGCGATGACGATGGCGACGTGGCCGTTCTTGCCGCTGGTGATGAACTGCTTGACGCCGTCGATCACGTAGGCGTCGCCGTCCTTGCGGGCGGTGGTGCGCAGGCTCGACGCGTCGCTGCCGGCCTGCGGCTCGGTCAGGCAGAAGGCGCCGAGCATCCGGCCCTGCGCCAGCGGCCAGAGCCACTGCTTCTTCTGCGCGGCGTTGCCGTAGCGCATGAGGATCGCGTTGACGGGACAGTTGGTCACGCTGATGGCGGTGCTGGTGCCGCCGTCGCCGGCCGCGATCTCTTCCAGCACCAGGGCGAGCGTGAGGTAGTCGAGGCCGGCGCCGCCGTCTTCCTCGGGCACGCAGATGCCGTAGGCGCCGAGTTCGGCCAGGCCCTCATGGGCGGCCTTCGGGAAGGCGTGCTCGCGGTCCCACGCGGGGGCGTGCGGCCACAGTTCCTTCTGTGCGAAGTCGCGCACCGCGTCGCGGATGGCTTCCTGGTCGGGGGTCAGCAGCATGGTGTGTCTCTCGTTCTTGTAGGTCTGATGTCGGCAGTGCAGCGGTTCAGCGCGACGGCGTCTGCTCGTCGGCCAGCTGCTGGCGGTAGCGCACCGCCATGTCGGCCGCCGGCTCCGGGGCTTCGGCCAGGCCCAGCTGGTCGTGCAGCATCTGGTTGAGCGACGGCAGCAGGTCGCGTGCGGGCCAGTCGGCCGGCTGCCACAGCTGCGAGCGCATGAAGGCCTTGGCGCAGTGCAGGTAGGCCTCTTCGACGTGGACCTCGATCACCAGCTTGGGACGCTGGCGTTCCGCGGCGAACGGATCGATGAACGCTGCCTCGTCACGCAGGCGCGCGGTGCCGTTGATGCGCAGCGTCTCTTCGAAGCCCGGGATGACGAACAGCAGGCCGATGCGCGGATCGACCAGCAGGTTCTCCAGCGTGTCGAGCCGGTTGTTGCCGCCGGAGTCCGGCAGCAGCACGGTGGACGGGTCGGTGACCTTCGCGAAGCCCGGCGCACCGCCGCGCGGCGAGGCGTCGAGCAGTTGACCCGACGGCCCGGCGCTGGCGACCACGCAGAAGGGCGACAACGTGATGAAGCGCGCGGCGTGCCCATCGAGGCGCGGGAGCTGCTTTCGCACCGCGCGCTCGCCGGGTTGCGCATAGAGCGCGCGAAGCTGGTCGCGTGTTTCGATCATCGTCTTGCTTCCTACTTTCCAGATCCCAAGTCCATGATCAGCCGCGCCGCCATGTAGAGCCGGCGCGGGATCGCGTCGATCATCACGTACTCGGCCTTGTCGCTGTGGTACCCGAAGCCCGGCAGGCCCAGGCCTTCGATCACCGGCTTGCCGGCCAGCGCGGCATAGGCTGCATCGGTGCCGCCGCCGCTGCGCTCGTCGACCTCGAGCGAACCACCGGCCTCGCGGTAGAAGGCGCTGGCCTTGTCGATCAGCTTGCGGCCCTCGGCGCCGGCGTTGAAGGCCGGGCGGCCGCGCGTGACGGTGAGCTTGACCTCGGCGGCCGGCAGCTTCTTCTGCTGGGCGCGTTCTTCCAGCGTCTTCAGCATGGCCTCGAGATCGTCGTTCTGCGCGTAGCGCACGTCGGCATTGACGGTGGCGCTGTCCGGGATGATGTTCGACACGGTGCCCGCCTTGGCCACCGTCCAGTTGAAGCGCAGGCCGCGGGCCTTGTCGTCGAGATCCATGGTGCGCAGCACCAGGTCCGACGCCTCGACCAGCGCATTGACGCCCGCCTCGGGCGCGGCGCCCGCATGCGAGGCCTTGCCCTTGATGTCCGCCTGCACGTAGGCGATGCCGGAGGTGCCGAGGTAGAAGCTCTCGCGCTCGGCGCTGGTGGGCTCGAAGGACAGCACGTAGTCGGCTGCGCGTGCCTCCTGCTGGATCAGGTCGCGCGAGCCGAAGGAACCCTTTTCCTCGTCGACGTTGAACAGCACGGTGATCGATGCGAAGTCACGGAAGCCGTAGGTCGTGAGCAGCTTCAGCGCATGCAGGATGACCGCGCTGCCGCCCTTGTCGTCGGCGATGCCCGGCCCGTAGGCCTTGTTGCCGTCGACGCGGAACGGCGCCTTCGCGAGCATGCCGCGCGGGTAGACCGTGTCCATGTGCGACAGCAGCAGCAGGCTCTTGCCGCCGCGGCCCTTGAGCCGGCCGACGATGTTGTCGCCGACCACGTTGCCCGCGGCCTTCTGCCGCGTGACCGTGAAGCCCAGTGCCTTGAGTTCCCCTTCCAGCAGCGCGCCCGCCGCGGCAATGCCCTCGGCATCGCCGGTGCCGCTCTCGATCTTGACCAGGCGCTCCAGCGTCTTCACGACCGCCGGCTGCTCGCTCGTGGCCGCATCGAACAGCACGTTGTCGCGCTTCTGCGCCCAGGCCGCGGGCGCGAACCCGGCGCTGCCCAGCAGCAGCGCGGTGGTCAGGGCGAGCGCGTTCTTCTTCGAAACGATCATGCGGTCAGACGAGTTCGATGGCGACGGCCGTGCCTTCGCCGCCGCCGATGCACAGCGTCGCGACGCCACGCTTCTGGCCGCGCGACTGCAGCGCGTGCATGAGCGTGACCATGATGCGGGCGCCGCTGGCGCCGATCGGGTGGCCCAGCGCGCAGGCGCCGCCGTGCACATTGACGATGTCGTGCGCCACGCCCATCTCCTTCATCAGCGCCATCGGCACCACGGCGAAGGCCTCGTTCACCTCCCACAGGTCGACGTCCTTCACGCCCCAGCCGGTCTTGGCGAAGAGCTTCTGCACGGCACCGACCGGCGCGGTCGAGAACCACTCGGGCTGCTGCGCGTGCGTGGCGTGGCCGACGATGCGCGCGAGCGGCTTGGCGCCGATCTTCTTGGCGTGCGAGGCGGTCATCAGGACCAGCGCTGCGGCGCCGTCGTTGATGGACGAGCTCGACGCAGCGGTGATGGTGCCGCCGTCCTTCTTGAAGGCCGGCTTGAGCGTGGCGATCTTGTCCAGCTTGACCTTGCCCGGGCCTTCGTCGATGGCCACCACCGTTTCGCCGCTGCGGCTCTTGACCGTGACCGGCACGATCTCGGCCTTGAACAGGCCATCGGTCGTGGCGTGCCTGGCGCGCTCGACGCTGGCGGTGGCGAAGGCGTCCTGCTGCTCGCGCGTGAAGCTGTACTTCGCGGCGCAGTCCTCGCCGAAGGTGCCCATCGAGCGACCTGGCTGGTAGGCGTCTTCAAGGCCGTCGAGCATCATGTGGTCGAAGATACGGTCGTGGCCCATGCGGTAGCCGCCGCGGCCCTTGAGCATGAGGTAGGGCGCGTTGGTCATGCTTTCCATGCCGCCGGCGACCATCACGTCGTGCGTGCCGGCCATCAGCATGTCGTACGACAGCATCGCGGCCTTCATGGCCGAGCCACACATCTTGCTGAGCGTGACCGCGCCTGCGCTGTCGGGCAAGCCGCCCTTGTAGGCCGCCTGGCGGGCCGGTGCCTGGCCCTGGCCGGCCATCAGGCAGTTGCCGAACAGCACCTCACCGACAACCGCCGGGTCGATGCCCGCGCGCTCGACGGCGGCCTTGATCGCGGCACCGCCGAGGTCATGGGCCGAGAGGGAAGCGAAGTCGCCCTGGAACGCACCCATGGGGGTGCGGGCGGCGCCGACGATGACGATGGATTCGGACATGCGGGTCTCCTTCGAAGTGAAATGAAATGACTCAGGCGGTGGGGGACATCGAATCGGCGGCACCGTCCAGCGCGGCGGGCTGCGACGGCGAACCTTCGGCCTTCGAGCGCGGCGCGATGGTCAGCGCCTCGCCCGGCTTGCTCCACTTGTAGCGGATGCGCTGAACCGCGGCCTTGTAGATGGCGTCGAGCGGCTTGCTGCCGTCGACCGACATCTGCAGGTCCTGCAGCAGGCCGTCGTGCACGCCGAAGCTCCAGCCGTGGATGCGCACCTTCTGGCCGCGGCTCCAGGCGTCGACCATCACGGTGCTGACGGCCACGTTGACCACCTGCTCGGCGACGTTCAGCTCGCACAGCGCGTCGACGCGCACCTCTTCGGGCAGCGATTCGAGCATGGCGATGTGGCGGTCGCGCACGTCCTGGATGTGGCGGATCCAGTTGTCGGCCAGGCCGATGCGTGCACCGCTGAGTGCCGCCTTCACGCCGGCGCAGCCGTAGTGGCCGACCACCATGATGTGCTCGACCTTCAGGTGCTCGACGGCGAACTGGATGGCCGACAGCGCGTTCAGGTCGGAATGGACCACGATGTTCGCCACGTTGCGGTGCACGAACACCTCGCCGGGCTCCAGGCCGGTGATCTGGTTGGCCGGCACGCGGCTGTCGGAGCAGCCGATCCACATGTACTTGGGCGTCTGCTGCTTCACCAGGCTGGTGAAGAAGCCGGGGCGGTCGCGCTCCATCTGGGCCGACCAGGCGCGGTTGTGGGCAAACAGGTCTTCGAGGGATTCGTTGGGCATGGTCGTTCTCGGCTTCGTTAGGTGCGCTCAGTGCGCACGGGTCTTTTTCGGGGCGCGGGGCGCCTTCGTGGTCTTCAGGGCGCGCGCCAGGGCGGTGCGCGCCTGCTTCTCCTGGGCCTGCACCTCGGCGAGGTTGGCCTGCAATTCGGCCATCTGCGCTTCGAGCTGCCCGCGGTGGACGCCCAGGACATGGAGGAACTTCTGCAACTGTGCCGCGGTATCGCGCGGGCTGTCGTAGATGTCGAGGATATCCTTTGCCTCGTCCAGGCTCAGCCCCAGCCGCTTGGCGCGCAGGGTGAGCGCCAGCCGCGTGCGGTCGCGCGCGCTGTACACCCGCTGCAGGCCGCCCGCGCCCGAGCGTTCGGGCGCCAGCAGGCCCTTGTCCTCGTAGAAGCGGATCGCCCGGGTGGTGAGCTCGAACTCCCGGGCCAACTCGCTGATGGAATAGGTCGATTGCATGGGCACGAAAAAAACGATGTTCCTGGTGCGTCCACCCTGGCGGGCCAATGGTCTTCGAGGGCCGTTGCGGGCGCGACAGCGGGCTTGGGCTGCGCTGCCTACAATGAAGGCCTCTCCTGTGACGTTGACGTTAACGTCAACCTCCAATCCTACATGAACCTCCTCGAACGCGAACTCCATTACCCGCTGGGCGACCAGTTGCCGGCGCCCGGCGAGACGATCGAGGTGGCGCCCGGCGTGCGCTGGATCCGCATGTCGCTGCCCTTCGCGCTCGACCACATCAACCTCTGGCTGCTGCACGACCGCATCGACGGCGTCGAGGGCTGGACGGTGGTCGACTGCTGCATCGACCGCGGCGAGGCGCGCGAGCAGTGGGAGCGCATCTTCGAGACGCAGCTGCAGGGCCTGCCCATCCTGCGCGTGATCGTGACGCACATGCACCCCGACCACATCGGCCTGGCCCACTGGCTGTGCGCGCACTGGAAGGCGCCGCTGTGGATGAGCGCCACCGACTTCTACGTGGCGCGCAACATGACCAGCGCCGGCGGCATGGACAACGCCGCGGGGGGCGACTCGGCAGCGCGCTTCTACGCGTCGCACGGGCTGGTCGACCCGGAGGCGGTCGCGAAGATCCGCGAGCGCTCCGGCTACTACCGCCACATGGTGCCCGCGCTGCCGAGCCAGTACGTGCGCCTGATGGAAGGCACCACGGTGCACATCGGCGGGCGCGCCTGGCGCTGCATCAGCGGCTACGGCCATGCGCCCGAGCACATCGCGTTGTACTGCGACGAGATCAACGTGCTGCTGGGCGGCGACATGATGCTGCCGCGCATTTCGACCAACGTGAGCGTGCACGCCGACGAGCCCGAGGCCGATTCGCTGCGGCTCTTCCTCGACAGCATCGCGCGCTTTCGCGAACTGCCGGCCGACGTGCTGGCGCTGCCCTCGCACGGCAAGCCCTTCACCGGCGTGCACCGCCGCATCGAGCAGCTCGAAGAACACCACCGCGACCGCCTGGCCGAGCTGCTGGCCGGTTGCCGCGAGCGGCCGCTGTCGGCGGCCGATGGCGTGCCGATCATGTTCAAGCGCGCACTCGACCTGCACCAGCTGACCTTCGCGATGGGCGAGACCATCGCCCACCTGCACCTGCTGTGGCATGCCGGCCAGCTGCGGCGTACGCGCGGCGACGACGGCATCTACCGCTTCGCCACCCGATGACGACCGGGCCGGAGGGGACCCTCGCGCGCCTGCGCCGCGGCGCCCTCGCCGGCACGCAGCGGCTCGACCTGCGCGATGCCGGGCTCACCGAATTCCCGCGCGAGATTTTTGCGCTGGCCGACACGCTGGAGGTGCTCGACCTGTCGCGCAACGCGCTCGACACGCTGCCCGACGACCTGTCCCGGTTGCACCGCCTGCGCGTGATCTTCTGTTCCGACAACCGTTTCACCGACCTGCCTGCGGTGCTGGGCCGCTGCCCGCAGCTCGAGATGGTCGGTTTCAAGGCCAACCGCATCCACACCGTGCCGGGCCATGCGCTGCCGGCACGTCTTCGCTGGTTGATCCTCACCGACAACGCGGTCGAATCGCTTCCGCCAGCGCTCGGCCAGCGCCCGCGCCTGCAGAAGCTGATGCTGGCAGGCAACCGCCTGAGCGCGTTGCCCGACACGATGGCGACCGGTAGCACGTCGCTCGAGCTGTTGCGCATCGCGGCCAACCGCTTCGGCGCCCTGCCCGACTGGCTGGGCGAGCTGCCGCGGCTGGCCTGGCTGGCGCACGGCGGCAACCCGCTGACCGCGGCGCGGGAAGCGCGCGCACTCGACGGCCATGCGCTGCCGGACATCGACTGGTCGCGCCTGGACACCGGGGCCGTGTTGGGCGAAGGCGCGTCAGGCGTGATCCAGCAGGCCGCGTGGCAGCAGCCCAATGGCACACGGCAACCGGTGGCGGTCAAGCTCTTCAAGGGCGCCATGACCAGCGACGGCTCGCCGTCGAGCGAGATGGCGGCCGGCATCGCCGCGGGCCTGCACCGCGGGCTGATCGGCGCGCTGGGCCGCGTCGTCGGCCATCCCGAGCGCGCGCAGGGCTTGGTCATGCCATTGATCGACCCGGCCTTCCGCGTGCTGGCCGGGCCACCGAGCCTGGACTCGTGCACGCGCGACGTCTATGCGCCCGACACCCGCTTCACGCCCGACGCGGCGCTTTCGCTGGCCGCGGGCATCGCGTCGGCCGCGGCGCACCTGCATGCGCAGGGCCTGATGCACGGCGACCTGTACGCGCACAACATCCTGCACGACGGCGCGGGCGGCGCGCTGCTCGGCGACTTCGGCGCGGCGTCCTTCCACCCGTCGCCGATGGCCGACGCGCTCGAACGCATCGAGGTGCGCGCCTTCGGCTGCCTGCTCGAGGAACTGCTCGCGCGCTGTGGCGCCGCCGACCCGGCACTCGGTGCGCTGCAAGCCCGTTGCGTGCAGCCGACGGTCGCGCTGCGCCCCGGCTTCGCCGAGATCAGCGCGCAGATCGACGCACGGCTCTGATACAAACGGCGCCGATGCCGCCGTCTGCCCTTCACGCCCCGAACGCCCGCGCCGCCACGGCATTGCAGCGCCTGATGCGCCGATGTGCCGCGGCTCTGCTCTTGCCGCTGCTGCTGATCGCCGGTGGCTGCGCGAGCCTGCCGGGCGGCCTGCAGGGCGCGCCATCCGCGGCGCTGGCCGCCTCGAACACCACGGCGCTCGGCCGCCTGGCGCTCGCCGTGCAGCCCGACCCCGACCTGAGCGGCTTCCGCCTGATGCCCAGTGGCGACTTCGCGCTGCACGCGCGGCTCGAACTGGCCCGGCGCGCCCAGCGCACGCTGGACGTGCAGTACTACCAGATCGAGAACGACGAGACCGGCCGCTACCTGCTGCGCACGCTGCGCGACGCCGCGGCGCGCGGCGTGCGGGTGCGCCTGCTGATGGACGACCTCTACACCTCGGGCGAGGACGAGTTGCTGCTGGCGCTGGCCGCGCACCCGAACGTGGAACTGCGGCTGTTCAACCCCTTCCCGGCCGGGCGCGACAGCATGAAGCAACGCTTCGCCGCTTCGCTGCTGGACTTCGGCCGGGTGCAGCGGCGCATGCACAACAAGCTGTTCATCGCCGACGGCGCCATGGCGGTGGCCGGTGGACGAAATATCGGCAACCAGTACTTCACGCGCACCGCCGGCGAGAACTTCATCGACCTCGACACCTTCGTGGCCGGCGCGCTGCTGCCGCGGCTGGGCACGCTGTTCGACCAGTACTGGAACAGCGACTACGTGCTGCCGGTGCAGGCGGTGGCGCGCACGGCGCTGTCGCCGGACGAACTGCGCGCGCGCTTCGAGGCGCTCACCGCGCCCGCCACCACGCCGCCGCCGCCGCGGCCCGCGCCGAACGACGTGCTGGGCTACAGCCCGATCGCCGAGGAGATCGATGCCGGCCGGCTCGGCCTGATCTGGACGCGCGCCGAGGCCTATGCCGATTCGCCCGACCGCGTGATCGGCAAGACCGCCTCCTACGGCGGCGTGCCGCTGCTCGATGTCGACAGCGTGCGCTACAACGTGGTCGAACAGATGCGCCGCGCACGCCAGGACATCGTGCTCAGTTCGCCCTACCTGATCCCCGGCCCGGCCGGGCTCGAGGTGATGCGCGAGGCGCGCCAGCGCGGCGTGACGATGAGCCTGGTGACCAACTCGCTGGCCGCCACCGACGAGCCGCTGGTGCACACCGCCTACCGGCGCTACCGCGCCGAGATGCTGCAGCTGGGCATCCGGCTGTACGAGCTGAGTTCGGTGCGCACGCGGCGCAGCGTGCGGCTCGGGCTGTTCGGCACGTCGACCGGGCGGCTGCATGCCAAGACGGCCGTGATCGACGGCCAGACGCTGTTCGTCGGCTCGATGAACTTCGACCCGCGCTCGGACGTGCTCAACACCGAGATCGGGCTGATCATCCGCAGCCGCGAGATGGCACAGCAGGTGATCAAGCTGCTGGAGGTGCTCAAGAACCAGGGCGCCTACCGGCTGCGGCTGGACGACGACCGCCGCATCGAATGGGTCAGCGACGAGGACGACGGCCGCGAAGAGGTGCTGCGCCAGGAGCCCGACTCGAGCCTCTGGGAGCGCCTCATGCTCGAGCTGCTGGCACCGCTGATGCCCGAGAGCCTGCTCTAGCGCGTCGGCGGTGCAAGGTTGATCGCCTCCACCTGCACCAGCAGCCGCACCTTGTCCTCGAAGCCGAAGTTCAGCCCCCAGGTCAGGCCCCAGCGGCTGCGCTCGATGGTGGTCTCGAAGTCGCCGCCGCACACCTGCCGGTTGATGAGCGGGTTCAGGTAGCAGTTGAAGCGGTCGGCCTTGAGCACGACGGGCAGGCTCTTGCCCATGAGCGTGAGCGTGCCGGGCACCTCGGCCACCTTGTCGCCCGTGAAGGCGATCTGCGCGGCCGTGAAGCGGGCCGTGGGGAAGTCGGCGACGTTGAAGAAGTCCTTGCTCTGCACATGCCGGTTGAGCAGGTCGACGCCGGTGTTGATGGAGCTCATGTCCATCACGATGTCGATCTTGCCGTTGCGGGCCGTGGCGTCGAGCGTCACCGAGCCGTCCTTGGTGCTGAAGCGACCGCGGTTGGTGGTGGTGCCGTAGTGGCCCATCTCGTAGTTGACGAAGGTGTGGGTCGGGTCGATCACGTAGCTGGCGTTGGGGACCGGCCCGCCCGAGGCCACGGCAGCCACCGGCGGCGCGGTGTACTCGGGCGCGGTCTGGGCGAAGGCCGAGGTGGCGAGCAGCAGGGCCGTACAGGCCGGGAGGCGAAGGTTCATGCAATGGCTTTCGATGGGGGCGACGTGGCTCAGAGGGGCCCGAGACCCGTGAAAAGAAGTTTGAAGCGAACCTGCACGTCGTTGGCGACGACCGAGGTGTCGGCCCACTCGCCCTCGCCGACCTGGAAGCTCAGGCGCTGCAGCACGAAGCTGCCGGTCGCCACCGACTGGCCGCCGCTCTGCGCGATGCTCACCGGCACCGTCAGCGGCTGCGCGCGGCCCTTGAGGGTAAGGGTGCCCGCCACGTCGAAGCGCCCGTTGCCCAGCGCCTTGATGCTGGCGGCGTCGAACCGGGCCGTGGGAAATCGGGCCACGTCGAACCACGGCGGCTTGGGCAACTCGGCATCGCTCATCGGCACGCCCAGGGTGGCACTGCCGATGTCGATCTGCAGGGCCACGGTGCCGCCTTCGGGCTTGCGTGGGTCGAAGGCCACCTGCGCGGCGAAACGCGTGAAGCTGCCGTCGACCGGCACGCCCATCTGCTTGCTTGTGAAGACGATCTGGCTTTGCGCAGGCAGCAGCGTCGCGGGCGGCTCGGCCAGCGCGGGGGCCCGCATCGCCAGGGCCAGCAACCCGGCCGCGACAGCATGCGCCATCACCCGGCCGAAGACGGCGACTCTCATGGGCTTTCCTTCTTGCGCGGTGCCGGCCACATGCGGGCCAGCAGACCGTCATGGTCGATGAAGTGGTGCTTCAACACGGCGGCCAGGTGCAGCAGCACCAGCCCGGCCAGCAGGAAGGCGCCGGCGCGGTGCAGCGGCCCGAACACCTGGTCGGCCAGGCCGCGGTCGACCGGCACGAAGTCCGGCAGCGGCCACACGCCGAACCACACGACCGGATAGCCCCGCGCGGAGGTGGCGGCCCAGCCCATCAGCGGCACCGCGATGAACAGCACATACATCGCGCCCAGCGTGGCCTGGTGGGCCCAGCGTTGCCAGCGCGGCATGGCCGCCTCGATGCGCACGCCCAGCGGCGGCGGCCGGTGCGCGAGGCGCCAGAAAAGGCGCAGCGCCGACAGCAGCAGGATGGTGACGCCCGCCCACTTGTGCCAGTTGTAGAGGCGCAGCCGCGTCATCGAGAACGGCAGGTCGACCATGTACAGGCCGACGAAGAACGAGGTGGTGAGCATCAACGCCAGCACCCAGTGCAAGGCCATGGCCACGCGGCCGTGGCGCAGGACGGAAAGGGTGGCATCGGCGGCAGGCATCGGCGGGGTCGGCAGCATGGGCCCAGGAAGAAGCATCGATCGTACCCGCGCAGGCCGGCGCGTGGCGCCTTGGTGACGGCGGCTGCCGGCAGCGGCCACTAAGCTGGCGCGGCACGCACCCACCCGGAGACACACCATGGACACCACCCACCTCTTCTCGCTCGAGGGCCGCACCGCGCTCATCACCGGCGGCTCGCGCGGCATCGGCCGCATGATCGCCGAGGGCTTTCTGGCGCAGGGCGCGAAGGTCTACATCTCGGCGCGCAAGGCGGCCGCCTGCGACCAGACCGCGAAGGAACTGTCGGCCTTCGGCCCCTGCGTCTCGCTGCCGGCCGACGTGTCGACCGTCGAAGGCGCGCATGCACTGGTCGCGGCTTATGCCCAGCACGAGGAATCGCTCGACATCCTGGTCAACAACGCCGGTGCCGCCTGGGGCGCGCCCTACGACGAGTTCCCCGAGAGCGGCTGGGACAAGGTGGTCGACCTGAACATGAAGGCGCCCTTCTTCCTCACGCAGGCGCTGACGCCGATGCTCCGCAAGGCCGCGACCGACCACCTCGCCAAGGTGATCCACATCGCATCGATCGACGGCCTGTCGGTGAACCCGTGGGAGACCTACTCGTACGCCGCGAGCAAGGCCGGCCTCATCCACCTCACGCGGCGCATGGCGCTGCGGCTGGCACCCGACCGCATCGCGGTGAGCGCCATCGCCCCGGGCGCCTTCGCGTCGGACATGAACAAGGAAGCGCGCGACCACGGCGACGAGGTCAAGGGCCGCATCCCGGCCGGCCGCATCGGCACGCCGGAGGACATGGCAGGCGCGGCGATCTTCCTGGCCTCGCGCGCTGGCGACTACGTGATGGGCTCCACGCTGGTGGTCGACGGCGGGGCCGCCTACGGGCGCTGAGCCTTCGCCTGCAGCACGTTCGCCGTGATGGCGCGGCCGACGCGCTCGAACACCTTGCCGGCCTCCTTCTGTTCGTCGAGGCCGGCGGCGCAGGCGACGACCACGATCGCGTCGCGGCCGCCGCTCCCGGGGTTGATCACACCCGAGTGGCAGGCCGTTCGGTACTGCGTGCCGGTCTTGTGGATGAAGCGCACGCTGCGCGGCAGGCCGGCCTGCAGGCGGTAGTTGGTGAAGACGTCGATCTTCATGTCCTTGAAGATGCGCTGCGTGCTCTGTGGCGACAGCAGCTCGCCACGCACCAGCTTCTCGAGCAGGCCGCCGTAGGCCACCAGCGTGGCCGAGTTCGCCCCCGTCTTGTAGTAACGCGCATACGCCTCGTCGATCGTCTTCGCCTGCAGCGCCGACGCCGGCACGCCGAGCGCGCGCCGCACTGCGTCGACACGCTGCGGACCGAGCGGGGCGGAGGCCACGCGCACCAGCTGGTCGTTCGTCAGCTTGCGCGCATCGGGATGGATCTCGGCGTACACGTCGTAGCGCACCTGCGCCAGCGACGTGAGCCGCTTGAGGCCGTCGGCGCCCATGGCGGCGCGCGCGCTCTCGTTCATCCGGTCCTCGCCGACGATGCGCACCAGCATCGTGGCGGCCGTGTTGTCGCTGTCGACGAGCATGCGGTTGAGCAGGAAGTCGATCGTCATCGGCGTGCCGACCGGTCGCCACACCAGTTGCCCGGCCTCGATGCGGTCGGTGGGCTCGAGCTTGCGCGTGTCCGACAGCTTCAGCCGGCCGGCATCGACGGCCTGCAGCGTGGCGATGGCGATCGGCACCTTGGCGGTCGAGCCGAGGTACCAGAAGCGGTCGGCGCCATAGGAAAAGGCCTCGCCGCCGTTCAGCCGCTTGACGTACACGCCGAGCGTGCCCGGCGAATCGCGGTCGATGCCTTCAACCGCACGCGCAAGCGCATCGGACCAATCGGCGGCACGCGCCGCATCAACGCTCAGCAGGAACGGCAGGCAGGCGATCAGCGCCCGGAAGCACAGGGCAGGACGACGCATGGGTGACCCCTTCGTTGAGCAGGCCGGACCTGCAGATGGCGGCCCCGACTTGCGCCAGGGCCATTTCGGAACGTTCGAGCGACGGCTCGTCGCGCGTGCAGGCGACGACCAGAATGCGGCGCGGAGTCGACGCGGCGGCCTGCGTGCGAATGAGCCCGCCGTCGCAGATGCGGCCACGCTGCGTGCCGGTCTTCTGCGCGAAGCGCACGTCTTTGGGCAGGCCCAGCTGGATGCGGCGCTTGCCGGTGACGACGCGTTCCATCATCGCCAGCAGGTAGCCGGTGTAGGTGGGCCGCAGCGCCTTGCCGTCGACCAACGCCTCGAGCAGCTCGCCGTAGGCGTCGAGCGGTGCGGCGTTCAGGCCGCTCGCGTAGTAGACGGCGTAGGCCGCGTCAAGGCTGGGCTGGCGGAATTCGGCGACGGGCGTGCCTGTGAGATGCGACAGCAGCTTGAGCCGCTCCGCATCGTTCGCCTGACGGCGCAGCGCGAGCAGGTCTCGCCCTTCGAGCCGCTCCGCACGCGGCGTGAGCTGCCCATAGATCGCGCGACGCACATCGGACAGGCGCGTGATGCGGCCGAACCGGCCGGGCACCAGCGACTCGACCACCGCATTGACCTCGGCGATGCCCACCAGGTCGATCAGCATGTCGCTCGCGGTGTTATCGCTGTAGAGAATCATCTGCTCCAGCAGCGCGCGGATGCGCACCGAGGCGCCCACCGGCCGGTGGTTGGTGCTGCCCGCGCCGTCGACGTAGTCGGACGCGCGAAGCGTCACCGGCGTGTCGAGCGTGAAGTCGCCGCGCTCCACGCCGCGCAGCACGGCGATGGCGACCGGCACCTTGACCATGGAGGCGAGGTACCAGCGCTGCGTGGACTTGTGCGACACGGTCTCTCCCGTGTCGAGGTCGCGCACATAGACGCCGATGCGGGCCGAATGGTCGGCGTCGATCTGCGAGAGCGAAGCGGACAGGCGCGTCGCCCAGGGCGAAGGCGCCGATGTCTGCGCCGTGCCGACGCCGTGGAGGCCCAGCGAGAGCACGGCGGCGACGGTCAGTCGGCGGCGAGGAAAAAGAGTCTGCAGGATGGAAGTCACTGCGTGACCTTGCCGCAAGACGGCGGCGGGTCACCGATGAATGCGCCTACATCGCTTGCAGGCGGATGCCGGGGATTCTTGGACTTCGCGCTGGGATCAGGGCGCCACGGTGCACTGCTCCGCGAATGTCCCCCGGCCTGCGGCCTCCTCCTTTATTTCGCTGCGCAGTACACCGCACCGCCCTGATCCGGGTAGCGGCGGTGGTGCCCCCCTGAACACCTACAGCGCGTCCCCGGGCCGCGGGTGGTGGATGGCCCCTGCAGCGAAGTCAAGGAGGAGCCGCAGGCGGGGGACATGAGCGGAAGGGGCCACCCGCCGCCCGTGGCCCGCGCCCCACCACGCAGCCAACGAAACAACAAAAATCAGTGGTTGTCCCGCGGCACCCCAAACGTCGCATGGATCTTCTGGTACTTCACCGCCGGCTTGAGCACCATGCCTTCGGACAGCTCGTCGACCACGGCGCGCTGGATCTCCTGCCACGGCGTCTGACTCGGCGGGTAGGGGTATCCGCCGGCGGCATCGAGCTTCGCCCGGCGCTTGGCCAGCTCGTCGTCCGACACCAGCATGTTCGCCGTGCGCTTCTTCAGGTCGATGCGCACGCGGTCGCCGGTGCGCAGCAGCGCCAGTGCGCCACCGGTCGCGGCTTCGGGCGAAGCATTCAGGATCGACGGCGAGCCCGAGGTGCCCGACTGCCGGCCGTCGCCGATGCACGGCAATGCGGTGATGCCCTTCTTCAGCAGGTAGCTCGGCGCGCGCATGTTCACCACCTCGGCCGCGCCGGGGTAGCCGACCGGGCCGACGCCGCGCATGAAGAGCACGCTGCGTTCGTCGATCTTCATCTTCGGGTCGTCGATGCGCGCGTGGTAGTCCTCCGGCCCGTCGAACACCACGGCCGTTCCCTCGAAGGCCATCGGGTCGTTGGCATCGTTGAGGTAGCGCGCCTGGAACTCCGGCGTGATCACGCTCGTCTTCATGATGGCCGAGTCGAACAGGTTGCCCTTGAAGTTCAGGAAGCCGGCGTTCTTCTTCATCGGCTTGGCGTACGGGAAGATCACCTTCCGGTCTTCGGTGAAGCGGCCTTCGCAGTTCTCGACGATCGTCTTGCCGTTGGCCGTGAGCGCGGGCTGGATCAGGCCCTTGGCGATCAGCTCGGCCACCACCGCCGGCACGCCGCCGGCGCGGTAGTAGTCCTCGCCGAGGTATTCGCCGGCCGGCTGCATGTTCACCAGCAGCGGGATCTTGTAGCCGTACTTTTCCCAGTCGGCCGTGTGCAGCTCGACGCCGATGTGGCGCGCGATCGCGTTCAGGTGGATCGGCGCGTTGGTCGAACCGCCGATGGCCGAGTTCACGATGATCGCGTTCTCGAAGGCGGCGCGGGTCATGATGTCCGAGGGCTTCAGGTTCTCGCGCACCATCTCGACGATGCGCTTGCCCGTCATGTACGCCATCTCCTGGCGGTCGCGGTACGGCGCGGGGATCGCGGCGCTTCCCGGCAGCGTCATGCCGAGCGCTTCGGTCAGCGAATTCATCGTCGACGCGGTGCCCATGGTGTTGCAGTGGCCGGTCGACGGGGCCGAGGACGCAACGAGTTTCAGGAAGCCCTTGTCGTCGATCTCGCCGGCGGCGAGCAGCTCGCGCGCCTTCCACACGATGGTGCCCGAGCCGGTGCGCTCGCCCTTGTACCAGCCGTTGAGCATGGGGCCGGAGTTGAGCGCGATGGCCGGGATGTCGACCGTGGCGGCCGCCATCAGTTGCGCCGGTGTGGTCTTGTCGCAGCCAGTGGTGAGCACCACGCCGTCGATCGGGTAGCCGTAGAGGATCTCGACCAGCGACAGGTACTGCAGATTGCGGTCGAGCGCGGCGGTCGGGCGCTTGCAGGTCTCCTGGATCGGGTGGATCGGGAACTCGAAGGCGATGCCGCCCGCATCGCGAATGCCTTCCTTCACGCGCTCGGCCAGCACGATGTGGTGGCGGTTGCAGGGCGCGATGTCCGAGCCGGTCTGCGCGATGCCGATGATCGGGCGGCCCGACTGCAGCTCGTCGAAGCCCAGGCCGTAGTTCATCGTGCGCTCCAGGTAGAGCGCGGTCATGTCGGTGTTGGCCGGGTTGTCGAACCAGGCCTGCGAGCGCAGTTTCAGTGCGCCCGCAGGCTTCTTGGGTTGGCTGCGGGGCGTGGGGCTTTTCTTTTTCACAGGGAGAGTCCCTTCAGGGTTTGATCGGCGTTCGGCTGCGCCTTGCAGTCGTCGATGTACAGCCGAATGATGTCGGCGAAGTTGTCGTGCGGGTGCAGGCCGAGCCGGCCGGCACGCACCGCGGTCGCACCGCTCGGCCAGTTGGCCACGATGCCGGCCACGCGCTCGTCGCGCTCGAAGCGCACCAGCGCGCGCACCTTGGGGCCGGCGACTTCTTCCAGCGCGTCGAGCATGTCGGCCACGCGCACGTTCAGGCCGGGCAGGTTGAGCGCGGTGCGGCCGACGAAAGCCTCGCGCGTGGCTTCGTAGACGGCGATGAGCCCTTCGACGGTGCGGGTGGGCGAGGCCATCGGGTGTGACACGTCGGGCGACACCGGGCAGATCGATTCCATGCCCGCCAACGGCTCGCGGATGATGCCGCTGAAGAAGGACGAGGCGGCGCCGTTGGGCTTGCCGGGGCGCACCGTCACCGTCATCAGGCGCGCCGCGCGGCCGTCGAGGTAACCCTTGCGCGTGTAGTCGGCGATGAGGTGTTCGCAGATCAGCTTCTGCGTGCCGTACGAGGTCTGCGGCGTGGGCAGCGTGTCGTCGGCCACCAGCTTGGGAAAGGGCACGGCCGGGTCGGGCCCGAACACCGCGACCGAGCTCGAGAAGACGAAGCGCGTCACCTTGCCGCCGGCGTTCACGTGGGCGCGCAACGCGTCGAGCAGCGCGCGCGTGCTGTCGAGGTTGGAGCGCAGGCCGAGGTCGAAGTCGGCCTCGCATTCGCCCGATACGGCCGAGGCCAGGTGGAACACGCCGTCGAAGGCCTCGGTCTTCAGGGCGTCGGTCTGCGTCAGCAGCGGGCCGGTACGGGCCTCGACGCGCGGGTCGGCCACGAGGTCGGCCGGTGGCGGTGCGATGTCGGTCAGCACCAGGCGTTCGATGCGCTGGCCGTCGAGGGTGCCGCGGGCCAGCAGGGTGCGCGCGAGCCGCGCGCCGAGAAAGCCGCCGCCGCCGGTGATGAGTAGTTTCATGGGTCAGTCTCCTTTGAGGTTTTTCGTTTGCGGCGCCCCGAGATGACGCCGCCTTCGACCAGCCGCTGCTCGCCATGCAGGATGTGGTGCGTGGCGCAGCGGCGGGCTTCGTCCGGGTCGCGCGCGGCGATGGCCTCGACGATGGCGCGGTGCTCGTGCTGCACCGCTTCCATGAAGTCGAGCCGCCGCGCTTCGTTGCCGCGCGTGATGCGCATGCCTTCGCGCAGGTACTGCTCGAGAAAGCCGAGCAGCAATCGGAACTGCGGGTTGCCGCTCGACTCGCCGATGACGCGGTGGAAGGCCAGGTCTTCGGCCACGCCGTCCTGGCCGGCCGCGACTGCGGCATCGATGGCCTTGAGGGCGCGCCGAAGCGATGCGATCTGCGCACGCGTGGCGCGTTCGGCCGCGAGCGCGGCGATCTCGCCTTCGAGCACGCGGCGCACCTCGACCACGTGCACCACGGCCTGCACCGAATCGAGCACCGTCGGGTCGAAGGCCAGCGGCTGGTGGGTGGGCGTCTGCGCCACGAACACGCCCGAGCCCTGCCGTGACACCAGCAGCGCACGCGAGCGCAGCTGGTGCACCGCCTCGCGCACGACCGTGCGCGACACGCCGTGCGCGACGGCGAGTTGCTGTTCGGTGGGCAGGCGGTCGCCGGGCCGCAGCGCACCGGAATCGATCTGGTCGCCCAGGCGCTGCGCGAGGCGATCGGACAGCCGATCCGCCATGAGGCGGAGCGGTTCGGCGGAAGGGCGGACAGGAGAGCGGTTTGCCTGCACGGCAGCGGAGTTTTGGCGCACGGTTATCGGGTGATCATACAAATCACCGGGGGTTTTCTCCTACCGGTTTGCCCTGATACCGGTTGCATGAGAGCGGCAGATACTGCGCGGGCTGCTGCGACGCGGAGGTCTCCACGTCGCCTTCCCTCGCGAACCCACAGGATTGCATTGCATGGCCAGTGTCACGATTCAGGCGGTCAAGAAGAGCTTTGGCGACGTCCCCATCCTCCATGGCGTCGACATCGATATTCCCGACGGTTCGTTCACGGTGCTGGTCGGCCCGTCGGGCTGCGGCAAGTCGACGCTGCTGCGGATGATCGCGGGGCTCGAAGAAATCCACGGCGGCGAGATCCGCATCGGCGAGAAGCGGGTGAACGACCTGCCGCCAAAAGAGCGCGACATCGCGATGGTGTTCCAGAACTACGCGCTCTACCCGCACATGACGGTGCGCGACAACATGGCGTTCTCGCTGACGCTGGCCAAGGCCGACAAGGCGACCATCACGAGCAAGGTACAGCGCGCGGCCGAGATCCTCGCGCTCACGCCGCTGCTCGACCGCTACCCGCGCCAGCTCTCGGGCGGCCAGCGCCAACGCGTGGCGATGGGCCGCGCCATCGTGCGTGACCCGCAGGTCTTTCTCTTCGACGAGCCGCTATCGAACCTCGACGCCAAGCTGCGCGTGGCGATGCGCAGCGAGATCAAGGAACTGCACCAGCGGCTCAAGACCACGTCGATCTACGTCACGCACGACCAGATCGAAGCGATGACCATGGGCGACAAGATCGTGGTGATGCGCGACGGGCGCATCGAACAGACCGGCACACCGCTGGATCTGTACGACCACCCGGCCAACCAGTTCGTGGCCGGCTTCATCGGTTCGCCGGCGATGAACTTCCTGCCGGGCACGCTGCGCCGCAGCGGCGGCGCGGCGCGCGTTGAATTGAAGGACGGCACGCAGCTCGACGCGCCGCTGCACGCGGGCGGCGCCGACGGGCAACCGGTCGTCTACGGCACGCGGCCCGAGCACCTCGCCCTGGCGTCGAGCGGCGGCATCCCGGCGCGCGTGGCGGTGATGGAACCCACCGGCATGGACACCTTCGTCGCGTGCCGGCACGAAGGCACCGAGCTGTCGGCCGTGTTCCGCGAGCGCCACGACTTCGCGCCCGGCAGCACCATCCACCTGCAGCCAGACCTGCAGCGCGCCCACCTCTTCGACGCGGCCAGCGGGCAAAGACTCGCGGCTTGACTTTCGCTTCCCGGTTCGTTCAACAAGACAGGAGACATCGAATGAGTGATTTCAATCGCCGCAAGTTTCTCGAAGGCACGGCCGGCGTGGCCGCAGCCGCGTCGGTCGGCGCCGGCACCGCTCTCTTCGCGCCCTTCGCCCATGCGCAGAACATGACGTTCAAGCCCGAGAAGGGCGCCAAGCTGCGCGTGCTGCGCTGGAGCCGCTTCGTGCAGGGCGACATCGATGCCTACATGGCCAACGTCAAGAAGTTCACCGAGGCCACCGGTGTCGAGGTGCGCGTGGACAACGAAGGCTGGGAAGACGTGCGCCCGAAGGCGGCCGTGGCGGCCAACACCGGCGCCGGGCCGGACATCATCCTGTCAACCAACGACGACGCCAACCTCTACCCCGACAAGCTGCTCGACGTGACCGACCTGGCCGAGTACCTGGGCAAGAAATACGGCGGCTGGTACCCGGCCGGCGAGACCTTCATGCGCCCCGACGGCAAACGCTGGCTGGGCCTGCCGCTGGGCGCCTCGGGCTCGCTCATCGTCTACCGCGAGAGCATGGTGAAGGCGGCCGGCTTCGCGACCTTCCCGAAGAACACCGACGACTTCCTCAAGCTCTACAAGGCGCTCAAGGAAAAGGGCACGCCGGGCGGCATGGCGCTGGGCAACGCGACCGGCGACAGCACCTGGTGCAACTGGCTGATCTGGTCGCACGGCGGCAAACTGGTGGACAAGACCAACAAGGTCGTGATCGACAGCCCCGAAACGCTCAAGGCGCTGGAGTACGGCAAGGAGCTGTACGCCAACTTCATCCCCGGCACGCTGTCGTGGCTGGACCCGAACAACAACAAGGCCTTCCTCGACGGGCAGATCAGCGTGACGAACAACGGCATCTCGGTGTACTACGCCGCCAAGAACTCGGCCGACCCGAAGATCAAGGAGATGGCCGCGGACATCAACCACGCCGTGTTCCCGATCGGGCCGGTGGGCGTGCCGACCGAGTCGCACCTGTTCTTCAACCAGATGATCATGAAGTACACGAAGTTTCCGCAGGCCTCCAAGGAGTTCCTGCGCTTCATGATGGAGAAGGAGCAGTTCGACCCCTGGCTGCAGGGCGGCGGCGGCTATGTGGCCCAGCCGCTGCGCTACTACGAAAACAGCGTGATCTGGAGTTCGGACCCGAAGAACACGCCCTACCGCGACTCGGTGAAGAACCTGCGCCCGGGCGGCTACGACGGCAAGCTGGGCTACGCCTCGGCCGGCGCCGCAGCGGACTTCATCATCCCGAACATGGTGGCCGAGGCCGCAAGTGGATCGAAGACGCCGAAGGAAGCGGCCGAGCGCGCGCAGAAGCGCGCCGAGCGCTACTACAAGCTCTGAGCGTCCCCGCCCGTCCGGCATCGCGGTGCCGGGCGGGCGCCCCTGTCTCTCGACCACTCCTCGTCCCATGAACCTCCTGGTCCGATTCCAGAACAGTCGCAACGCGCTCGGCGCCATGTTCATGCTGCCGGCGGCGCTGTTGCTGCTGGTGTTCCTGACCTACCCGCTCGGGCTGGGCACCTGGCTCGGCTTCACCGATGCCAAGGTCGGCCGGCCGGGGCAGTGGATCGGCCTCGAGAACTACGAGTACCTGTGGGGCGACGCGGTCACGCGGCTCGCGTTGTTCAACACGCTGTTCTATACCTTCGTGGCGAGCGTGTTCAAGTTCCTGCTCGGGCTGTACCTCGCAATCCTGCTGAACAAGAACATCCGCTTCAAGACCTTCTTCCGGGCGGTGATCCTGCTGCCCTACATCGTGCCGACCGCGCTGTCGGCCATCGCCTTCTGGTGGATCTACGACTCGCAGTTCTCCATCGTCAGCTGGGCGTTGGTGAAGATGGGGCTGATCGACCACTACATCGACTTCCTCGGCGACCCGTGGAACGCGCGCATCTCGGTGATCATCGCCAACGTCTGGCGCGGCGTGCCCTTCGTGGCGATCACGCTGCTGGCCGGGCTGCAGACGATTTCCCCTTCGTACTACGAGGCGTCCGCCATCGACGGCGCGACGCCCTGGCAGCAGTTCCGCCACGTGACGATGCCGCTGCTCACGCCCATCATCGCGGTGGTCATGACCTTCTCGGTGCTGTTCACCTTCACCGACTTCCAGCTGATCTACGTGATCACCCGCGGCGGCCCGCTGAACGCGACGCACCTGATGGCCACGCTCTCGTTCCAACGCGCCATCTCCGGCGGTGCCCTGGGTGAAGGTGCAGCGATCGCGATCGCGATGGTGCCCTTCCTGCTGGCCTGCGTGATGTTCAGTTTCTTCGGCCTGCAGCGTCGTGCATGGCAACAAGGTGGGAGCGACAAATGAGCAATCCGAGCCAAGCCGACACCGTCGGCATGAGCTACCTGGACTCGATCCCGCGCAAGGCGGTGACGGTCTACATCCCGCTCGTGCTGTTCCTGATCGTGCTGCTGTTCCCGTTCTACTGGATGGCCGTGACCTCGGTGAAGCCCGAGGCCGAGCTGCTGGCGCGCGACGGCAACCCGTTCTGGGTCATCAAGCCGACGCTGCAGCACTTCTACAAGCTGCTGTTCGAGACGGCCTACCCGCAATGGCTGTGGAACACGGTGCTGGTGTCGGTGGTGTCGACCTTCGTGTCGCTCGCCGCTTCGGTGTTCGCGGCCTACGCCATCGAGCGGCTGCGCTTCAAGGGGTCCAAGCAGGTGGGCCTGTCGATCTTCCTGGCGTACATGGTGCCGCCGTCGATCCTGTTCATCCCGCTGGCCAACGTGGTGTTCAACCTTGGCCTGTTCGACACGCGCTGGGCGCTGATCCTCACCTACCCGACCTTCCTCATCCCTTTCTGCACCTGGCTGCTGATGGGCTACTTCCGCTCCATTCCGGCCGAGCTGGAGGAGTGCGCGCTGATCGACGGCGCGAACCGCTGGCAGATCCTGGTGAAGATCGTGCTGCCGCTGGCGGTGCCCGGCCTCATTTCGGCGGGCATCTTCGCCTTCACGCTGTCGTGGAACGAGTTCATCTACGCGCTGACCTTCATCTCGTCGTCGGAAATGAAGACGCTGCCGGTGGGCGTGGTGACCGAGCTGGTGCAGGGCGACGTGTACCAGTGGGGCCCGCTGATGGCCGGCGCGCTGCTCGGCTCGCTGCCGGTGGCCTTCATCTACTCGTTCTTCGTCGAGTACTACGTGTCGGGGATGACGGGGTCGGTCAAGGAGTGATCACCTCCCGCGCCGCCTGCTGCGCGCGCATCACCTGATGGCGGTGCCAGTATTGGCTGACCACCGCCTTGAATGTGGCTTCGTCCTTCCCCAGGCCGCGCAGTTTGATCTTGGTGGTGCGTGAACCCAGCACGCCCTTGTCGAAGTGGGTCACCACCAGCGTGTTGCCGAAACTGCTGTTGCTGAAGGCCAGGCCCTTGACCTCGTCCCACCCGATGGGCTGGCCGCCGTCAGCGGTCGCGTGCATGCCCTGGTAGCTCACCTCGATGCGCGCGTCGTTCTTGAGCGCGAACGCGACCGGCGGGAAATGGCGCAGCACCACCGCACGCTCCTCCTCGTTCGCGGGTTCGTAGCGGTAGGCCAGGCTGCGTTCGTGCGATTCCGAGAACTGCTGCTCGTAGCGGGCCCAAAGTCGCTGCTCGATCTCGTGCGCCGTCGGCATGTCGTCGACCCATGACGCCTCCGGCACGGTGGTGACGATGGCGCCATAGTCCTGCTCGCCCACCGTGTGCCCCACGTTCCGCATGCGCTCGAGCAGCGGGGGGTGGCTGTCGTACGGATGCGGCACGCCGGCCGTCTGCATGGTGGCGATGAACGCGTCGGACCGCGCGTAGGGCTGCAGGCCCTCGGCCACGTAGCCGGCGATGCCGAGCGAGGCGCCATGCTGGCGATCTTGCGCGAACAGCCGATGTTCCACGTCGTTGCGGTAGCTGGCATACGCCGATATCTTGATGAGGGACTGCACGATCGCGCGCGGTGCGGTCAGGCCCGCCGCCACCCGGTCGGCGGTGTACTCGCGCTCCCGGCTGTCGCGTGACAGCGCAAAGGAAAAGATCATGCGGTAGAGCCGCAGCACGTAATGCGCAACGATCGTCAGGCCGCCGCCGCGCATTTCCCAGGTGTACTGGTCGAACTGCTGCAGCTTCGGTCCGAGCATGGCGCTGCTCTTCGTGTCGCCACCGCCCAAATGCGCGAGTTCATGCGCCAGCACGGCGTCGGCCTCCTGCGTGTCGAGCACCCGCAACAGCGGAATGCTGATGAAGAGCGTGCGGCCCTGAACCGCCTGGCCCTGCACCACGCAAGGCGCCTCGGTCACGAAGAAGTTGGTATCGATGCCGGCGATCACCTGGTCCGGCGGCGCCGTCTCGACCTGTGCGGCCAGCGTGCGGATGCGCTGCCAGAGCCGTGGTGCGGCCTCGGGCGTGAGCAGGTCTCCCTCGATCTCGTTGGCGCTGGCCGACTTCTTGAACAAGGTGTAGATCGCGAAGAACACGGCGGCCGCCGCCGCGACGCCGGCGATGCCCACCAGCTTGATGTAGTAGCGCTCCCAGAAATAGGCGGTGACCCAGAACGACAGCCAGACCACCATCGCGCTCTGCAGCACCACCTCGACCGCGCTGCCGACCGTGATCACCCGCCAGCCGGCGACGAAGCTCGCGTAGCGCAGGCCGCGGTTGACGAAGGCCAGCGCGCCCAGGGCGAGCGCGGTCAGCAGCAGCGCGACACCGAGCCACAGCGTTGCCCGGGCCGCGCGCTCTGCCCCATGGAACTGCCAATGCATCGAATAGGTTTCGCAGACCTGGTCGTGGAATGCCTGCTCGTCCGGCCCCGACGCGCTGCAGGCCGCCGAGAGCGGATGCGCACGGTAGAACCCGATCAACTCGCGCTTCTCGTCGGGAGAACGGCGGGTGTCGGCGGCGACCCGCTGCTCGACCCGCTCGAGGAAGGCCGCGTCCTGCGTGCGCAACGCGTAATCGATAAAGAAGAGCGTGGCTGCGGGAATGACGAACAGCCATGCCACGGTCAGCAGGAAGACCTTCACAAGGTCGGCCCGAACAGTCGATTCAGCTGTCATTCAGCACTCCATCTGGTCGTTGTTGTGACCAGATGTTGCCAGAACTCGATGACGGTGTGCGCCGTCGACCTGGGCGCGATGGCGCCGATTACCAGCGCGGAACCGGCTCGTCCTTGAGTTGCTGCCGCAGCGCGCCGTAGTCCGGCACCACGCTCTCGACCGTTTCCCAGAAGCGCGGGCTGTGGTCCATCACGCGCAGGTGCGCGAGCTCGTGCACCACCACGTAGTCGATCACCGGCATGCGGTAGTGCACCAGCCGCCAGTTCAGGCGGATGGCGCCGTCGGCGCTGGCGCTGCCCCAGCGCGTGGCGGCGTTCGACAGCGACATCTTGGTCCAGCGCACGCCGAGCTGCGGCGCATACAGCGTCAGCCTTTCCTGGAAGATGCGCTTGGCCTGGCGCATGAGCCAGGCCTGGGCGGCGTCGCGGATCTGCGCCGTGGTCGCATTGTTCGCCACCGACAGGTGCAGCGCGCGCGCCCCGCTCTCGCCCGGCTCGGCGTCGAGCATCGCGCCGACGCCGTCGAAGGCATGGCGCGGGTCGAGCCGCACCGTGACCTGTTCGCCGAGGAACGGGATGCGTGCGCCGTCCTTCCATTCGATGCGCGCGGATTCGAGCCGCTCGTGGCGCTGCTGCGCCTCGTCGAGCTTGCGCACGATCCAGTCGGCCTTCTCCTGCAGCGCCGCGTCGACGTCGCGCAGCGCGACCCAGCGCGGCGCACGCACCGACAGGCCTTCGGCACCGACCACGAAGCCGATGGTGCGACGCTTGCCGCGCGCGAATTCGTAGGCGACCTGCGCATGGCCCAGCACCGCTTCGCGTGTGGCGCGCGGATGGACGAAGCGCTGGAGGCGCAACGTGTCGGACAGCGGCACGGCGGGCAGCGACGGGCCGTGGGGCTCGACGGCCTTCGGCGCTGCAGGCGCCGCCGCGGGCGCAGGCACCTCGGCGCGCAGCTCGTCGAACAGGTCCAGGGTGAATTGCATCAGGCCGCGCATCGCACGCACCCGCTCAGCGGTAGGCCTCGGGGTCGAGCCGGCGCATCTCGGCTTCGATCCACGCTTCGACCTCGCGCATCAGTTCGTCGGGCTTGCGGCCGACGCTGGAGATGGCCGGGCCGATCGACACGTCGACGATGCCGGGCCGCTTGACGAAGGCCTTGCGCGGCCAGACCTTGGCCGAGGTGACGGCGATCGGGATCACCGGTGCGCCGGTCTCCACCGCGAGGCGCGTGCCGCCACTCTTGTAGGTGCCCTGCTGGCCGCGTGGGATGCGGGTGCCTTCGGGGAACATGATGATCCAGATGCCTTGCGCCAGCAGCGCGCGGCCCTGCTTCACCACCTTGTTGAACGCCTGCGCGCGCTGGCTGCGGTCGATGTGGATCATGTCCAGTCGCGCCATCGCCCAGCCGAAGAAAGGCACGTAGATCAGTTCCTTCTTGAACACGTAGGCCAGCGGGTGCGGCATCAGCGTGGGCATGAGGAAGGTCTCGAGCGTGGACTGGTGCTTGACCAGCAGCACCGCGCCCGCACGCTGCTCCTGCGGCAGGTTCTCCATGCCGGTGACGCGCGTGCGGATGCCGAGGATGACCCGCGCCCCGCCGATGGCCCAGCCGAGCCAGCGCGCGGCCATCCAGTACAGCGGCTCGCCGCGGCGCCAGATCGACGCCACGCACATGATGATGCCCCAGGGAATCACGGTGACCAGCATCCACCCCATGTGGAGCACCGAACGCACGAAGGCCATCAGACGGCCACCTGCAAGGCCGCCTTCTGCGCCTCGCGCGCGAGCAGGAAATCGACGAAGGCCGACAGGTCGTCGTGCACCCGCGTGTTGGCCGGGTAGTCGGGCGGCAGCGGGTCGACGTTGCGGCAGGCCGCGCCCATGCCGGTCAGCAGCAGGTGCGGCTCGCAGCCGGCCGCCGCCCCGGCCTGCAGGTCGCGCAGGCTGTCGCCGGCGGTCGGTACGTTGGCCAGGTCGACGCCATAGCGCTCGCCGATCTGCAGGAACAGGCCGGGCTTGGGCTTGCGGCAGCCGCAGTCCTCGTCGGGGCTGTGCGGGCAATAGAAGATCGCGTCGACCCGGCCACCGACGGCGGCCAGCATCTTGTGCATCTTCGCGTGCATGGCGTTGAGCGAGACCACATCGAACAGCCCGCGGCCGAGGCCCGACTGGTTCGACGCGATCACCACATGCCAACCCGCATGGTTGAGCCTGGCGATGGCTTCAAGGGCCTGCGGCAGCGGCGTCCACTCGACCTCGCTCTTGACGAAGTCGTCGCGGTGCAGGTTGATGCTGCCGTTGCGGTCGAGGATGACGAGTTTCATGATGGGCCTCGCGTGGATTCGATCAGGCTGCCAGCCGCTCCAGCAGCGCCACGCGGTTCATCGCCGCGTGCAGCAGCTTCAGCAGCCCGAGGCGGTTGAGGCGCAAATCGACCTGTTCGGCGTTCACCATCACATCGTCGAAGAAGGCGTCGACCGGCGCGCGCAGGGCGGCCAGGGTCTGCAGCGACGCGGTGTAGTCGCCAGCGTCGAACTGGGCGTCGGCCGCGGGCACGATGCGTTCCATCGCGGCGTGCAGCGACTTTTCGGCCGGCTCCTGCAGCAGCACCGGGCTGACGTGCGCGTCGGCCTCCGGGGATTTCTTCAGGATGTTGCCGATGCGCTTGTTGGCGGCGGCCAAGGCCGGCGCCTCGGGCAGTGCGGCGAAGGCGCGGACGGCCGCCAGCAGCTTGGGCACATCGCCCAGGCGCTGCGGCTGCGGGGCCAGCACGGCGTCGACTTCCTGCGCGCTGGCGCCCTGCTCGCGCAGGCTGCCGGCGAGGCGGTCGAGGATGAAGCCTTCCAGGTCGACCACGGCGCGGTCGCGGTCGAAACCGTCGATGCCCTGGAACACGGCGGCGGCGCCGGTCAGCAGCGCTTTCAGGTCCAGCGGCAAATCCTTCTCGATCAGCATCCGCACGACACCCAGCGCATGCCGGCGCAGCGCGAAGGGGTCGCGGTCGCCGGTGGGCAGGTTGCCGATGCCGAACATGCCCACCAGCGTCTCGAGCTTGTCGGCCAGCGCCACCACCACGCCGACTTCGCCGCGTGGCAGGGTGTCGCCGGCGAAGCGCGGCTTGTAGTGGTCCTCGATGGCGTCGGCCACGTCGACGGCCAGGCCGTCGTGCAGCGCGTAGTAGCGGCCCATGGTGCCCTGCAGCTCGGGGAACTCGCCGACCATGTCGGTCACCAGGTCGGCCTTGGCGAGCTGCGCGGCCTGGGTCGCCTGCGCGGCGAGCGTGCCGTCGCCCAGTTGCTCGGCGATGGCGCGCGCGATGTGCATCACGCGCGTCACGCGTTCGCCCTGCGTGCCCAGCTTGTTGTGATAGACCACCTTGCCGAGCGACTCGACACGCGAAGCCAGCGACTTCTTGCGGTCCTGGTCGAAGAAGAACTTGGCGTCGGCCAGGCGCGGGCGCACCACGCGCTCGTTGCCCTGGATCACCGCGCTGGCGTCGTCGGGCGTGATGTTGCTGACGACCAGGAACTGGTTGGTGAGCTTGTCGGCCGCGTCGAGCAGCGGGAAGTACTTCTGGTTGGCCTTCATCGTGAGGATGAGGCATTCCTGCGGCACGTCGAGGAACTCGCGCTCGAAGCTGCAGACCAGCACGTTGGGCCGCTCGACCAGCGCGGTGACTTCGTCGAGCAGCGCGTCGTCGTCGATCGGCTTGGCGCCACCGCCGACCTTCGCGGCGGCCAGCGCCAGTTGGCGGGCGATCTCGGTGCGGCGGGCTTCGAAGCCGGCGATCACGGCACCCTCTTCTTCCAGCTGCAGCGCGTAGCTGCTGGCATCGCGCAGCACCACCGGGTCGACCTTGGCCTCGAAGCGGTGCCCGTGCGTCTCGCGGCCGGCCGCAAGGCCCAGCGCCTCGACCGGCACCACGTCACCGCCGTGCAGCGCGACCAGGCCGTGCGCCGGGCGCACGAAGCTCACGCTGGTCCAGCCGGGCAGCTCGCCGTTCTCGAGCTGGTAGCTCATGACCTTGGGGATCGGCAGCTTGGCGATGGCGTCGGCCAGCGCCTTCTGCAGGCCGTCGGCCAGCGTGGCGCCCTGGGCGGTGCTTTCGTAGAACAGCGCCTCGGCCTTGCCGTCGAGCGCCCGCTTGAGCGTGGCCACGGCCGACGCGTCGGCGCCCAGCGCACCCAGGCGCTTGAGCAATGCCGGCGTGGCGTTGCCGCCCGCATCGAGGCCGACCGTGACCGGCATCAGCTTCTGCGACACGGCCTTGTCGGCGGCCTGCGCCACGACGTTCGTCAGGTGCGCACCCAGGCGGCGCGGTGAGGCATAGGACGTGAGCACCGAGTTGGCATCGGCCAGGCCAAGTGCGACGAGCTGGTCGCGCAGCACGCCGGCGAAGGCCTCGCCCAGCTTCTTCAGCGCCTTGGGTGGGAGTTCCTCGACGAACAGTTCGACGAGCAGGTTCTTGGAATTCGTGGTCATGGATCAGGCCGCCTTCTTCGTGATGGGCGCCATCTGCGCCACCCACTCGCGCGGGGCCATCGGGAAACCGAGCCGTTCGCGGCTTTCGTAGTAGCTCTGCGCCACGGCGCGTGCCAGGTTGCGGATGCGACCGATGTAGGCGGCGCGTTCGGTCACGCTGATCGCGCCGCGCGCGTCCAGCAGGTTGAAGCTGTGCGCGGCCTTGAGCACCTGCTCGTAGGCGGGCAGCGCCAGCTGCTCGGTCATCAAATGCTTGGCCTGCTTCTCGTGCGCGTTGAAGGCGGTGAAGAGGAAGTCGGCGTCGGAATGCTCGAAGTTGTAGGTCGACTGTTCGACCTCGTTCTGCTTGTAGACGTCGCCATAGCTCAGGCCATCGGTCCACGTCAGGTTGTAGACGTTGTCCACGCCCTGCAGGTACATCGCCAGCCGTTCCAGGCCGTAGGTGATCTCGCCGGTGATCGGCTTGCAGTCGATGCCGCCGACCTGCTGGAAGTAGGTGAATTGCGTCACCTCCATGCCGTTGAGCCAGACCTCCCAGCCCAGGCCCCAGGCGCCGAGCGTCGGGTTCTCCCAGTCGTCCTCGACGAAGCGGATGTCGTTCTTCTTCAGGTCGAAGCCGAGCGCCTGGAGCGAGCCGAGGTACAGCTCGAGGATGTTCGACGGCGCGGGCTTGAGCACGACCTGGTACTGGTAGTAGTGCTGCAGGCGGTTCGGGTTCTCGCCGTAGCGGCCGTCCTTGGGGCGGCGGCTGGGCTGCACGTAGGCGGCCTTCCACGGTTCCGGGCCGAGGGCGCGCAGGAAGGTGGCGGTGTGCGAGGTGCCGGCACCGACCTCCATGTCGTAGGGCTGGAGCAGCGCGCAGCCCTGGTCGGCCCAGTACGACTGCAATTTGAGAATGATTTGCTGGAAGGTCAACATGGAAGCTGGCCGGCGCAGGCCGGACATTGGACAGTCGGCGGGCCGGGGCCCGCGAGGCGCCGATTTTACGGGCCGGGCGGCTGCGGCTTTGGCGTCTCTCCCACACGAGGCCGGGCGCTTGCCCGCCGGCTCGTCGGCCGCGACGATGCGATAACGCGATATGCGCCCGCCATGGGCGTCCATCCGCCCTCCGATGCCCATGACGCCACCCGACCTCGCGCCCGACGCGCCCCTCTTCATCGTCCTGAACGCCGGGTCGGGCAAACACGCGACCGCGCCGGTGCGCGCCGCGGTCGAGCAGGCCTGCGGCGCGGTGGGGCGGCGGCACCGCATCTTCCTGGTCGAGGCGCCGGGCCAGTTGCAGGCCTTCGCGCGCGAGGCGGTGGAGCGGGCGCGTGCCAACGGCGGCATTGTGGTGGCGGCCGGCGGCGACGGCACCATCAACGCGGTGGCGCAGGCCACGCTGGGCAGCGGCTGCGCTTTTGGCGTGTTGCCGCAGGGCACCTTCAACTATTTCAGCCGCACCCACGGCATTCCGGCCGAGAACGAGGCGGCGCTGCAGGTGCTGCTGAACGAGCCGCCGCGTGCGGTGCAGGTCGGGCTGGTGAATGACAAGGTGTTCCTGGTCAACGCCAGCCTCGGGCTGTACGCGCAGTTGCTGGAGGAGCGCGAGGCCTTCAAGCGCGACTACGGGCGCAGCCGGCTGATCGCGCTCGGCGCGGCCGTGGTCACGATGCTGCGCGGCGGGCATCGCTCCTGGCGGCTGCGGCTGGCGCTGCGCGGGCAGGAACGCGACGTGCGCACCCGGTCGCTCTTCGTCGGCAACAACGCACTGCAATTGCATCAGGTCGGCATCGACGACGCCGACGCGCCGGAGGAAGGCCAGCTCGCCGCCATCGCGGTCAAGCCCGGCCGCTGGTGGTCGCTGCCGGGCCTCTTGGTGCGAGGCGCGCTCGGCAAGCTGGGCGACGCCGACCACATCGTGACCTTCCCCTTCGCCTCGCTGACCGTGAAGCCGGCCGGCACGCATGGCCGGCGCCGCATCAAGGTGGCGACCGACGGCGAGCTCAACTGGCTGGACATGCCGCTGCTGTTCCGCGTGGCACCCGAGCCGCTGTGGCTGATCAAGCCGGTCGTGGCGCCGGAGCTGGAAGCGGCGCGGGCATGAGCGTATTGATCCAAATCTCCGACACGCACTTCGGCACCGAGCAGGCCCCCGTGGTCGCGGCGCTCGAGGCGCTGGTGCACGACACGCAGCCGGCGCTGGTGGTGCTGTCGGGCGACATCACCCAGCGCGCGACGCGGGCGCAGTTCGCCGCGGCGCGCGCCTTCATGGACCGGCTCGGGGTGCCGTGGCTGGCCATTCCGGGCAACCACGACATTCCGCTGCTTCAGGTGGGCGCGCGGCTGTTCGACCCCTACGGCCGCTACGCCGACGCCTTCGGCGCGAATCTGGAGCCCGAGTTTTCGTCGCCCGACTGGCTGGTGCTCACCGTCAACACGACGCGCTGGTACCGGCACGCGGACGGCGAGGTGTCCGAAGCGCAGATCGCGCGCGTGGCGCAACGGCTCGCCAGCGCCACGCCCGGGCAGCGACGCGTGGTGGTCACGCACCAGCCGGTGCTGGTGACGCGGCCCGAAGACGAAAGCAACCGACTGCATGGCGCCGACGCGGCCCTGCGCCGCTGGGCCGCGGCCGGGGCCGACCTGGTGCTGGGCGGCCACATCCACCTGCCCTTCGTGCGGGCGGCGCACGAGGCCGACGCCGGCGTGTCGCGCGCGCTCTGGGCGGTGCAGGCCGGCACGGCGGTGTCGTCGCGCGTGCGCGGCGGCCAGCCCAATTCGGTCAACCTGCTGCGCGGCGCTGCGTCGGCGCTGCGCAGTTGCACGGTCGAACGCTGGGACCATGCCGCCGCCGAGGGCCGCTTCGTACCGGGCAAGGTGCACACGCTGGCGCTGGCCGATGTCTGAAGCGTCCGGAACGCCGCTGCTGATCTGGGTCGCGGGCGCCGCGGCGCCGCGTGCCTTGCCGATCTTCCTGCTCGTGCTGCTGACGGCCGTGGTGGCCGGCGGCCTCGCCTGCGGGGGGCTTCAGCGACGGCGCGCCGCCCTCGCGGCCGAGACCGAAGCTCGACCGCCGCGGCTCGTGCTCAGCCTGGCACTCGGCTTCGCTGCCATCGTCACCGCCGCCGCCCTGTTCGCAGGGATCGCCGAGCGGGCGACGCCGACGCACACGCTCGGCCGCGCCGACCAGGTGCTGGCCGACGGCATCGCCGCGACGCTGCCCTGGGCCGCGCTGCGCGCCTTCAGCCTGCTCACGCACTTCGGCGACCGCGACGTGCTGGTCGCGATCGGCGTCGGCGTGGCCGTGTGGCTGCTGTGGCGCCGCCACACCGGCCTGGCGCTCGGCTGGATGCTGGCGCTGGGCGGCAACGCCGTGCTCAACCCGACGCTCAAGAACCTCTTCGCGCGGGCCCGGCCGGTGCACGAGCACGGCCTGGCCTTCGAGGAGAGCTACAGCTTCCCCAGCGGCCACAGCTCCGGGTCGATGGTCGTCTACGGGATGCTCCTGTACCTCGCACTGCAGCTGCTGCCGCCGCGCTGGCATGCGCCGGCCGTGATGGCCGCCATCGCGGTGATCCTCACGACCGCCTGCAGCCGCATCTTCCTGCAGGTGCATTTCGCGAGCGACGTGGCGGCCGGGCTGCTGTCCGGTGGCACCTGGCTGCTCGTCTGCGTGAGCAGCGTCGAACATGCGCGCTACCGCAAGCGCCGCCACGCCCCCCGCTGACCCCATCCACAGCATCCCCTTCCAGAAACACCGCGGAACCGGCTTCGCCGGGCCGCCGGTGTTGCCCCCTTGAGGGGGAGGCGGCCACACGCAGTGAGCCGCATTGGGGGTGGGTCAATACTCCCAGAAGATGCGCTGGAGTTCTTTCGTGTCGCTTGTCTTAGTGAGGGCCACCATCGCCAGGATGCGAGCCTTCTGCGGCCGCAGGTCGTGCGCCACGACCCAGTCGTACTTGTCGTCCGGTTGCTCGGCATTGCGGATCACGAAGCCGTCGGGCACGCGCGAACTGCGGATCACGACGATGCCGTCGGCACGCACCTTCTGCAGGCTGGGCACGATGCGGTCGGCCACCGAGCCGTTGCCCGGGCCGCCGTGGACCAGCGCCTTGATGCCGCTCTTGCCCAGTGCGTCGATGGCCGTCGAGGCCACGCCCTCGTAGCCCATGGCGATTTCCACGGGCGGCAGCGACTTGATGGTGTCGATGTCGAACTCCGAATTCATGGTGTGGCGCTTGACCGGGGCGCGGAACCAGTAGTTGCGGCCTTCGACCACCATGCCGAGCGACCCCCACTGGCTCACGAAGGCGCTGGGCTTGATGTTGAAATTCTTGCTGACGTCGCGGCCGCTCTCGATGCTGTCGTTCATGGTGAGCAGCACACCCTTGCCCATGGCGTCCTTGCTGCCGGCGACGCTGACGGCGTCGTAGAGGTTCAGCGCGCCGTCGGCCGACAGGGCCGTGCCCGGGCGCATCGACGCGACCATCACGATCGGCTTGTTGGTGTGCACCGTGAGCGTCAGGAAGTACGCGGTTTCTTCCACCGTGTCGGTGCCGTGCGTGATGACGATGCCGTCGACGTCCGGCTGCTTGGCCAGTGCCGAGACGCGCTGGGCCAGCACCAGCAGGTTGTCGTTGGTCAGGCTTTCCGATGCCACCTGGAACACCTGTTCGCCGCGCACGTTGGCGACCTTGCCCAGCTCGGGCAGGCCGGCAATGAGCTTCTCGACGCCGACCTTGGCCGCCGCGTAGGTGGCGCTGTTGACGGCCGATGCGCCAGCCCCGGCGATGGTGCCGCCGGTGGCGAGGATCACGACATTGGGCAACGCGGCCTGGGCGTGGGCCACGGCGGCGGCGGCCAGCAGCACCGCGGAAGCGGCGAAGCTGCGCAGGCGGGAAGAGGAGATCATGGTGCGTCCTTCTGTGGGTTGGGAGAAATCGGAAAGCCGCCATTGGGATACAAGAACGGTGCCCGTTGCGACACCCGTCCATGCAGAGACGACATCGGCCCATGCGCCGCCTGCAACACAGGGGGCGTCGATGCGGGGCGGTACCATCGCCATCACGCCGCGCCTGGCGCCGCCGCTCACCTGCCTACTGTGGAAACTCCTGCCGACACCGCCCTGCCCCCCGTGGACATGCCTGCACCCGACGGGCCGCTGTCGCGGGCCCGCCCCGGGCGTGAGCGCATCATGGCGGCGATCCGCGAAGCGGCCATCGCCGAGTTCAGCCTGCACGGGCTCAAGGGCACGTCGACCCAGGCCATCGCGCTGCGCGCCGGCATCACCAAGCCGCAGCTGCACTACTACATCGCCGGGAAGGAAGAGCTCTACGAAGAGCTGCTGATGCAGGTGTTGCACGCCTGGAAGGTGGTGTTCTCCTTCGACCAGGCCGCCAGCGGGCCGGCCGCGGTGCTGAGCGACTACATCCGCAAGAAGCTCGACCACGCCTTCGACCATCCGGAGATGTCGCGCATCTTCACGCGCGAGGTGCTCGACGGCGGCAGGAACCTCGAGGGCTACTGGCCCAACTCGCAGGCCTGGACGCAAAAGAAGATCGACATCATCAACGGCTGGATCGCGCGCGGGCTGATGCGCCCGCTCGACCCGCGCCTGCTGCTGCAGCACATCTGGGCCATGACCCAGTACCACGCCGACTACGCACTGCAGGCGCGCGTGATGATGGGCGTGGGCACCGAAACGGCGATCGACCGCGAGCAGGTGGCGCGCGAGCTGATCGCGTTCGTGCTCGGCGGCTGCGGCATCCAGACCGCGCCGAAGTAGCCTCGCCGACCCAGCACGTCGTGGCACCACGGCCGCTGCCGCGGCTTTCACCTTGAAACATCTGCGGCGGCCCCTCTATGGGTAGTCCCTGATGACCGCCCCGGGCAAAGGGCGAAGGATGCATTCTTTTCTACTACTTCCGTTCACACGCGAAGGGTCGAAGATGTCCACCTCACCCACCGGTATCCTGTCGTACGGATGGATGCCCGGCCCGCACCCGGCGGACGAGCCGCGTGACGATGCGGCGTTGGCGCAGTCGTTGCGCGACCTCGGCCAGAGCGCCGCCGACGCCCCGGACACCGTGCTGCCGCTCGACGATGCGGACGAGCCACCGCAACAAGCCATGCCGCCCGCGGCGGTGGTGACCTACCTTCCCGCCGCATCGACGGCGCACCCCGTCCTGGAGCGCGGCGCCACGCCGGCCCGCGACGCGTCGTCCGGCTGGTCCGCCGACGCCCAGGCCACCCGGCGCCTGATGGTCAGCCTCGCGCTCGTCCTCGGCCTGTTCGGCATGGGGCTCGCACTCGACTACGTCTATTCCGGGCGGCAGGGCCACGGCGCGGCGCAGCATGCGTTCGAGACCCGCGTGACGCAGATGCAGGCCGCCGTGGCACGCGGCGACTTCGCTGCGGCGAAACAGGCGCTCGGCCTCGTCGGCACCGCGCACGCCGACGACCCGCGGGTGCAAGCGGCGCGGCAGGCCCTCGGCCAGCACGAACAGGCACAGGCGCAGCGGCGCGAGCGCTTGCACGAGGCGGCACGTCGCGCGTCGCTGGCGCTCGGTTTCCATGCGCCGGCGCGCCCCGAACCCGAGCCGGCGGCTGCCGACGACACCGTGCACATCGTCGGCGCCATCACCGCGCCACCCACCACCGCGGCGCCGCCGGGCGCCTGCAATGCCGCCCTGGTCGCGCTGGCGCTGTGCCAGCCGACGAACACCGCGAGGAGCGCGTATGCCCCTTGATGTCCGCATCCTGCTCCGGCGCATCGCACGGGCCGCATTGCTGCCGGGCCTGGCGCTGATCGGCGCCCTCGGGGCTTCGGCCGCCGACTACAAGATCGTCACGGCATCGAGCGCCGGCACGTACATCCAGATCGGCCGCGACCTGGCCAAGTGGGTGGCGCCGCCGGCCGGCATCGGGCTGGAGGTGCTGGAGTCGAAGGGCTCGGCCGAGAACGTGCTGCGCATGCGCTTCGAGCCCGGCGTGAAGCTCGCGCTGGTGCAGTCCGACGTCTACCAGGCCTTCCTCGACGAGGCCAAGGCAGGCAACGCGGAAGCGGGCAACATCATTCGGCCGCTGCGGCTCGTCATGCCGCTGTACGAGGAAGAGATCTACTTCGTGGTGCGGGCCGATTCGCCGCTGAACGCCATCCACGAGATCCGCGACAAGAAGATCGGCGTCGGGCCGATCGGCAGCGGCACGGCCCTGACCGCGCGAACCCTCTACCAGCGCATGTTCGACGTGCCGCTGCCGGCGAACAGCGCGCAGTACCTCGCCAACGAGGAGGCGCTGGCCCAACTGACGGTGGAAAAGAGCATCGACGTGGCGGTCATCGTGGCCGGACAGCCCGCGAAGCTCTTCACCGAGATGAAGCCCGAGGCGCGCCGCTTCATCAAGCTGCTTCGGCGCGACGACGCCGCCCCCGAGAGCGGGCGCGCCCTTGGCACCTACCAGGCCGCGACCATCCGCGCGGCCAGCTACGCCAGCTGGCTGGGCGCCGACGTGCCGACGCTGAGCGTGCAGGCCTACCTGGTCACCTACGACTACGGCTTGCGCGCGACGGTCGGCGACCTCACGCGCTTCGCCGATGCGCTGTGCGCCAACTTCGACCAACTGCAGGCGCAAGGCCACCCCAAGTGGAAGCAGGTGCGGCTCGAGCTGCCGCCGCTCGGCCCGGGCTGGCGCTATTTCGCGCCCATGGAAAAGCGCCTGCGGGCCTGCGCGTCGCAGCGCGCGGTGGCGTCGGTCGGCCTGCCGCCCCTGGGCATGACGCCGGCGCGCACCAAGCCCTGCACCGAGCAGGAAGTCGTGCTCGGCATCTGCCGCCGCTGAATCCGTCGACCGGCTGAAGCGGCCGACCCATCCGCACCCGGGCAGCCGCTCCGTTTCGGTGCGTCCGCCCTGGCACGCCCTTTGCATGAATCTGACCACTTGCTCTGATTAAGTGGTCAAACACCATGCGCGTGCTCGTCGTCTACTGCCATCCGGTCGAAACCAGCTTCGCTTCCGCCCTGCACCAGGAGGTGCTGGCCAACCTGCGCGCCGCCGGGCACGAGGTGGACGACTGCGACCTGTACGCGGAGGGTTTCAACCCGGTGCTCTCGCGCGAGGAGCGGCTGGGCTACCACGAGGTGCCGAGCAACCGCATTCCGCTGCAGCCCTACATCGACCGGCTGAACCGGGCCGAGGCCATCGTCTTCTGCTTCCCGACCTGGTGCTTCGGCCTGCCCGCCATGCTCAAGGGCTTCTTCGACCGGCTCTTCATGCCGGGCGTGGCCTTCGACATCAGCGACCCGGCCAACGTGAGGCCGATGCTCACGCACATCAAGCGCATCTCGGCCGTCGTGACCTACGGTCGCCCGCGCTGGGTCGCCTGGTACATGGGCGACCCGCCGCGCAAGATCGTCACGCGGTACATGAAGCGGCTCACCGGCCAGGCCGCACGTGTCGACTACCACGCGCACTACCACATGAACATCGCGACCGAGCCGCAGCTGACACGCTTCAAGGCGCGCGTCGGGCAGGCGATGGCGCGCTTTGCCTGAACGCCCCATGCACACGCCGACGCTGATCGACAACCTGCGGCTGCCGCGCTGGCTGCTGCCGACGGACTGGCCGCAGCCAGACGGCGTGCCCGTGCTGGCGCGCCTCGCGATCGAAGCGGGCCGCGTGCAGTCGGTGCAGCCGGCCACGCAGGCACCCGCACCATCGGCCACGACCTGGGACGCCGCCGGCACGCTGGCCCTGCCCGGCTTCGTCGACGCCCACACGCACCTCGACAAGGCCTTCACGCTGCCGCGCATGAAACAGGTGCAGCCGGGCCTGCTCGGCGCCATCGACGCGATGCTGAACGACCGCGTGAACTGGACGCCTGCCGACGTGCATGAGCGCGCCGCGCGTGGCCTGCAGTGGGCCTGGGAA
The DNA here is from genome assembly GCF_051216395.1 of Variovorax cryoconiti. Taxonomy (NCBI): domain Bacteria; kingdom Pseudomonadati; phylum Pseudomonadota; class Betaproteobacteria; order Burkholderiales; family Comamonadaceae; genus Variovorax; species Variovorax cryoconiti. The sequence continues at coordinate 13,731 of NZ_JBPJZI010000009.1, read as the reverse complement.
AGCGGCACCACGCACCTGCGCACGCATGTCGACTGGTGGGAGCCCGACGCGACGCCGATGGCCTGGCCCGTGATGGCCGCGCTGGCGCAGGAGTGGGCGGGCCGGGTGCGACTCGAACAGGTCAGCCTGATCAAGCTGCCGCTGTTCGAAGACGCCGACCAGGCGATGCGCCTGGCGAAGCAGGTGAAGGCCACGGGAGCGCACGCGCTGCTGGGCGGCTTCGTGCATTCCACCAACTGGAGCGAGACGGCGCTGCGCCACCTGCTGGTGGCGGCGCAGGCCTGCGAACTCGACATCGACCTGCATGTCGACGAGGAACTCAACGCCGCGGCCGTCGGCCTTTCGACCACCGCCCGCCTGCTGCGCGAGATCGGCTACGAAGGCCGCGTGGTCTGCGGCCATGTCTGCGCGCTGGCGGCGCAGCCCGAGTCGCAGGCCCTGGCCACGCTCGACGCGGTGGCGCGCGCGCCGATCACCATCGTCTCGCTGCCTGCCACCAACCTGCTGCTGCAGGACGCCGTCACCGGCCGCACGCCGCGCCTGCGCGGCATCACGCTGGTGAAGGAGGCGCGCGAACGCGGCATCCCGGTGATGTTCGCGAGCGACAACGTGCAGGACCCGTTCTGCCGGCTCGGCAGCTTCGACCCCGTCGAGGCGATGGGCACGGCCGCACTGGTGGCGCAGCTCGACGAGCCCTTCGACACCTGGTCGGAGGCGCTGTGCCGCAGCGACTGGCTGTCGCGCGCGCCTGCAGCAGTGCGCCCGACGCTGGTCGGCGCGCCGGCCGACCTGGTGCTCTTCACCGACGCCGACCGCCACGGCTGGCCCTCGCGCAGCGCCAAGCGCGTGGTGCTGCGCGACGGCCGCGTGGCCCAAGGCGACGCCACGCCCTTCCTCCCCCGATAGCGACACGACACGAACGACAAGGACCCCCATGCTCCACGGCTACATCCCCCCGCACCGCTTCCTGCCCTACCTGAGCTGGACCGAAATCGACGCGCTGCCCGACCGCGAGAACACCGTCATCGTGCTGCCCTGCGGCGCCATCGAGCAGCACGGCCCGCACCTGCCCTGCTCGGTCGACAGCGTGATCAGCTCCGGCGTGATGGGCAAGGCGCTCGAGAAGCTGCCTGCCGAGGTGCGCGCCTTCGCGCTGCCGACCATCACCTATGGCAAGTCGGAAGAGCACCTGCACTTCCCCGGCACCATGACGCTGACCGGCACCACGCTGCTCTCGACCATCATCGAGATTGGCGAATCGGTCTACCGCTCGGGCTTTCGCAAGCTGCTGTTCGCCAACGGCCACGGCGGCCAGCCGCAGGTGCTGGAGATGGCCGCGCGCGAACTGCGCCTGCGCCATGGCGACTTCGTCGTGGTGCCGCACGGCGTGTCGCGCCTGCCCAATGCGTCGAGCAAGCAGATCAGCGATCAGGAGAAGCGCCTGTCGATGCACGCCGGCCATTCCGAGACCGCATTGATGCTCGCGCTGGCGCCCGACACGGTGCACATGGAACGCGCCGCCGCCAACTTCCCGCCGCCCTTCCCGATCAAGCTGCTGTCGCCCGACGGCCGCCCGGCCTGTGCCTGGACCGCGCGCGACTTCGGCCCGAGCGGCGTGATCGGCGACCCGACCAGCGCCACGCGCGAACAGGGCCTGGAGATCCTCGACACGCTGTCCGACAGCTGGGTGCAGGCGCTGACCGAGCTGTACGCGCTGCGCTGGATCGTGCGCGACGAGCCCACCTGGGGCCGCGGCCACGAGACCGGCTTCATCCAGACCGCCGAGGGGCTGCCGACCCAGCGCGAGCCCGCCTGAGGCGCGCTCCTTGCATTGCTCCTTCGTCTTTCCCTTGCATTTCCTTCACCCCGCACTTCGAGAGGTCCACTCCATGCGCCAACCTTCCGTCTTCCGTCTCGCCTCCCTCGCCGGCGCCGCCGCGCTGGCCTTCGCCGCCGCAGCGCCCGCCCAGGCGCAGGACAAGTTCACCTACATGACCAACTGGTACGCGCAGGCCGAGCACGGCGGCTTCTACCAGGCCGTGGCAGAAGGCATCTACCAGAAGCACGGGTTGGACGTGACCATCAAGATGGGCGGCCCGCAGGTCAACATCACGCAGATGATGGCCGCCGGCCAGGCCGACTGCATCATGGGATCGAGCGACATCCAGATGATGCAGGTGCGTGAGGGCGGCGTGCCGGTCGTCACCGTGGCCGCTTTCTTCCAGAAGGACCCGCAGGTGCTGATCGCGCACGAGGACGTCAAGAAGTTCGAAGACCTCAAGGGCAAGACCCTGCTGATCGGCGCCCAGGCGCAGCGCGGCTACTGGCCGTGGCTGAAGGCCAAGTTCGGCTTCACCGACGAGCAGACCCGCCCCTACACCTTCAACATCCAGCCCTTCGTGGCCGACAAGAACGCCGCGCAGCAGGGCTACCTGACGTCGGAGCCTTACGCGATCCAGAAGGCCGGCGTGAAGGCCAACGTGCTGATGTTCAGCGACCACGGCTTCCCCGCGTACGCCACCACCGTGTCGTGCATGGACAAGACCGTGAAGGACCGCAGCAAGCAGGTCGCCGCCTTCGTGAAGGCCTCGGCCGAAGGCTGGAAGAGCTACCTGGCGAACCCGGCGCCAGCCAATGCGCTGATCAAGAAGGACAACCCCAACATGACCGACGACCAGCTGGCCTACAGCGTGGCGAAGCTCAAGGAGATGGGGATGATCACCGGCGGCGACGCGGCCAAGCTGGGCATCGGCGTGATCACCGACGCACGGTCGAAGGCGAGCTACGACTTCCTCGTCGCCTCGAAGCTGCTCGACCCGGCCAAGATCGAACTGGCCAAGACCTACACGACCGAGTTCATCAAGGACGCCAAGGTCCTGCCCTGAGCGCGCTACGCCCCACGCCCTGAAACCCAGGGGCCGGCCGCACGCGGCACGGCCCCCTCGAAAGGCTCTTGAATGAACCGCGTCGAACCCGACACCCTCGCACCGCCGACCGCGTGGGCCCACGCCACGCCGGCGGTGGAGATCCTGTCCGCCGAGAAGACCTACCCAAACGGCACACAGGCCCTGCTGCCGGTGGACCTGAAGATCGCCGAGGGCGAGTTCATCACCCTGCTGGGGCCCTCGGGCTGCGGCAAGAGCACGCTGCTCAAGATGGTGGCCGGCATGCTGGAACCCACCGACGGCCGCCTGCTGCTGTGGCGCCGGCCGGTGGCGGAGCTGCACACCTGTGCCCACAAGATGGCCTTCGTGTTCCAGTCGCCCACGCTGATGCCCTGGGCCAGCGTGCAGACCAACGTGCGCCTGCCGCTCGACCTGGCCGGCGTGCCCCGCAAGGAGGCCGACGCGCGCGTGACCGAGGCGCTGGAACTCGTCGGGCTCGACAAGTTCGCCGGCGCGCTGCCGCGGGCGCTGTCGGGTGGCATGCAGATGCGCGTGTCGATCGCGCGCGGCCTCGTCACGCAGCCCGACCTGCTGCTGATGGACGAGCCCTTCGGCGCGCTCGACGAGATCACGCGTCACAAGCTCGACGCCGACCTGCTCGACCTGTGGCGCAAGAAGAAGCTCACGGTGATCTTCGTGACGCACTCGATCCACGAGGCGGTGTTCCTGTCGAGCCGCGTGATCATGATGGCCGCGCGACCCGGCCGTGTGGTGGAGCAGTTCACCATCGACGAACCCTATCCGCGCACCCCCGACTTCATGGTGTCGCCGCAATTCAGCCGCTACGCCAAACAGCTGCAGGACAGCCTGCTGCGTGCGAGCAACGCCCACGAGGAGTTGAGCCGATGAGCGCCGTCGTCACCCGCACGCGCCCAGCTGCGCGCGTGCCTTTTCTCCAGCAGCCACGCGTGCAGCGCGTTTTCTATCCGCTGCTGGTCGGCGTCGTGCTGGTCGCGATCTGGCAGGGTCTGGTGACCGGCATGGAACTGCCGCCCTACCTGGTGCCGTCGCCCTACCTGATGATGGAAACGCTCATCAAGGACTGGGTACCGCTCGGCAACGCCCTGCTGGTCACGCTGAAGATCACGCTGCTGTCCTTCGTGCTGGCGACCGTTGCGGGCGTGCTGATCTCCTTCCTGTTCGTGCAGAGCAAGCGCATCGAGACCGCCCTGTTCCCGTATGCGGTGCTGCTGCAGGTGACGCCCATCGTGGCGGTCGCGCCGCTCATCATCATCTGGGTGAAGAACCCGGTGGCGGCGATGACGGTGTGCGCGGCGCTCGTGGCGCTGTTCCCGATCATCGCCAACACCACGCTGGGCCTGCGCAGCATCGACCCCGACCTGCAGAGCTACTTCAAGCTCAACCGCGCGAGCCGGTGGCAGCAGCTGGTGCGGCTGCGCATCCCGAGTGCGCTGCCGTATTTCTTCGGTGGGCTGCGCATCTCCAGCGGCCTCGCGCTGATTGGCGCGGTGGTGGCGGAATTCGTCGCCGGCACCGGCGGCTCCGGCGCGGGCCTGGCCTACCAGATCCTGCAGGCCGGCTTCCAGCTCAACATCCCGCGCATGTTCGCGGCCCTGCTGCTCATCTCGCTCACCGGCGTGGGCCTGTTCGTGCTGATGGCGTGGCTCTCGAAGCTCGCGCTCGGCTCCTGGCACGCCAGCGAGTTATCCAACGACTGACACGACCCTTGCCATGAACGCTCCCGTCTCCGCCATCGAGCAACTGCAGCTCGAACTCCCCGACCTCGACTGGATCAACGACCCGGGCCGCGTCGCCCGCCTGTCGCAGGACTTCGCCTGGTTCAGCCCGGTGCTCAAGCGCCAGCTGGAAGACAAGCGCGCCGACACCGTGGTGCGCCCGCGCACCGAAGACGAGATCCGCCGCCTGGTCGGCGCCTGCGCGCGCCGCAAGCTGCCGATCACCATCCGCGGCAGCGGCACCGGCAACTACGGCCAGACCACACCACTGGCCGGTGGCGTGGTGCTCGACATGACCGGCTACAACGCGATGTGCTGGGTGCGCGGCGGCACGGCCCGCGCGCAGGCCGGCATCCGGCTGGGCGACATCGAGAAGGCGACGCGGCCCACCGGCCACGAGTTCCGCTGCATTCCGTCGACCTTCCGCAGCGCGACGCTCGGCGGTCTGTTCGGCGGCGGCTTCGGTGGTGTCGGCTCGATCAACTACGGGCCGCTCGGCGCGCCGGGCAATGTGCTGGGCATCCGCGCGATGAGCATCGAGCCCGAGCCGCAGATCGTCGAGCTGCGCGGTGCCGAGGCGCTGCGCATGCACCACCTGTGGGGCACCAACGGCCTGGTGCTGGAGGTCGAAGTGGCGCTGGCGCCGGCGCGGCCCTGGCTGGAAACGCTGGTCACCTTCGAGCGCTTCGACACCGCGCTGGCCTTCGCCGATGCGCTGGCGCGCGCACCGGGCATCGACAAGCGCGAAGTGGCCTTCTTCGGCAGCCCGGTGCCCGACCACCTGGGGCAGCTCGCCGAGTACCTGCCGAAGGGCTGCCATGCGGTGCTGTCGCTGGTCGACGAGCCGGCGGAGGATGCATTGAAGGACCTGGTCGCCGCGCACGGCGGCACCGTGACCTACCGGCGCGACGCCGCCGAGGTGGCCAAGAGCAACCGCACGCTGATGGAGTTCACCTGGAACCACACGACGCTGCATGCGCTGCGCATCGACAAGTCGCTGACCTACCTGCAGAGCAGCTTCACGCCCGGCCAGTACATCCAGCAGATCACCGAGATGGAAGCGCTGCTGGCCGGCGAGGTGATGATGCACATCGAGTTCCTGCGCAACATGGACGGCCTCCTGACCTGCAGCGGGCTGCAACTGGTGCGCTTCACGACCGAGGAGCGGCTCAACGAGATCATCGCCATCCACCGCGAGCGCGGCGTGCGCATCAACAACCCGCACACCTTCATCGTGGAGGACGGCAAGGCCGGCGGTGCGCTGCCGCCAGAGATCCTGGCGGTGAAGCAGCGCTTCGACCCGCTGGGGCTGCTCAACCCGGGCAAGCTGCGCGACTGGCCGGTGGTGTCTTCATGAGCTCGGGCAACGTGCCGGTCATGGGCGCGCCCATGGCGAACTACGCCGCCGCCAAGCGCGTCGGCGACTTCGTCTTCATGAGCGGCGTGGTGGCGGTTGACCCGGCACGGCGCCAGGCCGTCTCTTCGTACGACGACCTGCCGCCGATCGCCCGGGACGAGCTGCGCACGCTCGGCTACGTCACGGGCCAGATGTCGGTCGACGTGTACGAGGCGCCCATCGTCGCGCAGAGCTGGTTCGCGCTCGAACGCATCCGGCAACTGGCGGCGGAACACGGCGGCACGATGAACGACGTGGTGAAGCTGGTGCAGTACTTTCGCGACATCCGGCAGTACCCCGCGTACAACCGCGTGCGTGGCTTGTTCTACCCGGGCGAGCCGCCCGTCAGCACGGTGGTCGAGGTGTCGCGCTTCCTGCCCGGGGACGCGCTGGTGATCGAGATCGAGGCGACGGCCTACCTGCCGCGCTGATCGCGCCGGCGCTGCCACACGGCGGCAACCACTGCCAGCAGCGACAGGCCCCACAACGGCCACAGCCCGAGGCGCGAGACCCACACCGCATAGGGCGTGAGGCCCGCCCGGCCTTCGACCTCGGCGGTGAGCACGCCGCGCGTCAGGCGCGGCAGCGCATCGGTCACGCGGCCACGGTGGTCGATGACGACGGTGGCCCCCGTGTTGGTCGAGCGCACCATCGGCCGTGCGAACTCGAGGGCCCGCATGCGCGAGATCGCCAGGTGCTGGTCGATGGCGACGGTATCGCCGAACCACGCGATATTGCTGACGTTGAGCAGGATCGTGGGGGCCGTCGCCGCGTTGCGGAAGTTGGCGCCGATCTCGTCGCCAAACAAGTCTTCGTAGCAGATGTTCGGCGCGATGCGCTGGCCCTGCCACACGAACGGCGCCTGCGCCAGCCCGCCGCTGCGGAAGTCGCCCAGCGGGATGTTCATCAGGTCGGTGAACCAGCGGAACACGCCCGGCACGAACTCGCCGAAGGGCACGAGGTGGTGCTTGTCGTAGCGATACGGTCGCGCTTCACCCGGCTTGAAGCCCATCACGGAATTTCGGTAACCGGCGAAGTCGTGGCTCGCACCGCCCATGCCGACCACCGGCAGTCCGACGATGGCCGCCTGCGTGCCGCTGCCGTAGCGCGCTGCGATCGCCTCGAGATAGCCCGGCGGCAGTTGCGATGACAGCAGCGGCAGCGCGGTCTCGGGCGTGATCACCAGCGCTGCCGTCGCGTCGCGCAACTGCTCGCCGTACCAGCGCAGCGCGGTGGCGATGCCGCCGCTGGGGATGAACTTCTCATCCTGCGGGATGTTGCCTTGCAGCAGTGCGACGCCGAGCTTGCCCCGCGCGTTGGACGGGGCATCCGGGTCGTCGCGCAGCAGATCGAGCGCGTACGGCACCGCGACCAGCACGACGATCAGCACCGCGGCGCCGTGCCATGTTCGGCGGCGCAGCGCCAGGACGGCCAGCGCCGCGATGGCCGCGGCGACCGCGCCGATGCCGTACACGCCCAGCCAGGCGGCATGCACGGCCAGCGGGCCATCGACATGCGCATAGCCACCCGCGCCCCACGGAAAACCGGTGAACCAGCTGCCGCGCAGCAGCTCACCCAGTGTCCAGAGCGCAGCGAACACGATCGCAGCGCCCATCGGGTGCTTCGGCGCGACCGCCACGAACACGCCGCATGCCACCGCGTAGTACAGCGCGAGCGCCGCCGCCAGGGCCAACACCGCCGTGGCGGCGATGGGCGCCGCCATCCCGCCGTAGGTGTGCATCGACACGAAGAGCCACCAGAAGGTGCCGCAGAGCCAGACGGTGGTGAAGAGCCAGCCATGGAACGCAGCGCTGCGCCAGCGCTTCGGTCGCGGATCGGCACGCAGCACGTCGAGCTGCCACACCAGTACTGCCAGCGACAGCAGCTGCAGCCACCACAGCGGGCGACCGTTCCACGGCGCCGCGATGGCAGCGGCCTGCGCGAGGCCCGCCCCGGCGAAGAGCACGATGCGGGCAATGAAGGCGGCGCGCGTAGGCACGTGGGCCACCGCGGCCATCGACGCGCTCAATCGGATGCGTCGCTGCCGCGCGCCGGCGAGACCTTGAACCAGCGCACCGCGCCGCCCTTGGTGTGCAGCACGACGAAGTCGAAGCCGCCGAGCGCATGGTGCTCGCCCTTCTTCGGCACGTGGCCCATCTCGTGGGCGATCAGGCCGCCGATGGTGTCGAAGTCTTCGTTGAGCGCTTCTTCGTCGAAGGTGATCCCGAAGGCCTCGGCCACACGCTCGATGGGTGTGTCGCCCGACACCCGGTAGGTGTGGTCGGCCAGGCCGAAGATGTCGCCCTCGTCCTCGGCGATGTCGAACTCGTCCTCGATCTCGCCGACGATCTGCTCGAGCACGTCTTCGATGGTGATGAGCCCGGCCACGCGGCCGAACTCGTCGATGACGATCGCCAGGTGGTTGCGGTTGCCGCGGAACTCGCGCAAGAGGTCGTTCAGGCCCTTGCTCTCGGGCACGAAGGTGGCCGGTCGCAGCAACGCGCGGATGTTCAGGCCCGGCGCCCGCTGCAGCTTGAGCAGGTCCTTCGCCAGCAGGATGCCGATGATGTTTTCCTTCTCGCCCTCGTACACCGGGAAGCGCGAGTGCGCGGTGTCGATCACCCCGTGCAGCAGGGTGTCGTACGGCGAGTCGATGTTGATCAGGTCCATGCGCGGTGCGGCGACCATCACGTCGCCGGCCGTCATGTCGGCCATGCGCAGCACCCCTTCGAGCATGACGCGCGACTCGGCACCGATCACATCGTTGTCTTCGGCGTCTGCGAGGGTTTCGATCAGCTCGTCCCGGGAATCCGGTCCGGGGTGAATGAACTCGGCCAGCTTCTGAAGGAAGCCGCGTTTGTCTTCCCGTTCGACGGGCGTGCGTTCAGGGTGAGGGTCGGCCACTGCGGGAGGGCGAAGTTGGGGAGGTGCAAGGATACCGGATTGATTTGACACCGGCGCCCGCGGCTCGGTCAGGGCGCGGATTTCTCGCGCGCTGCCCGCATGCCGCTGCGCACTTCCTGCACGCCGGCCAGGAAAGACCAGAACTGCTTGGCACGGGCCTTGAGCTGGTAGTCGACTTCGGCGAAGTGCTCCAGGGCGATTTCGTTCAGCCGGCTGTCGAGCGTGGGCGACGGCAGTTGCAGGTGCGCTTCCGATTCGGAACCGCTGCGCACCACGGTGGCACCGGCCTTGCGGGCGATCTTCAGCATGGCGGCGTTCTCGCTCAGCGCATGGATGAAGAGCATGCCGACGCCTTCGTTGCGGGCGACCACGACGGCGCGCTCGAACAGGCGGGCGCCGTAGCCGCGACCCCGTGCATGGCTTGCCACGGAGACGCCGAATTCGGCGCATTCGCGCGGCTGGCCACTCGGCGCGAAGGCCACGTGCGCCATGGCGATCAATTCGAGGCGGCGGTTGTAGATGCCGAAGAGCTCGTCGCGCTCGAAGTCGAGGCCGTCGGCGTAGCGTTGAACCTGTTCGTCCGACGCGGCGTAGCCGAAGCGCAGGTAGCGGTCCTGCGGGCTCAGCGCCAGCAGGTGCGCGGCGATGCGACCGCGCTCGCGCGGGCCGATGCTGCGGATGGGCACCATGACTGGTGCCGGCGTGGTGCGGCCGCGCGCCTGGGCGTCGACAACCGGGGCCTTCAGGAAGGATCCGAGGCCGAGCGAGGCGCGGAGAAAGGCCTTGGCGGGGTTCATGCGTCAAATATAAGGGTTTATCCCTAGATCACAAGATACCGGTTTCACAGAGCGAGACGGAGCGCACGGATTGGGCTGTTTGCTCCAGAAAACGCCGTGAAACGTTGCGTTCGCGCATCCTTTGGCGCCGCAACCGTCCCGCGCACAATGGCTTTTTTTCTGCCCTTCGAGGAGTCACCGATGTCCCGTTTTTTCTGCTCCCCATCTCTTGCTGGCCTGGCCCTCGCGGCCGTGCTCGGCGGATGTGCCTTGGCGCCGACCGCCGGCACCGCCCCCTCGCGCCTCGACACCGTGCAGAAGTCGACCACGCTGCGGGTCTGCTCGCCCGGCGACTACAAGCCCTTCAGCTTCCAGCAGGCCGACGCGCCCTTCGAAGGTATCGATGTCGACCTGGTGACCGCGTTCGCCGGCAGCTTGGGCGCAAAGCCGGTGTGGGTCAAGACCACCTGGGCGAACCTGCTACCGGATCTGGTCGCCGACAAGTGCGACATCGCCGTTGGCGGCGTGTCGGTGACGACCGAGCGCCAGAAGCGCGCCTTCTTCAGCACGCCCTACATGGTGAATGGCAAAACGCCGATCGCGCGCTGCACGGACGTCGCGAAGTACCAGACGGTCGCGGCCATCGACCAGCCGCAGACGCGCGTGATCTTCAACCCGGGTGGCAGCAACGAGCGCTTTGCCCGCGCGAACTTCAAGCGCGCGAAGATGACGATGCACGGCGAGAATGTGACGATCTTCGACGAGATCCTCGCCAATCGCGCGGACGTGTTCGTCACGGAATCGGCCGAGGCGATCACGCAGCAGCGGCTCAAGCCGGGCCTGTGCGCGATCAACCCCGAGAAGCCGCTGCAGTACGGCGAGATGGGCTGGATGCTGCCGCGCGACGACGTGGCCTTCAAGGCGTATGTCGACCAGTGGCTGCACCTGTCGCAGGCCGGTGGCGACATGCAGCGCGTGATGGACCGCTGGCTCAAGTAGCCTAGCGCAGGCGCGGTCGACCCTGGGGCAAGCCCCGGGGTGGCGTGGGTATGGCGCCTCGCACAATGGGCTGCAAAGGAGCCCCCATGCAACCCTCCGTGTTGAAAAGCTATCCGGCCGGCGTGCCGCACGAGGTCCACCCCGAGCAATACCGCTCGCTCGGGCAGATGTTCGACGAGTCGTTCCAGCGTCACGCCGAGCGGCCGTTCTCGGTCTGCATGGAACGCTGGACGAGCTACGCTGAGCTGGACCAGCAGTCGAAGGCACTGGGCGCTTGGCTGCAGTCGTTGGGTCTCGAGCCAGGCGCGCGCGTGGCCATCATGCTTCCGAACATCCCGCAGTTCGCCGCCACCATGTGTGCCGTGCTGCGCGCCGGTTACACCTGCGTGAACGTGAACCCGCTGTACACGGCGCGGGAGCTCGAGCACCAGTTGAAGGACTCGGGCGCGACGGTGATCGTCATTCTGGAGAACTTCGCGGCGACGCTGCAACAGGTGATCGATCGCACGCCTTTGCGGCACGTGGTCGTGACGGCGATGGGCGATCTTCTGGGCGGCCTGTACGGCACCTGGATCACGGTGGCCGTGCGGCATCTGGCGCGCATGGTGCCGCCGTACAAGCTGCCGCTGGACGGGCGGACGGTGACCCCCTTCACACAGGCGCTGGCCGACGGCGCGGGCCGTGCGCTTGGCCCCGACACGAGCACGCTCGACAGCATCGCCTTCCTCCAGTACACGGGCGGCACCACCGGCCTGTCGAAGGGCGCCGTGCTGACGCACCGGAACATCGTTGCCGCAACGCTGCAAGCCGAGGCCTGGTTCACGCCTGCGCTGAAACGCGTGGGCGATCTGGGCAAGGTCAACAGCATCGCAGCGCTGCCGCTGTATCACATCTTCGCGCTCACGCTGTGTTTGCTGGCGATCCGCCAGGGCTCCCACCTGACGCTGATTCCGAACCCGCGCGACTTCGACAAGTTCGTCGCCGTGCTGAAGAAGCGGCCGTTTCACATGCTGCCGGCGGTCAACACGCTCTTCAACGCGCTGCTGATGCACCCGGAGTTTGCCAAGCTCGATTTCTCCACCTTGTTCGTGTCGCAGGCCGGGGGCATGGCAGCATCCGAGGGCACCGCGCAGCGCTGGTTCGAGGTCACCGGCTGCCCGATGATCGAAGGCTGGGGCATGAGCGAGACCTGCGCGATCGGCACCAACAATCCCGTCGCCAATACCGAATTCACCGGCAGCATCGGGTTGCCGCTGCCGGGCATCGAGATCGCGATCAAGGACGACGAAGGCCGCACGCTGCCCGAGGGCCAAGCCGGCGAGCTGTGCATCAAGGGTCCCAATGTCATGGTGGGCTACTACCAGCAACCTGCCGAGACGGCAGCCGCCTTCACCGCCGATGGTTTCATGCGCACGGGCGACATCGCAGTGATGCAGCCTGATGGCTACAGCCGCATCGTGGATCGCAAGAAGGACATGATCCTGGTGAGCGGCTTCAACGTCTTTCCGAACGAACTCGAGAACGTGATTTCGCTGTGCCCGGGCGTGCTCGAGTGCGCGGCGATCGGCATTCCGGACGAGAAGCAGGGCGAGGCGATCAAGGTCTTCGTTGTCCGCAAGGACCCGGGGCTGACGGAAGACGCCGTGCTGCGCTATTGCGCCCAGGCCCTGACCGGCTACAAGCGTCCGCGAAGCATCGAGTTTCGCGATGCGCTGCCCAAGAGCAACGTGGGGAAGATCCTGCGGCGGCAGCTTCGCGTGAGCATGGCATCCGTTCAGCCGTGACGACAGGGCTGCCCCGCGGGGTGACCGTGTTCGAGCGCGGCTGGTTGTCTTCGAACAATGTGCTGCTGGATGGCGATGCGCCCGTGCTGGTCGACAGCGGCTACGTCACGCACGCGGCGCAAACCGTTGATCTGGTGGAGCGTGAATTGGACGGGCGGCCGCTCGCGCTGTTGTTGAACACGCACCTGCACAGCGATCACTGCGGTGGCAATGCGGCATTGCAGGAGCGATACGCATCACTCCGCACCGAGATTCCTCCGGGTGACGCGGACGCTGTCGCGCAATGGGATGAAGCCGCGCTCAGCTACCGCGCGACGGGACAACAGTGTCCCCGCTTTCGCGCGGAGGGCGTGCTCCTGTCAGGCCAGCGACATCGTCTCGGCATGCACGACTGGGAAGTTCACAGCGCGCCGGGCCATGACCCGCACTCGGTCGTGCTGTTCGAGCCCGAGAGCCGCACCCTGATCTCCGCGGATGCGCTGTGGGGAAACGGCTTCGGCGTGGTCTTCCCCGAACTCGTGGGCGAGCCGTCCTTCGACGAGGTCGCCGCGACGCTCGACCTGATCGAAGCCTTGAATCCCCGGAAGGTGATTCCGGGACATGGGGGCGTCTTTGGCGACACGGCTGCCGCACTGGACCGAGCGCGTCGACGTCTGGACGGCCTGATGTCAGATCCTGGAAGACATGCCCGGCATGCTTTCAAAGTATTGATCAAATTCCAACTGTTGGACGCGCAGTGCATGCCGAAGGCGGAGTGGCGCGCCTGGCGAGACGGGACATCCTACCTTCAGGCAATTCACAAGCGATTCTTCCCCGAATGGGAATTCGAGGCGCTTGCAGATGACGTATTGGAGGACCTCATCCGCTCAGGCGCCGCGAGACGATCGGCTGACACCATCCATAACGTCTGAGTGGCGCCAGTTTGCGCGACACAAATAAGAAAGCCCCAACCGACTGGTTGGGGCTTTCTAGGCTGTAAGAGCCTGACGATGACCTACTTTCACACGGGAACCCGCACTATCATCGGCGCTGACGCGTTTCACTGTCCTGTTCGGGATGGGAAGGAGTGGTACCACGTCGCTATGGTCATCAGGCATAAAGGGTTGTCTGCTTGATCGAATGATCAAGCAAACGAATTCATAGAGTTTGGAATCAGCTTTTGGCGAATTATTTTGAATGCGTCAACTTGGCATAACACCTTGATCTGATTGATCAAAGTTATAGGGTCAA
>NZ_JBPJZI010000099.1:0-1003 GCF_051216395.1 Variovorax cryoconiti | reverse complement strand
ATACGTGCACGCCATGGAGTCGATGCTGTTCAACAAGCCGCTCTGGGGGCAGAACCTGTTCGTGAACCGGCGTTACGACGACATCTGGATGGTTCCGCAGGTGGCGAACATCAGCCAGCCGTACTTCGAGGTGCTGCGCCGGGCCGAGGCGCGCGCCGTGCCCTTCGTCTGGAGCCCGGTGTTCCTGGACGAGCGCACGCGCGCCCTGCCCGATGTCGGCGTCTACCAGCCGCACGCCGGGCCGCGCCGGCTCAGCGTGATGGAGCCAAACATCAACGTGGTGAAGTTCTGCCTCTACCCGGTACTGATCGCCGAGCTGGCCTATCGCGCCCGGCCTGAAGCCATCGCACTGCTGCAAGTCACCAATGCCGAACGGCTGGCCAAGGAAAACATGGAGTTCATCACGCTGATGAACCAGCTCGACCTGGTCCGCGAGCACAAGGCGGTCTTCCTGGGCCGGCACGAAACGCCTGTGTTCCTCGCGCAGAACACCGACATCGTGGTCTCGCACCAGTGGGAGAACCCGCTTAACTATTTCTACCTGGAAACCTGCTGGCAGGGCTATCCGCTGGTGCACAACGCGCACCTGTGCGCGGATCTCGGCTACTACTACCAGGGCAACGACGTGGCCGGTGGCAGCGCCCGCGTGCTCGAAGCCATCGACACGCATGATGCGCAGGCAGCCGCCTACCGCGAGCGCCAGCGCAGCCTGATCGACCGCCACCTCCCCGGCAACGCCGCGGCCACCGAGGTCTACAACAACCTGCTGCTCGGCCTGATGCAGCGCCCCGCCCGATAGGCACACGGAGCCCCGACATGCTTGACCCGTCCGAACTCCGGCAGTTCTTTCCCGTGGTCGTGACGCCGAGTCACGACGGCAAGTTCTTCCAGAACTACGTCGCCTCGATGCTGAACTTCACCGTCCAGGCCGAGCGCGCCGGCATGCGGATGCAGGTGCTGATGCACCAGGGCGAGAGCCTGGTGACGCGCGCGCGGAACAACT
>NZ_JBPJZI010000098.1:574-1007 GCF_051216395.1 Variovorax cryoconiti | reverse complement strand
GGCGAACAGCCCGCTGGCTCCGCCGGTAGTGGGCCGCATCACGGTTCTGCCCTGAGCGGCTGGCGAAGGGGGCGGGCCGTATTCAGCCGGCCCGCCTGCCGGGATGACCAGCGCGCCAACCACCAGCAGCTGAGCATCGCCTGAAGCACGGCGATGCTCAACAAGAATCCGAAGCTCGGCCCGAGGGCGTAGAACAGGCCCAGCCCGAGCAGTGCCTGCGCGAGCCAGTTCGTCAGCGCCATGCGCCCCATGGGCGCGAGCTTGCGCAACCAGTGCCGCCAGCGGGTCTGCTGGAACAGCAGCACGAAGGCGGCCATGCAGAACAGGCCGAGCGCGACCTGATGCAGCAGGCGCACCACCCAGATGCTCGCACCGCCTGAGCTCCACAACATCACCAGCGTGGTCGCGATCAAGCTGATGGCGAGTGTCACCT
>NZ_JBPJZI010000098.1:0-564 GCF_051216395.1 Variovorax cryoconiti | reverse complement strand
CAGCAGGCGGACCCAGAGGCGCCGGCAGGCGACAGACTCCTGCAGCATGCGTCGAACGAGCAGGCGTATGGCCCCGGGCTTCTTCCCAGGGCGCACCGCCTGCATCGCGAAGCCCACGCCGAGGAGTAGTGCGAGCAGCGCGATCGACGCCGCAATGAATTCTGGCAATGAGGAGTTGCGCAGATTGAACAGCGGTACGCCGAACAACGCGAAGCCGCGTAGCGCGTCCAGCAGTTCAAGGCGACGGATGCTGTTGGCGTTTGGGTAGCGCTGCGGCCTTGCGAGGTCGAATGTCATGGGAGTGCGCAAAGTTGGGTCGATGCCATGCTATGAATCAGCATTGCACGAACATTGCGTTTGGGGCGCCTCCAGACATGCCCTGGGCGCATCACCGTTCGCCTATGCCGTGACCTTGCGTAGGCCGATGTCTCCAACCGGATTTGCGCTGGTTTGGCGGTCTTAGCATGAGCAAATCTGCTGTCGAAGGCAGAGACTTCTTCGCCGACTCATGTTCTTTGCAAAGGATTTCGTCATGAAAACCATGAACCTCCGCATGCTGGCGCT
>NZ_JBPJZI010000097.1:0-1007 GCF_051216395.1 Variovorax cryoconiti | reverse complement strand
CGCTCGGCATGGAAGCACAGAACATCTGCGCCAATGCCTTCGGCGCGCAACTGGCGCGCGAGGTCAAGCTCTATGGCGAGCTGGCCCGAACGCTCGACCTCAAGACCGAATGACCGCACACCCCAAGGAACCCATGATGAAGGCCATCCGATGCATGCTCGCCGCATGCCTCTTCGCCGCCGCGTCCGCCCAGGCCGCCTTTCCGGACCGCCCCATCACGCTCGTCGTGCCGTATGCGCCGGGCGGCTCCGCGGACGCGCTGGCGCGCGTGCTGGCGGTGCGCATGGGCGAGAAGCTGGGCACCAGCGTGATCGTCGACAACAGGCCCGGCGCCAGCGGAACCATCGGCGCGAGCTTTGCCGCCAAGGCCGCGCCCGACGGCTACACGGTGCTCTACGACGCCACGCCGTACTCGATCAATCCGCATCTCTTTCCTCGCATGCCGTACGCCGGCAATGCCCTGCAGCCGCTGGCGCTGGTCTCGCTGGCGCCCAACATCGTGATCGTCCGCGCGGAGTCGCCGGTGAAGAGCATCAAGGACCTCGCGGACAGGGCGAAGGCCGAACCCGGAAAGCTCAACTTCGCATCGGGCGGAAGCGGCACCGTGCAGCGGCTTGCGGCGGAACTGCTGCGCCAGCGGCTCGGGCTCGACATGGTGCATGTCGGCTACAAGAGCGGCGGCCCCGCCATCTCCGACGTCATGGGTGGGCAGGTCGACTTCATGTTCAGCACCATCGCCGCGTCGTACCCGCTCGTGTCCTCGGGCAAGCTGCGCGCGCTGGCTGTGTCGTCGCCGCAGCGCTCCGCGCGCCTGCCCGATGTGCCGACCATCGCCGAAACCGTTGCGCCCGGCTACGAGGCCTACGAGTGGAACGGCCTGCTCCTGCCGGCCGGCACGCCGGCGCCCATTGCCGACAAGCTCCACAAGGCGGTGGTCGATGTCCTGAAGAATGACGAAGTGAAGCGGCGCTTCGTGGACGTGGGCGTGCAGCCGGTCGGCTCGACGC
>NZ_JBPJZI010000096.1:0-1009 GCF_051216395.1 Variovorax cryoconiti | reverse complement strand
GCTGCCGAGCTGCGCGTTGGCACCGGCGCTGTTCAGGCGGCCGCCGATCACGAAGGTCGGATCGAGCCCGGCGGCGTCGAGCACGCTCGCCACCAGGCTGGTGGTGGTGGTCTTGCCGTGCGTGCCGGCAATGGCAATGCCCTGCTTCAGGCGCATCAGCTCGGCCAGCATCAGCGCGCGCGGCACCACCGGAATGCGCTTCTCGCGCGCGGCCAGCACTTCGGGGTTGTCCGACTGCACGGCGGTGGAGGTGACGACCGCGTCCGCGCCGTCGATGTGCGCGGCGGCGTGGCCCACGAAGGTGCCGATGCCAAGGCCCGCGAGACGGCGCAGCGTGACGCTGTCGGACAGGTCGGAGCCCGTGATCTTGTAGCCCAGGTTCAGCAGCACTTCGGCGATACCGCTCATGCCGGAACCACCGACGCCGACGAAGTGAATGTGACGAATCGCGTGCTTCATTTGGCAAGCTCCTCGCAGGCGCGGACGACCGCCTCGACGGCTTCGGTCTTCTGCATGGTCTTGGCCTTGGCGGCCTTGTCGATCAGCGCGGTGCGCCCGGTGTTCTGTAGCAAGTCAGCCAGCAATTCAGGAGTGAGGTCGGCCTGCTGCACGAGCCATCCGCCGCCCGCGTCCACGAGGAAGCGCGCGTTGGTGGTCTGGTGGTCGTCGACCGCCGAGGGGAAAGGCACGAACAGCGCTGCTGCGCCGACGGCCGCGATTTCTGTGACGGTGCTGGCGCCGGCGCGCGCGACGATGATGTCGGCGTCGGCGTAAGCCTGCGCCGTGTCTTCGATGAACGGCGTGAGTTCGCCTTCGACGCCGGCCGCCGTGTAGTTGGCGCGCAGTTCGTCGATCTGCTTGGCGCCGCTCTGGTGCAGCACCTGCGGGCGCGTGGCCGGCTCGATGCGTGCCAGCGCCTGCGGCACCACGGTGTTGAGGCCGCGGGCACCGAGGCTGCCGCCGACCACCAGCAATTTCAGCGGACCGGTACGGCCCGCGAAGCGCGTGG
>NZ_JBPJZI010000095.1:0-1013 GCF_051216395.1 Variovorax cryoconiti | reverse complement strand
CCCCAGAAGAAGTTGGCTGCAACAAGACAGCATGCGGCCGCGTACGGATCGCGTGCATTGATGGCCATCAGCACCGACAGCGCCACGCCCGCGCTGGCGCTCATGAAGATGAAGGGCACGCGCTCGCGCCCGACCTTGTCGATGAGCACGCCGCCCACGAACACAGCAAGCACCGTGGCGTACTGCGGCAGCGAGGCCAGCCAGCCCATCTCGCGCATCGAGAAGCCGCGCGCCTCGCGAAGATACGTCGGCAGCCAGTTGCTGCTGCCCCAGAGGTAAGCCAGCGCGGCCGATGTCAGCAGCGTGATGAGGAACAGGTGCCGCGTATGCAGCGCGCCCTTCACGATGCCGCCCACGCGCGCCATCGCCTCGCCGAACGACGAAGGCTTCACGCCATCGGCATGTGCGGGCGGCATGCGCACGAAGGCCAGCACCAGCGGAATGCCGAGCACGATGTTCAGCACACCCAGCACATGGAACGATGTGTCCCACGCAAACTGCGTGAGCAAGTAGCCGACCAGCGGATACCCGATGGCCAGCCCCAGCCCCGTGCCCATGTTCACGAAGGCATTGGGCTTGCCGTTTTCATCGCTGCGGAAATGCGCCTTGATGTACGCAGAGGCCAGCGAGAACAGCGGCCCTTCCGACACGCCCAGCAGGACGCGCGAGGCCAGCAGCATGCCGTAGCTGTGGAACATCGGCGAGGCCCACGTCACCACGCCCCAGAGGATCAGGCCAAAGACCAGGCTGCGCCGCACGCCGAAGAGCGCCGAGCAGAAAGGCGTGAGCACAAAGGCCGACACACCATAGCCCAGCATGAAGGCCGTCGCCAGGAAGCCCTGGCTCACGCGGTCGCTCGCTGCAATGCCAACATGGTCCAGGAACGCGGCATCGGTGATCAGCACTGCGATGTTGATGCGATCCACGTAGGAGATCGCGACGATCACGAACAGCGTGATGACACCGTACCAACGAAAGTTCTTGCTACTGCTGATGCTGTTGCTCTGCATGAC
>NZ_JBPJZI010000094.1:0-1013 GCF_051216395.1 Variovorax cryoconiti | reverse complement strand
CCTGAAATACGAACCCGTAGTCGGGATATGGACCCTGAACATCCCTGCCGCCGATGGTCACCTCGCCGCCGGTCCGGTCGACTAGCCCAGCAACGATGCGCAGCAGCGTGGTCTTGCCGCAGCCGCTCGGCCCGAGGAGTGTGACCAGTTCACCCTCGTCAAAGAAGAAGGTCGCGTCCTCGAGCGCGACGAGATCTTCCTTCGCGGATGGCCCCAGTTCTGCGGCAGGGAACACCTTGCGCGCGGCATTGATGACTCCAAATGTCATTTCATTTTTTCCGTCGACCGCTGTAGGTAGGATTGCAGTGCCGCCTCCGGCAGTCCGCGGCCACCAAGCGGGTTTTTGTTTCTAAAACCACATGATATATTACCAAACATGGCACGTCTATCAATGAGCTCTTTACCGCAAGCAAAAGTGGTAGTGGCGCGCGCGCCGATCGCGCCTAAGCGCTCCGAGCCAAAGGCACCCTCACTCACGCAACGGGCCTACGACCAGATCAAGAACAGCATCCTGTCGATGGAGTTGCGCCCGGGCCTCTTTCTGAACGAGGCCGCACTGTGTGAGATGACAGGACTTGGCCGCATGCCTGTGCACCAAGCCATTCATAAGCTTCAGGCTGACGGGTTGATCGAGGTCATTCCGCGCAAGGGTCTCGTGATCCGTTCGGACTCGTTGCAGGACATCCTCCTCCTGATTGAGGCGCGCCTGGCCATCGAACCAAACATCGTCGCGCTGGCGGCCCAGCGAATCCACAACGATCAGATCGCAGAACTGCGGCGACTCCTCAAACAGTCCGCCTCTCTGGTGCACCAGCGTCAAAGGGAGTCATTCAGTGCCATTGACAGAGCATTTCATGGCGTCGTAGCCGACGCGGCGTTCGACCTGCTGCCCGATGCGCGAGCCGATGGCAGTGCCCACGCCCGGCAGAACGGCGGTGCCGACAGCGGCGCAGGCGAGCGCACAGCCCGTCAGCGACAGCGTCGGGTCGTCGAGAGTGCCGCCGACCTTGAGC
>NZ_JBPJZI010000093.1:0-1022 GCF_051216395.1 Variovorax cryoconiti | reverse complement strand
CTTTCTCCGCAGCCTTGTCGATCTCCATGTGCAGGCACAGGCGCGCAGCACCCACCACCGCCACCGGCGCCGCTTCGGCCGCGGCCGACCACGAGGCCTCGTCGTCGAAGACCTTCACTTCCTTCAGCTTGCCGAGCGCCTGCAGCACCGGCGCCGATTCGCGCAGGAAGGCCGCGCCTTCGGCATCGTCGGCCACTGCGTAGAGCGGCAGACGTGTGGCGGGCGAAACATTCATCTCGCCGCGCAGCGTGCGGCACGCATCGACCAGCGCCTTCAGCCGCGCCACATGCGCCTCGGCCGCTTCATCGATCTTCTCCGGCTGGCTCTTCGGATAGGCCGCGATCATGATCGACTCGCCCTCACGTCCTGCAACCTTCGACACCTTCTGCCACAGCTCTTCCGTGATGAACGGAATCACCGGGTGTGCAAGGCGCAGCAGCGTCTCGAGCACGCGGATCAGCGTGCGGCGCGTGGCGCGTTTTTGCGAATCGTCGCCGGTCTGGATCTGCACCTTGGCGATTTCCAGGTACCAGTCGCAGAACTCGTCCCAGGCGAACTGGTAGATCGCATTGGCCACGTTGTCGAGGCGGTACTCCTCGAAGCCCTTGGCCACCTCGGCCTCCACGCGCTGCAGCTGCGACACGATCCAGTAGTCGGCGCGGCTGAACTTCAGGTAGCCGTGCGCAGGCCCGCCGACCTTGCACTCTTCCTTCGTGTGTTCCAGCAGGCCGCAGTCCTGGCCTTCGCAATTCATCAGCACGAAGCGCGTGGCGTTCCACAGCTTGTTGCAGAAGTTGCGATAACCCTCGCAGCGTTTCGAATCGAAATTGATGTTGCGGCCCAGCGAGGCCAGCGAAGCGAAGGTAAAGCGCAGCGCGTCGGCACCGAATGCCGGAATGCCATCCGGAAACTCCTTCTGCGTGTTCTTGCGCACCGCAGGCGCCGTCTCGGGCTTGCGCAGGCCTTGCGCGCGCTTGTCGAGCAGCTCAGGCAGCTCGATGCCATCGATCAGGTCCACCGGG
>NZ_JBPJZI010000092.1:0-1024 GCF_051216395.1 Variovorax cryoconiti | reverse complement strand
GAACTGCTCGTCGAAATGGTCGACCAGCAGGCCAAGGGCATCGTCCACAACGCCACGAGCCGCAAGTTCGTCGCACCGCTGGCCCTCACGATCTTTGTGTGGATCTTCCTGCTGAATGCAATGGACCTGTTCCCGGTCGATTTGTTCCCGGCAATCTGGGCCAAGATCTTCCACATCGCCGGCGAAGACCCGCACCACGCCTACCTGCGTGTCGTGCCCACCGCCGACCTCTCGGTGACCATGGGCATGTCGGTGGCAGTGCTGCTGATCTGTATCTACTACAACATCAAGATCAAGGGCGCCGGCGGCTGGATCCACGAGCTGTTCACCGCACCCTTTGGCAACCACTGGGCGCTGTACCCCTTCAATTTCGCCATGCAGATGATCGAGTTCGTCGCCAAGACGGTCTCGCACGGCATGCGGTTGTTCGGCAACATGTACGCCGGTGAACTGATCTTCCTGCTGATCGCCCTGATGGGTGGTGCCTGGTCCATGTCGGCCACCGGCATCGGCCTGGCCATCGGCCACATCATCGCGGGCACGGCCTGGGCCATCTTCCACATCCTGATCATCACGCTGCAAGCCTTCGTGTTCATGATGCTGACGCTGGTCTACATCGGCCAGGCCCACGATCACCACTGATCATCAGTTTTCGTTTCTGTTTTTTGTTTTCTCTTCAACCAAAGTCCTCTAGGAGTCATCATGGAAGTTATTAGCTTTGTTGCACTGGCCGCCGGCCTGATCATCGGTCTGGGCGCTGTGGGCGCATGTATCGGCATCGGCATCATGGGCAGCAAGTACCTCGAGTCGGCCGCACGTCAGCCTGAACTCATGGGTGAACTTCAAACCAAGATGTTCCTGCTGGCTGGTCTGATCGACGCCGCTTTCATTATCGGCACCGGTATCGCTCTGTGGTTCGCAACGGCCAACCCGTTCCTGGCTCAGATCGCCAACCTGCCGAAGTAAGTCTTTCTCGTCGGACCTGCGTCGTCGTTCCCTAGTCCTCTGGCGTCTAGCGAATGGC
>NZ_JBPJZI010000091.1:0-1025 GCF_051216395.1 Variovorax cryoconiti | reverse complement strand
CTTGGGTAACATGGACCGGCACGCCGGTCTTCGTGCTTACTGCACGGGCCTCATGCTCCCCCTGTCGCGCAAGAGCGTAGAGCCCATGGCCGCGCGGGTGGATCCGACGCATGCCAGCGCGCGGCACCGAGCACTGCATCACTTCGTGGCCAAGGCCGAGTGGTCTGACACGCAGATGCTCCGTCGCGTGTGTCAATGGGTGATGCCCAGGATGGACTTCAGCCAGGGCGGCTGGTGGATCATCGACGACACCGAGTTCCCGAAGAAGGGGTGCCATTCGGTCGGGGTCACGCGCCAGTACTGCGGGATGCTGGGCAAGCAGGACAACTGCCAGGTGGCCGTGAGCATCTCGCTTGCAAGCAACCAGGGCAGCCTGCCCGTGGCTTGGCAGTTGTACCTGCCCGAGGATTGGGCGTCAGATCCTGAACGTCGCGCCAAGGCCGGCGTTCCCGATGAAGTGCGCTTCGCCACGAAGACGCAGATCGCGCTGCAGCAATTGCGTACGCTGCTGGATGAAGGCGCGCCGCGCCATTGCGTGCTGGCCGATGCTGGCTACGGCGTGGACAACGCTTTTCGTCAGGCGCTCAGCGATATGGGCTTGCTCTATGCGGTAGGTGTCACATCTGCCGTTGTGGTCTGGCCGCCTGGCGTTCAGCCGCTGCCACCCCAGCCTTACAGCGGCATGGGCCGACTGCCAGTGATGCCCAGGCGCACGGCGGCACTGCATGAGCGTCAAGGCATTGGCGCAGTCCCTGCCAAGCCGAGCGTTCCAGAACATCAGTTGGCGCGAGGGAACCAACGACACACTGAACGGCCGCTTTGCGGCCGTGCGGGTGCGCCACGCCGGCGGCAATACGGGCAAGGCACGCCTGCGTTCCGAGCAGTGGCTGCTCATCGAGTGGCCGGCAAGCGACGCTGAACCGAGCAAGTACTTCCTGTCCACCTTGCCAGAGGACACGCCGATCAACGAGTTGGTCGACGTGGCCCATCAGCGCTGGCGCATCGAGCGCGACTACCAGGATCTG
>NZ_JBPJZI010000090.1:0-1025 GCF_051216395.1 Variovorax cryoconiti | reverse complement strand
ACGCTGGACGATCTCGAACTGCCGGCGACGCAGGAACAGATCGCCCGCATGCGCGAACTGGTGCTGGAGGCGCTGCAGGCCGGCGCCATCGGCGTATCCACTGGCCTGTTCTACGAACCATCGATTGCCGCGCCCACCGAGGAGGTGATCGAAACCTGCCGTCCGCTGAAAGACTTCAACGGCGTGTATTGCACCCACATGCGCAACGAGGCCGACCGGGTGATCGACTCCTTAGAAGAAACCTTCCGCGTCGGCCGCGAGGTCGGGGTGCAGGTGGTGATCTCGCACATGAAGGTGGTGGGGCCGGCGAACCATGGCCGTTCGGAGGAGGCTCTGTCCTTCATCGAAAAGAACATGGCCAACCAGCCGATCTGCCTGGACTGCTATCCCTACACGGCCGGCTCCACCATCCTGTCGGCGGACCGGGCGGCAAGCTCCTCGCGCGTGATCGTGAGCTGGTCGAAATCGCTGCCCGAACATGCCGGCCGCGACCTGGACGTCATCGCAAAGGAAATGGGCGTCACCGAGGAAGAGGCGATCCGGCGTCTCAGCCCCGCTGGCGGAATCTACTTCCGGTTGGACGAGGCCGACGTGCAGCGCATCCTGAAGTTCGACCAGACCATGATCGGCTCCGACGGCCTGCCGCACGATGCCGCGCCGCATCCGCGGCTGTGGGGCAGCTTTCCGCGCGTGCTGGGCCACTACGGGCGCCTGCTCGGGCTGTTCCCGCTGGAAACCGCGATCTACAAGATGACCGGGCTGACCGCGAAGAACTTCGGCCTGAAGGACCGCGGTGTCCTGAAGGAAGGCGCATATGCCGACCTGGCATTGTTCGACGCGGACACTGTGGGCGAGGCCGCCACGTATGAAACGCCGATTGCACCGGCCCACGGCATCGAGGCGGTGATCGTCAACGGCGCGGTCGTGTGGCGCGACGGCGGTTCGACTGGGGCGCGGCCGGGGCGGGTGCTGGCGCGCGAAGTGCCGCAGACGGCGAGCTGAGGCGCTGCCACTGAATTGAAGCA
>NZ_JBPJZI010000008.1:0-264052 GCF_051216395.1 Variovorax cryoconiti | reverse complement strand
GATGGTGGCGATGGCGGCGGGCTTCTCGCCGGCCTTGTACTGGGCGTAGGCCTTCTCCAGCTGGGCCTGCTGGGCCAGCGGGGTGCCGGCGGCGCGGCCTTCGAGCTTCTCGTACAGCGGGATGGCCTTGTCGTAAGCGCCGGAGCCGGCTTCGTCCTTGGCTTCGCTGTAGATCTTGTTGGGGCTCCAGTTGGCCGTCTCGTCGACCTTGGTGGTCGAGCAGCCGGCAACGAGCCACGCGGCCGCAGCGAGCGCCGTCCACGCGGGGACAACCGATAATTTGGCGCGAAACATCACATGAAGCTTTCTTGAAACAAGTACCTTCGATTATATCGACCGACCCTCTGGACGAAGCCCTGGGCGGCCCTGACGCGAACGAGGCCGACGAAAGTGCCGATCTCGGCGAGACCAGCGAGGTGCGGGCCTTTGCCATCGGCATGGCGCAGCACGGGCAACGGCTGGACCGTTCGCTGGCCGTTTTGGTTCCCGAGTTCTCGCGCAGTTACCTGCAGCAACTGATCGATGCGGGCGCGGTCATGCTCCAGGGTCGGGTGGTGACCAAGGCCTCGCTCACGGTGCGCGTGGGCGAGGCCGGACAGATCGAACTGCGCCCCACGCCGCAGAGCCAGGCCTTCAAGGCCGAGCCGATGGACCTGCGGGTGGTCTACGAGGATGCGCACCTGCGGATCATCGACAAGCCCGCCGGGCTGGTCGTGCACCCCGCGCCCGGCCACTGGAGCGGCACGCTGCTCAACGGCCTGCTGGCGCTCGACCCGCAGGCGGCGCTGTTGCCGCGCGCCGGCATCGTCCACCGGCTGGACCGCGACACCAGTGGCCTGATGGTCGTGGCGCGCACGCGTGCCACGATGGACGCGCTGGTGCAACTGATCGCGGCGCGCGATGTCTCGCGCCAGTACCTCGCCATGGCGCACCGGCCGTGGACGGGCGCGGCGGCCCGGCAGGTCGACGCGCCGATCGGCCGCGACCCACGCAACCGCCTGCGCATGGCGGTGGTTGATCTGCAGCGCCACCCGGGCAAGACGGCGCGCACGCTGATTGAGCGGCTGGACGGCACCGCCGAGGGCTGCGCGGTGCGTTGCACGCTGGAAACGGGACGCACCCACCAGATCCGCGTGCACATGGCGTCCATCGGTCATCCGCTGGTGGGCGACGCGCTGTACGGCGGGGCACCGGCGGCCGGGATGTCGCGCCAGGCGCTGCATGCGTTCCGCCTGGCCTTCGTGCATCCGCAGACGCAGAAGCCGCTGGTCTTTTTGGCGCCGCCGCCCGACGACCTAGCCCAGGGCTTCGCGGCCTGGGGCCTGGACTACAATCGCGCCTAACGGCCCGAGGGCCGCGCTGGCCTTTCAAGCCGGCCTTGCGTTCCGCCCGCCATGTGCCGGCCACGCCGCTTCTCCATCACGAGACTCTCCATCCATCTGAACGTGCGCCGCTGGCGCCTTTTTCCGGATAACGCGAACCATGAATACGGCGGATGCCAAGCGCATTCTTGAGACCGCCTTGATCTGTTCGACGCAGCCCCTGCCGGTGCGCGAACTGCGCGTGCTGTTCGACGACGAACTGGGCGCCGACACGATCAAGTCGCTGCTGATCGAATTGCAGGAAGACTGGACCCAGCGCGGCCTCGAGTTGGTGAGCGTGGGCAGCGGCTGGCGCTTTCAGAGCCGGCCGGAGATGCGCGACCACCTCGACCGCCTGCACCCCGAGAAGCCGCCGCGCTACACCCGCGCCGCGCTCGAGACGCTGGCCATCATCGCGTACCGCCAGCCGGTCACGCGCGGCGACATGGAAGACATCCGCGGCGTCACGATCAACTCGCAGATCTTGAAGCAGCTCGAGGACCGCAACTGGGTCGAGGTCATCGGCCACCGCGAGACCGTCGGGCGGCCGGGTCTGTATGCGACCACGCGGCAGTTCCTCGACGACCTGGGCCTGGGCTCGCTCGACCAGCTGCCGGTGATTGAATCCCCGGCCCAGCAGAGTGCGCTGCTCGACGCCCTGGCCGAAGCCGTCAGCCCCGAGCAGTCGGCACTGCCGATGGATGGCCCTTCGCTGGACGACGCCCAGGACGGCGGCGCCGACGCTGCAGCACTGGCCGAAGCCGCTGCCGACACAACGACAACGACCGATAGCCCGATCGAGCCGACCGGCCTCGACGACCCCGATGCACCTGCCGTGCCTTCCGGAACCACACCCCCATGAGCTCCTCCGAACCCGATGACGCGGTGATCCCGCCTGCCGACAACGCCGCCGCCGAGGCTGCCCCCGCGCCCGCCAAGCGCCGACCCCGCAAGCCCAAGGCCGTGGTGGAGCCGCAGGTGCAAGTCGAAGGCTCCGGCGAGCCCGGTGAGCCGGCCATCGAGCCGCCCGCCGCGCCTGCCGCACCCGCAGTGGCGCCCGTCGTCGAAGCGGCCGCGCCGCGTCCTGCACCCGCTGTTGCCGACGTGCGACCGCGCGCCGAAGAGGAAGACGAAGACCGCGCCGACGAGGAGGAGGAAGAAGACGAGGATGACGACGAGGACGAACTCGACCGCGCCCGCCGTGCCGCCGACCGCGAGCGCCGCAACGCGCCGGAGCCGGAGCCCATCCGCTTTGCCGACGTCATCTCCGGCCAGTTCGATGCCGACGAGGAAAGCCCGGAAGTGCCGCCGCTCAAGCGCGTGCTGCTGCCCGAGGCCGACTCGCCCAAGCTGCACAAGGTGCTGGCCCAGGCCGGCCTGGGCTCGCGGCTCGAGATGGAGGCGCTCATCCTGCAGGGCCGCATCTCGGTCAACAGCGAGCCGGCCCACATCGGCCAGCGCATCCAGTACGGCGACCAGGTCAAGATCAACGGCAAGCCGATCCGCTACCGGATCGCGCCGCCGCCGGCCCGCGTCATCGCGTACCACAAGCCCGTTGGCGAAGTCGTCACGCACGACGATCCGCAGAACCGTCCGACCGTGTTCCGCAAGCTGCCGCGCCTGGTGCAGGGCAAGTGGCAATCGGTCGGGCGCCTCGACCTGAACACCGAAGGTCTACTGCTCTTCACGAGTTCGGGTGAGCTCGCCAACCAGCTGATGCACCCGCGCTTCGGCCTGGAGCGCGAGTACGCGGTGCGCGTGCTCGGCGCGCTCAACGCCGAAGAGAAGAAGAAGCTGCTCGAAGGCGTGCGCCTGGACGACGGCATGGCCCAGTTCGGCAGCATCGAGGAAGGCGGCGGCGAGGGCTCCAACCACTGGTACCGCGTCACCATCTCCGAAGGCCGCAACCGCGAGGTGCGCCGGTTGTTCGAGTCGGTCGGCCATGCGGTGAGCCGGCTCATCCGCATTCGCTACGGCGCGATGCTGCTGCCGCGCGGCCTCAAGCGCGGTGCGTGGATGGAGCTGGACGAGCGCGACATCCGATCGCTGTTCCAGGCGGCCGGTGGCGGTGCGCCGCGGCCCGCACCGGGTCCGCGCGAGCAGGGTGCCGAGGGCGGCGGCCGCAACGGTCGCGGCAACAACAAGCGCCGCGGTGGCCGCAACGGCGGCAATGCCGGCGGTCCGCCGATGCCCAATCCGGGCGGTGGCCAGGCGGCGCGCGGCGATCGGGGCCGGGGCGGCAACGCCGGCGGACCGCCGCAGGGGCGTCGCAACAACAAGGGCCAGGGCCAGCCGGGGCAGGGTCAACCGGGGCAGGGCCGGGCGGCCGGTGACGACCGCGCACCAGGCGGCGCGCAACCCGATCCAATGAAGACCTCGCTGGGTTACATCGGCGCCGACAGCTTCTCGCGCCAGCGCAAGGAACAGCGTCAAGGGCCGCGTCGGGGTGGGCCGGGCGGTGGCGGCTTCGGCGGCGGCGGGCCGGGTGGTTCCGGCGGTGGCCGACGCCGCGGCCGCTAAAACTTTTCAGGACCGCGGTTTTCGCGGTCTTTCAGCCGGGCGCTCGCGGCGCGCCGGTTAAAATCAGAGGCTTTGTCAAGGTCGCGGGCTGCGCTGGCGGCGCCGCGGCGGACCTCATTTCGACATCAACTGCTCAGGAAGCAACTTCTCCATGGCCATCGAACGCACCCTCTCCATCATCAAGCCCGACGCCGTCGCCAAGAACGTCATCGGCAAGATCGTTTCCCGTTTTGAAGCCGCCGGCCTCAAGATCGCTGCCGCCAAGCTGGTGCACCTGTCGCGCGCCGAAGCCGAGCAGTTCTACGCCGTGCACAGCGCGCGTCCCTTCTTCAAGGACCTGGTCGAGTTCATGATCTCCGGCCCGGTGTTCGTGCAAGTGCTCGAAGGCGACAACGCCATCGCCAAGAACCGTGACCTGATGGGCGCCACCGACCCGAAGAAGGCCGCTGCCGGCACCATTCGCGCCGACTTCGCCGACAGCATCGACGCGAACGCCGTGCACGGTTCGGACGCACCGGAAACCGCTGCCAACGAAATCTCGTTCTTCTTCGCCGGCCTCAACGTCTACGCACGCTGAACATGACCCACCCCCGAAGCGCCTGCGGCGCCTCCCCCTCAAGGGGGCGCACCCAGCGGCCCGGCAAAGCCGGTTCCGCGGGTGCCCGCGCATGCGCCTCGCCTTGCCCAGGCCCGGGGGTGATCGCATGACCACGGTCAACCTGCTCGAGTTCGATCTGGAGGGGTTGGCCGCGTTCTGCGAAAAGCTGGGCGAGAAGCGTTTCCGCGCGACGCAGCTCTTCCGCTGGATCCACCAGCGCGGCGCGAGTGATTTCGCGCAGATGACCGACCTGGCCAAGTCGCTGCGCGAGAAGCTGGCGACCACGGCGCGCATCGAGGCGTTGCCGGTCATCACCCAACACGAGTCGGCCGACGGCACCATCAAGTGGCTGTTCGACGTGGGCGACGGCAATGCCGTCGAAGCCGTTTTCATTCCCGAGGACGATCGCGGCACCTTGTGCGTGTCGTCCCAAGCTGGCTGTGCGGTAGGTTGCCGGTTCTGTTCGACCGGGCACCAGGGCTTCAGCCGCAACCTGCGCACCGGCGAGATCACGGCGCAGCTCTGGTTCGCCGAGCACTTTCTGCGCAAGCACCTGAAGCGCGACGAACGTGTCATCTCGAACGTCGTGATGATGGGCATGGGTGAGCCGCTGCAGAACTATGCGGCGCTGGTGCCCGCCTTGCGCACCATGCTCGACGACAACGCCTACGGGCTGTCGCGCCGTCGCGTGACGGTCTCGACATCCGGTGTGGTCCCGATGATCGACCGGCTCGGTGCCGACTGCCCGGTGGCCATGGCGGTGTCGCTGCACGCCCCCAACGACGCGCTGCGCGACGACCTGGTGCCGCTGAACCGCAAGTACCCGATCGCCGAACTGCTCGAAGCCTGCAAGCGCTACCTGGCGCACGCGCCGCGCGACTTCATCACCTTCGAGTACTGCATGCTCGACGGCGTGAACGACCAGCCCGAGCATGCGAAGCAGCTGGTCGACCTGGTGCGCAGCACCGGCATTTCTTGCAAGTTCAACCTGATTCCTTTCAACCCCTTCCCGGCGTCGGGTCTGCTGCGTTCGCCGCAGCCGCGGGTGGTGGCCTTCGCGCGCACCCTGAGCGAGGCCGGCATCGTGACTACCGTGCGCAAGACGCGCGGCGACGACATCGATGCCGCCTGCGGCCAGTTGGCCGGCGACGTCAAGGACCGCACGCACGCGGCCGAGCGCATGGCGCAGCGTCGCATCGTCACGCTGCATCCCGTCCGTGTGGCGGCCTCCGAGGAGCACTGAAGCGATGAGCATGGTTTTCTCGACGCCGCACGCCGGCTTGCTGCGCGGTCTGATGGGCGCGGCGCTGCTGGCGTTGCTCGCCGGCTGCGTCAGCACCACGACCCAGACCACCCGGCCCGTGGGAAGCGGCGACGGCAACCGTGCCGAAATGGTGACCGCGTCGGACGAGCCTTCCGGCCGTCGACGCGCCCGCATCCGCCTCGAGCTGGCCATCGGGTATTTCGAAGCCGGCCAGACCACCGTGGCGCTCGACGAGATCAAGCAGGCGCTCGCGGCCGACCCGAACTTTGCCGACGCGTACAACCTGCGCGGCCTGGCCTACATGCGGCTGGACGATGCCGGTCTGGCCGAAGACAGCTTCCGTCGGGCCATCGCGCTGAACCCGCGCGAGCCCAACACGCTGCACAACTACGGCTGGCTGCTGTGCCAGCAGAAGCGCTATGGCGACGCGGCCCAGCAGTTCAGCGCAGCACTCGCCGTGCCGAATTACCCCGATCGCGCCAAGACGCTGATGACGCAGGGTGTCTGCCAGATGCAGGCCGGCCAGCGTCCGGAGGCCGAGCGCAGCCTGACGCAGGCCTACGAGATCGATGCCGGCAACCCGGTCATCGGCTACAACCTGGCGGCCTTGCTGGCCCAGCGCGAAGATTGGTCGCGCGCACAGTTCTACATCCGCCGGGTCAACAACAGTCCGTCGGCCAACGCGGAAACGCTGTGGCTCGGCATCAAGATCGAACGCAAGCTCGGCAACCGAGAGGCCATGGCCCAGCTCGGCGGTCAATTGCAGCGCCGCTTCCCCCAGTCCCGGGAGGCAACAGCGTACGAACGCGGGAATTTCGATGATTGAACGCGCCAGCGAATTCGGCAGCTCACAAACGGCTCCCTTGAGCCATGGCGACAGCACCCACAAGACGGCCGGCGACCTGCTGCGTGAAGCCCGCGAGGGGCATGGCCTGCACATCGACGTGGTGGCGGCGGCTCTCAAGGTGCCGACACGGAAGCTTCAGGCGCTGGAAGACGATGACATCGACGCCTTGCCCGACCCGGTCTTCGCACGCGCGTTGGCCGCAAGCGTCTGCCGCGCGCTGCGCGTCGATCCGGCGCCGGTGCTGGCCAAGCTGCCGGGTGCCGTGCGTCCGAGCCTGGCCGAGGCCGACCGCCCGTTGAGCGGCAGCTTCCGCTCGGGTGCACCGCGCACGCACGGCGGCGCGGGCGCCACGCCGTCCCGGGCGTTGCTGGTGGTCGTGGCGCTGCTGTTGGCAGGCGCTGCGGCGTTGGTGTGGCTGCCTTCGGGCGCCTTCGAGCAACTGAGCCAGTGGGTGTCGGGCCTGACGGCGGAGCGTTCGGCGTCGAGCGCAGATACCGGGATGCCTCAGCAGAGCGCCGATGCGCCCGCCGGCACGGTGGTCGAGTCGGTGCCGACGCTGCCGCCACCGAGCGAAGTGCCGGCGGTATCGTCCGTTCAGACGGTCCCGAGCCCGTCGGTGCCGGTGGCCTCAGTGGCCACGCCGGCATCCAGCGGCAGCGACGCGCTGGTGTTCGTGGCGAGTGCCGACTCGTGGATCACCGTGACCGACGCGACGGGCAAGGCGCTGCTGCGCCGCATCGTGACGCCTGGCGAAACCGTCGGCCTGAGCGGCACGCTGCCGTTGTCGGTGGTCGTCGGGCGCGCCAGCGGGGTCACGGTGCAAGTCAAGGGCAAGCCCTTCGACCTGACGCCACTCGCGCGTTCCGGTGGTGTGGCGCGTTTCGAGGTGAAGCCATGAGCGAAGAAAGCCTGCCGATCGAACCCGCCGCGCCGCTGGCGCGCCGCTCGCGCCAGGCCAGCGTGGTCTGGGGGCCGCGCACCGTGACGGTGGGCGGCGACGCACCCGTGCGCGTGCAGTCGATGACCAACACCGACACGGTCGACGCCATCGGCACCGCGATCCAGGTCAAGGAGCTGGCCATCGCCGGCTCCGAGATGGTCCGCATCACGGTCAACACGCCCGAGGCTGCGGCCCAGGTGCCCTACATCCGCGAGCAGCTCGACCGCATGGGCATCGACGTGCCGCTGATCGGCGACTTCCACTACAACGGCCACCGCCTGCTCACCGACTATCCGGCCTGCGCCGAGGCGCTCAGCAAGTACCGCATCAACCCCGGCAACGTGGGCAAGGGCGACAAGAAGGACAAGCAGTTCGGCCAGATGATCGAGGCCGCGATGCGCTGGAACAAGCCGGTGCGCATCGGCGTGAACTGGGGCAGCCTCGACCAGGATCTGCTGGCGCACCTGATGGACGTCAACAGCCAGCGCGCCACGCCGTGGGGTGCCAAGTCGGTGATGTACGAGGCGCTGATCACGTCGGCGATCGATTCCGCGAAGCTCGCCGAGTCGATGGGCATGAACGGCGACCAGATCATCCTCAGCTGCAAGGTGAGCGGCGTGCAGGATTTGATCTCTGTCTACCGCGAACTCGCCAGGCGCTGCAGCTATCCGCTGCACCTGGGCCTGACCGAAGCCGGCATGGGCACCAAGGGCACGGTGGCGTCGGCGACCGCGCTGTCGATCCTGCTGCAGGAAGGCATCGGCGACACCATCCGCGTGTCGCTCACGCCGCAGCCGGGCGAAGCGCGCACGCAGGAGGTGGTGATCGCCAACGAGATCCTGCAGGCGCTGGGCCTGCGCATGTTCGTGCCGAGCGTCACCGCCTGCCCGGGTTGCGGCCGCACGACCAGCACGACCTTCCAGGAATTGGCCAAGCAGATCGACGACTATCTGCGGCAACAGATGCCGGTGTGGCGCACGAAGTACCCCGGTGTCGAGAACCTCAAGGTGGCCGTGATGGGTTGCATCGTCAACGGCCCGGGCGAGAGCAAGCATGCCGACATCGGCATCAGCCTGCCCGGCACCGGCGAGGCCCCGGCCGCGCCGGTCTTCATCGACGGCGAGAAGGCGCTCACGCTGCGCGGCGACAACATCGCCAACGAGTTCCACCAGCTCGTCGAAACCTACATCGAGAAGCGCTTCGGCAGCGAGCACGCTGCTTCCGCCGCCTGATTTTTTCTCCCTGGATCCCATGGCCGACAAATTGAATGCCGTCAAAGGCATGAACGACATCCTGCCGCCGGAATCGGCGCGCTGGGAATGGCTCGAAGCCATCGTGCGCGACCTGATGGGCCGCTACGCCTACCGCAACGTGCGCACGCCCATCGTCGAGCACACGGCGTTGTTCGTGCGCGGCATCGGCGAGGTCACCGACATCGTCGAGAAGGAGATGTACTCCTTCGAAGACAAGCTCAACGGCGAACAGCTCACGCTGCGCCCCGAGGGCACCGCCAGCCTGGTGCGCGCGGTCATCGAGCATTCGATGCTGTACGACGGCGGCAAGCGCCTCTGGTACACCGGCCCGATGTTCCGCCACGAGCGTCCGCAGCGCGGCCGCTACCGGCAGTTCCACCAGGTCGGCGCCGAGGTGCTGGGCTTCGCCGGTCCCGAAGTCGATGCCGAGCTGATCCTGCTGGCGACGGCGCTCTGGAAGGCGATCGGCCTCGCCGACGTGCGCCTCGAACTCAACAGCCTGGGCCAGCCGCCGGAGCGCGCGGCGCACCGTGCGGAACTCATCCAGCATTTCGAGGCCCACGCCGACACGCTCGACGAAGAGGCCAAGCGCCGGCTGCACAGCAACCCGCTGCGCATCCTCGACACCAAGAACCCAGCCATGAAGGACGTGGTCGAGTCGGCGCCGAAGCTGATCGACTTCCTCGGTGCCGAGTCGCTTGCGCACTTCGACGGCCTGCGCGCCATCCTCGACGCCAACGGCATCGGCTACACGATCAACCCGCGCCTGGTGCGCGGCCTGGACTACTACAACCTCACCGTGTTCGAGTTTGTGACCGACCGTCTCGGGGCGCAAGGCACGGTGTGTGCCGGTGGCCGCTACGACGACCTGATCGCGCAGATCGGTGGCAAGCCGGCGCCGGCGGTGGGTTGGGCCATGGGCATCGAGCGCGTGCTCGAGCTCGTGAAGGAGCAGGGCACGCCGGTGCCGCTGCCGGTGCCGGACGCCTACGCCGTGATCCCCGATGCCGCGGCCATGCCGGTGGCGCTGCGTGTGCTGCAGCAGTTGCGCGAGGCCGGCGTGCGCGTCCAGATGCACGCCAGCACGGTCGACGGGCTCGGCAGCTTCAAGTCGCAATTCAAGAAGGCCGACGCCAGCGGCGCAGCCTATGCGCTGGTGTTCGGCGCCGACGAGCTGGCCCGCGGCGAGATCACCGTGAAGGCGCTGCGCGACGGCAGCGGCGCCCAGACCGTGCGTTCGCTCTCCGACGTGGGCGCCTGGGCGGCCACTCTACAATCGCCGACCCTTCTCACCTGACAGCGCATGGCCACCCATCTCGACCTCGAAGAGCAGGAACAGCTCGACCAGCTGAAGCATTTCTGGAACACCTACGGCACGCTCATCACCTGGGTCGTGCTGCTGGCGGCCGGCGCCTTCATGGCGTGGAACGGCTGGCAGTACTTCCAGCGGACCAAGGCCGCGCAGGCGTCGGCGCTCTACGACGAAGTCGAGCGCAGCGCCCAGGCCAATGACGCCGCACGCATCGAGCGTGCGCTCGGCGAGATGAAGAACCGCTTTGCCGGTACCGTCTACGCGCAGCAGGCCGGCCTGCTGGCGGCCAAGACACTGAACGAGCAGGGCAAGGCCGATGGATCGCGTGCCGCACTCGAATGGGTCGCGCAGAACGCGGTCGACCCCGGCTACCAGGCGATCGCCCGGCTGCGCCTGTCGGCCGAGTTGCTGCAGCAGAAGTCCTACGACGACGCGCTCAAGCAGCTCGCGTCGCCGGTTCCGAAGGAATTCGACGCGCTCATCGCCGACCGCAAGGGCGACATCTACTTGGCACAAGGCAAGCGCGACGAGGCCAAGACCGAGTACCAGAAGGCGTGGACCGCCTTCGATGCCGGCAACGAATACCGTCGCCTGGTCGAGATCAAGCTCAACGCCGTCGGCGTCGACCCCAAGACACTGACCTCCGCCGCTGCGGCGCCGGCCAAGAACCCCTGATCGCCATCATGAATCTGTCTCGTCTCGTGTCCCACACACCCGCGCTGCGCGCCGTCGCGATGACCGTGCTGGTCGCTGCGCTGGCGGCCTGTTCCGGCACGCCCAAGCCCAAGCCCGTCGACCTGCCGGCCAACCCGGCGCTGTTCGGCGTGCGCCAGGCCTGGAAGATCGCCATTCCCAAGACCGAGTTCTCGCTGCAGATCGACGTCAGCGGCGACACGGTGACGGTCGCCAGCGCCGACGGCACCGTGGTGGCCATCGATTCGCGTTCGGGCCAGGAGAGCTGGCGGGCCAACGCTGGCGCACCGCTGATCGCAGGCGTGGGCAGCGACGGCGCCATCGCCGCCGTCGTCACGAAGGACAACGAACTCGTCGCCCTGCAGGCTGGCAAGGTGCTGTGGAAGCAGCGCCTCCCGGCACAGGCGTTCACCGCGCCGCTGGTGGCCGGCCGGCGCGTGTTCGTGCAGAGCGCCGACCGCACCATGACGGCATGGGACGGCCAGACCGGCCGCCGCCTGTGGGCGCAACAGCGCACCGCCGAGAACCTGGTGCTGCGCAAGCCGGGCGTGCTGCTCGCCGTGGGCGACACGCTGGTCACCGGGGTGGGCGGCCGCCTGGCCGGGCTCAATCCGGCGAACGGTTCCTCGCGCTGGGAATCGCCCATCGCGGCACCGCGCGGCACCAACGACGTCGAGCGGCTGGTCGACCTGACCGGCAGCGTGAGCCGTGTGGGCGACACCGTCTGCGCACGGGCGTATTACGCCAGCGTGGGCTGCGTCGACACCAACCGCGGCGTGCTGCTGTGGAGCAAGCCGGCGTCCGGTGCCGAAGGCGTGACCGGGGACGACCGCTTCGTCTACGGCACCGAATCGAACGGTGCCGTGGTGGCCTGGCGCCGTGCCGACGGCGAGCGCGCCTGGTCGGTAGACCACTTCAAGTACCACACGCTGACCGCGCCGCTGGCCGTGGGCCGCTCGCTGATCATCGGCGACGAACTCGGCATGCTGCACCTGGTGTCGCGCGATGACGGCAAGCTGCTCGATCGCGCCACGCCGGACGGCTCGCCGATCGTCGCCACGCCGGTGCTCGCCGGCAACACGGTCGTCGTCGTCACCCGCAATGGCGGTGTGTTCGGCTATCGCCCTGAATAACGCAACCAAGGGGCGCTGCTCATGAAACCGGTCATCGCACTGGTCGGTCGCCCCAACGTTGGCAAATCGACCCTGTTCAACCGCCTCACGCAAACGCGTGACGCCATCGTTGCGGACTTCGCGGGCCTGACCCGCGACCGTCACTACGGCAACGGCCGCCTGGGTCGGCACGAGTTCATCGTGATCGACACCGGCGGCTTCGAGCCCGACGCGGGCAGCGGCATCTTCAAGGAGATGGCCAAGCAGACGCGCCAGGCCGTCGCCGAGGCCGACGTTGTGGTGTTCGTGGTCGATGCGCGCGAAGGTCTTTCGGCGCAGGACTACGAGATCGGCAAGGAATTGCGCCGGCTGGGCAAACCCTGCGTGCTGGTGGCCAACAAGGCCGAAGGCATGCACGACGGCACCAAGCTGGTCGAGTTCTACGAGCTGGGGCTGGGCGACGTGCACGGCGTGTCAGCGGCGCACGGGCAGGGCATCCGCGACCTGGTCGAGCTCGCGCTCGAACCGCTGAACCTGCCGGAGCCGGAAGACGAGCAGGACAACGGCGAGGCCAAGCCGATCAAGCTGGCCGTGGCCGGCCGGCCGAACGTCGGCAAGTCGACGCTGATCAACACCTGGCTGGGCGAAGAGCGGCTGGTTGCCTTCGACATGCCGGGCACCACGCGCGACGCGATCTCCGTGCCCTTCGAGCGCAACGGCCAGCGTTTCGAACTCATCGACACCGCTGGCCTGCGCCGCAAGGGCAAGGTGTTCGAGGCGATCGAGAAGTTCTCGGTGGTCAAGACGCTGCAGGCCATCGAGTCGGCCAACGTCGTGCTGCTGCTGCTCGATGCCACGCAGGGCGTGACCGACCAGGACGCGCACATCGCCGGCTACATCCTCGAGTCCGGCCGCGCCGTGGTGATCGCCGTCAACAAGTGGGACGCGGTCGACAGCTACCAGCGCGAGCAGGTGCAGCGGCAGATCGAGACCCGGCTGCCCTTCCTCAAGTTCGCGGCGCTGCACCTGATCTCCGCCATCAAGCGGCAGGGCCTCGGCCCGGTCTGGCAGGCCATCGCTCAGGCGCACAAGTCGGCCACCCGCAAGATGTCGACGCCGGTGCTCACCCGCCTGCTGCTCGAGGCGGTGCAATTCCAGTCGCCGCAACGCGCCGGCATGTTCCGGCCGAAGCTGCGCTATGCGCACCAGGGCGGCATGAACCCGCCGGTGATCGTGATCCATGGCAATTCGCTGGAACACGTGACCGAGTCGTACAAGCGTTTTCTCGAAGGGCGCTTCCGCAAGGAATTCGATTTGGTCGGTACGCCGCTTCGGATCGAATTCAAGTCGTCGCAGAATCCTTACGCGGACAAGTAAAGAGGCGAGTCCGCTTCCTGAATCGAGGCGGGCGAGCTTGGTGGAAACCCAAAGTTCCCTTACCGAAGAGACGTTATTTTTTCAAGGCCATTGGGCGCCGTGCTGCAGCGGGGAAACCCTGTGTTAAGGTTCTCGGTCCTCTAACTCTTCCTTGAACACGGAGAATATCGTGAGCAACAAAGGGCAACTTTTGCAAGACCCGTTCCTGAACACTTTGCGTCGGGAGCATGTGCCGGTTTCCATTTATCTGGTAAACGGTATCAAGCTTCAGGGTCAGATCGAATCTTTCGATCAATATGTCGTGCTGCTGCGGAACACTGTGACGCAGATGGTCTACAAGCACGCCATCTCCACCATCGTGCCTGGCCGCGCGGTCAACTTCTCGGCTGCCGAGAGCGACGACGCTGCTGCCTGACCGGCACTCCGCGCGGCAGGCTCGCCTGCCGCGCCTTTTTCTGCCAACCCCCATTCCGCTTGTC
Source organism: Variovorax cryoconiti (assembly GCF_051216395.1). Classification (NCBI taxonomy): domain Bacteria; kingdom Pseudomonadati; phylum Pseudomonadota; class Betaproteobacteria; order Burkholderiales; family Comamonadaceae; genus Variovorax; species Variovorax cryoconiti. The sequence goes on along the minus strand of NZ_JBPJZI010000008.1, from coordinate 250,296 downwards.
TGAAGACATTCCCCGCCAGGATGGCGCCGTCGTTCTCGTCGGTGTCGATTTCGGGCTGCCCCATTTCGACAGCGCCCTCGAAGAACTCGGCCTGCTCGCGCAGACCGCCGGCCTCACGCCGGTCGAGCGCCTGATCTGCAAACGCAAGGCGCCCGACGCCGCGCTGTTCGTCGGGAGCGGCAAGGCCGACGAGATCCGCGAACTGGCCGAGCTGCACCGCGCCAGCGAGGTCATCTTCGACCAGGCCCTGAGCCCGGCGCAGCAGCGCAACCTCGAGCGCACGCTGGGTTGCGCGGTCTACGACCGCACTTTCCTCATCCTGGAGATTTTTGCCCAGCGTGCGCGCTCGCACGAAGGCAAGCTGCAGGTCGAGCTGGCGCGGCTGCAATACCTCAGCACCCGCCTTGTGCGCCGCTGGTCTCACCTGGAGCGCCAGACCGGCGGTGCCGGTGTGCGTGGCGGTCCGGGCGAAAAGCAGATCGAACTCGACCGCCGGATGATCGACGAGTCGATCAAGCGCACCCGCGAGCGCCTGGCCAAGGTGCAGAAGCAGCGCAGCACGCAGCGGCGCCAGCGCGAGCGGCGCGACACCTTCAACATCTCGCTGGTCGGCTACACCAATGCCGGCAAGTCGTCGATCTTTAATGCGATGGTCAAGGCACGGGCCTACGCGGCGGACCAGCTCTTCGCCACGCTGGACACGACGACGCGCAACCTCTACCTGGGCGATGCCCGGCGCCAGGTGTCCATTTCCGACACCGTCGGCTTCATCCGCGACCTGCCGCACGGCCTGGTCGACGCCTTCAAGGCGACGCTGCAGGAAGCGGTCGACGCCGATCTGCTGCTGCATGTGGTCGATGCGTCCAACCCGCACCATCCCGAGCAGCTGGCCGAAGTGCAGCGGGTGCTGCGCGAGATCGGCGCTGACGAAATTCCGCAGTTGCTCATCTTCAACAAGCTCGACGCCCTTGAAAGCGCGCAGCAACCCCTGCAGATGCAGGACGAGATGGACGTCGACGGCGTGCAGGTCCCCCGCCTGTTCGTGAGCGCGCACAGCGGCGCCGGGCTGCCGGCGCTGCGCAGCGAGCTGGCGCGCCGCTCCGGTTCGGTCCCCGCGGGCATGTCCTTGGAGGCCGGGGCTGAATTGCACGATGCACCCGGCTGATTGGGCACAATCCCTCCACTGACGAGAGAACCGAACAGAATGAATGCAAAGCCAGTGTGGAGACGTTTTCAGGGCATGTTCAACCTGAACGACGGCCGATGGGGACGGGGCGACGAGCCCGCGTCGAACAGCGACCGCCCGACAGCCAACCGCCCCGACGCCGATCCGCCGCCTTCGGGCAACAACAACCAACGCCCGCGAGGCCAGGGCCCCAACCAGGGCCCGCCGGACCTCGACGAACTCTGGCGCGACTTCAACCGCAAGCTCGGCGGCCTCTTCGGCGGCGGCAAGGGCGGCGGCAACCGTCCGCCCAGCGGCAACGGTGGCGGCTTCAAGCCCGACATGAAGAACGCCGGTTACGGCCTGGGCCTGATCGTCGGCGTGGCCGTGCTGATCTGGCTGGGCACCGGCTTCTTCATCGTGAACGAAGGCCAGCAGGCCGTCATCACCCAGTTCGGCCGCTACAAGACGACCGTCGGCGCCGGTTTCAACTGGCGCCTGCCGTACCCGATCCAGCGCCACGAGGTGGTGGTGGTCACGCAGATCCGTTCGACCGACGTGGGCCGCGACAGCATCGTGCGTTCCACCGGCCTGCGCGAATCGGCCATGCTGACCGAGGACGAGAACATCGTCGAGATCAAGTTCGCCGTGCAGTACCGCCTGAGCGATGCCCGCGCCTACCTCTACGAGAGCAAGGCGCCAGCCGACACCGTGGTGCAGGTTGCCGAGACGGCGGTGCGCGAAGTGGTCGGCAAGATGAAGATGGACGCGGCGCTGGCCGAGGAGCGCGACCAGATCGCCCCGCGCGTGCGCACGCTGATGCAGACCATCCTCGACCGCTACAAGGTCGGCGTCGAAGTCGTGAACATCAACCTGCAGCAGGGCGGCGTGCGTCCGCCCGAGCAGGTGCAGGCGGCCTTCGACGACGTGCTCAAGGCCGGCCAGGAACGCGAGCGGGCCAAGAACGAAGCGCAGGCCTATGCCAACGACGTGGTGCCACGCGCCACCGGTACGGCATCGCGCCTGAAGGAAGAGTCCGAAGCCTACAAGGCACGCATCGTGGCCCAGGCGCAGGGTGACGCCGGCCGCTTCGCCGCCGTGCTGGCCGAGTACCAGAAGGCGCCCCAGGTGACACGCGACCGCATGTACACCGACGCCATGCAGCAGATCTACACCAACACCACCAAGGTGCTGGTCGATTCGAAGCAGGGCTCGAACCTGCTGTACCTGCCGCTCGACAAGCTGATGCAGGGCACCGGTGCCGGCACGGCCGGGGCGCCGGTCGATGGCGCCAGCCCGAACGTGGCCGGCACTGCGCCGACGCAGTCTTCGGTGATCCCGGTGGCACCGGCCAGCAACGACGCGCGACTGCGCGACGGCCGCTCGCGCGACCGCGACGCACGTTGAAGCGGAGCACAAGAACATGAACAGAATCGGATTCATTGCATCGACGATCCTGGTGGCGCTCGCGCTGCTGAGCTCGACGCTCTTCGTGGTCGACCAGCGCCAGTTCGGCGTGGTCTACCAGCTCGGCCAGATCAAGGACGTGATCACCGAGCCCGGCCTCAACTTCAAGATGCCGCCGCCGTTCCAGAACGTGTCGTACATCGACAAGCGCCTCTTGACGCTGTCGAGCCTCGAGACCGAGCCCATGCTCACGGCCGAAAAGCAGCGCGTGGTGATCGACTGGTACGTGCGCTGGCGCGTGTCTAACCCGTCGGAGTACATCCGCAACGTCGGTCTCGACGAGAACGCCGGTGCCGTGCAGCTCAACCGCGTGGTGCGCAACGCCTTCCAGGAGAACGTCAACAAGCGCACCGTGCGCGACCTGATCTCCGTGCGGCGCGAGCAACTCATGGCCGACGTGCAGCGCGAAGTGCTGTCGGTGGTGAAGGGTGCCAAGCCCTGGGGCGTGGACATCGTCGACGTGCGCATCACCCGCGTCGACTACGTGGAAGCGATCACCGAGTCGGTCTACCGACGCATGGAGGCCGAACGCAAGCGCGTGGCCAACGAGCTGCGTTCCACCGGCTTCGCCGAAGGCGAGAAGATCCGCGCCGATGCCGATCGCCAGCGCGAAGTGACGGTCGCCAATGCCTACCGCGACGCGCAAAAGATCAAGGGTGAGGGCGATGCCCAGGCCGCCTCTGCGTACAGTGAAGCCTTCGGCCGCGACCCGCAGTTCGCGCAGTTCTACCGCAGCCTCGACGCCTACAAGCAGAGCTTCAACAAGAAGAGCGACGTGCTGGTGGTCGATCCCGCATCGTCTGACTTCTTCCGCGCATTGCGCGGTCCCGGCAGCCCGACGCCCCAGCGCTGAGCGCTTTCATGAGCGCTGACGCCCTGTGGAGCGCGTTGGCGCTCGTGCTGGTGATCGAGGGGCTGCTGCCCTTCGTGTCGCCGGGTGGCTGGCGCCGCGGCTTCGGCCAGTTGATGCAGCTGCGCGACGGCCAGCTGCGCTTCTTCGGCCTGTGCAGCATCCTCGTTGGCCTGTTGCTGCTCTGGATTCTGAACTGAGCGTTCATCTTGCGGGTCGGCCCGACGACGGGCTCCCTGTCCGCGCCCGGTAGAATCCCGGTTTAACCACGCCCCCGATCCCCATGTCCGCCTGGGTCCTCCCGGATCACATTGCCGATGTGCTGCCTTCCGAGGCGCGCCACATCGAAGAACTTCGACGCGAACTGCTCGACACCGCCCGTGGCTATGGCTACGAGCTGGTGATGCCGCCGCTGCTCGAACACCTCGAGTCCCTGCTGTCCGGTACGGGCGAGGCGCTCGACCTTCAAACCTTCAAGCTGGTCGATCAGCTCTCGGGCCGCACGATGGGCTTGCGTGCCGACACCACGCCGCAGGTCGCGCGCATCGATGCCCACCTGCTGAACCGCCGAGGCGTCACGCGGCTTTGCTATTGCGGCCCGGTGGTCCACACCCGGCCCGACCGCCCCCATGCCACGCGCGAGCCGCTGCAATTCGGTGCCGAGATCTACGGCCACGCCGGGCTCGAAGCCGACACCGAAGTGCTGCTGCTGGCGCTCGATTGCCTGCGCGCGGCAGGCTTGCCATCGGGTGTGATCGTCGACATGGCCGATGCCCGCATCGTGCGTTCGCTCTTCGCTGGCGTCATGGTGGATGCGGCCGTCATCGCCCGTGTGCATGCCGCGCTGGCTGCCAAGGATGCGAGCGAACTGCGCACGCTGACGCGCGACTTTCCCGCGGCCTCGCGCGAAGGCCTGCTGGCCCTGGTGCAGCTTTACGGCGACGCCACCGTGCTGGACGAGGCGGCCACGGCGCTGCCCGACACGGCCGCCGTGCGCGACGCGCTGCACGACTTGAAGCAACTGGCCGCCCGCCTCGACGGCGCGACCGTGAGCTTCGACCTGTCCGACCTGCGCGGCTATGCGTACTACAGCGGCATGCGCTTCGGCATCTACGTGAACGGCGCCGCCGACGCCCTGGTGCGCGGCGGCCGCTACGACGAGGTAGGCGCGGTCTTCGGCCGCAACCGGCCGGCCGTCGGCTTCAGCGTCGACCTGCGCGAGCTGGTCGGCGTGGTGCCGAGCCGACCATTGCGCGCCGCCATCCGCGCACCGTGGAGCGACGCGGCCGGCCTGCGTGCGGCCATCGCCGCGCTGCGCGCGCAGGGCGAAACCGTGGTCTGCGTGCTGCCGGGCCACGACAGCGAAATCGACGAGTTCCAATGCGACCGGGAGCTCGTCCAGAGCGCCGGCCAGTGGAACGTCCAAGCCATCTGAATCTTGAGAAGCGAACCATCATGAGCGTTACCACCGGAAGAAACGTGGTCGTCGTCGGCACCCAATGGGGCGACGAGGGCAAGGGCAAGCTGGTCGACTGGCTGACCGAGAGCGCGCAGGGCGTGGTCCGGTTCCAGGGCGGCCACAACGCGGGCCACACGCTGGTCATCAACGGCGTGAAGACCGCGCTGCACCTGATCCCCAGCGGCATCATGCGGCCGGGCGTGAAGTGCTACATCGGCAATGGCGTCGTGCTGTCGCCGGCCAAGCTGTTCGAGGAGATCGAGGGCCTGGAGAAGGCCGGCGTCGAGGTGCGTTCGCGCCTGCGCATCAGCGAGGCCTGCCCGCTGATCCTGCCTTTCCATGCCGCACTCGACATCGCCCGCGAGCTCTACCGCGAGAAGGGTGGCAGCGAGAAGATCGGCACCACCGGCCGCGGCATCGGCCCGGCCTACGAAGACAAGATCGCGCGCCGCGCGCTGCGCGTGCAGGACCTCAAGCACCCCCAGCGTTTCGCCGACAAGCTGCGCGTGCTGCTCGACCTGCACAACCATGTGCTGACGCAGGTGCTGGGTGCGGCCGCGATCGATTACGACATGGTGTTCGACGAGGCGATGATCCACGCCGAGCTGCTCAAGCCCATGATGGCCGATGTCTCGCGCGAACTCAACGACGCCCACAAGGCGGGTGCCAACCTGCTGTTCGAAGGCGCCCAGGGCACGCTGCTCGACGTCGATCACGGCACCTACCCGTACGTCACCTCCAGCAACTGCGTGGCCGGCAACGCGGCCGCCGGTTCGGGCGTCGGCCCGGGCATGCTGCACTACATCCTCGGCATCACCAAGGCCTACTGCACGCGCGTCGGCGGCGGCCCGTTCCCGACCGAACTCGACTGGGAAACGCCGGGCACGCCGGGCTATCACATGAGCACCGTGGGCGCCGAGAAGGGCGTGACCACCGGCCGCAGCCGCCGTTGCGGCTGGTTCGATGCTGCGCTGCTCAAGCGCTCGGCGCAGGTCAATGGGTTGTCGGGCCTGTGCATCACCAAGCTCGATGTGCTGGACGGCCTCGAGAAGCTGGAGCTGTGCACCGGCTACGAGCTGGACGGCGAGTACACCGACATCCTGCCGATGGGCGCCGACGAGATCTCGCGCTGCACGCCGGTCTACGAAACGCTCGAAGGCTGGACCGAAAGCACCGTGGGCGTGACGCAATACGACAAGCTGCCGGTCAACGCGCGGCTCTACCTGCAGCGCATCGAGCAGGTCACCGGCGTGCCGATCCACATGGTCTCGACCAGCCCCGACCGCGACCACACGATCATGATGCGCCACCCTTACTTGGCCGACTGAACAGGAACCACAACCCATGTTGACCGAAGACGGCAAGCATCTCTACGTCAGCTATGACGAGTACCACAACCTGACCGAGAAGCTCGCGATCAAGGTGCACCAGTCGGGCTGGGAGTTCGACACGATCCTGTGCCTGGCACGCGGCGGCATGCGCCCGGGCGACGTGCTCTCGCGCATCTTCGACAAGCCGCTGGCGATCATGTCGACCAGCTCTTACCGTGCCGACGCCGGCACGGTGCAGGGCCACCTCGACATCGCGCGCTTCATCACCACGCCCAAGGGCGAGATCGCCGGCAAGGTGCTGCTGGTCGACGACCTGGCCGATTCGGGCCACACGCTGCATGCGGTGGTCGACATGCTGCGCACGCAGTACTCGCCGATCACCGAGCTGCGCAGCGCGGTGCTCTGGACCAAGGCCCTGTCGACCTTCACGCCCGACTACTCGGTGGAGTTCCTGCCGACCAACCCCTGGATCCACCAGCCCTTCGAGGGCTACGACAGCATGCGGCCGGAGAAGCTGATCCAGAAGTGGTCGGTCTGACCGGGGTCCTGCCGTCGATGCTCTAGCATTGGCGGCATGTCCGACCCCATCACCGACCTGATCCACCACCCCTATCAACCGCCGGCGACCTTCGCCGCACCGCAGCCCGGGGTCTTCAAGGCCTCCACGGTCTTCTTCGCCGACGTGGCCGCCATGCGGGCGCGCGACTGGAAGACCAAGGCCGGCTACACCTACGGCCTGCACGGCACGCCCACCACCTTCACGCTGGAAGCGCGGCTGGCGTCGCTTGAAGGCGGCACCGATGGCTTGCTGGTGCCCAGCGGACTGGCCGCCATCTCGCTCGTCGCCTTCGCGCTGCTCAAGACCGGTGGCGAGGTGCTGATCTCCGACAACGCCTACGGTCCCAACAAGGCGCTGGCGGCCGGCGAGCTGGCCAGCTTCGGCGTGAGCTACCGGCTCTACGACGCGATGGACCCGGACGATCTGGCGGCCAAGCTGTCGGATCGTACCCAGCTCGTGTGGCTGGAAGCCGCAGGCTCCGTCACCATGGAATTCCCCGACCTGCCGGCACTGGTGGCTGTCTGCCGCGAACGTGGCGTGGTCACCGCGCTCGACAACACCTGGGGCGCCGGGCTGGCCTTCCCGCCCTTCGACCTCGACGGCAGCGGGCAGGGCGTCGACATCTCGGTGCACGCCCTCACCAAGTACCCCAGTGGCGGCGGTGACGTGCTCATGGGCAGCGTGATCACGCGCGACGCGCGGCTGCACCAGGCGCTCAAGCTCACGCATATGCGCATGGGCTGGGGCGTGGGCATCGGCGACGTCGAGACGCTGCTGCGCTCGCTGCCGAGCATCACGCTGCGCTACGAGGCGCACGACCGCAGCGCCCGCGAGATCGCGCACTGGCTGCAGGGCCGCGACGAGATCGCTCAGGTGCTGCATCCGGCGCTGGAGGGTTCGCCCGGCCACGCGAACTGGCAGCGCCTGTGTGGGTCGACCGACCGTGCGGCCGGGCTCTTCTCGGTGGTGTTCGACGAGCGCTTCAGCGCCCAGGAGGTCGACCGCTTCTGCGACGCGCTGCGCCTGTTCAAGCTGGGCTATTCGTGGGGTGGACCCATCAGCCTCGTGGTGCCCTACGACATCGGCCTGATGCGCGACGCGAGCGTGGCACGCTGGCCGCACCGCGGCACGCTGGTGCGTTTTTCGGTCGGGCTCGAAGCCGTGGAAGACCTTCTGGCCGACCTGGCGCAGGCGCTCTCCGCGCTCTGAATCGCGTCGGTTATCGCTTACAGTCAACCTACACGCAGTCACCCGGACTGCCTCGCTCAAGGAGAAGCAGTGGCAACACCCAACTACGGCTACGAAAAGCGCCAGAAAGAACTGGCCAAGAAGAAAAAGAAGGAAGAGAAGTTGCGGGAAAAAGCCGACCGCAAGCTCAACCCGAGCAGCGAGGGGCTGGCCCCCGGAGACCCTGAAACGGACGTCGCTTCGCTGGAACGCGATCCGCCCACGGTGCCGGACACGCCCACCAAGAACGGCTGATCGCCGGTGGTTCCAAAGCCTTGAAACGGCCGCCCCTGCAGCATTGCAGCGGCGGCCTTTTCTTTGGCCGTGCGGCCATCAGCGCCCGAGCAGCTTCTTCAACTCGGGCCAGACGTTGTCCAGCATGCGCGGCTGCGCGGCGGCCACCGGGTGGATGCGATCGGGCTGGAAGAGATTCGCCGCGTCCGGCCCATCGGCCACGCCGCGCAGCAGGAAGGGCACCACGGCCGCCTTGGTCGTCGTCGCCACCTTCTGGAAGATCGCCTCGAAGCGCTTGAGGTAATCGCTGCCGTAATTGGGCGGGACCTGGATACCGACGATCAGCACCTTGGCGCCGGCGGCCTGTGCGGCTTTCGTCATCTGCGTCAGGTTGTCTTCGGTGTTCTGTATCGGCAGGCCGCGCAGCGCGTCGTTGCCGCCAAGCTCGAGCACCACATGCGTCGGCTGGTGCTGCTTGAGCAACGAAGCCAGCCGCGCACGGCCGCCCGATGTCGTGTCGCCACTGATGCTGGCGTTGACCACCGTCGCGGCGATCTTCTGATCGGCCAGCCGCTTCTCGAGCAACGGCACCCAGCCTTCGCCGCGTTTGAGCCCGTACTCGGCCGAGAGCGAATCGCCGACCACGAGGATCACCGGCTTCGTCCCAGGCGTCTGCGCGAAGGCCCCAAGAGAAAGCCCCGTACTGCCGAGCACGGCGCCCATCACGATAAAGTCACGTCGATTCACCACGCAAAGCCTTTCAATGTCCCCAACCCCCTCCGAAGCAATTGTTGCCGTCGATCATGTTTTCAAGTCGGTCACCGATTCGGCAGGCACGCTGGACATTCTGCAGGACATCCATTTCACCCTGGGCGCGCGGGAGACCGCAGCCATCGTCGGGGCTTCGGGCTCGGGCAAGAGCACGCTGCTGTCGATCGTTGCCGGCCTGGATACGCCGACGCGCGGCACGGTGAAGCTCGCCGGCGACGACATCTTCGCGATCGACGAGGACGACCGCGCGGCGCTGCGTGCGCAGAAGGTCGGCTTCGTGTTCCAGAGCTTCCAGCTGCTGGCCAACCTCACGGCGCTGGAGAACGTGATGCTTCCGCTGGAACTCGCCGACCGCAAGGACGCACGCAAGGCCGCCACCGAGATGCTGGGCCGCGTCGGCCTCGGCCAGCGCCTGAACCACTACCCGAAGGTGATGTCGGGCGGCGAGCAGCAGCGCGTGGCGCTGGCGCGCGCTTTCGTCGTGCAGCCGCAGTTGCTGCTGGCCGACGAGCCGACCGGCAGCCTCGACTTCGCGACCGGCGAGCAGGTGATGAAACTGATGTTCGACCTCAACCGCGAGCTCGGCACCACGCTCGTGCTGGTCACGCACGATCGCGCCATCGCCGCGCAGTGCGAGCGGCGCATCACGATCGAGGCCGGGCGCGTCGCGGCTGACGAAAAGAGGACCTGAGCGCGCAGGGATAATCCCCGCATGTCTTCTCCCAAAGTGATCTTCGGCTTCCATGCCGTGGGCGTGCGCATCAAGACCGCGCCGAAGTCGGTGATCGAGGTGCTCTTCGATGCCAGCCGCCGCGATGCGCGCATGCAGCAATTCAAGGCCCGCGCGCAGGACGCCGGCGTGCGTCTGGTCGAGGCCGACGCCCTGCGCATCGCCAAGCTCGCCGGCAGCCACGGCCACCAGGGCATCGCCGCCCGCGTCGAACCCATTCCGCAAACCCATTCCATCGACGAATTGCTCGAAGGCCTGGAAGCCGCAGGCACGATGCCATTGCTGCTGGTGCTCGACGGCGTGACCGACCCGCACAACCTCGGCGCCTGCCTGCGCGTGGCCGATGGTGCCGGCGCCCATGCGGTGATCGCCCCGAAGGACCATGCGGCAGGCATCAACGCCACGGTCGCCAAGGTGGCGAGCGGTGCCGCCGAGACGGTGCCGTACTTCATGGTGACCAACCTGGCCCGCACCCTGGGCGAGCTCAAGGAACGCAGCATCTGGTGCGTCGGCACCAGCGACGATGCGCCGGGCACGCTCTACCAGAGCGACCTGAAGCGCCCGCTCGCGCTGGTGCTCGGCGCCGAAGGCGACGGCATGCGCCAGCTCACGCGCAAGAGCTGCGACGAGCTGATCAGCATCCCGATGATGGGCGCGGTCGAGAGCCTGAACGTCTCGGTGGCCAGCGGCATCTGCCTGTACGAGGCGATGCGCCAGCGCACCCTCTGAAAAGCGGCGCCTCAGGCGTCCAGCCAGGGCGAGCCGTCGGCCGCCGTGGCGGTGAGCATGTCCTGCTCGTTGGCGCCCAGCGCCTCGGCCAGCACCCGGCACACGATCTCCGGCCGGTTGTTCTGCTCGCTCAGGTGGGCGGCCAGCACATGGCGCAGGCCGCCGTGATGCACCGCCCGAGCGATCTCGGCGGCAGCTGTGTTCGACAGGTGACCGTAGTTGCCGCCGACACGCAGCTTCAGGAAGGGCGGGTAGGTCGAGGCGGCGAGCAGGTCGCTGTCGTGGTTGCACTCCAGCAGCAGGGCGTCGAGGCCGGCCAGCTGCGCCAGCACGTAGGGCGTGACGTGGCCGAGGTCGGTCAGCACGCCCAGGCTGCGGGCGCCGTCGGTGCAGCGCAGCTGCAGCGGCTCGCGCGCGTCGTGCGGCACGGTGAAGGGATGGACCGACAGGTCGCCGACCGTGAAGTCGACGCTGTCGCGGGCCAGGTTCAGGCGGCCCTGGAAGTCGCGCCCCCCGGTCGCGAGCCAGGTGCCTTCGCTCATCCAGACTGGAAGGCGCTCGCGGCGCGACAGCGCGTGGGCGCAGCCGATGTGGTCGCCGTGCTCGTGGGTGATGAAGACGGCGTCGATGTCGCTGGCCGCCAGGCCGACGCGTGCCAAGCGGGCGTCCAGGTGACGCAGGGTGAAGCCGCAATCGACCAGGAGCCGCGAGGTGCGCCCGCCGCTGGTCGCTTCGACCAGCGTGGCGTTGCCCGTGCTGCCACTGCCCAGACTGCGAAAGCGCAGCACGCGGGCAGCCCTTACTTCAGGTCGTCGGCGATGACCTTGACGATGCGCTGTGCGTTCTCCGTGGCGTCGGGCACGCCGGCTTCGTTGAGCACCGAGACCGTGCTGGCCTCGCCCTGGCTCTTGACCACGATGCGGTACTTCAGCGGGCTCTCGTCCTTGCCGGCCTTGCCGAAGCTGAGCATCTTGGCGAACAGGCCCGGCTCCTTCTTGTCGGGGTTGGGCGTCACGTAGCGCACGAAGTAGGTGCCGGCGCTGCGGTCGCGGTCTTCCACGGTGAAGCCGGTGCGGTCCAGCGCCAGGCCGACCCGGCGCCAGGCGCGGTCGAAGCCTTCGGGGATCTGCACCACCGGGCGGCCGTCGACGCTCGCGACCTTGCTCACGGTGCTCACGTTGGCGGCGCTGGCGGTCAGGGCCTTCGACTGCTCCTGCGAGACGCCCAGCTTGACCATCAGGCGACGCAGGAACTCGGTCTCGAGTTCGGGGTTGCTCGCCCGCGGCTGCCAGACCGTCTGGTCCTTGGTCGCGTTGTTGGTGTAGACCTCTTCCATGCCGCGGTGGCTGACATAGATCTCAGTGCCGGCGGGCGTGCGCTCGATGCGGGTGCGGAAGCGGTCGAGTTCACTGGTCGAGTAGACCGAGTCGATCAGCTTGCCCAGGGCGCCGCGGATGATGTCCTGCGGCAGCTTGGCGCGGTTCTCGGCCCAGTCGGTTTCCATGATGCCCAGGTTGCGCTGCTCGGTGGTCAGCAGGAAGCCGTTCTCCTGCCAGAAGTCACGCACCGGTTCCCACAGCTGCTCGGCCGGGCGGTTGATCACGATCCAGCGCGTGTTGCCGGCGCGTTCCATGCGTACGTCGCCCAGCGTCGCAACAGCCGTCGGGATGCTCGGCGCATCGGCCTTGCCAGCCTGGTAGCTGTTGGCCGACACGGCACCGCCCGGCACGGCGTAGCGGTTTTCACGCGACAGCTGGCTCAGGTCCGGCGGGACCTCCAGCGTCGGGGCCTTGCCGGCACTCTTGTAGTCGATCTTGTCGCCTTCGAGCACCGAGCAGGCCGAGAGGCTGGCGATCAGGGCCAGCAGTGCAAATCGCGAAAAATTCTTCAACGTCGTCTTCCTTGGTGGAATGGTTCGATCAATCGAGGCCGCATCGGCCGCCCTGTCGGAGTCGGCCATGCGCAAAAGGTTGCGTGAGATGCGGTGGGCTCGGCGGACCCGCTCAGTCCTTGAGCAGTCCGGTGGCGCGCAGGGCGGCTTCGACGGCCGGCCGGCTGGCTTCGCCGAGTTCGGTCAGGGGCAGGCGCAGTGCGCCGCCGCACAGGCCCATGCGCGCCATCGCCCACTTCAGCGGAATGGGGTTGGGTTCCACGAAGAGGTGGCGGTGCAGGGGCATCAGTTCGAACTGGATGCGCATGGCCGTGGCGACATCGCCGGCCAGCGCTGCCACGCACAGCTCGTGCATCTTGCGCGGCGCCACGTTGGCCGTCACGCTGATGTTGCCCTGGCCGCCGCACAGCATGAGCGCGACGGCGGTGGGGTCGTCCCCGGAATAGACGGCGAAGTGCTTGGGCAGGTCGCGGATCAGCCACTGGGCCCGCTCGATGTTGCCGGTGGCTTCCTTGATGCCGATGATGCCGGGCACCTGCGCCAGGCGCAGCACGGTGTCGTGCGCCATATCGGCCACGGTGCGGCCCGGCACGTTGTACAGCACGACCGGCAGGTCGCCCACCGCTTCGGCGATGGCCTTGAAGTGCTGGTACTGGCCTTCCTGCGTGGGCTTGTTGTAGTAGGGCACGACCTGCAATTGCGAGTCGGCGCCGACGCCCTTGGCGAACTTGGCCAGCTCGATCGCTTCCTTGGTCGAGTTGGCGCCGCAGCCGGCCATGACGGGCACGCGGCCCTTGGCCTGCTCGACCGACACGCGGATGATTTCGCAGTGTTCCTCGACGTCGACCGTGGGGGATTCGCCGGTGGTGCCGACCACGCCCAGGCAGTCGGTGCCCTCGTCGATGTGCCAGTCGATCAGCCGGCGCAGGGCGGGGTAATCGACGCTGCCGTCTTCATGCATCGGCGTTGCGAGCGCGACGATGCTGCCTGTGAGTTGCTCCAAGGGGGTCTCTTTGTCGGTTGGGACGAAAGGATGCATTCTACTGACCCGGCGCGGGGCCGCCGAGGGGGTGCCGTTCGGGGGAACCACCGAGCCCCGCGGCCGGCCGAACCGCGGCGATGCGCTGCACGAAGCGGTCCGGCGACGGCAGGAAGCCGTCTTCGTAGGCCACCACCCGCAGCCCGGCGCAGGCGGCCAGCAGTTCGCCGGGCTGCAGCAGGAAGTCCGCCCGCGAAGGCTTGCCGACCGTCTCGTTGCCGGCGGCGAAGGTCTCGTACAGCAGCACACCGCCCGGCGCCACCGCCGCCACGATGTCGGGCAGGCGAGGGCGCCAGAGGTAGTTCGCCACGACGACGGCCGCAAAGCGCCGCCCGTCGAAGGGCCAGGGCCCGTCCTCGATGTCGGCCTGCAGCACGCGCCCATGGCGCGAGGCGGCCTGCACCGCTGGGTCCGAGCGGTCGACGCCGGTGGTCGGATGGCCGCGGTCGGCAAACCAGCGCATGTGCCGTCCCGCTCCGCAGGCCACGTCGAGCACCGCGCCGGCGGGCGGCACCAGGTGCGACCAGCGCACGATCCAGGGGGAGGGCGCCTGCAGCGCGCCGTGCGGATCGGCGGTCAGAAGCAGCTCCACACCTGGTCGATCAGCGTCACCATGAAGGCCGGCTGGGTGTAGAGCATGAACACGCCCGCGAGCACCGCCAGCCCAATGACGAGGGCAGCGGCCTGCATCCAGCGATGGCGGGTAGAGGCGTGCATGCGCTCAGGCCGGTTGCGGTGTCGGTCGGGCGATCGCCCCTTCCTTCACCGGCAGGTTGACCAGCGCCGCCATCACGCCCAGCGCGATGGCGATGTACCAGACGACGTCGTAGCTGCCGGTGCGGTCGTACAGGAAGCCGCCCAGCCACACGCCCAGGAACGAGCCGACCTGGTGGCCCAGGAAGACGAAGCCGCTGAGCATCGACAGGTGGGCCACGCCGAAGATCTGCGCGATCAGCGCGTTGGTCGCCGGCACGGTCGACAACCAGAGGAAGCCGATCACCGCCGCGAAGACGTAGACCGACAGCGGCGACAGCGGCACGATCAGGAACAGCGAGATGGCGATGGCGCGCCCGAAGTAGATGGATGCCAGGATCTTCCGCTTGGACAGCCGCTGCCCGAGCGTGCCGGCCGCGTAGCTGCCGAACACGTTGAACAGACCGATCAGCGCCAGCGCGTAGCTGGCCACTTCGGGCGACAGGCCCTTGTCCTTGAGGTAGCTGGGCATGTGCACGCCGATGAAGACCACCTGGAAGCCGCAGACGAAGTAGCCGGCCATCAGCAGGCCGAAGCTGGGGTACTTGAAGGCCTCGATCACAGCCTGGACGATGCTCTGCTCGCGCCGGGCGCCGAGCGTGGCCACGCGCGCTGGTTCGCGCAGCCCGAAGGCCAGCGGCACGATCAGCAGCACCACCGCGGCCAACGCCAGCAGGGCGGTGTGCCAGCCCAGGCGGGCGATCAACTGGCCCTCGATCGGCACCATCAGGAACTGGCCGAAGGAGCCGGCGGCCGCCGCCACGCCCATCGCCCACGAGCGCCGCGCCGCGGGGATCTGCCGCCCGATCACGCCGTAGATCACGGCGTAGGTCGTGCCCGCCTGCGCCGCGCCGATCAGCACGCCGGCGGTCAGCGCGAAGAGCAGCGGCGTCGGCGACAGCGCCATGCCGGCCAGCCCCAGCGCATAGCAGGCCGCGCCGATCAGCAACACGCGGAAGGCGCCGAGCTTGTCGGCCAGCATGCCGGCGAACACGCCCATCACGCCCCAGGAGAGGTTCTGGATGGCAATGGCCAGCGAGAAGGTCTGGCGCGTCCAGCCCTGCTCCTGGGTGATCGGCTGCAGCCACAGGCCGAAGCCGTGCCGGATGCCCATGGACAGGGTGACGATCATGGCGCCACAGATCAGGACCTGCTTGAGCGACAAGGGTGGGGCGGGGGTGGACGCAGACATCCGGCGACTGTAGCCAATCGGCCCGGCCGCTGTCGTTACCCGGGCGACTGGCATTCTTGATATTTCGTCCGGTTGGCGATGCGGTGGGCGCATCGATCGGCCGGGTACTGTATGAGCATCCAGTCCTGTGACGCGCGGATCACTACAATCCGCCCCCATGGCGACTTCCCCCAAGACTCTCCCCGAATATTCCGAAGGCTCGATCCGCGTCCTCAAGGGCCTCGAGCCGGTCAAGCAGCGTCCGGGCATGTACACCCGGACCGACAACCCCCTGCACATCATTCAGGAAGTGCTCGACAACGCCGCCGACGAGGCGCTGGCCGGGTACGGCAAGAAGATCAAGGTCATCCTGCACACCGACAGCTCGGTCAGCATCGAGGACGACGGCCGCGGCATCCCCTTCGGCCTGCATCCCGAGGAAAAAGCGCCCGTCGTCGAACTCGTGTTCACCCGCCTGCACGCTGGCGGCAAGTTCGACAAGGGCTCGGGCGGCGCCTACAGCTTCTCGGGCGGCCTGCACGGCGTGGGCGTGTCGGTGACCAATGCGCTGTCGAAGCGGCTCGAGGTCGTTTCGCACCGCGAGGGCTCGGTGGCCCAGCTGGCCTTCTCGGCCGGCGACGTGATCGAGCCGCTGCAGATCCGCCCGCAAACTGGCGGCGACCGAAAGCAGGGCACCACGGTGCGCGCCTGGCCCGACGCCAAGTACTTCGAAGTGGCGACGCTGCCGATGCACGAGCTGACGCACCTGTTGCGCAGCAAGGCCGTGCTGATGCCCGGCGTGAGCGTCACGCTGGTTAACGAAAAGAGCGGCGACGCGCAGACCTGGCTCTACAAGGGCGGCCTGCGCGACTACCTGATGCAGACGCTCAACGGCGAGCCGGTCATCCCGTTGTTCGAAGGCGCCGGCCATGCCGACAGGAACGCCGACAACTTTGCCGAAGGCGAGGGCGCCGACTGGTGCGTGGCCTTCACCGAAGACGGCCAGCCGGTGCGCGAGAGCTACGTCAACCTGATTCCCACCAGCGCCGGCGGGACGCACGAAAGCGGCCTGCGCGACGGCCTGTTCACGGCGGTCAAGAGCTTCATCGAGTTCCACTCGCTGCTGCCCAAGGGCGTGAAGCTGCTGCCCGAAGACGTGTTCGCGCGCGCCAGCTATGTGCTCAGCGCCAAGGTGCTCGACCCGCAGTTCCAGGGCCAGATCAAGGAACGGCTGAATTCGCGCGACGCGGTGCGCCTGGTGTCGAGCTTCGTGCGCCCGGCGCTCGAGCTGTGGCTCAACCAGCACGTCGACTACGGCAAGAAGCTGGCCGAACTCGCCATCAAGGCCGCGCAAACCCGTCAGAAGGCCGGCCAGAAGGTCGAGAAGCGCAAGGGCTCCGGCGTGGCCGTGCTGCCCGGCAAGCTGACCGACTGCGAGAGCAAGGACATCCGCCACAACGAGGTCTTCCTGGTCGAGGGCGACTCCGCCGGCGGCAGCGCCAAGATGGGCCGCGACAAGGAGTCGCAGGCGGTGCTGCCCCTGCGCGGCAAGGTGCTCAACACCTGGGAAGTCGAGCGCGACCGGCTCTTCGCCAACACCGAAATCCACGACATCTCGGTGGCCATCGGCGTCGACCCGCACGGCCCCAACGACACGCCCGACATGAGCGGCCTGCGCTACGGCAAGGTCTGCATCCTGAGCGATGCCGACGTGGACGGCTCGCACATCCAGGTGCTGCTGCTCACGCTGTTCTTCCGCCACTTCCCCAAGCTGATCGAGACCGGCCACGTCTACGTCGCCAAGCCGCCGCTCTACCGCGTCGACGCACCGGCGCGCGGCAAGAAGCCGGCATCCAAGGTGTATGCGCTGGACGAGGGCGAACTCGTCGCCACGCTCGACAAGCTGCGCAAGGACGGCGTCAAGGAAGGCGCCTGGAGCATCAGCCGCTTCAAGGGCCTGGGCGAAATGAGTGCGGAACAATTGTGGGAAACCACGCTCAATCCGGACACGCGCCGCCTGCTGCAGGTTGGCCTGGGCCGGCTGGCCTTCGGCGAGACCGAGGGCGAGATCACCAAGCTGATGGGCAAGGGCGAGGCGGCGGCGCGCCGCGAGCTGATGGAAATCCGGGCGGACGACATCGAGATCGACGTCTGACGCGGCTCACCGAAAAACCCACCGACCGAACGAACCCCTGATGTCTGCATCCCGCTTTCGAACCCTGCTGGCCAGCCTCGTGCTGATCGCCGCGCCGGTGTTCGCGCACGCCGCCGACATCTACGGCTACGTCGACGCGCAGGGCGTGGCGCATTTCGCCGCCGAGAAGCTCGACGAGCGCTACCAGCTCTTCTTCAAGGGCGGGCAGCAGTTCGACACGGCCGACGGCATCGCGCCGCTGGGCATCGCACGCGCGCCGAAGGGCGCCAACGGCGGCAGCGTGACGCCGGCCGCGCAGACGCTGCTGGCGCTGTTCGAGGCCTCGCCCAACTACAAGTCGGCCAAGGCCGCGCTGCGCGACGCCGCGCGCACGCATTCGATCGACTACGAGCTGCTGCAGGCGCTGGTCGCCACCGAGTCGGGCTTCGACGCGCAGGCCGTGTCGCCCAAGGGCGCCCTGGGCCTGATGCAGCTGATGCCCGGCACGGCCGAGCGCTACGGCGTGCGCGGCGACAAGCGCAAGACGCAGGAAGCGAAGCTGTTCGACCCGCGCATCAACATCACGGCCGGCGCCCGCTATCTGGACCACCTGATCGACCTGTTCGAAGGGCAGATCGAGCTGGCGCTGGCCGCCTACAACGCTGGCGAGGGCGCCGTGCAGCGCGCCGGCAACCAGATCCCCAACTACCGCGAGACGCAGAACTACGTGAAGACCGTGCTGCAGCTCTACGCGTATCTCAAGCCCGGCATGACCACCGGCCGCGGCAAGGCGCCGGGCCGGGTGCGCATGGAAATCCCCGCGCCGCGCGCCGCGGCCGAGGGACCCGTCGACACGGCCCCGCCGGCCACCGAATAGACACGACAGACAGAGTCAGAGAAGCCAACAAGACATGGACGACCAACCCACGCTCGACCTCCCGAGCCCCGAAGACCCGAACGCGCTGACGCTGGCCGACTACGCGCAGACCGCCTACCTCGAATACGCACTCAGCGTGGTCAAGGGCCGCGCGCTGCCCGACGTGAGCGACGGCCAGAAGCCGGTGCAGCGCCGCATCCTCTATTCGATGTCGCGCATGGGCCTGGGCTTCGGCGGCAGCAACGGCACGGTCGGCGCCAAGCCGGTGAAGAGTGCCCGCGTGGTCGGCGACGTGCTCGGCCGCTTCCACCCGCACAGCGACCAGGCCGCCTACGACGCCCTGGTGCGCATGGCGCAGGACTTCTCGCAACGCTATCCGCTGGTCGACGGCCAGGGCAACTTCGGCAGCCGCGACGGCGACGGCGCCGCAGCGATGCGCTACACCGAAGCACGGCTTGCGCGCATCACCAGCCTGCTGCTCGACGAGATCGACGAAGGCACGGTCGACTTCATTCCCAACTACGACGGCAGCACCGAGGAGCCGCGCCTCTTGCCCGCGCGCCTGCCCTTCGTCCTGCTCAACGGCGCGAGCGGCATCGCGGTCGGCCTGGCCACCGAGATCCCGAGCCACAACCTGCGCGAGATCGCCGACGCCTGCGTGGCGCTCATCAAGTCCAACGGCAAGCTGAGCGACGAAGAACTGCTGCAGATCGTGCCCGGCCCCGACTACCCCGGCGGCGCGCAGATCATCAGCAGCGCGAACGACATCGCCGAGGCGTACCGCACCGGCCGCGGCTCGCTCAAGGTGCGCGCGCGCTGGAAGATCGAGGAACTGGCGCGTGGCCAGTGGCAGCTGGTGGTCAACGAACTGCCGCCGGGCGTGAGCACGCAGAAGGTGCTCGAAGAGATCGAGGAACTGACCAACCCGAAGATCAAGGCCGGCAAGAAGGCGCTGTCGACCGAGCAGGTGCAGGTCAAGGCCGCCATCCTCTCGGTGCTCGACGTGGTGCGCGACGAGTCGAGCAAGGACGCGGCGGTGCGCCTGGTGTTCGAGCCCAAGACCTCGCGCATCAGCCAGGAGGAATTCATCACCACGCTGCTCGCGCAGACCTCGCTGGAGAGCTCGTCGTCGATCAACCTGACGATGGTGGGCATCGACGGCAAGCCGGTGCAGAAGTCGATGCGGCAGATGCTCAACGAGTGGATCGCCTTCCGCGAGATCACCGTCGAGAAGCGCTCCAAGCACCGCCTGGGCAAGGTGCTGGACCGCATCCACATCCTCGAAGGCCGGCAGCTGGTGCTGCTGAACATCGACGAGGTGATCGCGATCATCCGCGCGGCGGACGACCCGAAGGCCGCGCTCATCGCGCGCTTCAGCCTGAGCGAACGCCAGGCCGAAGACATCCTCGAGATTCGGCTGCGCCAGCTCGCGCGGCTTGAAGCCATCAAGATCGAGCAGGAGCTCAAGGGCCTGAAGGAAGAGCAGAAGAAGCTGGAAGACATCCTCGGCAGCCCGGCCGCGCTGCGTCGCCTGCTGGTCAAGGAAATCGAGGCCGATGCCAAGACCTTCGAGGACGCCCGCCGCACGCTGATCCAGGCCGAGAAGCGCGCCGTCGCCGAGGTGAAGGTGGTCGACGAACCGGTGACGGTCATCGTGTCGCAGAAGGGCTGGGTCCGCACGCAGAAGGGCTGGGCGAGCGAGAAGGCCGCCGCAACGGCGGGAGGCGCGCCGGCCGAATACAGCTTCAAGTCGGGCGACACGCTCTACGGCGCCTTCGAATGCCGCAGCGTCGACACGCTGCTGGTCTTCGGCACCGCCAAGGACAAGGGCGTGCGCGTCTACACCGTGCCGGTCGCTTCGCTGCCGGGCGGCCGCGGCGACGGCCAGCCGGTCACCACGCTGATCGAGCTCGACAGCGGCACGCAGCTGGCGCACTACTTCGCGGGCCCGGTGGGCGCGCAGCTGCTGCTGTCGAACACCGGCGGCTACGGCTTCATCGCCTCGGTCGAGAACATGATGTCGCGCCAGCGCGGCGGCAAGGCCTTCATCGACGTGGGCGAGGGCGAGCAGCTCTGCCGTCCGTCATTGGTGGGCGGCGCGAGCGGCGCCGAGCCGATGCCGGCCGCGACGCATGTCGTCTGCGCATCGACCGGTGGCCGCATCCTGACCTTCGACATCACCGAGCTCAAGGTGCTCCCCAAGGGCGGCCGCGGCCTCACGCTGATCGACCTCGACCCCAAGGACACGCTCGCCGGTGCCGCGGCCTACACGCGCAGCGTGAAGATCGAAGGCATCGGCCGTGGCGGCAAGGAGCGCGACGAGACGCTGGAGATCCGCTCGCTCAACAACGCCAAGGCCGCGCGCGGCCGCAAGGGCAAGGCCGCCGACCTGGGCTTCAAGCCGGCGCAGATCACGCGGGTGCAGTGAAGGAGACACATGGGCAACATCGACTTCAGCACCATCGGCCTGGTGATCGCCGTGGCCACCGGCATCGGCAGCTATTTTCTCGGTCGCCACCTGCGCAAGGGGCGCGTCGAGAAGAAGCAGATCCAGCAGCGTGCGGCCGAATTCGCCACCCAGAGCCGCCAGGTGCGGCGCGCGCGCGAACGCAGCGCGCGCAAATGAGGGAATGCGCCGCAGGTGTCGCAACTTTCTGACGCATCGCCCGGCGGGCCTTGGCAATAATGAGTGTCAGCAGGAGCACCCATGAACAACGATGACGAGAACCTCGACGTGACGGCCAAGCTGGCCTTCGACCTCAACCTGGCGCTGTACCTGGACCTGGTGGCGGTGCTCGAGAAGGCGGGCGTCGTGACCTATCGCCAGATGGCCGCTCGCGTGCTGAACATCGGCATGGATGCCGCCGACGACGGCGACCTGCCGCTGTCGACCGCGCTCGAGGGCATCGCGAAGGGCTTCGCGGGCCATGGCGACGGTCTGTCGATCGGGCTCATGAAGGCAGCGCGCGACGTGCGCAACGACGAGGCGCTCGGCGACATCCCGATGCGGCCCGACGAGGGCTGAGCCCGTCGACCCCGGCCCTGTGAGACGGGGCCCACGCGCGAATCCTCATTGCGCTGTCAGCGCGCGCAGCGTCCCTGACCCTCAGCGGTCGGGTTCGCTGGGCAACCATGTGGCAACGGGCGATGCATCGCCCCGGTTCGACTCACTCACCTGGGCCACCGCACGCCATGAAACGCCTCTGGGAACTCGATGCCGCGCGCGGCCTGATGCTGGTGCTGATGACGATCACGCACGTGCCGTCGCGGCTCACCGACCCGGTCGGCCAGCCCTTCGGCTTCGTCTCTGCCGCTGAGGGCTTCGTGCTGATGTCGGCCTTCGTCTCGGGCGTGGTGTACGCCCGCATCGGCTACACGCGTGGCGTGGACACCATGCGGATCGGGTTCTGGCAGCGCGCGCTCAAGATCTACTTCAGCCAGGCGGCGCTGCTGCTCTTTGTCTTCTCCGTCATCGTGGCGCTCGGGCTCACGCTCGACCAGCCCGCGGTCAAGGACATGGTTCGGTACTACCTCGTCAACCCGCACGAGGGACTGCTGTTCTCGCTGCTGCTGGTGTACCAGCCTGCGCTGCTGGACATCCTGCCGATGTACATCCTTTTCATGCTGATGAGCCCGTGGGTGATCGCCTTCGCGATGCGCCACGGCTGGTCGTGGCCGATCGCTCTCAGTGCGACCCTGTGGGCCATCTCGCAGTTCGGCACCACGCCGCGGTTCTACGAAGTCACCAGCGCGGCGCTGCACATCCCGGTGCCCTACAACGAGACCGGATCCTTCGACACCTTCTCGTGGCAGTTCCTCTGGTTCCTCGGCATGTGGATGGGCGCGAGCCGCAGCGCACCGGGCGCGCAGCCCTTCGTTTTCCCGAAGTGGATTCTCGGCATGGCCATGGCGATCGCCGCGGCGTGTTTCGCCTGGCGCCACTTCGGCCCGACCGGGCAGGCGCCGTTCGGCGATCAGGCGGAGCTCAACCTGCTGTTCGACAAGTGGCGCCTCGGGCCGCTGCGGCTGATCAACCTCGCGGCCCTGTGCATCGTCGCGATCCGATTCGGGCCGCCGTTGCTGGCCAGGCTGCCGCGGCCGCGCTGGCTGGAGGACATGGGCTCGGCGTCGCTGCCCGTCTTCTGCGCGCACCTGGTGGCGGTGTTCGTCGTGGTGTCGCTGACAGGCGGTGGGTATGCCGCGCTGCCCTATGGCGCGGACCTGCTCATCCTCGGTGCCGTGTTTGTGTCGCTGTACGGGGTGGCGCGTGCGGTGCTGCGGTGGGAGGCGCGGGGCAGTGCGTCCAACGCGCCGGTGCGCAACATCAGGGGCGGGCTCGATCGATCCTGATGACCATCGCGCCACCTCGCCGAAAGGCTTCGACGCCCGACTTCAGTCGACCCAGGCGAACGAGTCCGGCTGCGTAGTCGTCGTCCCTGTGGAAGATCGCCAGATTGCCCCACGGCGCGTAGTAGCTGATGTCGCCTTCGGAGGGCACATGACCGGGGGGTGCGTGCCGGGCCGACAACGCACGCGGAAGGCCTGCTATCTTTTCGGTCGCCTCGTAGTCTTCCAGGGTCAGGTCCAGCGGCAGCAGCGCCATGAAATCGCGGGCGCTCGGGTTGTCGTCGAGCGTTGCCGTCGCAACGACGGTACCGTTCGAGCGCATGTCGATGTTCATGTCACAACAGCTTGTCCGGCGTGATCGGCAGATCACGCACCCGCCGGCCGGTCGCATGGAACACCGCGTTGGCGATGGCGGCCGGAATGCCCACCATGCCGAGTTCACCCATGCCCTTCACGCCGAGCGGATTGACGATGGTGTCCTCTTCCTCGACGAAGATGGTTTCGATGGCGTGGATGTCGGCGTTCACCGGCACGTGGTAGTGCTGCAGGCTGGCGGTCATGATGCGGCCGTAGCGGTGATCGATCTCGGTCGCTTCCTCCAGCGCCATGCCGATGCCCCAGACCACGCCGCCGATCTCCTGGCTGTGGGACGCGAGCGGGTTGAGGATCTTCCCGCAGGCCGTGACCTCGATCACGCGCGTGACCTTCACCGTGCCGAGGTCGGGGTCGACCTTCACCTCGACGAACTGGGCACCATGGCCCAGCGTGGCGTACTTTGCACGCTCCGGCGACGGCGTCGAGTCGTAGGTCTCGGTGATCTCGCTCGTGCCGGTGCGGCGCATGAGCTCGGCGATGTCGACCGCACGTGACGGATCGCTCTTCAGACGCAGGCGACCATCGAGCATTTCCACGTCCGTTGCGCTCGCCCCCTTCAGCGGTGACGCGGCATCCCGGTTCGCCAGGTCCAGGAGCTTCGCGACGATGGTCAGCGCCGCGCCTCGCACGGCCGAGCCCACGCTGGACGTGGTCCACGAACCGCCTTGCGCCGGTGCCTTGGGCTGGCGCGTGTCGCCCAGTTCGAAGTGCACCTGGTCCAGCCGAAGACCGAGGAATTCGGCCGCGATCATGGTCATCACGGTGTAGGTGCCAGGCCCGATGTCGCTGGTCGCGCTGGTCACGCCGGCGGTGCCGTCCGCGCGGAAGGTGATGCGCGCGCTGGCAGGCATCTGCATCGCGCCCCACACACTCGAGGCCATGCCCCAACCGACCAGCAGCCGACCGTCGCGCATCGAACGCGGTTCGGCCTTGCGGTTCTTCCAGCCGAACTTTTCGGCACCGAGCCGGTAGCACTCGCGCAGCGCCTTGCTGGAGAAGGGCTTGCCGCTCTCCGGGTCGACCTCGGCGTAGTTGATGAGGCGCAGTTCCATCGGATCGATCTTGAGCGCGTAGGCCAGTTCGTCCATGGCGCTTTCCAGCGCGAACATGCCGCTCACCGCGCCCGGTGCGCGCATCCAGGTGGGCGTGGCCAGGTCGGTTGCTGCGACCTTCAGCGGTGCATGCAGGTTGGGGCAGGCATAGACCTGCCGGGTGAAGCCCGTGGTCGAATCCGAGAACGACTCGAACGACGAGGTGTTGTGGAAAGCCTCGTGGATCATGGACGACAGCTTGCCGTTGCGGTCGGCGCCCAGCGCCACCTTCTGGAGGGTGTCGGGCCGGTAGCCATGCCCCGTGAACATCTGAGCCCGCGTGTAGACCACCTTCACCGGGCGCTTGAGTTCGCGCGCCGCCATGGCCGTCAACGACGGGTAGTAGTTCGGCTTGAGCGAGGCGCCGAAGGCACCCCCGACGAACGGCGACACCACGCGGATGTTGGCAGCCGGCACGCCCAGGGCTTGCGCCAGGTGCTTCTGAACGCCGTAGACCTCCTGCGTCTTGTCGAAGATCGTGAGCTGATCGCCTTGCCAGAAGGCAATGGCCGCGTGCGGCTCGATCGGGTTGTGGTGGTTGATCGGAATGCGGTATTCCGCTTCGACCTTGACCGCCGCCGCCTGTATCGCGGCGATGGGGTTGCCCCGAGGCGTGCCCTTCGCCGTGGCGGGGTCCGGCTGCGCGCGGTCCAGCACCTTCGAGAAGTCGGTGTTGTGCGGCTCGGTCTCGTAGGTGGCCTTCACCAGCCGCGCTGCGTACCGGGCCTGTTCGTAGCTCTCGGCCACGACCAGGGCGATCGGCTGGCCATTGAAGAACACGCGGTCCGACTGCAGCGGCCATGTCCATGCCGGTGGTGCACCGGAAGCAGGTGCCGGGCCGAGCTTGCCGGCATTCAGGTGCGTGAAGACGCGAATGACGCCGCCGGCCTTCTCGGCCTCGCGCGTGTCCATCGCCGAGATGCGGCCCTTGGCCACCGTGCTCAACACGATGAAGCCGTAAGTGACATGAGGAATCTGGAACTCGGCGGTGTACTTCGCCTGGCCCGTGACCTTGGCGAGCCCGTCGACCCGGGTCGTTTCTTTGCCTAGATAGCGTGACATCTGATTCCTTTTCTCAAGCCAGTCGCGCCGCGCGCATCAGCGCCCGCACGACGGAGCGCTGACCCAGTTCGACCTTGTAGGCGTTGTGCGCCAGCGGGCGAGCATCGCGCAGCGCGGCTTGCGCGGCGCGCTGGAAGGTTGCCTCGTCGGCACGCTGGCCCACGAGCACCGCTTCGGCCCCGGCACTGCGCCAGGGCTTGTGGGCGACGCTGCCCAGCACCACGCGCGCCTGCCGGATCTTGCTGCCGTCCATCTCCAGTGCGGCGGCGACCGAGACCATTGCGAAGGCGTAGGAGGCGCGGTCGCGGACCTTCAGGTAGTGCGAGTTGTGCGCGAAGTCGCCCGAGGACACGGGCAGCTCGATGGCGACGATCAAATCGCCGTGCTCCAGGTTGTTGTCGCGTTGCGGCGTATCGCCCGGCAACCGGTGGAAGTCGGTGATGGTGATCAGCCGCTCGCGTCCGTCCGGCGCACGGACGCGCACCTTGGCATCGAGCGCATACAACGCGGTGGCCATGTCGCCGGGGTAGGTCGCGACGCAGGCCTCGCTCCAGCCCAGGATCGCGCTGATCTTGTTGAGACCCTCGCGCGCGCCGCAACCGCTGCCGGCCTCGCGCTTGTTGCAGGGCATCGACGTGTCGTAGAAGTAGTTGCAGCGTGTGCGCTGCAGCAGGTTGCCACCGTTGGTGGCCATGTTGCGCAGCTGACCCGACGCCCCGGCAACGATCGCCTGCGTGAGCAGCGGGTAGTTCTCGCGGACGAGCGGGTGGTTGGCCGTCTCGGTGTTGGTGGCCAGGGCCCCGATGGACAGGCCAGCGCGGGTCCGTTGGATCTCGCGCAGCGGCAGGCGGGTGATGTCGACCAGGCGGGTGGGGCGCTCCACATCTTCCTTCATCAGGTCCAGCAGGTTGCTGCCACCGGCGAGGTACTTGGCTTGCGGCATGGCCGACAGGGCGGCCGTTGCGGAGGCGGCGTCGGACGCGCGCACGTAGTCAAACGGTCGCATGGCCGTCCTCCTTCCGGGCCGTGGCCAATTGCGTTTCGGTCGCGAAGCCCCAGGTCTGCGCGGCCTGTCGGCCCGAATGGACTTCCTGGATGGCGACGACGATGCCCGGGTAGGCACCACAGCGGCAGATGTTGCCGCTCATGCGTTCCTTGATCTCGTCGTCAGTGAGTCGTGTGGTGGTCTTGCCGACGTTCTCGGTGACGTGGCTGACCTGGCCGCGCTGCGCCTCGCCGAGCATGCCGATGGCCGAGCAGATCTGCCCTGACGTGCAGTAGCCGCACTGGAAACCGTCGTGCTTGATGAAGGCAGCCTGCATCGGGTGCAACTGATCGCCCTTCGCGAGGCCCTCGATGGTCGTCACTTCACGGCCTTCGAGCGTCGCGGCCAGCGTGAGGCAGGACAGCACGCGCTGGCCGTCCACCAGCACGGTGCAGGCGCCGCACTGGCCCTGGTCGCAACCCTTCTTCGAGCCGGTCAATGCCAGGCGCTCGCGCAGCGCGTCGAGCAGCACGACGCGCGAATCGACTTCGAGCGTCTTTGGCGCGCCGTTCAGCCGGAAGCCGATCTTCACGACGTTCTGCGCCACGACGGGCGCCGAGGCCGCGCCGGGCACCGGTGCCATCTGCGCGAGCGCCGACTCGGTCGCCAGCAGGTTGGCCGCGAAGAGCCCGATGCCGCCACCGCCGGTCTGCATCATGAAAGTGCGTCGCGCCTGGCCGACGTCGTCGAGCGCCGGCATCTCCCGCAGAAGGGCGGCTTCGTCGGCACTGAGTTCGGCCGGGGGGTCGTTGCTGATTTCGTGGGGCATGGACTTTGTCCTTTTTAAAGATCGACGGCGTGGGCTGTGCGCCAAGCCGCCGCGGGGGGTGTCTGGTGGGCGCCGTCGCTCATTGCCGCGAGAAGCCGACGCTGACATCGTTGCGTCCCAGCGCGTGCGCCAGGCCGTCGGGGTCGTCCACCCGCCCCAGGCGCGTGTACGCATACGGCGAGTCGAAGCTCAGGTAGAACACGACCACGGTGTGCGTGCCGTACAGCATGAGGTCGCCATTGCGCAGGGCCCCCGGCCGGCTGGCATTCGCAGGCAATGCCTCGGGCAGGTCGAATTTCTTCTCGTTGGCGTTGAGGTCGCTCATGTCGAGCGTCAAGGGCAGGCGCGCAGCGAAGGCACGGGCGGCCGCCGTGTCGGCCAGCGTCACCGCGAAGCGCCGTTCGCCGACGGTCATCCACAGGCGTGACGGCTTCGCCTGGGCCCAGGCTGCATGGCAACCTGCGAGCACGATCAGGCCGACGCACATGCCTGCCAGTCGCAGGCGCCATGGAAGACGAGGTGAGTGGGTCATGGGCAACTGCGTCGGGTCGAGTTTCATGCGGTGGTGGCGCGCTCTGCGCGCGCTGTGAGCACCACCAGGGCAGCACCTGCCACCAGAAGGCCGGCACTGAACGCAAAGGTGCCCAGGTGGCCGCTGCCGTCGAACAGCAGGCCGCCCGCCGTCGAACCCAGTGCGATGGACAGCTGGACCACCGCCACCATCAGCCCACCACCGGCCTCGGCGTCGTGCGGGAGTGTTCGCGCCACCCACAGCCACCATCCCACGGGGGCGGCGGTCGCCACCAGCCCCCAGATGCCGAGCAGCACCGTCGTGGCGCTCACGGAGCTGCCCAGCGCCATGAGCACCACCGCGATCGCAGCCATCAGCAGCGGGATGACCGCCAGCGTGCCGTAGAAGCCGATCTTCAGGAACCGGCCGATGACGACGGTGCCGATGAAGCCGGCGACACCCAGCGTCAGCAGGATGAGCGACAGGGTCGGCACATCGACTTTCGTCACCGTTTCCAGGAAAGGCCGCAGGTACGTGAAGAGCGCGAACTGGCCCATGAAGAAGACGCCTACCGCGAGCATGCCGAGCCGCACCACCGGGCGCCTGAGCAGGCGCAGCACGTTGCCCGCGTCCTGCGCGCGCGGTCGGGCCTTCATGGCGGGCAGGCTGAACCATTGCCAGACGAAGGCAAGCGCGGCCACCGGCACCAGGCAGAAGAACGCACCACGCCAGCCGACGATCGACGCCAGGAGGCTCCCCAGCGGTGCCGCCACGACCGTGGCCAGCGCATTGCCGCCATTGAAGATTGCCAGGGCCCGAGGCACCTTGGCGGGCGGCACGAGCTGCATCGCCGTGGCCGCCGACATCGACCAGAAGCCACCGACGACGATGCCGATCAGCGCACGGCCCGCCATGTAGGTCAGGTAGTTCGGCGCGAGCGCGACGATGGCGCCTGAGAGGCACATCGTCGCCGTCAGGGAAAGCAGCAACGTCTTGCGGTCGATCCTCACGGCGATCGCCGAGATACACAGGCTCGTGAGTACCGCGAAGGCGCCCGAGATGGCGATGCCCTGTCCGGCCATGCCTTCGGTGACATGCAGATCCGACGCCATCGGCGTCAGCAGGCTGACGGGCATGAACTCCGACGCGATCAGCGCGAAAACACACAGCGTCATCGCGAAGACGCCGCCCCAGTGTGCGGGTGGCGCTTCACCTTGGTGTTCGAAGGAAGCGCCGCCTGCGAGTGCGCCCATGGACTGCGCCGTCATGAGGCGCTCGGTGCGACGAGATGCTTGCCGAAGAACGACGTCAGCTTGTCGAACGGGATCAACGTCACGCGGTCGTAGAGATCGACGTGGCCGGCACCGGGCACGATGTACAGCTCTTTCGGCTCTGCAGCGCGCTTGTAGGCGTCTTCGCTGAACTCCCTGGAATGCGCCTGGTCACCGGTGATGAACAGCATCGGGCGTGGCGAGATCGTCTCGATGTCGTTGAACGGGTAGAAGTTCATGAACTTGACGTTGCTGCTCAAGGTCGGGTGGGTCGTGGTTTGCGGCGACGCCCCTGCAGGCGTGTATTGGCCACGGGGCGTGCGATAGAAGTCGTAGAACTCGCGCTGGATCGGATGGGTTTCTTCATCCAAGACATGCTCGGTGCCGCTGGTGTACCTGAGCGCTCCGCCGGCGTATTCGGCCGTGCGCTGCTCGGCAGCCGTTGCAATGAGCCGCTTGCGCTGTGCCAGGGTTTGTGAGTGCTTCAGCGCATGGCGGTTGACAGCCCCCATGTCGTACATGCTCACCGTGGCGATGGCTTTCATGCGCGGATCGATCTTGGCGGCGCTGATGACGAAGCTGCCGCTGCCGCAGATCCCGATGGCGCCAATCTGCTGCATGTCGACAAAGGCCTGGCTGCCCAGGAAATCGACGCCAGCGCTGAAGGTCTCGGCATACATGTCCGGCGAGACGGCATTGCGCGGCTGGCCGGCACTGCCGCCCCAGAACGCGAGGTCGACGGACAGGGTCACGAATCCCTGCTCGGCCATCTTGGTGGCATACAGGTTTGCGCTTTGTTCCTTCACGGCCCCCATGGGATGGCCCACGACGATCGCCGGATGGTGCTTCTTCCGGTCCAGCGCCTTGGGAACGAAGAGGTTCCCTGCGACGGTCATCTGGTATTGATTCTTGAAGGCGACCGGCTGCACGGTAACCATGTCGCTCATGTAGAAGTTGTCGGCGCCGTTGGGGAGCCTGGTGTCCTTCCGCGGCGCCGCCGCGAAGGCCGTGCCGCCTGTCGTCGACAACAGGCTCGCGGCAGCGACACCGGTGCCGGCCATCTTCAGAAAATCGCGTCGATCGGAAGCGTTGCCGGTTGGGTCTGCGGCTGCGGCGAAAGTGGGGTCTGCGGTGCTTGTCATGGTCGATGTTCCTTTGGCGGTGAGCGACGAGGTGCTGGTGTTCTCGTCCTCGAGCGCCTTGCCCGGAAGTTTGCCGATCGGCTCGAGCGTTGACTAGGTAATGAATGCTTAATACATTTATTAGAGAAACAGACCAATTCGAGATGAAACGGAAATCGACATGCCACGACGCAATCTCAACGACCTGCTGGCTTTCGTGACCGTGGCCCGTGAGGGCAGCTTCACCAAGGCTGCCGGCACACTCGGCGTGACCCAGTCGGCACTGAGCCAGGCGATTCGTGGCCTGGAAGAAGGGTTGCAGATCCGCCTGCTCACGCGCACCACGCGCAGCGTCGCACCGACGTCGGCCGGCGAGCGCCTCATGAAGGCCATCGGCCACCGCTTCGACGAGATCGAGGCGGAGCTCGAAGCGTTGACCGAGCTGCGCGACAAGCCTGCAGGCACCGTGCGCATCACCTGCGGCGACCACGTGATGCACACCGTTCTGCTGCCCAAGCTCATGCCGTTGCTGCGCGAGTACCCGGACATCAAGCTGGAGTTCGACATGAACTACGGTTTTCGCGACATCGTGGCCGACCGTTTCGACGCCGGGGTCCGCATGGGCAACACGATCGACAACGACATGATCGCCGTGCCCATCGGCCCGCCGCTGCAGATGGCGGTCGTGGCTTCACCCGACTACTTTGCGGTCCATCCCATCCCCAAGACCCCCGCTGACCTCACCAGGCATCAGTGCATCAACCAGCGCATGCCCACGTCGGGTGGGCTGTATGTGTGGGACTTCGAGAAGCGAGGCCGCAAGGTCAACGTGCGCGTGGACGGCCCGCTGATCTTCAACACCGCACCGCCGCAGGTGGATGCCGCGTTGGCCGGGATGGGCATCTCGTTGCTGCCGGAAGACGAGGTGATGTCGCACATCCAGGCCGGTTCGCTCGTGCGTGTGCTGCAGGACTGGTGCCCCAAGTTCGCCGGCTATCACCTGTATTACCCCAGCAAGCGTCAACCCTCGCCGGCTTTCTCGCTGGTGGTGAAGGCGTTGCGTTTCAGTGGCGCGCGGCAGCTCTGAGGTAGCGATGCGTCATCGCTGGGACCTTTCGCGGTACCGCAGCGCCTCGACCACCAGCGCCAAGGCGGGCGCGATCTGGCGCCGGTTCGCGTAGTAGAGGTGGTAGCCGGGAAAACGTGGCCACCAGTCCTCCAGCGCGGGGACGAGCCGGCCCGCATCGATGTGCGGCTGCATCAGGTCCAGCGGCACGTAGGCGAAACCCATGCCGTCCAGCGCCGCCTGCAGCATCAACGAGGTGCTGTTGAACACGGTCTGGCCCTGCACGCGCACGTTGACCGATTTCTTCCCTTTCTCGAAATCCCAGGCGTAGAGGTTGCCGCGGGTGGGGAGGCGCAGGTTCACGCAACGGTGGGCGGTGAGGTCCTGCGGCTTCTTGGGCAGCGGCCTGCCCGCCAGATAGCTGGGCGAGGCAGCGACGGCCATGCGCAGCGGTGGCCCGATCGGCAGCGCGACCATGTCCTTGTCCACCCGATCGCCGACGCGCACGCCCGCGTCGAAACGTTGGGATGCGATGTCGGTGAAGGCGTAGTCCACGCTGAACTCGATCTGGATGTCCGGGTACTGCTGCAGCAAGGGCAGGAGGCGGGGCCAGAGTGCCGTGGTGATGGCGTGGTCGTGCGCCGTGATGCGCACCGTGCCGGCAGGCGTGTCGCGCATCGCGCTGAGCGACGTCAGCTCGACCTCGATCTCCTGCAGACGAGGCGCGACGGTGTTCATCAGCCGCTCGCCGGCCTCCGTGGTCGACACGCTGCGTGTGGTCCGGGTGAGCAGCCGCACGCCCAGCCGCGCTTCCAGCGCCAGCATCGCATGGCTCAGCGCGGAGCGGGAGACGCCCATCTGCGCGGCCGCGCGGGTGAAGCTGCGCTCGCGTGCCACCAGGACGAATGCCTGCAGATCGTTCAGATTTTCTTTGGCCATTGGTGATCTCGTTTCACAGGTGTATGCCGATTCTGCTGTCTTCTCAACCAAAGACGCCGCAAATAGAGTGGGGCATTCTCAGGAGAAACCAGCCATGAAGCCCCTCTACCGACTCGTCGCTTGCCTCGGTGTCATGCAGGCATGCAGCGCTCACGCCGTGGAGCCGTCGCCAGCCGCTGCAGGCGGTCAACAGAAAATCAGCCGCGCAGGGTCCCAGCCATCGGCCGCCGGGCCGGAGGCATTCTTCACCGGCCTCGTGCGGGTGGATCCGGTCTGGCCTGCCGGGCCGGACATCCCGGTGTCGGGTGCCCATGTGACCTTCGAGCCCGGTGCGCGCTCCGCCTGGCACACCCATCCCGCCGGCCAGCAACTGGTCGTCGTCTCGGGCGTGGGTCTCACGCAGGAGTGGGGCCGGCCGATGCAGGAACTTCGCCCTGGCGATGTCGTGTGGTGTCCGCCGGGCATCAAGCACTGGCACGGCGCATCGCCCACGTCGGCCATGACGCACCTCGCCGTCACGGGCACGCGCGACGGCAAGAACGTCGAGTGGATGGAGAAGGTCAGCGATGCGCAGTACACGGCTCGCTGAGCGCTGCGCGCAGATGGCCGTCGGCCTCGCGCTCGGCTTGTCGGCCGGCGGTGTGCACGCGGCCTCCACCTCACCGGATTCGACCGCCATGTCCCAGCCCCAAACCGCCTCGGAATCGCTGTCGGTTCGCCAGCAAGCCATCATTGCGATCGCCGCCTTCGGCGCGGCCGGCGACATCCCGCGCCTCGGTGCCGCGCTCGAGCATGGCCTGGCGGTCGGGCTCACCGTGAACGACGCGAAGGAAGTGCTGGTCCAGCTCTACGCCTACGCCGGATTTCCACGCAGCCTGAATGCACTGGGCGAGTTGATGAAGGTGGTCGTGGCCCGCAAGCAACGCGGCCTGCAGGATGCGCAGGGGCGGGCGCCGAGTCGTCCCATCCCGAAGGGCGACGCGCTCCTGGCGGCGGGCACTGCCAATCAAACGAAGCTGGTCGGCAGCCCGGTGAGGGGCGCTCTCTTCGAATTCGCACCCGCGGCGGACGAGTACCTGAAGACGCATCTTTTCGGCGACATCTTCGAGCGCGACAACCTTGACTGGCAAAGCCGCGAACTCGCGACCGTTGGTATGTTGTCGGCGCTGCCGGGCGCCGACTCGCAACTTCAATCGCACATGGGCATCAGCATGAACGTCGGCATCACGGCGAGTCAGTTGACCCAGCTGACGCAGGTGCTGGCCGAACGGGTGGGCGCGGACATGGCAGGCAGAGCGCGTGATGCGCTGGCGCGTCAACTTGCGGCACGACCGGGCCGATAGGCTCAGTGCAACCCCTGGCGTCGTCAGCGGTGCACGCGGCCCGCGCCCCTCACGCCCGCGCCGAGGCCGGCCGCGCTCTTGACCAGGCTCTGGATCAGGCGCAGGCGCGGCGAGGCGCGCAGCCACAGGATGCCGAAACGCCGCGGCTCGGACGGCAGCGGAAGGGGAAGCTTGACCACGTGCTGGCGGTCGAGCAAAGGTGAGGCGATGTCCGGGACCACCGACACCCCCAGGCCGCGGT
Source organism: Variovorax cryoconiti (assembly GCF_051216395.1). Classification (NCBI taxonomy): domain Bacteria; kingdom Pseudomonadati; phylum Pseudomonadota; class Betaproteobacteria; order Burkholderiales; family Comamonadaceae; genus Variovorax; species Variovorax cryoconiti. The sequence continues at coordinate 216,728 of NZ_JBPJZI010000008.1, read as the reverse complement.
CGACCATCATGGCGATCGCCAGCAGTGAGCTGAGTTCGAAACGTTCCTGCGGCACGATGCCCGCGGCGCGCAGGTAACGATCGGCCTGCTTGCCACCGCCCAGACTGCGGTCGTATCGGATCAGCGGCGATGTGCGCAGCAGCTCGTGCGGGTCGCGCCGCGCCAGCCGGCTCGGGGCCAGCAGGACCAGCGGCTCCTCGCGCAGCGGCATCCAGTCGAAGGTCTTGGCCAGTGCGAACGGCGGATAGAGGCACACCGCCGCATCGAGCTCGCCTTGCTGGACGGCCTTGTAGAGCAGGGCGGTCGTGCCCGACTGCAGGAACACCTTGGCGCCAGGATTCGTCTTCACGAAGGCTGCGAGGATGTCCGGCAGCATGCCGTGCAAGGCGGTGTTGATCGTGCCGACCAGCAGCTCGCCGCCGGCCGCCTCGCTGCCCAGCACCGCCTTGATATCGCTCACCTCCCGCAGCAGGTTGCGCGCGCGCTGCACGAGCTGATGCCCGGCCTCGGTCGGTTGCACTGTCCGGCCGGCGCGGGCCAGCAGCGGCACGTGCAGTTCACGCTCCAAGGCGCGGATCTGCTGCGCCACGGCGGCGGGGGTCAGATCGAGCCGCCGGGCGGCCTCCGACATCGAGCCGGAGTCCACCACCAGAAGAAAGCTCTGCAGATAGGCGGTTTCCATGAAGATACATTTTCTATGCTCTGATCATAGAAGGCATGTGTTTTTCTTATCTCATGAGCGGCAGACACTGCCTGCATGAGAAGCAAGCTGTTCGTTCCGGGCACACGACCCGAGTTGTTCACCAAGGCCCTGGGCAGCGCTGCCGATGGCATCTGCATCGACCTCGAGGACGCCGTGTCCGAGTCGCGCAAGGACGAAGCCCGCGACATCGTCCGGCAGCTGTTGCAGGGCGGTGAAGCGGCCGCGGCCGACAAGACGCTGATCGTTCGCATCAACGCGATGGACACGCCGCACTTCGAACGCGACATCGCGGCGGTGGCCCAGCCCGGCGTGCACCTGATCAATCTGCCGAAGCCGCCGAGCGCCGCGCACGTGCGTGCGGCCATCGACGCCCTGGAGCGCGCGGAGCGGGCCAACGGCGTGCGCTCGCCCATCGGCATGCTGCTGAACATCGAGACACCCTCGGCGCTGCGCCTGGCGTCTGAACTCGCGCTCGCCCATCCGCGCGTCAAGGGCCTGCAACTGGGTCTGGGTGACCTGTTCGAGCCCTTGGGCATCGCCCGACGCGAACCGGCGGCGATCCAGCAGGCGATGTTCGCCGTGCGCATCGCCGCCGGCGAGGCCGGTGTGTATGCCTACGACAGTGCCTTCGCCGACATTGCCGACGCAGCGGGCTACCGCGCCGAGGCGATGCTGGCGCGCAATCTCGGCTTTCTCGGCAAGACCTGCATCCATCCCAGCCAGGTCGCCGTCGCCAACGATGTCTTCCGACCGACCGACGCAGAGATCGCCCATGCCCGCAAGGTGGTCGAGGCGACCCGCGATGCCGATGCGCGAGGCCTGGGCGCCTACGTGGTGGACGGTCGAATGATCGATGTCCCCTTCGTGATCCGGGCGCGTGCCATTGTCGAGAGCGCGCGAAGCCTCGGACTGCTGACCGACTGAAAAAACCCGGCTCGCCACGCACGAGCGCAGGGTCAACAAATACCAAAACCAGGAGACAACACCGATGCACACACCTTTTCGCCTTCAACGCCGCGCCTTGATGGCGGCTGCCATCGCCAGCACCTGCCTGTTCGGCGGCGCCGCCCTTGCACAGGACGCCTATCCGTCGAAGGCCATCACCATCGTCGTGCCGTACCCGGCCGGCGGATCGAACGACACCTTTGCGCGCCAGGTGGCCAAGGAACTGGGTGAGAGCCTGAAGCAGCCGGTGATCATCGACAACCGTCCGGGCGCGAGCGGCAACACCGGCACGGCGCAGGTGGCGCGCGCGACCGCCGACGGCTACACGCTGGTGGCGGTGTCGTCGAGCATGACGACCAACGCGGCGGTGCAGTCCAAGCTGCCCTTCGACCCGGTGAAGGGCCTCGCGCCGGTGGCCATGTTCGCGAAGGGTCCGTTCATCGTCGCGGTCAACAACGACTTCCCCGCCAAGACACCCGCCGAGCTGATCTCGGCCATCAAGGCCAAGCCGGGCCAGTACAACTACGCGTCGTCCGGGTCGGGCAGCGTCAACCAGTTCGGCACCGAGCTGCTCAAGGCCAAGGTGGGCGACCTGCAGATCGCCCACATCCCGTACAAAGGCATGGGCCCGGCCGTGACCGACCTGGTCGGCAACCAGACGCAGCTGCTCATCTCCAGCGGGCCGTCGCTGCTCCCGATGGTGCGTGCGGGCAAGCTGCGCGCCATCGGCATCACGAGCCTCCAGCCCAGCCCGATCGCACCCGAACTCACGCCGATGGCCGTTGCGGTGCCGGGTTACGAATTCGAACTCTGGTGGGGCCTGCTGGCACCGGCCGGCACGCCGCCGGACGTGGTCGCCAGGCTCAATGCCGCGGTCAATCAGATCCTTGCCAGGCCTGCGGTCGCCAGCAACTTCCTGCGCGAAGGCGCCATTGCCACGCCGATGTCGCCGGCGCAGTTCGGCACCGTCATTGCCGAGGACGTCGAGCGCTGGAAGCGGCTGGCCAAGCAGCAGAACATCACCGCCGACTGAGAAAGAGAATCGCCATGAGCTCCGACGCGAACGACGAGGGCGCGCGCCTGCCACCACGCAGCGGCCCCGCCGGCCCGCTGAGCGGTTTGCGGGTGCTCGACCTGAGCGCCTACATCGCAGGCCCCTACGGTTGTTCGTTGTTGGCGGACCAGGGTGCGGAGGTCATCAAGATCGAGCCCCCGGCCGGGGACAACCTGCGCAAGTACCCCTCGACGCTCGAAGCAGAGAGCCGCGCTTTCGTCGGCGTGAACCGTAGCAAGCTGGGCGTGGTGCTCGACCTGAAGAAGGCGGAGGACCTTGCCGCGCTGATGGTCCTGGTGCGCACGGCCGACGTGCTGGTGCACAACTTCCGGCCCAGCGTGCCGCCGCGACTGGGCATCGCCTACGAGCAATTGAAGCGAAGCAATCCGCGCCTCATCTATTGCGCCGTCACCGGCTATGGCGACACCGGACCGTTGCGCGAGAAGGCGGGCTACGACCAGGTCCTGCAGACCATGACCGGCATGTGCGCGTTGCAGGGCAAGCGCGGCGGGCCGCCGGAAATCATCTACGGCTCGGTGGTCGACTACTACGCAGCCGCGCTGGTGGCCGCCGGCGTGGCCTCCGCGCTGTACGAGCGGGAGAAAAGCGGCGAAGGCCAGTATGTCGGCGTGTCGCTGCTGCGTTCGGCCCTGACGATGCAGTCGGCTCGCATGGTGTGGGCCGAAGGCGAGCCGAAGGAGGTGGGGCGCGACATGCGCTCCGGCGGCATCACCGGGCTGCATCCGACGCGCGAGGGCTACCTCTACATCTCGGCCAACACGCCCCATTTCTGGCAAGCGCTGTGCACGAAGGTCGGGTTGCCCGAACTCGCTGCGGACGAGCGCTATGACTCGGTGCGCAAGCGTGCACAGCATTCCACCGAGATCGTCCCCCAACTCCACGCCGCGCTGGCGGGGCGCAGTGCCCTGGCGTGGGAAGAGATCTTCGGGGAGGACGTGCCTTGCGCGGCCGCCCGAACGGTCGAGGACATGTTCGACAACGAGCAGGTCCTCGCCGAGGACATGGTGGCGGAGTTCGCGCACCCCACGCTCGGCTCCTACCGCGGTTTCACCCGGCCGGTGCAGTTCGGCCGGACACCGGGCCCGACGCCTTTTGCCGCACCGACCCTGGGCCAGCACACGCGGGCGGTGCTTGCCGCGCGGGACGGTGTCGCCGAGACAGACGACTGAGCCATGCACCTCGCGCAGGTCGTTCCGCACAGTGCCGGCACGCAGAAGCCCACCCTGGTCGCACCCGCGCTGGCGTGCGACGCGCACATGCATGTCTATGACCGGCGGTTCGGGGTCCAAGGCGCCGCTGACGCCATGATCGACGACGCGACCGCCGACGACTACCGGCTGCTTCAGCGACGCAACGGCACCCAGCGCACGGTGGTGGTGCAGCCGCGTGTGCATGGCACCGACAACAGCGTGACGCTGTCGGCCATCCGTGCGCTCGGCGCTGCGCACACGCGCGGCGTGGCCGTCGTGCGGCCCGATGTGAGCGACGCGGAACTCGAGCGTCTGCATGCCGGCGGTATCCGCGGCATCCGCTTCACGCTCTACACGCCCACCCATGCGACGACGGATTTCGCCATGGTCGAGCCGCTGGCGCACCGCGTGCACGCGCTGGGCTGGCATGTGCAATTGCACTGGAGTGCGGCGCAGCTCGTCGAGCACGCCCCATTGCTCGAACGGCTGCCGGGCACCGTCGTGCTCGACCATCTCGCACGCTTGCCGCAACCGGCCCCTCATGCGCATCCGGCCTTCGGCCTGGTGTGCCGGTTGCTCGACGAGGGCCGCACCTGGATCAAGCTGTCCGGCGCCTACCTCGATTCGGCGCTCGGTGCTGAAGGCCACTATGCCGACACCACGGCCCTCGCGCAGGCGTGGGTTCGGCATGCACCCGAGCGCCTGGTCTGGGGCAGCGACTGGCCGCACCCCACCGAACGACACGCGGTGCCCGATGACGCGCAGCTCTTCGACCTGCTGGGCGACTGGGTGCCCGACGACGCGACACGGCATCGCGTGCTCGTCGAGAACCCGGCGCGGCTCTACGACTTTCTTTGACGATCCACCAAGAGACATCCGAATGAAGCAACGCATCCTGAAATCGATCGCTATCCTGGCCGCCTGCGCGCCGCTGCTCGGCTGGGCCGCCTGGCCCGAAAAGCCGATTCGCATGGTCGTGCCCTATGCGGCCGGCGGCGGCGCCGACAACACGGCGCGCATCGTGGCGCAGCAGATGAGCACCGCGCTCGGCCAGCAGATCGTCATCGAAAACCGGCCCGGCGCCGGCGGCGTGATCGGTGCCGACAATGTCGCGAAGGCGGCCGCGGACGGCTACACCGTGCTCTACGACGCCTCGGCCTTCTCGGTCAACCCGTCGCTGCGCAAGCTGCCCTTCGATGCGACCAAGGACTTCATCCCGGTCTCGCTGGTGGCGACGGCGCCGCAGATCCTCGTGGTACCGATCAGCGCGCCCTACAAGACCGTCGCGGAGTTCATCGACCATGCCCGCAAGAACCCGGGCAAGCTGACGTTCGCCTCGTCAGGCGGTGGCACCGGTTCGCACCTGGCAGGCGAGGCCCTGAACGAGCAGGCGAAATTGAGCCTTCTGCACGTGCCATACAAGGGCGGCGCACCGGCGCTGACCGACGTGATGGGCGAGCAGGTGTCGCTCTACTTCGGCAACGTCGCCTCGACGATCGGCTACGTCAAGGGCGGCAAGCTGCGGGCGCTCGCCGTGAGCTCGAGCAAGCGCGTGCCCAGCCTGCCCGATACGCCCACGCTCGACGAGTCCGGCTTGCCGGGCTACAACGTGGTCGAGTGGAACGGGATCTTCCTGCCCAAGGGCACGCCGGCCGACATCGTGCAGCGGTTCGGCAAGGCCGTGCAGGACGCTGTCGCGGACCCCGAGGTCCGCAAGAAGCTGCTTCAGTTGGGGTTGAACCCTGCCGGCACGACGCCGGAGGCCTTCGATAGATTCGTGCGTGAGGAAATGGCGCGCGTGAACACCCTCGTGCGGGCGCGCAATATCAAGGTCGATTGATCTCGGGCTCCTCCAAGCGTCATCCGTGTCCGTCAGCGCAACCCCTTCCACCACAGCACATTCGCACGCGCCTTCCCGACCGTCAGCACCTCGCCGATCTCTGGCGTGGCCAGCGGGATCTTCTCGCGTTCGGTGATCGCGGCGACGCGGTCGAGCGGGTCTTGCCAGGTGTGGAAGGCGAGGTCGAAGGTGCTGTTGTGCACCAGGTACAGCAGCTTGCCGCGCAGGTCCTGGAAGGCCTTGACCGTCTCCTCCGGCGTCATGTGCACCGATGGCCAATAGGTGTCGTAGGCGCCGTTCTCCATCAGCGCCAGGTCGAAGCCGTCGAAGCGTTCGCCGATCTGCGCGAAGCCGGGGTTGTAGCCGGAGTCGCCGCTGTAGAAGATGCGCTGGCCGCCGCTCTCGATCACCCACGACGCCCACAGCGTGCTGTCGCGGTCCCACAGCGTGCGGCCAGAGAAATGCTGCGACGGCGTGGCCGTGACCTGCACCTCGCCCTGTCGGCCCTGCTGCCACCAGTCGAACTCCTGGATGCGGTCGGGCGCAACCTTCGCGTCGCGCAGCCGCGCGCCGACGCCCAGCGGCACGAAGTAGCGCTGCACCCGTTCCCGCAACGCGTCGATGGCGGCCAGGTCGAGGTGGTCGTAGTGGTCGTGCGAGAGGATCAGCCCTTCGATCGGCGGCAGCTCGGCCAGGGTGATCGGCGGCGCATGGAAGCGCTTCGGCCCGGCCCACTGCACCGGTGATGCACGCTCGCTGAACACCGGGTCGATCAGCCAGTACTTGCCACGCAGCTTGAGCAGGTGCGACGAGTGGCCCAGCCGCACGACGTGGTTCGCGCCGTTGTCGAGCGCATCGAGCGCCGCGCGGTCGAGCTTGCGCACGGGGATCGGGTCGACCGGTACCGTGCCGATCTTGTCGGCGGTGAAGAAGCGCGACCATATCTTCCAGCCGCTCTGCGACGGCTGCGCCTGCGGGTTGGGCGGGTTCTGGAAACGGCAATCGCCGTTGAGCTGCGGTGATGCCGCAAGGCTCGCGGCGCAATCGCCGCCGGTGGCGCAGCCCGCCGCGGCAAGTCCGGCCAGCCCGGCGATGAACCAGGCTGCGAGGCGTCGTCGGGGAATGCGCATGGGAAGAGGGGACGCGCCGTCGGCGTCTCGGAGTGAGGGTGCGCGCGAGCTTATCCAGCCCGCCCGCCCGGCCTATCCCGTTCGCCACATTGCCCCCTGTCGGTCACCGTGAAATATTGCGCCCTTCACCGAGAGGAGCCGGATGGACGACACCATCAAGGAACTCGTCAGCGAGCGCCGCCGTGCGCTCCATGGCGCGGAGGGCGCAGAGAGTGGGCGGCGGCCCTGGGGCCTGGCCCTGTCGGGCGGCGGCATCCGCAGCGCGACCTTCTGCCTGGGCCTGCTCAAGGCGCTGGCGCAGCACCGGCAACTGCTGGCCTTCGACTTGCTGTCGACCGTCTCGGGCGGCGGCTACATCGGCTCGACCCTGGGCCGGCTGTGCAGCCGCGCGACCACGCCCGACGACGTGCGCGCGGTCGAGGGCGCCTTCGCCGAGGTCGACAAGGTGCGCTTCGGCTGGTGGCTGCGCGGCAACGGCCGCTACCTGATCCCCGGCGGCATGCGCGACACGCTCTTCGCCGTCGCGCTGTACCTGCGCAACCTGCTGGGCACGCACATCGAGATCGCCATCGCGGCCACGCTCATCGGGCTGGGGCTGGCCGCAGTCAACCTGGGTGCGTGGGGCGCAGCGGTGGCGTGGGTCGACCTGGGCAACGCAGAGGCGCCGCCGCGTGCGCTGCAGATCGCGACCGGCCTGCCGACGCTCTGGCTGCTGGCGCTGGTGCCCTGGGCGCTGTCGATCGTGGCGGCCTGCGCCTACTGGTCGGTGCGCGACCGGCGCGCGTGGCGCCACCTGCTCGGCAACCTCGCGATGTGGTGCGCGCTGGGCGTGGCGGCGCGGTGGTTCCAGCCGGCCTTCGAAGACCGCTTCGGCGGCCCGCTCTGGCTGGCGCCGGCCTTCATCGCGTTCTGCATCGCCTGGGTCGTGGGCCTGGGCTGGGTGATGTGGCGCGGCCGCGACCGCGACGCCGCCACGCTGCGCAACGAACTCACCGATGCGCTGGCCCGCATGCTGCATGCGGTGCTGGTGATCGCGCTGCTCGGCGCGCTCGACCGCCTGGCCTGGTGGCTGGCGGCCGAACCGCGTGAGAACCGTGCGTCCTATGGCGCGGTGCTGCTGGTGGCCGCCGCGGCGTTGCGCGGCGTGCTGCCCACCTTCTTCGGCAGCAAGCGCGAGATGCCCGGCCTCGGCAAGCAGTTCCTCATGACGCTGGCCAGCGTGCTCGGCCTGGTCGTCGCGTTCTGCCTGGCCGCCTGGTGGATCGGCGTGCTCTATGCCGGCGTGCTGCTGCCGGTGTTCCGGCCCGACGTGGGGCTGGACTTCGTGCGGGGCTGGGTGTGGCTGGGCACCATCGGCGTCATCGTCGGCACCTACGCGCTGGTCACCGGACCGCACTTCGCCTTCCTCAACCTGTCGTCGCTGCACATGTTCTACAAGGCGCGCATCGTGCGCGGCTACCTGGGCGCGGCCAACGCGCACCGGCTCGGTGGCGACCCGCTGGGAGACGTGTCGGGCCTCACGCCGCCCGAGGTACCGGTGGGCCAGGTCGATGCCGGCGACGACCTGCCGCAGCGCGACTACGCGCCGCATGCGCAGGGCGGGCCGGTGCACCTGATCAACGTGTGCATCAACCAGACGCACGACCCCAGGCAGAAGCTCTTCAACCGCGACCGCCGCAGCCTCCCGCTGACCATCGGTCCGCGCGGCTGGATGCAGGCCGTGGGCGGGCCGTGGACGCGTGCGCAGGGCGACGACGCGCTCACGCTGGGGGCCTGGGCCGCCATCTCGGGCGCGGCCTTCGCGCCGGGGCTGGGGCGCCTCACCAAGCGCGGCATCGCGGCGCTGTCGGTGTTCGCGGGCCTGCGCCTGGGCTACTGGTGGAACAGCGAGCGCGCCGGGCTGCTGCAACCGGGCGCGGCGGCGCGCGTGAGCAAGCTGCTGATGAAGACACGCTTCCTGCTCTTCGAATGCTTCGGCGCCTTTCCCGGCAGCGGCTCGGCCAACTGGTACCTGAGCGACGGCGGCCACTTCGAGAACACCGCCGCCTATGCGCTGCTGCGGCAGGAGGCCGAGCTGATCGTCGTGGCCGACTGCGGCGCCGACCCCGACTACCGCTTCACCGACCTCGAGATCCTGATCCGCCGTGCGCGCATCGACCTCAACGCCGACATCCTCTTCCTCAAGCCCTGCTGCAACGCCGACTGGCCCTACAGCGGGCTCTTCGGTTCGCTCAACGACCTGGCCTCGCCGACCAGCCAGGCCTGCCTGGCGCTGGCGCGTGTCGACTACGCCAGCGGGCTCCGCGGCCACCTCGTGCTGGTCAAGCCGAACGTGTCGGCCTCGCTGCCGGTCGACCTGGTGAACTTCAAGGCGACCCACCCGCTGTTCCCGCAGCAGCCGACCACCGACCAGTTCTTCGACGAGGCCCAGTGGGAAAGCTACTTCCGCCTGGGGAGCGAGATCGGCCAGCGCATCGACGGCGGCCTGCTCGCGCGCATCGTGCAGGGCACGCAGGGCCTGTTCGAGGCCGACGACGGCCAGCCCATGCAGGCGCCGGCGACCCCGGGCACGGTCAGCGCCGCCGCCACGATGAGTCGTCTGCAGGCCCGCGTGCTGAAGGCGGGCGCCGTCACCGCGTCCATCGGCCTCGGCACGGCGGCCACGCTCGGCGTCGCGGCCTGGCAGGGCATCGACAGCTGGCGCACGCAGGCGGCGGAGAAGCGCGCGGCCGAAGGCCTGGCCTTCAAGGATTTGAGCGAGCGCTGGTCGCGCCTGCGCGTCGATGCGCCGCCTGGCGAGGCGCCGGCCTCGCTGGCGGCCGAGTTGCTGCGCACCGGCGAGCTGCTGTGCCGGCAGGGCGCCGACAACTTCATGGCCAACTTCAAGCTGTCGGTGAGCATCGTCGACGACGCCAAGGCCGCTTGCCGGCTGGCGTTGGCGACGGCACCGGCGACCGGCGATGCGTCCGGCTTGAGCCCGAACCCCGCCTGCACGCGGCTGCTCGACACCAGCAACGGCATCGATTGCCTGCAGCCCGCCAGCGCGCCCGCCTGCACGCCGCGCTACTGGGCGCGCGACTACAGCGGCACCGTGCCGGCGCTGGAGAACTGCATGGGGTCGCCGTCCGCCGCCGGCACTGCGGTCGCTGCGTCGACGCCTGCGCCGACCACGCCCTACACCGCCCCCGTGCCGCCACCACCCATGACCGGCGCTGCACCGGGCGCGTCGTCGATCGCGCCACCCGCGAGCGGTGCCGCGGTGCCGGCGCGGCCGACCGCCGTGAGCCGCACCGCCTGCGCCAACGCCACGGTCTACATCCAGGTCTTCGGCCCCGAGTCACTGGGTGCAGCCAACCGCTTTCGCACGCCATGGCAAGGGCTCGGTGCCAACGTGCCGGCCGTCGAAGATGTGCTGGCGAGTTCGCGCAAGGCCGGTCGCTCGCCACCCACGGGCCACGCCATGCCGACCCTGATCTACGGCGAAGGGATGCGGGCCTGTGCCGAAGCGCTCAAGGCCACGGCGGCGGCACCGACCGGACCCTGGGACATGAAGCCTCTGCCTGCGGGCTTGAAGGCGCAGCCGCGCACGGTCGAGGTCTGGCTGCCGCGGCCGGCGGCGTCGTCCCCCGCGTCCTGAACACCGCGGCGCCAACCCGGCCCGCCGAACGAACCTGGAGCTTTTCGATGGCGACGAAGAAAACCGCTGCAAGCGCGCGCGCGAAGCAGCAACAGCAACTGCTCGACAAGATGCGCAGCTACGTGCGCACCAAGGCCGCTCAACTGCTGGCCGACCCGAACATCTCCAGCGTCGGCATCGGCCGCAAGCAGACCGCGGGCAAGGCCGATGGCGCACTGGCGATCCAGTTCACCGTCAACAGCAAGGTCGCGCCTGAGCAGGTCGAAGGCATCGGCAGCACACCGATTCCCGAGCACATCGAGATCGACGGCGTCGCGGTGCCGACGGACGTCATCGAGCGCAGCTACAAGCCCAGCTACATCGCCGTGCAGATCGAGGCCAAGGACCCGCGCAAGGTGCGTGCCGACACCGTGGTGCCCGGCCTCAGCGTGGGCAACCGCTTCACCACGGCCGGCACCATCGGCGCCTTCGTGCGCGACCGCACGAGCGGTGCCGTCGTGCTGCTGTCGAACTGGCATGTGCTGCACGGCGGGCAGGCGCAGGTCGGGGCCGACATCGTGCAGCCGGGGCGGCACGACGACAACCGGGTCGATCGCAACACCATGGGCACGCTGTTGCGCAGCCACCTCGGCCCGGCCGGCGATTGCGCCATCGCCTCGGTCTTCGGGCGGGCGTTGTCGGGCGAGGTGATGGGGCTCGGCGTGTCGGTCGACAGCATTGCCGACCCGGAGATCGGCGACCGTGTCGTCAAGAGCGGTCGAACCACCGCGGTCACGCGCGGCCGCGTGGTGCGCATCGAGGTCAACACCAAGATGAGCTACCCCGACGGCGTGTCGGCCGTGGTCGGCGGCTTCGAGATCGGCATCGACGAGGAGGCGGTGCCGCCGGAGCGCGAGATCTCGCGCGGCGGCGATTCGGGCGCGGCCTGGCTGGCCGTCGCGCGCGGCAAGCCGACCGGCGTGATGCTGGGGCTTCACTTCGCGGGCGACGCCGAAGGCACGGCGGCCGAGTTCGCGCTGGCCTGTTACGCGAAATCGGTGATGACCGCGCTGGACGTCGAGCCCATCGGTGCCTTCACGACCGCGCCGGCCACGCAAGCCGCGACCGACGAAGAGGCCTTGCGCACCGGCTTCGACCCGCGCTTCGCCGGATTTGCCGTGCCGGTGCCCACCTTCACCGCGAGCCGGCGCAAGGACCTCGCCGTGCTCGACGACGAGGTCGAGCTGCGCTACTGCCACTTCTCGGCCTGGCTCAGCCGAACGCGCAAGTACCCGCTGTGCGTGGCCTGGAACATCGACGGCAACAGCTTCAGGCGCATCAGTCGCACCGGCTTTCGCGCCGACCGGCGCGGCGACCTGGAAGACTTCCAGCTGACCGACGCGATCTACGTGCGCAACCCCTTCGACAAGGGCCACATCGCGCGGCGCGCCGACCTGTGCTGGGGCGCAGCGGAAGAGGCACGGCAGGGCAACTTCGACAGCAGCTTCTACAGCAACATCGTGCCGCAGCACGAGGCCTTCAACCAGAGCGCCAACCAGGACGACGACCCCGAAGGCGGCGTCTGGGGGCGGCTGGAGAACACGCTGCTCGACACCGAGGCGCCGCACGGCCTGCGCATCGGGCTGATCGCCGGCCCGGTGTTCGGCAGGAACGACCGCACCTTCACGCAGAACGGCGAGAGCTGTCGCGTGCCCGACGAGTTCTGGAAGCTCGTGGCCTTCGTCGACGTGAAGGACGGCAAGGAGAAGGTCTACGGTTTCCTGCTCACGCAGAAGCACCTGGTGGCGCCGCTGACCACGCCGGAGTCGCTCGCGCTCGATCTCGAAGACTGGGTGTGGGCGCGCATCACGCTGCGCGACCTGGAGGCCCGCACCGGCGTTCGCTTCGCGAAGGCGCTGCACACGCGCGAGAGCCCGTTCAGCGTGGTGCAGCAGTTGGACGATGCGCCGGCGCTGAAGCTGCTTGCGGGTCCGACGGATTACTTCGCGTAGCAGCTGCGTTGGTCAGCGCATCCAGCTCGGCACGGAGCCGCCGCACGGCCTGCTCATGGCCCGCCGTCTGCGGCCCGCGGCCATAGGTCGCGGCCTTGCGGATCAGGCGCAGCTGCTCGCGCTGCAATTGCGTCTTCAGGCGTCGCGCCCGCCGGCCGAAGGCCTGGCCCATGGCCCGACGCGCCCGGTAGCGCAGCACGGGCGCACCGAGGCGCAGCCACTCGTCGTCGGCGATCACGTCGCGCTCGGGAAAGAAATAGGCGGCGAGTCCGTGAAGGTAGGCGCCGTTCTCGCGGGCGGCCACGCGCCACAGGAGCCAGGCCGCCGCCATCGCCGGGATGCCCTTGACGACCAGCAGCGCCGCCAGGTCGCCGTAGCCGTTGCCGAAGCGGTTTTCCAGCAGCGGCGAGTTCCAGACAAAGTGCATGGCCCACGCCAGCGCGAAGCAGGCGACGACGGCTGCGAGCCGCGCCGCCATCGGCCGCTGCGGGTGCAACAGGAACCAGGCGATGCCGAAGGACGCGATCGTCGTGTAGGCCGCATGCGTCCACAGCCCGCTGAGGATGCCGCGCGTCAGCAGGTTCAGCAGCACTGGCGCGACCTGGCTCTCGCGCGGGAAGTTCAGCGAGCTGCTGACGGTGTCGCTGAGGTTCTCGATCACCTGGAAACCCAGCCCCGTCATGGCGCCGACGATCAGCACCGACAGCGTGGTCTGAAACTGGGTGCGGGCCACCAGCACCAGCAGCACCACGCCCGCGAGTTTCAGGAACTCCTCCGTGATCGGTCCCGCGATGGCCGGCCCCCAGACCGCCGCGAACGCGGGCGACACCAGCTTGGCGCACAGGTTCTGGATGGCGACGTTGGCCGGTGCCGCGAAGTACACCGCGCCGAAGCCGCCCCAGGCGAAGGCCAGGAGGAAGGCTTCCGGCGAGTGCTGCTCGAGCAGGTCGAGTGCGCGGAAGGCCAGGATGAAGGCGAGCGCGTACAGCCCCCACACAAACAGCCCGAGAAAGGCGGTGATGGGGACGACGCGAAAGCCCGTCGTGAACACCTGGACCGTGTAGAACAGGCCGTTGACGATCAGCACCACCAGCAGCCAGAAGGCGGCGCGCCGCGGCTGGAAGAACGAGTCGGTGCCCACGGGCCATGCCGCCTGCGCGGGGTCGAAGGCGAGCGGGGTCACAGCGGCGCTCCCAGGTCCATCGAGTCGAGCATGCGGCGCGCATCGTCGATCGAATCGCTCAGGCCATCGTTGGCGCCGTAGAAGTCGATCCGCACGACCGACTTGCGCCGCAGGTCGACCACCTGCCACAGCCGGCCGGCCAGCTTCGGGCCGAAGTAGGCGAAGGTCACGCCCTGCATGCCCCAGGCATTGATGAAGTCGGACACCTCGCCCTCGATGCGAAGACCCTGGCCGCGCTCCATCAGCCGCAACTGTCGCGCCATCGGCCCGTTCGGGCCGCCCTCCCACGACGCCGTGGTCACCCGGAATTTGTGGCTGCCCTTGAAGAGCATCAGCGTGTTGCTCGACTTCGAGCGGGCCAGGTCCATCTCCCACCCGGGCTCGGGGACGAAGCGCGCCGGGCCGACCGTCAGTGTTTCGCCCGCAGCCAGCGGCCGGCCGCCGGGCGTATGGCGGTCCCAGGCGACGAGGCCGCCGACATAGCCGCCGATGGCCAGGACCACGCCGAGTGCGCCAGGCCAGGTGCGGTACGGTATCCGGCGCGACGGCTCATGCATCCGTTGATCGTGCCATACGCGTTCCGCGCGCTGGCGGATCGGCGGCCCGTTCCGGTCAACGCGCTGCGTCGAACGCGTCGGTGGCCACGCACACCGCCTCGTCCAGCGGGAACTCCTCCAGGTTCACGCCGGCGCCGCCGCGGTCGACCACGATGAAGTCGCGCACGGCGCCGAGCGCGAGCAGCGGGTGGTGCCACACGTTGCGCGCGTAGTTCACGCCCTGCCAGCCGCTGCTGACGAAGGCACGCAACTCGCCGGGCCGGCCGTGTTCGTCTTGTGCGACCACCACGAGATAGGGCGCGTCGGCCAGCGGCAGGAAGGCCTGCGAGCCCAGCGGGTGGCGCTCCATCAGGCTCAGGCGCACCGGCACGTCGCGTGGCTGCGCGCGGAACAGGTTGATCAGCGTGCGGCCGCCTTCGGCCAGCACGTCGACCTGCGCCAGGTCGTGGAAGCGGATGGTCGTGCCGGCGTTGATCGGCATCTGCTTGGCGCCGGCCAGTTCGATGACATCGCCGAAGGGCGCGAAGGCGGCGGCGGTGAGGGGCTCGGGGCGGAGGGTTTGCATGCCCTCAATTCTCGGACGTCTCGGACTTCTCGGGGCGCGCGAAAGGCGCGAAGCGCTGGCGGATGAAGTGGCTCACGTGCGGCGTGAATTCCATGAAGCCCTTCACCGCGTGGAACTCCGGCGTGTCGTACACCCAGTCGCCCGCCACCTCGTAGATGGCGGCGTACTTCGGCCCGCCTTCGAGCGAGACGAAGCGCCTGGCCGACAGCCAGCCCGGGCAGGCGAGCAGGGCGGGCACGTGCACCGCGTCGTACCAGGCGTTGAAGGCTTCTTCGTGCGCGGGATCGATGTCGACGCGCACCATGTGCAGCTGCGGTGCTGCACTCACGCGCCCACCTTCGGCTTGACCCGCGGGAACTTGAGCGTGGCTTCGGCCTTGAGCACTTCCTTACCGTCTTCGTTGGTGGCGCTGGCCTGCCAGATGACGCTGCGCGTCTCGGCGTTCATCTGAGCTATCCACACCTTGAACTCGATGGTGTCGCCGTAGAACACCGGCCCGGTGAACCAGAAGCGGTCTTCGATCGAGATGCCCAGCGTGCCCGCCAGCTCGGCGGTCAGCACGCTGGTGCAGATGCCCGCGACCAGGATGCCGGGCGCCAGGCGCTGGCCGAAGCGCGTGGTCTGGGCGTAGCTGTCGTCGACATGCACCGGCCCGAAGTCGCCGGTGGCGGCGATGTAGAGCGCGCCGTCGGCCTCGGTGATGGTCTTGCGCACCGACACCGTCTGGCCCAGGTGCAGGCTGTCGAAAGGCTTGAGTTCGTACATGGCGGATTGGCCTCGTCGCGTCAGCCGCGTGGCTGCAAGGGCACCAGCTTGGCCGTGCCTTGCGCCATGACTTCGCCGGTCGACTTGGTGCAGCGCACGCTGCACGACACGGCGGCGTCGGTCACGTCGAGCACCTCGATGCGCGACTCCACCGTCTCGCCCACCAGCACCGGCAGCGCGAAGTCGATCTGCAACCCGCCCAGGCGCCAAGCCGTGCCGGCCACACGGTTGAGCGCCGTGGTCGCCAGCGCCACAGCGTTCAGCTCGAAGGCCAGCATGTTGTCGAATCCTGCCCCTTCGGCTGCACGCTTGTCGACGTAGAGCGGCGCCATGTTGCCGCTGATGCCGGTGAACATCGCCTGTTCGGCGACGGTGAGGGTCTTGCGGAACGACATGGCGTCGCCGACGTTGAGAACGGTCATTGAAAAGCTCCGGGAAAGACGTGGGGGCCGCGGCTCACAGCACGAGGCCGTTCTTGATCACCGCCTTGGCGATCAGCATGCGGTGGATTTCCGAGGTGCCGTCGTACAGGCGCGTCACGCGGCTGTCGCGGTAGATGCGTTCCAGCGGCAGGTCCTTGCAGAAGCCCATGCCGCCGAAGACCTGGATGCCGCGGTCGGCCACGCGGCCGATCATCTCGGAGGCGTAGAGCTTGACCATCGACACCTTGTCGCGCGGCTCGCGGCCCTGGTCGAGTTCCCAGGCGGTGTTGAGCACCATCATCCGCGTCGCGAAGATCTCGGTGGCCGAGTCCGCAATCATCTGCTGCACCATCTGGAAGTCGCCGATCGGCTGGCCGAACTGCTTCCGCTCCGACGCATAGGTCCGCATCATCTCGAGCACGCGCGACGCCATGCCCACGGCGCGTGCGCCGATGTGCGCCAGCCGGATGCCGGCCACGCTGTTCATGATCAGCTTGAAGCCGCCGCCGACCTCGCCCAGCACCGAATCGAACGGGATGCGGCAGTCGTCGAAGGACAGCTCGGCATGGCCGTAGCCGCGGTGGCCCATCATGGGCTGCACGCGGTTCACCGTGAAGCCCGGCGTGCCCTTGTCGACCAGGAAGAGGGTGATGCCGCCGCGGGCGCGCTTCTCCTTGTCGGTGAGCGCCATCACGATCACGTAGTCGGCGATGTCGCCGTCGCTGATGAAGTGCTTGCCGCCGTTGAGCACCCAGCGGTCGCCGTCGAGCCGCGCCGTGGTCGAGATCGACGCCGCGTCGGAGCCAGCCCCGGGCTCGGTGATGGCCATGGCGCAGATCTTGTCGCCCTTCACCGTGGGCAGCAGGTACTTCTCGCGCTGCGCCGCATTGCAGGGCAGCAGCATCGGGTAGACCTGGCCGAACACGCGGCGGATCAGCGCGTCGGAGGTCTTGCCGAACTCTTCTTCCACCAGGCACATGGTCACGTTGTCGAGCCCGCCGCCGCCGCAGTCCTCGGGCATGTTCATCGCGAACAGGCCCAGCTCCTGCGCCTTGCCGCGCACGCGCTTCAGGGCCTCGGGCGGCACGTGGCCGAGCGCTTCGGTTTCGTTTTCGAGCGGCTGCACTTCCTGGGTGACGAAGCGGCGCACTGTGTCGACCAGCAGTTGCGTGTCGGAGGGGACGGAGAAGTCGAACATGGGTGGGCGATGAGGATCAGTGGGAGAAGGGCGCCGGCGGTGCGCCGACAGCCTTGGTGGCGAGCAGTGCATCGATCTCGTCGGCGCCGTAGCCGAGTTCGCCGAGCACTTCGCGCGTCTGCATGCCGAGCTTCTGCGGCGCGAAGCGCACGGGCGGCGCCGCGCCGTCGTAGCGCAGCGGGTGGTTGAGCATCGTGATCGGCGCGCCCTCGACGCTCTCCGCGTCGATGAACACGCCGAGGTGCGCGAGCTGGGCGTCGTCGCGCAGCTCGTCGTAGTCCTTCACCGGCATGTGCCAGATGCCGCGCGCCGCGAGCAGCGGCAGCCATTCGGCCGTGGTGCGCGCGGGCATGCGCTGCGCGACGATGCGCGTGATCTCCGTGCTGTTCGAGAAGCTGTCCGCGGTGTTGAAGCCGGCCAGCTCGGGCAGGTCGAGCGCCACCGCCAGGTCGGCGGGCGCCGCCATCGAGATCGCGAGGTGGCCGTCGGCCGTCGCGTGGATGCCCGAAGGCCCCGAGCCGCACCAGCTCGCCAGCCCGTGCGGGCCACGCGACGTGGCCGAGCGCGCGCCATTCATCCAGGCCGTCATCGACTCGGCCTGCAGATCGATGGCCGACTGCAGCAGGCTGCCTTCGACCAGGCGGCCCTGGCCGGTGCGCTCGCGCGACAGCAGCGCCGCGAGGATGCCCATCGCCAGCAGCGACGCGGCATGCTGGTCGACGATGACCGGGCCCGCGGGCGTCGGCGGCCCGTCGGCGCGGCCGGTGCGCGCGGCGAAGCCGGAGCGCGCCTGCAGCAGCAAGTCCTGCCCCGGCAGATCGCGGTCGGGGCCACTCGCGCCGTAGCCGCTGACCGATGCATAGACGATGCGCGGGTTGAAAGCCTTGATCTGCTCGTAGCCCAAGCCAAGCCGCGCCATCGCGCCGGGCCGGAAGTTCTCCATCACCACGTCTGCCCCCTCGACCAGCTTGCGCGCGACCGCCTTGCCGGCCTCGGACTTCATGTCCAGCGCCAGGCTGCGCTTGTTGCGGCCTGTCGTCAGCAGGTTCACGCTCTGGCCCGCGACGAAGTGGTTGGCCACCGCCCAGTTGCGGTGGAAGGCGCCGTCAAGCGGCTCCACCGCGATCACGTCGGCCCCCATGTCGGCCAGCAACTGGGCCGCCATCGGCCCGGCGTGGAAGTGGTTGAAGCTGATGACCTTGAAGCCGGAGAGCATGCGAGTTCCTGAAAAGCGGTGGGGCGCTTTCAGGATAGACGCGGGGTGGCTTACCGAGGCCGGTGCGGCTTATTCAATATTTGCGGGGCACTATCAGTTAGCCGCATAGCTGTGGCGCAGTTGCTGCGTAGTCGCCGGCGGCTGCTTCAGACTGACGGCGGTCTGCCGGCGAAGTCAGTGCGACTGTCTGCGCTCGGAGTAGCCGCTATACATTCCGCTCGAGCTGCTTGTTCGCAGCCACCTCAAACGCTCCGCCGAGCGTCGGGTAATTTCCTATCGACGTTGAGCCCAGACATCGCGCCATGAGGAATCTGTGTGACCTCAAGCACTTAAGCCATTCTGGAGCGCAGCGACTGCTGCCTGCGCGCGTTAAGTCGATTGAGCGCCTAGATGGTGCCGTCGAGCCAAGCATTGCAACGTGGGCAAAGACGCGATTGAACGGCTGTACATTCAATGCTTGCATCTATTGATGCGTCTTGTTGGTGTGGACCGCGCAGCGAGGTTGTGTTGCTTTTGGCCTTTGTCAACGTCAGACTCAAGAACATGCCGTCGGTTCTCTTGGACGGACAGAAGGAGTAAGAGGATTGCTGAAGCGATCAAGCGTCAAATTCGCGAGTTGAATCGGGGGTTGCCCGCGATCAAAACCGGGCGGGTGGGCAAGGTACATTCGCGTAATAGCGTCCAGTTGCGGAAGGCCTGCTGGCCCCTGGATTCGAAGGCTGCGCAGACGAAGCAACCGTGGAAGCTGCGGCTTGAATCCGATGTTCTGGAGGCCTTGCGTGCAACTGGTGACTGCTGCCAGACATGTATCTACGCGATGTTGCGTGTTTCGTTAAGGTTGGCCGGTCGGTTGCCAGACTACTTATGATTCCGTTGCCTGCCGCCGTCGATATTCTGCTTAACGCGTATTCGCGGGCTCAGTCGCGCCGGGCGACCGGGGGCATCTATGCGATGGCGGGCTTCGCTTATCAGGCGGAGGTCGCGATCTCCCAAGCCGTCAGCTGCCTGGTCGCCTCACATGATTTTGAGAAAGCGGGACAGGTCTTTGTCGAAGCGCTGTCGGACGTGGCCATTCGAGGTCACGACGGGTCGCTAGTTCTTCTGCAGGTGAAACGCACTCTGACGGCTGCCACGCTCGACAGCGCAGCTGAAGAAGTCGCAGCGATCGAATCGGTGGACTTAGCACAGGCTCAGCCGGTAAAGCCTTGCTATGGTGTGGTATGCCAACACCGAAGCATCGACCTTGACTGGGCAAGATTACCCTCTGCATCGCCGCACGCCAAGCTGGTGAACAGGTTGCACGCTGAGGGCCGGCTGCGAGTGCCCCAGCAACTGTCCAACCCCCGTTGGCAGGCGCTTGCTGCGTTATGGGGCCGCCATTCAGACCCATTTGGGTTCCTGCGCTTCGCTCTGGACAGCATCTTGCATCGGCGGATTGATGTAAGCGATGCTTCGGCATGCTGGGAGGCGATAGTCGAGCGCTACCAGCAAGGCCGAGTGCAGGCGGCGGCATGCGGGCAGCGACTCGAAGCCGGCGATGTGCTCGTCGCAGAGCAAGCTTCACAGCAGCTGGAGGTAGGAAAGCGAGTCACTTGGGAGCGCTGGCGTCGCGGCCAGTACATGCCTCGGCCTAGGTTGGCTGGCGAAGCCTTATGTCGCGCTGTGGAACTGCGCGAGCAGGCTCTGCAGACACTCTCGTCCGAATTGAGCGTGCACTGGCTAGCGGGCCGCTCCGGTGCTGGCAAGAGTGTGGTGTTGCTCAACGTGGTGAGCGACTTGGTGCAGGCGGGGCACAGCGTGCTGTGGCTTAAACCGGAAGAATTGGAACACGCGCTTGCGCAGATTGCCCGCGGCGAAGGCTGGGCGACGCCCGACTTTCTGGCAGTCGACGACATCTTTGACCTAGATGCACGAGACACTGTCGACCTTGGCCGAATCAGCATCTTGATCGATGACCAGGGGGCACGCCACTGGCCGGTGCTGCTTACCTGCGGTCCCAGCGAATTTGCTGACGATTTCATAGAGCAGAGCCGCTTCCAAGGCTTCTCTGTAGAGACGCATGAGGTGCCGCTGCTGGGCCGGGCGGAAACCGAGAGGTTCGTGGCATGGGCCGCGCCGCACCTAGGCACCAGCGGTCCGGCCGTGGCGACCAATCTCTGGTCAGGCCTAGCCTTGTCACAGTGTGCCCAAGGGCAGGGCTTGTTTGTGTCGGTGGCAACTGAACTGGCCAGCGGCGACATGCGGAAATTCGGCCAGCGCTTTGCAACTCGACTGCGGCACCATGGCGATGAATTCATGCGGCGCATCCGGCTGTGCCTGGCCGTCAATCGCCTTTACATGCGTGCGCCGGCCACTTGGCTGGGCCGCGAAGACCGGGCGCATCTGGAAGACATTAACCGCGATGGCGACTTTGCGCTCGAAACGGCCGAAGCCGGGCAGGGCTGGTTGCGTCTGACGCATCCGCACCTGAGCGATGCGATCTACTTGCACTTGCTGCAGCCCGCACGGCCACGTCTGTTTGCTGAAGACTTGGGCGATGCTTTCCAGCAAGCTTTGTCGGGTGGGCACAGCGCGCTGGCCCAGCGCCTGTTGCTTGCCTTTTCTGCCGACGGGGGGCAGGCCCGCGCGCAGCGTATGCAGGTGGTCGACGAGCAACGCCTAGCCGAGCGATGCGTGGAGGCTTGGCTTGCATACCCAGCTCGCGGCGACATCCGGCAGCAGGCCGGCATGTACGTCAGCTTGGCCTGCTGGCCGGCAGCCCTGCCTGTGTTGAGCAGGCCGATGTACGAACTGATCGCGGACGCCTTGCGGGTTATCGATCTGGCAGAGACTGAGTTAGCTGGTCTGGGCTGGTGGCCGGTATGGTGGGGCCGCCTTTGGGCCCGACATCCGGCTCATGCAGCGCTGATCGATTGGGCGGTATCCCGGCTGGCCGACAGCGCAGGCGCACCCGAAGCGGGTTGGTCGCAGGTCTGGGAAGCGGTGTGGCACAACGCGCAGGACGAACAGCGCAAGGTGCTGGAAATTTGCGCTCGCCAGTGGCTTCGCTTTCAAGGTCACAAGGCCGATTGGCACTTTGTCTGGAAGGCTCTGCGTCGTGCCCCAAACGCTGACCCGCAGTCGCTTGTAAATCTACTGGCATATGCGTTGCCGCATCAGAACGGCGGGCACTGGGCTCATGTATGGCAAGAGTCACTGCCTGGCCCACCGGAAGGACACGACCTGATCAGCCTGATCGCGCTGGGTTGCGAATGGCTGGCAGGGCGGGAAGACAAGGACCAGTGGGGGTATGTATGGATAGAACTGCTTGCGCGGGTGCAGACCTTGCCCCAAGGCTGGAGCGAGGAGCGCCTGGTCAAGCTGGGTTGCGAATGGCTGGCAGGGCGGGAAGACAAGGACCAGTGGGGGTACATATGGGAGGAACTGCTGGCGCGGGCGCAGTCCTTGCCCGAGGGCTGGAGTGAGCAGCGCCTGGTCAAGCTGGGTTGCGAATGGCTGGCAGGGCGGGAAGACAAGGACCAGTGGGGGTACATATGGGAGGAACTGCTGGCGCGGGCGCAGTCCTTGCCCGAGGGCTGGAGTGAGCAGCGATTGGTCGAGCTCGGCTGCGTGTGGTTGGCGGGGCGAGAAGATAAGGATCAGTGGGGATACGTCTGGAAGGAACTGTTGACGCGAGCGCAGTCCTTGCCCGAGGGTTGGAGCGAGCAGCGCCTGGTGAAGCTCGGCGGTGAATGGCTAGCAGAGCGAGAAGACAAGGACGCGTGGGCGCACATGTGGAGGGAGCTGATGGTGCGGACGCAGGCCTTGCCCGAGGGCTGGAGCGAGCAGCGGCTGGTTAAGCTGGGTTGTCAGTGGCTGGAAGGGCGGGAAGACATGGCCCAGTGGAAGTTCGTCTGGAAAGCGCTGCTGACGCGGGCGCAGGACCTGCCCGAGGGCTGGAGCGTACAGCGACTGTTAAGAGCCGGGCTCGCCGTGGCTCAGGGCGCCTCGAATGCGGACAATGTTTTGCCGATTCTTAACGCGCTTTTGCTCAGTCGCGCGCAGCTTGAGGTTGAAGACCTACAACGTACCGATATCCTCGTCGTTCGCTGGCTACCCCAAATGGCTGAACTCGCGCCAGGTCCTGCCAGTCACGCGCTCGAGGCGATGCTCGATGGGGGACTGACAGCTCTTCCTGGCGTTTCCGAGGCAGCGCGCGCATGGTGTATGGGCCATAGGACCCACGGATCTTGGCCATTGGTTCTGATTAAGGCGTTAACCGCTTGGCCGACGGATCAGGCGCTCCTCAAGCTGGCCACTGAGTTGGCACTCATGGCTCAAGCTCATCCCAACGCAGGTTGGCTCCACAAGGCAGAGCGTATCCTCAACTCTTTCGATGCTGGAGCTGCGCCACTGGAGCTGCAGCAATTGCTAAAGTGCATTCGCGGCCGCAAAGAAAGTCCAGCGTGGACAGAGATTGACCGCTGGATAGATAGCGGGCAGGAAGTGCCCGCCACTGTTGTGGCTGTCGAGCGCCGCGTAATTAGGCTACAGCTTGCCGGTGGCATGTTTGCAGTGCTCAGCCCGCCGGACAGCAGCGTGCGCGTACGAGATTCAATTCGCGTAGTGGTGGTTTACGCTGATCGAACCTTTGATCGTGTGCGTGCACGTCGGCCAACAACGGCAGTTGCACTGCCATGCGTAGGCGAAGTGATCGAATGCACGGTCGACGGTTTCGCACCGTACGGCATATTCATGCGCGCTAGATCGGCCGTTGGCTTGATAATGGCCCACGACATTCCTCATGATCCTCGGGAATGGAAGAAATTGCTCCCTATCAAATCGCCGTGGAAGGTGCGTATAACGAAGCACACGGAAAAGGGGTTCAATGGGGTGGTAGTCGATCTTCCAAGAGCAACGATTGAGGATCAACGACAGCGCCGCGACTTTGTGACAAACCCCAAAAAGCGAATTATCTAGCCCAGCTGTAATAGCTCACCGATTCCGTCACCACTGACAACAAGCTGCAGTTGTCGACGCCGCTTCCTGCAGGCGCTTCATTTGCGCGCAAGTCGCAGCCGCATTGAGGATCTGTAAGTTATCCACCAGCAGGCCAGAAAGCTTCCGTTCGCCAACGACTGGTTGTGGCCGAGAGTAGCCCGCTGCTTACACTGGACGACCGACGGCTACTGCTGCGTAGCAGTCATCTGACTTACCCGCATACCCCGTCGCTCCGAACTCGTGCCAGACGGCCGCATACCGGGTCAAGCTCAACAACCTCGCCGCTCCGATATGAGCCAAGACAGCGTCGTGACTGTGATTGCCCAGCGGCTCGAAGTTGTTGCACAAGCTGTTGCTCCAAGCGGCGCTGCTATTCGCTACCCTTATAGTCCCACCCCCAAACCGCATTGGCCGCCGCCCCGACGCGCCGCTAAGGTGGCCGCAGTCCTTCATTGCGCGCCGCCATGCCTTCCGAGTCCTTCGATCATTTCCGCGGCATCCATGCCGCCACCGTGTGCCCGCTGCAGGGCGATGGCGGCATCGACGAAGACACCCTGGCCGCGCACCTGTCGGCCGTATCGCGTGCCGACGGCATCACCGGCTTGCTGATCAACGGGCATGCGGGCGAGAACTTCATGCTGGGCCGCGACGAGAAGCGCCGCGTGGTCGAGATCGCGCGGCAGGCCTGCCCGCCGCACACGCTGCTGGTGTGCGGCATCAACGCCGAAGACAGCCTGGAGGCGCAGCGCCATGTCGATGACGCCGAGACCGCGGGCGCCGACGCGGTGCTGGTGTTTCCGCCGTTTTCCTGGACGCTCTCGCAAGACGCCGACATGGCCATGCGGCACCACCGCATCGCGACGTCGAACAGCTCGCTGCCGCTCTTCCTGTACCAGGCCGGCGTGCGCGCCGGTGCGCTCGCCTACACGGCGGACGTGCTGGAGCGCCTCGCGCAGCTGCCCAACGTGATCGGCATCAAGGAAGGTAGCTGGGAAGCCGCCGCCTACGAAGCCAACCTGCGCCTCGTGGCGCGCGTGGCGCCGGAGGTGATGGTGATGGCCTCGGGCGACGAGCACCTGCTGACCTGCTTCGCGGTCGGCACCGCGGGCAGCCTGGTGAGCCTGGCCTGCGTCACGCCGGAGTTGGTCGTGGGCCTGTACCGCGCGATGCAGGCGGGCGACCTGGCCTCGGCGCGCGCCTTCAACGACCGCATCTACCCGCTGGCCAAGGCCATCTACGGCACGGCCCCCGGCGGCCACGCCAACGCGCGGCTCAAGGCCTGCCTGAAGCTGCTGGGCCACATCCCGAGCGACGCGATGCGCCCGCCGATGGGGCCGCTGCCCGACGGCGAGGTCGCGATGCTGGCGCAGGCGCTGAAGGCCGCGGGCCTGACAACCACAGAGGAATCCGCCGTATGACTCAAACCCTCATCCGCAACGGCCGCATCGTCACGGCCGTCGACGACTACCGCGCCGACATCCTGCTGGCCGACGGCCAGATCGCCGCCATCGGCAAGCAACTCGACGTCGGCCCCGACACCCGCGTCATCGACGCGGCCGGCCTGCTGGTGCTGCCCGGCGGCGTCGACGTGCACACCCACCTCGACAACACCTTCGGCGACTCGACCACCGCCGACGACTATGAGTCGGGCACGCGCGCCGCGGCCTTCGGCGGCACGACCACCATCATCGACTTCGCCTTCCAGGGCAAGGAAGACAGTCCGCTCGACGCCATCGCGCGCACGCAGGCCAAGGCGTCGGTCGGCGCGAGCATCGACTACGGCTTCCACGTGATCCTCACGCACGTCGACGACAAGGTGCTGGGCGACATGAAGCACGCCATCCGCCACGAAGGCGTGAGCAGCTTCAAGATGTTCATGGCCTACCCGGGCACGGTGATGGTCGACGACGCGGCCATCTTCCAGGCGATGCGCCTGGTCGGCGAGCACGGCGGCATGGTCGCGCTGCACGCCGAGAACGGCAACGTGATCGAGCTGCTGATCCGCGAAGCGCTGGCGCAGGGCCACACGTCGCCGCGCTACCACGCGCTCACGCGGCCGGCCATCCTCGAAGGCGAGGCGACGCACCGCGGCATCAAGCTGGCCGAGCTGGCGAACGCGCCGGTGTACTTCGTGCACCTCTCGGCCAAGGAGGCGCTCAAGCACGTCATCGAGGCGCGCGATCTGGGCATTCCGGTCTTCGCCGAAACCTGCCCGCACTACCTCTTCTTCGACGAGTCGGTGTACGACAGCGACGACTTCTCGGTCGCCAAGCACGTGATGACGCCGCCGCTGCGCGACAAGCAGTCGCAGGACGCGCTGTGGACCGCGCTCAAGACCGACGACCTGCAGCTCATCTCGACCGACCACTGCCCCTTCTGCATGAAGGAAGGCCACATGGGCCGCGTGCATCAGAAGGAACACGGCCGGCACGACTTCTCGAAGATCCCCAACGGCGCGCCCGGCATCGAGACGCGCATGACGGTGATCTACGACGGCGGCGTGCGCCCCAAGCGCATCACGCTCAACCGCTTCGTCGAGCTCACGGCCACCGCGCCGGCCAAGCTCTTCGGCCTGTTCCCGCGCAAGGGCACGATCGCGGTCGGCAGCGACGCCGACATCGTGCTGTTCGACCCCGAGGGCACACAGACCATCTCCGCGCACTCGCACCACAGCAACGTCGACTACAGCTTGTTCGAAGGCAAGCACGTGCACGGCGTGGTGAAGAAGGTGTTCTCACGCGGCGAGCTCATCGTCGACGGCGAGCAGTGGCTTGGTCGCCCGGGGCGCGGCCAGTTTCAGGTGCGCGGCGAAGTAGGGGGCTTCTGACCATGATGGTTCGACCGAACGTGGCGCGCCGCCGACTGGAGGCCGGCCAGACCGTGCTGGGCATGGGCGTGCAGCAGGTCACGGGCGCGGCCGTGGCGGGCCTGGCGCTGCGCTGCGGCTTCGACTTTCTCTTCATCGACATCGAGCATTCGCCGGTCGACGCGGCGGCCGCCGCCAACATCGCCGCGGCCGCGCTGCCGCTGGGCATCGCGCCGCTGGTGCGCGTGCCGGGCAAGAACTCGCCCGACATCTCGCGTCTGCTCGACGGCGGCGCGCAGGGCATCGTGGTGCCGCACGTCGACGATGCGGTCGAGGCGGCAGCCGCGGTGCGCGCCTGCAAGTACCCGCCGTTGGGCATGCGCTCCTTCTTCGGGCTGCAGCCGCACTTCGACTACGCGCGGCATCCGGCGCCGCAGGCCATGGCGGCAGCGAACGACGAACTGCTCTGCATCGTGATGCTCGAGTCGCCGCGCGCCATCGCCAATGCTGACAGCATCGCGGCGGTGCCGGGTGTGGATGTGCTGCTGATCGGCAGCAACGACCTCTCGCTCGAACTCGGCATCCCGGGTCAGCTGCAGGACCCGGCGGTCGAGTCGGCTTTTGCGGCCGTCATCGCGGCCTGCAAGGCGCACGGCAAGCACGCGGGGCTGGCCGGCATCGTCGACCCAGCGCTGCTGCGCCGTCACATCGAAGCCGGCATGCGCTTCGTGCTGACCAGCAACGACATCGACCTGCTGCTGGCCGCCGGCGAGGTACGGGTGGCGGCGCTGAGGGTCTAGGCCAGCAGCGCGTCCAGCTCGATCTCGACGAAGGCGCTGTCGGGCAGGCTCGCCACGCCCACGACGGTGCGTGCAGGGCGGGGTGCGTCCGGCCAGGCGGTGTGCAGCACGTCCGACGCGGCATCGAGCACGGCACTGTGGGCCGTGAAGTCCGCGGTCGTCCGGAGGAAGCCGCGCACGCGGCACACGTCGAGTCGCTCGGGCAGGGCGCCGCCGCAGGCCGCAGCGACGGCGGCCAGGAGGTTCAGCATCGCAACCTCGGCAGCGGCACGGGCGCGATCCAGGGGTTCGCCGGGCGTGCAGATGCCGGCGATGGCCACGCCCTCGACACGGGAGGTCTGGCCGCTGACGGCGAGCGAGCGGCCGCCATGGGGCATCGGCAACAGGTGGAAGGGTGCGTAGTGGCCGCGCGGCTGCGGTGCCGCCGGCAGGCGGTGGCCGGCCGCGGCCAGGCGTTGCTCGGGCGTCGCGGCGGTCATGCGGGGCCGCTCCAGCCGACCTGTCCGCTCAGCCAGCAGCCGGCGAGCGAGCCACCGTCGAAGCGCGGGCGCACCTCGATGACCGAGGGCCGGCCCATGGCGTCGCCCTGGCGGACGCTGCAGACGACGCCCGCGCCCGGTGTGCCGATGGCGATGACGCCCGTGGCGGCCAGGTGGCCCCACAGCGCAGCCGCTGCGATGCCCGTCGCGGCATCCTCGGGATAGCCGGACGACTTGGGGAACTGCCGTGCCGCCACGACGGGGTCGCCCTGTGGCGTTGAGCCCGCCAGCGCATAGGGATACAGGCCGGTGGAGCCGATGGATTCGCACAGCGTTTCCATCGACGCGAAGTCGGGTTGCAACGCCTGCAGGGCGGCAGTATCCGGCATCGGCACCAGTGTCTTGACGCGGCTGGTGCTGGCGTTGGTCATCTCGGGCACCGCGCCGGCGGGCAGGCCGAGCACGGCCGCGACGCGGCTTGCCTGCGCTGGCGAGAGCACCTGTGCCTGCACCGCGGGCTGCGAGATCCAGACGCGACTGCCGGCCGCATCCCATTCGACATCGACGAGGCCGCTCAAGGTCTCGATGCGCGCGGCGGGCGTGTTCCAGCGTCCCCACTGGCGCATCGCCCAGAGCGTGCCGACGGTGGCATGGCCGCACATCTCCATTTCGTGCTGCGGCACGAAGAAGCGCAGCCGCCAGTCCGCGCCCGCCGTCGTCGGCGTCAGCACGAAGGCCGATTCGTGGCCCGTGGCGCGAGCAATGCCGATCATGTCCTCGGACGACAGCGCGGACGCGTCCGCGACCAGCGGCACCGGGTTGCCACCGCCGGGGCCGCCGACGAACACATCGACCTGTCGGCGTTCGCCCGGCGCCGGCGGCGTGGTGGGGTCGGGCATGCGGCGAGCTTCAGTCAACCTTGGCTCCCACGGCCTTGGCGATGCGGCCCCAGGCGGGGATGTCGGCTGCGACCGCGGCCTGCAGCTCGGCCGGCGTGCCGGGCCGGGCGTTGATGCCCTTGGCGGCGAAGTCAGCCGCGACGGCACGGTCGGCCAGCACCTTGTTCAGCGCGGCATTGAAGCGCTCCACCACCGGCGCAGGCGTGCCGCGCGGGAAGGCCACGCCGTACCAGAGCGACTGCGTGAAGTTCGGGATGCCCTGTTGCTGGAAGGTCTGCACGCCGGTGAGCAATGCATTCGGCGCCGTCGTCGCCACGGCGACCAGCCTGCCGGAGCGGATGTAGGGCACCAGGCCCGCCGGGTTGTCGAACATCAGCTGCACCTGGCCGCCCATGAGGTCGGTGTAGGCGGGCGCTGCGCCCCGGTACGGCACGTGCACCAGCGGCACGCCCACATAGGCTCTGAACTGTTCTCCCAGCAGGTGCGACACCGTGCCGGCGCCGACCGAGGCAAAGCTGTATTGCTCGGGGCTCTGCTTCAGCGTGGCGACGAGCGTCTTGACATCGGTGCCGCGCACGCCGGGGTTCGTCGCCAGCACATAGGGCGACGTGCCGACGAACCCGGCGTAGACGAAGTCGCGCAGGGGGTCGTAGGGGAGCTTCGGGTACACGCTCACGCTGACCGCATGGGTGCTCGTCGTGGCGAGCACCGCCGTGTAGCCGTCGGGCGCAGCCTTGGCCACATAGGCCGAACCGATGGTCCCGCCCGCGCCGGCGCGGTTGTCGATGACGAGCGGCTGGCCCAGTTCCTTCTGGAGCTGGGACTGGATGCTGCGGATGGCCAGGTCCGTGCCGCCGCCAGCCGGGAAGGGCACGACGACGGTGACGGCCCGTGTTGGCCACGCCTGCGCGGAGCAGACGGCGGGGGTTGCGCCGAGCCCGAGGGTCGCAGCGGCGAAAAGCGCAGGGGCCAGCCAGTGGCGGCGCGCAGGGGAGGTCGGGTGGTGTGGCACGGTGAGTCCAGGGAGCATGACGATGGCTTCATGCTAGGAGTGCGCTGCGTGCTGCACCAACCGGAACGCGACAGGGCGTCAACCCGTTTGCGACAGCGGGCCGCCGCCACCGCAGAGCACCCTCAGGACGGGACGCCTTTGAGCAGCCGGTGCAGATGCCCGCTGTGGGTGAAGCCGAGCTGCTGGCTGGCACGCGCGGGCGCTTCGCCCTGGTCCAGCAGTTCGCGGGCCTTCGTCGCCAGCATGCGACGGCGCAGCGCCACGGGACTGCTGCCGAGTTCCGAGGCGCAGGCGCGCTGCAGCCGTCGGACGGAGACACCGAGCTCGTCGGCCACGGCCTCCACCGTCGGCATCGGCGATTCGAGCGCCAGCGCCAGTGCGTAGCAATCGAGCATGCGTTGCGAGAGCAGCGCTTGGGGACCTCGGGGCGGTGATGTCAGGAACTGCTCGGGCCGGCGCGCGGCCATCTGCGCCATGAGGGCACGGACCAGGGGTTCGCTGCCCTCCGGCGCCAGCGCCGGCGCAAGGAGCGCGTCGAGCATGCAGGCGGCCGCGGCATCGAGCTGGAAGACGCCATAGCGGCTCCTGCGGCCCAGCAGCTCGGGGCGCAGGTAGAGCTCTCCGTGGCGTTGCCGTTGTGCGCTGGTCCGTGTGCTGTGCGCGGCCGATGCGGGCAGCAGCAGCGCGGTGTGGCGAGCCAGCCGCCAGGCCCGCGGTGCGGTACCCGCTTCGGCGAGCCAGCAACTGTCGAGCGTTCCGACCTGCGGCCACAGCAGCATGGCGCAGTCGTGCATGTGCCAGTCGAACTGGTAGCGGGGTTGCCGGTCCTGCCGCAGCGCGAACCCCCGCTCGGCCGTCGCCGCCAGCTTGGACGAAAGGGGAATGCTTGTTGCCATGGGGCCTCCTTCGGCTTGGATCTTCGAACCAAGCGATTTTCGGACCATGGCGCGGGCCGTGGCGGCCCGCCTGACCCGTCAGACCGGGCCGGTGCCGCGGATCGCGATGACCTTCTCGGGCAGCTTGGTCATGCCGTACTGGTCGAGGATGCGGTCGTAGGTGCCGTCCTTGATCATGTCGTTGAAGGCCTTGACCACGGCGTCGGCCACCGGCTTCGAGCGGAAGCTCATCATCGTCGGCGAGCCGCCCTGTGCCGGCAGCAGCATCGTGGCCTGGCCGGCCTTCACGAAGGCGCCACCCGCGTAGTTGGGGAAGGCGGCCATGTCGAACTGGCCCGCACGCAGGCCGGCCATGACTTCGCTCGCGGTCGGGAAGGACAGGATCTTGATCGACTTGCGGCCCTTGGCGACGTTGTCCTTCTCGCGCTCCTTCAGCCAGCGCTCCTGGTACGAATCGGCCTCGACGCCGATGCTCAGGTCGGTCAGCGCTTCGGCCGAGGCCAGCGTGCGCTTGCTGCCCGGCACGGCGACGATGTCGATCGCGGCCATGGCATAGGGAATCGCCCACATCACCTTCGAGCGCTCTTCGGTGAAGAACATACCGGTGTTGATGCCGTCGAAGCGCGCCGCCTTCAGCGCGGGGATCATCGCCGGGAAGTCCATGCGGATCGTCTCGGCCTTCAGGCACAGGCGCTTGCCCAGTTCGGCCGCGAGGTCGAGGTTCATGCCCTTGAGTTCGCCGCTGGCGTCGACGAACTGCAGCGGCGGCAGCGTCGGGTTGGTCGACAGCTGGATCTTGCCCTCGGTGATCAGCTCGCTCTTCGGGATGGTCGGGGTGCAGGTCTGCGCGGAAGCGACCATGCCGGAGAGCGGGCCGGCGAGCGCCACGATGGCGAGCGTGCTGCGCAGAAGGGCGAATTTCATGATGATTCCTGGAAGAAGAAATGAAGCCTGCAAGGCCGGTGCTGGGTGCTCGAAAAGAAAAGAATAGCCATCGCTGCGCAGCGTGCTCAATTCAGTTGAGGGGCGGGACTATAGGCCGCCGATATACGTCGTGATGGTGCGTTCGGCGCACCGGAATCGACCGCTATCATCGACCGACCCGACGTGTTTTCGGGCATGAATCACGCCGCCATGTCCGACCCGCAATTCCGCTCCCTCATCAACCTGCGCCAGCTCGAGGTGCTGCGTGCGGTGATGCGTTGCCGCACCACCATCGGCGCGGCCGAAGAGCTGGGCATGTCGCAGCCGGCGGTGAGCAACGCGATCAAGCTGGCGGAGACCAAGCTGGGCATCGCGCTGTTCGACCGCGTGAGCAACCGCCTGGTGCCCACGGCCGACGCGCAGATCCTCATGGCCGATGCCGAGCCGCTCTTCGTGGTGCACGAAGCCGTGCAGCGCAAGGCCTGGGATTTGCGCACCGGCCGCGCCGGCGTGCTGCGCATCCACGCGACGGCCGAGCTGTCGCAGTACCTCGTGCCGTCGGTGCTGGCGTTGTTCATGGCCGAGCATCCCGACGTGCAGGTCACCATCGAATCGGTGCGCATGGACGCGCTGCTCGAAGGCGTAGAAAGCGGCAGCGCAGACGTCGGCATCGCGATGAAGCCACCGGCGCGGCCCAACCTTGCGCGCGAGGTGCTGGTCGAGGCCGAGATGATGTGCATCACGCCCAAGGGGCATGAACTCGCGGGCCTGCCGGTGCTCACGCCCTTCGACCTGCGCGGGCGCCGCATCGTCGGGCCGGGCCCCGCGAGCCCGCTGGGCGCGATGATCGCGCAGGCCTTCGAGCGCTCGTCCGACCACTACCACCCCGACATCGAGGCGCGCTTCGCCAACGTCGTGAGCCCGGTGGTCGCGCGTGGCCTGGGCATCGGCTTCGTGGACGAGCTCACGGCGCGCTATGCGAAAGAGCCGGGGTTCGATGTGCATCGATTCCGGCCGCGCGTCGCGGTGCCGGTATGCGGCCTGTTTCTGCGCGACAAGCCACGCGCCCGCCTCGCGCAGGCCTTCATGACGCATGCGCTGCAGTACATGCAGGCGCAGATCGGGCGACCCGACGACGGCGACGCCGCCGACGGCGTCAAGCCGTGACCGGCGTGCGCACGGCGGTGGTCTTCTTCTCCGTCGGCGCATAACCCTTGCCGTAGTGCTTCTCGAGGCGGCGTTGCACCACGTCCCACAGGGAGGTCAGCACCAGGTAGAAGACGGCGGCCACGCAGTACAGCTCCAACACTTCGAACTTGGCCTGCATGAGCACCTGGCTGCGGCGCATCAGCTCTTCCATCGAGATGACGGAGGCGAGCGACGTGGCCTTGAGCAGACCATTCACCGAGTTGCCCAGCGGCGGAATGATGATGCGGATGACCTGCGGCAGCGTGACCAGCCGCAGCGTCGCCATCTTCGACAGGCTCAGCGCCTTGGCGGCCTCGATCTGCCCCTTGGCCACGGCCGAGAAGCCGGCGCGGATCGTCTCCGACAGGTAGGCCGCTTCGTTCAGGCTCAGCGCCAGGATGGCAGACGTCAGCACGTCGAAGCGCACGCCCAGCTGCGGCAGGCCGGTGTAGATGATCACGATCTGCACCAAGAGCGGCGTGCCGCGGAAGATCCAGATGTAGAACTTGGCCGGCGCCCGCAGCAGCTTGTTGGTGGACATGCTCGCGAGCGCCAGCGGCAGCGCGAGCGCCAGGCCGATCAGGATCGTGGAGATCGTCAACCCGATCGTGATCCCGACCCCACCCAGGAGGTACGGGTTGACCAGGTAAGACAGGAAGGCATCGACGTTGAACACGGCCCGGTTTTCCTTTGCGCTGTGGCGGTGCGGCGCTTACTTCGGCGCCGGGCCGGGGCCGCGGATGGCGAAGGTCGTGTCCTTCAGGCGCGTCATCTTGAACTTGTCGAAGAGCTTGTCGTAGGTGCCTTCGGCCTTGAGTTCGTTGAGTGCGGCCGCGGCGGCCAGGGCCGTCGTCTTGTCGCGGTAGGTCACGGTGATGTCGGTGCCGTTGATGCCGCTCAGCCAGACCTTGGCGATGCCGCGCTCGACGAAGTTGGCGGCCGTCTCGTCGATGTTGATGCCGGCTTCGAGCTGGCCGGCGCGCAGGGCGGCGGTGGTTTCGGAGGCCGTCATGAAGGTGCGGAAGTCGATCGCCTTCAGGCCACGCGCGACCATGTCGGCGTTGTACTCGCGCGACTTGCGTTCCTGGTAGGTGCCGGTCTCGATGCCGACCACACGGCCTGCGAGGTCGTCGAACTTGGTGATCTTCAGCGGGCTCGTGGGCACGGTGTAGATGCTCATCGCCTGCTGGCCGTACGGAATCATGAACATCAGCTTGGAACGCTCTTCCGTCCAGAACATGCCGGTGTTGATCATGTCGAAGCGGCCGGCCTGCAGGGCGGGGATCATCGGCGGCATGTCCATGCGGATGAAGACGGGCTCCAGGCACAGCTTCTTCGCGATAGCCTTGCCGAGTTCGACGTTCAGGCCCTGCAGTTCACCCTTCTCGTCGACGAACTGCTGCGGCGGCAGCGTGGGGTTGATCGACATCTGCAGCTTGCCGGCAGACACCAGGTGTTCGGCACCGACCTTGGGCGTGCAGGTCTGGGCCAGGGCCGACGCCGAGAACGCGGCGCCGAGGAAGAGCGCAAGAGCCAGTTTGGAGCGTTGCATGATGTGCTTTCGTGAGACGAAGGTGGGTGGAACTGAAAGAAAAGAAAGCCGGTGGAACACTCAGGACGTCGCGTCGCTTCGGCAGGCCAGCAACGCGCTGTGCTGTGCCTCGATGACGCATTCGTCGCGCTGGTTGAGCAACTGCAGCGTCTCGATCACGATGCCGCGGCCGGGACGCGATGAGGGGCGCTTCTCGGCGAAGTCGAAGCGCACGCGCACCACGTCGCCTGCGATCACCGGTCGCAAGAACCGCACCCGGTCCCAGCCAAGCGAGGCGATCGAGCTGTGCTGGTAGAGCTTCAGTTCGGTCTTGAGGCCTTCCATCAGCGCGAGGCCGTACAGGCCGTGCGCGATGACGCCGCCGAAGCCACGCGAGCCGGCATAGTCGGCATCGGTGTGCAGCGGATGGTGGTCGCGCGTGAGGTCGCAGAAGCGCGCGATGTCGGCCGCGGTGATGGCGTGCGTTCCGGTCGTGAAGGTGGCGCCGACGACCACGTCGTCGAAGTAGATGTCGCTCATGCCGTTCATGTGTCTGGCACCTCGATGTGTCGCGGTGCCAGCGCCATGAAGGCGTCGCGCATGCCCATCGGCCCGGGCCGGAAGATGCGCGCGTCCATGGTCTTGAGCGTGTCGCTGATGCGGATCGAGAAGCCGATCTGGTCGAGCACGTCTTCCTGCAGCCGCACGCCGGGGGCGATCTCGGTCAGCACGATGCCGTCGGCCTCCATCTCGAACACCGCGCGGTCCGTGACGAAGGTGACGCGCTGGCCGCGCTCGCGCGCCAGGTGGCCGGAGAAGCTGATCTGGTCGACCTCGGGTACGAACTTCCTGAACTTGCCGTCGCGCCGGATGTCGAGCCCGCCGTCGGCGACGCCGATGTCGAACTCGCCGCCGGTGAGCGAACCGTTGAACACCAGCCGCCTGGTGTTCTGCGTGATGTTGATGAAGCCGCCCGCGCCGTCGTAGCGCTTGCCGAAGCGGGTGACATTGACGTTGCCGTGCCGGTCGACCTGCGCGAAGGACAGGAAGGCGCAGGACAGGCCGCCGCCGTCGTAGAAGTCGAACTGGTACGACTGGTCGAGGATGACCCGCGGGTTGACCGAGGTGCCGAACTCGCGCGCATGGCCCGGCACGCCGCCGACCGCGCCCGATTCGACGGTGAGCGTGATCATTTCGTCGATGCCTTCCTCGGCCGCGACGTTGGGGATCATGGCCGAGATGCCGACGCCGAGGTTGACCACGTCGCGCGGGCGCAGCTCGAAGGCGGCGCGGCGCGCCACCACGCGGCGGGCGTCCATCGGGTCGGGCGGGATGCTCGAACTCGGCACGATCGTCTCGCCGCAGCGCGCCGGGTCGTACTGCGTGGTGTACGTCTGCATCTGGTCCGGCTGCACCACGAAGTGGTCGATCAGGAAGCCGGGGATCTTCACCATGTGCGGGTGCAGCGTGCCGCGCTTGACGAGGCGCTTGACCTGGCAGATCACGGTGCCGCCGGCGTTGTGCACGGCCTGCGCCATCGAGAGGTCTTCGCGCGCAGTGGCTTCGTGCTCCATGCTCACGTAGCCGTCTTCATCGGCCGAGGTGCCGCGGATCAGCGCGACCGAGGGCACCCCGGGTGCCTTGTAGAACAAGTAGTCCTTGCCGCCGATGTGGACCAGCTCCACCAGCTTCTCGGTGGTGCGCGCGTTCATGCGGCCGCCGTCCTGGCGCGGGTCCATGTAGGTTTCCAGGCCCACGTGCGTCAGCACGCCGGGCTGGCGGCCGGCCATGGCACGGCACAGGTGCGTCATCACGCCCTGCGGGAAGTTGTAGGCCTCCAGCGCCTGGTCGAGCACCAGCTTCATGAAGGGCAGCTGCATGCCGAAGTTGCCGCCGATCACGCGCTGCACCAGGCCCTTGTGCGCGAAGTGGCACAGGCCCTTCTCGGTGAGCGCGCCCACGCCGGTGATGTGGAAGAGGGTGAGGCCATGCGGGCCGTCGCCGGCGAGCCAGCGGCGTTCGATGGCCTCGAACACCGCTTCGGGCACGCCCGAGCCGCCGTTGCCGCCGGCCAGCACCATGTCGCCGTCCTTCAGCAGGGCGGCGGCTTCGTCGGGGGTGATGCAGTGGATCATGGTCGGTGCGCCCTCAGGCGAGTTCCTTCTCGACCTGCTTGGCGATGATGATTCGCTGGATCTGGTTGGTGCCTTCGTAGATCTGCGCCAGGCGCACGTCGCGGAAGATGCGCTCGATGCGGTAATCGCGCGAATAGCCGTTGCCGCCGTGCACCTGCAGCGCGTTCGACACGTGCTTCATCGCCATGTCGGTGGTGAAGAGCTTGGCGTGCGCCGCCTCCTTGGCGTAGGGCAGGCCGGCGTCGAACACGCGCGATGCGTGGTGGATGAGCAGGCGCGCGGCGGCGATGTCGGTCGACATGTCGGCCACCATGAACTGGATGGCCTGGAAGTTCATGATCGGCGCGCCGAACTGCTTGCGCGTGGTGGCGTAGGCCACCGCGTCTTCCATCGCCGCCTGCGCCATGCCCAGCGCCATCGACGACATCAAGAGGCGGCTGAAGTTGAAGTTGCCCATGGCCGTCTTGAAGGCCTGGTTCTCGGCACCGATCATGGCGTCTTTGGGCACGTGCACGTCCTGCAGCACGATCTGGCAGTCCTCCAGGCCGTGCATGCCCAGCAGCTCTTCGTTCTTGCCGCGGCTCACGCCCGGCGACGATGCGTCCACCAGGAAGCAGCTCATCGACTTGTGGCCGGCGTCTTTGCCAGTGCGTGCGAAGACCATGATGCGGTCGGCTACGCCGCCCAGCGTGACCCAGGCCTTGGTGCCATTGAGCACCCAGCCATCGTCGGTCGCGCGCGCCGTGGTCTGGATGCTGGCGGCGTCGGAGCCGAAGTCGGGCTCCGTCATGGCCGTGGCGAACACGATCGACCCGTCGAGGATGCCGGGGATCAGTGCCTTCTGCGATGCATTGCCGTGGTGGTGCAGGAACAGCGCCGCTTCCACGGGGATGGCAAAGGCGTTGCCGATGGCGGCGGAGCAGCGCGACAGTTCTTCCATCACCAGGCAGAGGCTGACCGTGTCCAGGCCCGTGCCGCCCGACGATTCGGGCAGGCTGACGCCGAACAGGCCGAGCTCGGCCATGCCGCGGTAGAGCGTGCGGTCGAAGACGTCTTCGCGGTCGATGGCGGCGGCGCGCGGCAGCACCTCCTTTTCGGCGAAGCGGCGTGCGGTGTCGCGCACCGACATCTGGACCTCGGTATGGAAATGGCTCATGGTGCAGTGGCGGGTTCGGTGGCTTCGTCGCTGGCCAGGTGGCCGTCGTGCGCGACCTCGTCGCGCTCGCGGTCGAGGAAGTAGATGGCGACGTTGTGGGCGGCCGTGTCGAAGCAGGCGGCCAGCGCCGGCGTCATGGCCTCGGCGACGGCGCGTCGCTGGTCGGCGCTGCGGCGGTAGGCATGCAGCTTGACGAACACGCGGGCGCCGGCCGGCGGCAGGCCGAATTCGCCGGCGTGCGCATAGTCGTCGGTACCCACGGGCACGAAGTAGATCGTCACGGTCGACGGTGCGACAGCGAAGCCGTGGACGATGCCGTCGGTGACGGCCTGGCTCAGCTGGCGCTTGCGGGTTTCGGCGGCGCGGGGCGCCAGGATTTCGACGTAGGGCATCAAGGACTTCAGGCGTTGGGCAGGGCTCGGCAGGACGCGCGTTCGACAAGCTGCGAGCCGATGCGGTATTCGCGGCCGCTGTTGGCGACGCCGCCGAGGCGGGACATGAGGCGGTCGACCGCCAGGTTGGCCATGTCGGCCGCGCCGCTGTCGACCACGCTGATCGCGGGACGCTGCCATTCGAACCAGGGCGAGTCTTCGTAGAACAGCAGCGACAGGTCCGACGGAATCGACAGGCCGCGTTCTGACACCACGCGCAACACGCCGACGGACGATTCATGGTTCGCCACGAAGACGGCCGTGGGCGGCGCAGGCAGCGAGAGCAGGGCGTTGGCACCGGCCACGCCGGTTTCCGGCAGGTAGCGGCCGCGGTGGATGTAGGCCGGGTCGACGGGCAGGCCCGCTTCCTGCATGGCCCGGGTGTAGCCCGCCAGACGTTCCTTGCCCGACGTCGTGTCCCCCGGCCCCACGATGAGCCCGATGCGCCGATGCCCCAGCCCCAGCAGGTGCTGCGTGCCGGTGTAGGCGCCTTCCATGTCGGCCGCCAGGATCGATTCGAGCGAGGCGCCGGCCACGCGGCGCACGGCGCAGATGACCGGGATGTCGGCGTGTTCCATGGCCAGCAGCGCGGCGCTGTTGCTGCCGGTGGGCACGGCGATCAGGCCGTCGACGCTGTGGTCGACGAGGGTTTTGAGGATTTCGCGTTCCTGCTCGGCATCGTCGTTGCTGATGCTGAGGATGACCTGGTAGCCGAGCGCCTGCATGCGCGTCTGCACGACGGAGGCGAGCACGCGGAAGGAGGCATTTTCGAGGTTGTGGACGGTCAGGCCGATGAGGCGCGACTTGCGCGTCTTCAGGGCGCGGGCCACCGTGTTGGTGCGGTAGCCGATGGCAGCAGCCACCTGCACCACGTGCTTTTGCGTGGCGTGGTTGATCAGGCTGGAGCCGGCCAGAGCGCGCGAGGCGGTGGCGATGGACACGTCGGCGGCACGGGCCACGTCGCGCAACGTGACGGTCACTGGGGAGCCTCTTGGATGGAATGTTGTGCAAACGATTGCATTCTGACAATGTAGATTGTTAAGAGGGAAAACGTCAACTGTATTCTTGAAATAGCCGAGTTGACGGCACAGATAATTGCAAACGATTGCAAAGATCGCGCATACTGGCTGGCACTTCTTTCATCGCGCCCCATGACCTTCCCCATCGCCGGCGTCGGCGGCATCTGGCCCGCCACGCTCACCCCCTTCACGCCCGCGGGCGCCATCGACGACACGTCGCTCGCGACCCATGTGCGCGAGGTCGCATCCACCCCCGGTGTCCGCGCCGTGGTGGTCAACGGCCATGCCGGCGAGACGTCGTCGCTGAACCGCGCCGAGCGGGCGCATGTCGTCCGGCTGGCCGTGCAGGCGGCGGGCCGGGTGCCTGTGGTGGCCGGCGTCGTCGCCGAGGATCCGCGCGATGCCTGCGCGCTGGCGGTCGATGCGGCCGAGGCGGGCGCCTCGGCGCTCTTGCTCTTCCCGCCGGCGATGTTCGGCGGCGGTGCCGCGCTGCGGCCCGAGATGATCCTGCGCTACGTGCAGGACGTGGCCCGCGCGACACCGCTGCCCATCGTGCTGTTCCAGCTGTCGCGCGCGTCGAACCAGGCGTTCTCGGTGGACATGCTGGTGCAGCTGTGCAACGCCGTGCCGCAGATCGTCGCGATCAAGGACGGCAGCGATGTGCCCGAACTGTACGAAGACAGCCTGCGCGCCCTGCGCCAGCTGGACCGCCCGGTGAGCATGCTGTCCAGCAACAACGGCTGGCTCTTCGCGTCGCTCGCCTACGGTGCCGACGGCATCCTGTCAGGCATCGGCAGCGTGGTCGCGCCGCTGCTGGTCGAGCTGCACGAGGCCGTCGCGGCCGGCAGGCTCGATGTCGCACGGGCCGTGAACGACCGGCTGGTGCCGCTGTGCCGCGTGTTCTATCGCGCGCCGACCCTCGACATCCACAACCGCATGAAGACCGCGTTGCACCTGCTCGGCCGCCTGCCGCATCCCGACCCGCGGCTGCCGCTGCTGCCGGTCGGCGACGACGAGAAAGCACGCATCCGCGCCGCGCTGGTCGCGGCCGGCTTGCTCGACAACGCCCTCTGATCACCACCGACCACCCGACCTCACCGACATGAAAGATTTCCGCGGCACCTACACCATCATGGTCACGCCCTTCGACGCCGAAGGCGCCGTCGACGTGCCCGCGCTCGAGCGCTACGTCGACTGGCAGATCGAATCCGGCATTCACGGGCTGATCCCGCTGGGCTCGACCGGCGAGTTCCTGTCGATGAACGATGACGAGATCGAGCTGGTCGCGAAGACCGTGATCGACCGCGCCGCCGGCCGCGTGCCGGTGCTCATCGGCACCACCGCCGAAGACACCCGCGTGGCCGCGCGCAAGAGCCGCATGGCCGAGTCGCTGGGCGCCGATGGCGTGATGGTGCTGCCGCCGTTCTATTGCACGCCGACCGAGGACGAGCTCTACCAGCACTACAAGACGATCTCGGACGCCATCGGCATCCCGATCATGGTCTACAACAACCCGGCGGTGACTAACGTCGACCTCAAGCCCAAGCTGGTGGCGCGGCTCTCGCAGATCGACAACTGCCGCTACATCAAGGAATCGACGCTTGAGGTGACCCGCGTGCGCGACATCATGCGGCTGTCGGACGGCCGCATGAACGTGTTCGGCGGGATCATGGGTTTCGAGTCATACGTCGAAGGCGCGGTGGGCTGGGCGGCGGTGCCGTCGAACGGCGCGCCGGCCGAGATGGCGCGGCTCTACGACCTGGTGATGGCCGGCGAGCTGGCGCAGGCGCGCGATCTCTCGTTCAAGTATTTCCCGATGATCGATTTCGTCGCCGGCCAGCAGTACGTGGCCGGCACCAAGGCGATGCTCGCGGCCATGGGCATGCCCGTCGGTGGGCCCCGCCCGCCGCGGCTGCCAATGGGCCCCGAAGGCATCGCCGCCGCCCGCCGCCTGGTCGACGAACTCGGCCTGAAGATCACCCGACCCGCCTGAGGATTGCCATGACCGCTGTGCCCGCTCCGATGCTTGCGCCCGACACCGACCCGAAGGCA
Organism: Variovorax cryoconiti; assembly: GCF_051216395.1. Classification (NCBI taxonomy): domain Bacteria; kingdom Pseudomonadati; phylum Pseudomonadota; class Betaproteobacteria; order Burkholderiales; family Comamonadaceae; genus Variovorax; species Variovorax cryoconiti. The sequence continues at coordinate 176,003 of NZ_JBPJZI010000008.1, read as the reverse complement.
GCCGAACTCGTCATCCGCATGGTGAACGTGCAGAAGTGGTTTGGCGACTTCCAGGTGCTGCGCGACATCAATCTCGAGGTGCGGCGCGGCGAACGCATCGTGATCTGCGGCCCGTCGGGGTCGGGCAAGTCGACGCTGCTTCGCTGCATCAACCGGCTGGAAGAGCACCAGCAAGGCAACATCGTCGTCAACCGCATCGAGCTCACCAACGACACGCGCCGCATCGATGCGGTGCGCCGCGACGTGGGCATGGTGTTCCAGCACTTCAACCTGTTCCCGCACCTGACCATCCTCGAGAACTGCACGCTGGCGCCGATCTGGAGCAAGAAGTACACGCCCAAGGAAGCCAAGGAGGTCGCGATGTCGTACCTCACGAAAGTGAAGATCCCCGACCAGGCCAACAAGTACCCGTCGCAGCTCTCCGGCGGCCAGCAGCAGCGCGTCGCCATTGCCCGCGCGCTGTGCATGAGCCCGAAGGTCATGCTGTTCGACGAACCCACCTCGGCGCTCGACCCCGAGATGGTCAAGGAAGTGCTCGACACCATGGTGTCGCTCGCCGAAGACGGCACGACCATGCTGTCGGTCACGCACGAGATGGGCTTCGCGCGCCAGGTGGCCAACCGCGTGATCTTCATGGACCAGGGCTCCATCGTCGAAGAGGCCGCACCGGCCGAGTTCTTCAGCCATCCGAAGCACGAGCGCACGAAACTGTTCCTGAGCCAGCTGCTGCACTGAGGGTAGGGGGGAGGAGGCGCAGATGGCGCCTCATGGGCTCAGTCGGCGTATTCGCCGGCGTCCTTGATCACCTTCGCCCAACGGTTCTTCTCTGCTTCGACGAATTTCCGGTGGCTTGCGGGATCGAGGCGGTCGTCGGTCACGACGGTCAGGCCCAGTGCTTCTTCGCGCTTGATCAACTCAGGATCATTCAAGGCGGCACGCAACGCGCTGTTCAGCCTGGCTAGCACCGGCGCGGGGGTGCCTTTCGGGGCGTACAGCCCATGCCACACCTGGACGTTGAAGTCCTTGAGGCCCACCTCGGACAAGGTGGGTGTGTCCTTGAGCACAGGCAGCGGCAGGCGCTGCAGGCTCGTGACGCCATACGTCTTGACCTTCTTGCCTTCGATCTGCGGCACCGCGTTGACCGCCTGCTCGCACATCAGGTCCACCTGTCCGCCAATGAGGTCCGTCATCGCGGGCGCCGTCCCTTTGTAAGGGACTGTCGTCATGGTCGTCTTGAGCGCGTTCTGGAACATCAGGCCGCACAGGTGGGACGCCGAGCCGAGCCCTGCATTCGCGATGTTCACCTTGCTGCCGTTGGCGGCGATCCACTGGCGCAGCTCTGCGAAGCTGTTCGCCGTGAGCGAAGGTTTCCCAATCACGACCGAGGGTGCTTCGTTGATGAGGCCCAGGGTCTCGAAATCATCGGGCACCTTGTAGCTGAGCTTTCGGTAGAGCGCCGGGGCTGTGGCCATGCCGATGTGATGGACGAGCAGGGTGTAGCCGTCGGGCGTGGCGCGCGCCACCTTGGCCGATCCGATCGTGCCGCCTGCACCGATGGCGTTGTCGACGACGATGGTCTGCCCCAGCGGCTTGCGAAGCGCCTCGGCCAGATCGCGGGCGATCTTGTCGGTCGGCCCGCCTGCAGCGAAGGGCACCACCAGCGTGATCGGCTTGTCCGGGAATTCGGCCAATGCCGCCGACGCGGCGCTGGCCAGGACCAGGCTCGCGACGCAGCGCAATGTGTTGGTCATGTCTTGTCTCCTGTTCTTTTGGTGGGTTCGTCAGGCCGACAGCGCCTGCATCTCGCGATACAGGTCCGCCTTGCCTTCGAAGCCGATTCCGGGGAGGTCGGGCAGCGTGACGAAGCTGTTGTCGACCTTCACGCCGTCCGGGAAGCCACCGAACGGCTGGAACAGGTCGGGATACGACTCGTTGCCGCCCAGGCCCAGGCCGGCCGCGATGTTGAGCGACATCTGGTGGCCGCCGTGCGGGATGCAACGGCTGGCCGACCAGCCGTGTTCCTTGAGCATGTCGAGGGTGCGCAGGTATTCCACCAGGCCATAGCTGAGCGCACAGTCGAACTGCAGCCAGTCGCGGTCGGGGCGCATGCCGCCGTAGCGGATCAGGTTGCGCGCGTCCTGCATCGAGAACAGGTCTTCGCCGGTGGCCATCGGGTTCTTGTAGAAATTGCGCAGGGCCGCCTGCAGTTCGAAGTCGAGCGGGTCGCCCGGCTCCTCGTACCAGAACAGGTCGTACTGCGACAGTGCCTTGGCATAGGCGATCGCCGTTTCGAGGTCGAAGCGGCCGTTGGCGTCGACGCACAGCTTCTGGCCGTCCTGCAGCACTTCCATGATGGCGTCGATGCGGCGCAAGTCTTCGTCGAGCGAGGCCCCGCCGATCTTCTTCTTCACCACGGTGTAGCCGCGATCGATGTAGCTGCGCATCTCGTCTTGCAACTTCCTGTGATCCTGGCCCGGGTAGTAGTAGCCGCCGGCTGCGTAGACGAAGATCCTGCGGTTGGGCTTGCCGTCGCCGTAGCGGTCCGCGAGAAGCTGGAACAGCGGCTTGCCTTCGATCTTGGCAACCGCGTCCCAGACCGCCATGTCGATCGTGCCGATCGCCACCGAGCGCTCGCCGTGGCCGCCCGGCTTCTCGTTGGTGAACATGGCGTTCCAGATCTTGTGCGGGTCGAGGTTGTCGCCGGTGGCGTCGACGAGCGACGAAGGGTCGGCTTCCAGGATGCGAGGGATGAAACGCTCGCGCATCAGCTTGCCTTGGCCATAGCGGCCGTTGGAGTTGAACCCGTAGCCGACGACCGGCTTGCCGTCGCGGATCACGTCGGTGACCACGGCGACCAGGCTCAGCGTCATCTTGCTGAAGTCGATGTACGCGTTGCGGATGGGTGAGCTGATGGGGAGTGTCTTCTCCCGGATTTCCACGATCTTCATGGTTGGCTTCTGCGGGTTGATTTGGTGGCGCTATGCTCGCGCCCTCCGCGCTGGCTGACCAATGCTCTTGCAGGCCTCTGGCTCAAGGGCGTGGCGCAGGACCTGCTCGCACAGGTCGCGCGGCTGCCGGGCGAGGCGCGCACCGTGGCGGAAGCCAACGCGAGCACGTTGCGGCTGGCCTCCACCCACGCGCTTTCGTTGACCTTTCTGCCGGGTTGGCTCAGCGGCCTCGAGGCGCGAGCCGACGTCGGGCGCATCCAGCTCGATTCGGATGTCCTGCAGCGCTGCGAATCGCTCTTGCAGCAGAGCAAGGTCCACATGGTGCTGTGCCATGCGCATGCCAAGGCGCCGGGTTTGCTGGAGGCCAGCGGCTATGCGTTCGCGACGGTCGGGAGCGACGAGATGATCCCGGTCTCTGCGGGCGATGCACAAGGGAAGGCAAGAAGCTGGCTTCCGGAGCCCCGCGCCAGCCAGGTGCCTTTGCTGAGCTACAGCGAAGCGTCAGGCCTGGGGCGCATCATGCGCGCCGTGATCGGGCACGACCTGGAGAAATTGCCGGTCCAGACCGTGTTCAGTGCGCACCTGGCTTCCGTGCTTCGGACGATGGCCCTGGAGGGGCGCGGGATTGCATGGCTGCCTCGGACGCTGATCGCCGACGACCTTGCCGCGCACCGGTTGGTGGAGGCGGCCCCGCCGCGATGGCGCATCCCGCTGGAGATTCGTCTCTACCGCGACGCCATCCGGTTGGGCAGAGCAGCCGAGGCGCTGTGGGAAGAGGCACGTCAAAAGGCAGAGACCGACCGCATGCCCACCACGGACTGAAAACGGCCGGGCGGAGGAGGCCACGGCGGCCTTGCGCCATCAGTCCATGCGAGCGCCCGAGGCCTTCACAGCCTGCTCCCACCGTGGCGTTTCGGTCGCCAGGAAGCGCGCGAACTCCTCGCTGCCGAGAAAGGCGGGATCGGCCCCCTGGCTCACCATGCGCTCGCGCACGTCGGCGCTGGTCAGCACCTGCCGGAAGGCGTCGCTGAGCTTGGCGACCACGTCCTTGGGTGTGTCTTTCGGCGCGAGGAAGCCGTAGAAGCCCACCACCTCGAAACCCTTGATGCCCGACTCGATGACGGTCGGTACGTCGGGCAGGGCGGGGTTGCGTTCGCGGCTGGTCACGGCCAGTGCGCGCACCTTGCCCTGCTTGTGGTAGTTGGCCGCCTGCGGAATCGACTCGGCCATGAACTGCACCTGGCCGCCCATCAGGTCGGTGAAGGCGGGCGCGCTGCCGCGGTAGGGGATGTGGACCATGAACAGGCCGGTGGCGGTCTTGAACATCTCGGGCACCAGGTGGCTGATGCCGCCGTTGCCGGCCGAGCCGTAGTTGACCTGGCCCGGGCGCGCCTTGGCGTAGTCGACGAACTGGCGCAGGTTCTGCACCGGCAGCTTGGGCGTGACGAGCAGCGCCAGCGGCTGCATCGCCGTGCGTGCGATCGGCACGAAGTCGCGCTGCGTGTTGTAGGGCAGCTTGCTGTAGAGCGCGCCGTTGATGACGGCCACGCCGGTGTTGGCCAGCATGAGCGTGTAGCCGTCGGCCGGGCTCTTGGCGACCGCGTCGGCGCCGACCGAGCCGCCCGCACCCGGCTTGTAGTCGACGATCAGCGGCTGGCCGAGCACCGCCTGCAGCTTGTCGGTCAGGAGGCGCGCGTGCTGGTCGAGCGGGCCGCCGGCCGGGAAGCCGATCACGATCTTGATCGGCTTGTCGGGGTAGGCCGCCGCGGCGGGCAGCGATGCGGCGGCAAGGCCGAGAAACAGCGTCGCGCAGATCGCGGCGCGAACGGGAAGGTGGCGCATGGTCGTCTCCGTGGTTGTGGCGGCGATCATAAGGAGCGCCGCAGCGCCGCGGCGAGGGAAGCAGGCCCCTCGCCCCTATCCCATTCGGCGGAATTGACGGGGGACCGGCGGCGCCTGCACGATGGCTGGTTTGTCGAAGACCGCACGCGGGTCTTCGCCTTCTGCAACTGACGCCGCGCCGTTCGCGGCAAGGAGTGTGTCGATGATTGCCTTCACACGCGTGGCATCGATTGCCCCCGCGCGCAACGGCGAGGCGATCGCCGCGGCGCACGAGATCGCTCGCTACATGAAGGGCGCCTATGGCATCGAGTTCGAGGTGCTGCTGCCGGTCGTCGGCCATCCGCAGCGCGTCGCCTGGTCCAGCCGCCACGCAGATCTCGCGGCGCTCGATGCGCTCAACACACGCATTGCGGACGACGCACGCTACTGGGAGATCATGCGCAGGGCCGCCGGGAATTTTCTTTCCGGCTCGATGCACGACTCGATCTGGCGCACGGCCTCGCTGTAGATCCTCGACACGCCATACCCGCCCATCACTCCGCCGCGATGCCGGCGTCCTTGACGACCTTGCCCCACTTGGCGAGGTCGGACTTGATCAGCGCCGCGTACTGCTGCGGCGTGCCGCCCTGGATCTCGATGCCGGCGGCTTCCAGCTTGGTCCGCACGTCGGGCAGCTTCAGGGCCGCGTTGATCTCGGCATTGAGCTTGGCGATGATCGCCTTGGGCGTGCCGGCCGGCGCCAGGAAGCCGCCGTTCGTGTTGGCGTCGTAGCCCTTCAAGCCCTGTTCGTCCGCGGTCGGCACGTCCGGCATGGACGACGCCCGCTTGCGCGTCGACACGGCGATGGCGCGCACGTTGCCGGCCTTGGCCTGCGACTGAATGGCGCTGATCGTGTCGATGTAGAGGGCGGTGCGTCCGGCCAGCAGGTCGGGGTGCGCGGCGGAAGAGCCCTTGTAGGGCACCAGCAGCATCGGCGCCCCGCTCGCCATGCGGAACATCTCGGCCGCCATTTCCTGGGCACTGCCGCGGCCCGAGGTGGCGACCTTGGCCTGGTCTGGATTGGCCTTCATCCAGGCCACGAATTCGGGCAGCGTCTTGGCGGGAATCTGCGGATAGATGGCGAACACCAGCGGTACCTCGTGGGTGTAGACGATGGGCTCGAAGCTCGTCTCCGGATCCCAGCCCAGGTTCTTGAACAGGTACTTGTTGATGTTGTGGCTGCCGCCCACGATGCCGATCGTGTAGCCGTCGGGCACCGATTTGGCGAGGATGTCGGTGCCGAGATTGTTGGAGGCGCCGGGGCGGTTGTCGATGACCACCGGCTGCCCCATCGCGATGGCGAGCTTGTCGCCGACGACGCGGGCCAGCGTGTCGATGGCGCCGCCCGGTGGGGCGGGCACGATGATCTTGATGGCGCGCGTGGGGTAGGCCTGGGCCGATGCCGCATGCGGTAGCACGGTCAGTGTGGCCGAGAGGGCGAGGGCCTTGAACAGGGGGATGAGTTTCATGTCTGTCTCCTTTGGTTGTTGATCGATCGTCATGAAGCACCCGCGGGCGCGGGCCGGTGACTCGGCCCTGCCCGACGCACGGAATGGCACTGGCCATCCACCGTCATCGTGAACTCGCCGATGCCCACGGCGCCGCCGCTGACGACGTCGCCCGGCTGCAGCGCGCCCACGCCAGCGGGCGTGCCGGTGTAGATCAGGTCGCCCGGCGCCAGCGCGACGGAGCGCGACAGCATCGCCACCAGTTCTGGCACCGGCCACAGCAGGTCGCCCACGTCGGCGCGTTGCCGTTCGACGCCGTTCACCGCGAGCCACACGGCGCCGTGCCGCGGGTGGCCGCACGTTGCCGCCGGCATCAGGGGCGTGCAGGGCGCCGAATGGTCGAAGGCCTTCGCCGGCTCCCAGGGGCCGCCGGCGCGCTTGGCTTGCTGCTGCAGGTCGCGCCGCGTGAGATCCAGTCCCGCGGCGTAGCCCCAGACGTGATGCGACGCCACCTGTGCCGGGTCGATGTCCTGACCGCCATGGCCGATGGCCACGACCAGTTCGATCTCGTGGCAGAAGTCGCTGGTGCCCGGCGGGTAGGGCAGCAAGCCCTGCGCAGGCACCACGGCGTTCGCGGGTTTCATGAACCAGGCCGGCATCTCCTGCGGCGGCGCTTCGTCGGACTGCCAGCGGTAGTTGCGGCCGATGCAGAACACACGCCCCACGGGAAAGCGCGCCGCGCTGCCGGCCACGGCCAGGGTGGTCGGTGCGCGCGGAGGAAAGACGAAGTCCGTCATGTGGCGGTCGTCGGGTCAGGTCGTCAGGCTCAGCGCCGGGCGTTCGCCGGCCAGCGCCTGGGCGATGCTCTCGAGCACCATCCGGCCCATCGCGGTGCGGGTCTCCCAGGTGGCGCTGGCGCGGTGCGCCTGGAGCGTCGCGTATTCGGACTGGCGCAGCGCCGACGGCACATGGGGCTCGTCGACGAACACGTCGAGCCCCGCACCGGCGATGCGCCGGGCGGCGAGGGCGTCGGTTAGATCGGCCTCGTTGACCAGGCGTCCGCGGGCCACATTGACCAGGAAGCCGCGCGGGCCGAGCGCCTCGAGCACGCCCGCGTCGACGATGCCTTCGGCCTTGTCGGCGGCGGCGCACAGCACCAGCGCGTCGGATTCGCGCGCCAGATCGATCAGCGTCGGCACGAAGGCGTGCGGAACGTCGTCCATCCGGCGCAGGTCGGTGTAGCGGATCGGGCAGCCGAAGGCGGCGGCCCGTGTCGCGACGGCGCGGCCCACGCGGCCCATGCCGACGATGCCCACGCGCATCCCGCTGAAGCGGCGCGCCAGCGGGATGGCGTTGGGCTGCGGATGAAGCGGCCACTGGCCGTCGCGCACGAAGCGGTCGCCGGCGCACAGGTTGCGGCAGGCCGCGATCAGCAGGCCGATGGCCAGGTCGGCCACATCGTCGGTCAGCGCGCCCAGCGTGGCGGTCACGGGCAGGCCGCGTTCGCGGCAGTACGCCAGGTCGACGGCGTCGGTGCCGACGCCGTTGACGGCCACGACCTTGAGCGCCGGCAGTTGCGCCAGCATCGCCTGCGCGATGCCGGTGTGGCCGCCGGTGATGACCGCGTCGATGGACGCGCCGTATTCGCGCAGCCAGGCGTCGCGATCGGCCATCTCGAAATACTTGTGGACCGTGTAGAGCGACGCGAGCGTGTCGTTGATCGCCGGGATCAGGATCGGGTTGAGTTGCAGGACGTGGGGCTTCATGTCGATGTGCGAGGGGTGGCCCTCGGGTGCGGGCGGGCTGTCTCCAGGATGGGTGCATGTTAGGAATGGATTGATGAGGTGGTCAATATTGACGTATAAAATCAATATATAACTCTTTGCATCCGACCCATGGCTTCCTGGATTTCGATGGACGAGGTGTGCCGCCTTCTCGCGGTGCGGCCCCAGACGGTGTATGCCTATGTGAGTCGCGGCAAGCTGGAGGTCATGCCCGACCCGGCCGACACGCGGCGCAGCCTGTACCGTGCCGACGACGTCGCCGGCCTCACCAAGCGCAAGAAGGCGGGCCGCAAGCACGAGACCCTGGCGGCCAACACGCTCTTCGGCTCGGAGCCGAGCATCCCCACGGCCCTGTGTTCGTTCTATCGCGGGCGCCCGTACTACCGTGGCCAGGACGCCGTGAGCCTGGCCCGCACGGCGACGCTGGAAGAGGCCGCCCAGCTGCTGTGGGGCGCCACGCAGCCGGTCGACTTTTCATCCGCAGCGTCAACCACCTCGGCGCGCGCGGGCCAGTCCGGCCGCAGTGCGGCTTTCACGGCGCTGGCCAGGCTGTCGGCCGACGGGCACTCGACCCGCGGGCGCCTCACGCGGGTGCTGCACCACGAGGCCCAGGGCCTGGTCGGCCAGTTGGCCACGGCCTTCGGCGCCCAGCCGGGCCGTCAGCCCTTGCACCTGCGCTTTGCACAAGGCTGGAAGCAGTCGCCCGAGGTGGCCCAATTGCTGCGGACGGCGATGGTGCTGCTGGCCGATCACGAGCTGACGAGTTCGGCCTTCGTCGCACGCATCGCGGCGTCGACCGGCGCCTCGTTGCCGGCGTGCCTTCTGGCGGGGTTGACCACGCTCTCGGGCCCCTTGCATGGCGATGCCTCGGGCCGCGTGCAGGCCTTGTTCAGCGAAGTGGAGCGCCTGGGTGACGACAAGGTGGTGGCGCACTACCTGTCGACCGGTTCGCCCCTGGCAGGTTTCGGCCATCACCTCTACCCCGACGGCGATCCGCGCGCGGCCGCGCTGCTGGCGCTGTTCGAGCCGCCCAAGGTCATCGCGCGCTTCATCGAGAAGGTGACGGCGCTGACCGGCTTGCAGCCCAACATCGACGTGGCGCTGGCGGCTTTGGTGGCGCACCATCGCTTGCCCGCCGATGCGGCCTTCGGCCTGTTCGCCACCGCGCGCAGCGTCGGCCTGCTGGCGCACAGCCTGGAGCAACTGGGCGTGGCCCAGGTGATCCGTCCACGCGGGCGCTACGTGGGCGCGATGCCCGACGTACAGGGCGCGGCCGCTGCCGAAGCGAGCGCCCGGTACTCTGTCAGCGATAGAGCCAGCCGGCCACGCGCCGTGTGATGCGGGGCATCAGCACATAGGTCATCAGCGCCACGACGATGGCCGACGTGGCGAAGTGCGAGAGGTAGGTGTCGTGCAGCGCCGGCACCCAGCGCGCGAGCCACTGCACGCCACGAGGCACGAACAGCGTGAGCGGAAAGATGACGCAGAGCGTGAGCAGGAACTGCTTGTAGCGCCGTGCCGGCTTCTGGCCCGGCGCCGGCTGGAACCAGAACTCCAGGCCGGTCACCGTCTTCACCTCTTCGTCGCTGGCGAGCATCGGCAGCACCTCGTCGAGCAGCGCATGCCGCGCGGCCGACTGGAACCAGTCCTCGGCGTGCAGCAGCGAGTCGAAGCGGATCGTGACGGTGTAGAGCGTGGAGCCCGCCGGCGGATGGATGACGTGCACGCCCCGGTGTCCGGGGAAGCGCTCGGCGATCGGCACGATGCGCTGGAGCCATTGCTCGTAGGCGGCGGCCGCGTCGGGCCGCACGTGGTGCCGGATCACGGCGGTGACGCTCTCGGCGCGTGGCAGGCGGCGGGCCGTCACGTCGGACAGCGTGGCGTTGCGCAACGAGGGCTCGCGATCGTCGGTGGTGGGCGTGGGGGTGTCGGCGGTCATGGTGTGTCGAGCATCGTGGGGCTGCCTGACAGCGGCGCTGCAGGCGTGTTGCATCTGTAAGCGCAGCAGGTGCGCCGACACATCGCATTGAAACGCCCGCCTCGCACATTGGCAAGGTCGCGGCCCCGGGTGGCCGTGCCCAAGGAGTCTTCGATGACATCGCTTCGCCAACCCCTCACCCTGTCGAGCGCGTCATGACCCGCTCGTCTTCACCCCGCGCCATCGTCGTCGGCGGCTCGCTCGGCGGGCTGCTTGCGGCCACCACGCTGCGTGCGGCCGGCTGGTCGGTCGATGTCTTCGAACGCTCGCCGAGTGCGCTGGACAGCCGCGGCGGCGGCATCGTGCTGCAGCCCGACGTGCTGGCGGCGTTCCGCTTCGCCGGCGTCGCGCAGGGCGAGACGCTGGGCGTCCGATCCGGTGACCGCATCTACCTGGATGCGGGCGACCGCGTGCTGCACCGGACGTACATGCCGCAGACGCAGACCTCGTGGAACCGGCTCCACGGCGCGATGCACGCAGCCTTGCCGCCCGGCACTGTGCACGCCGGCGAGCGGCTCGTGAGTTTTCGCGAGACGGCGGGCAGCGTGATGGCGCTGTTCGAAAGCGGCCGGGTGGAGAGTGCCGACCTTCTGGTGGGCGCCGACGGGTCGCGCTCGACGGTGCGCGGACAGCTGCTGCCGGGCCACGACCCGCGCTACGCGGGCTATGTCGCATGGCGCGGCCTCGTGCCCGAATCGAAGGTGCCGGCCTCGGTGGCCGCGCGGCTCGGCAACGCCTTCGTCTTCCAGCAGGGGTCCGATCATCTGCTGCTCGAGTACCTGGTGCCGGGCGAGGACGGTTCGCTGGCCGAGGGCCAGAGGCGCCGCAACTGGGTCTGGTACCGGCGGCTCGATCGCGAAGGCCTCGCGCGCCTGCTCACGGCACGCGACGGCAGCACGCATGCGCTGGCCCTGCCGCCCGGACTCGCCAAGGAGGGCGATGTGGCCGCACTGCGGCGCGAGGCACAGGCCCTGCTGGCGCCGAGCCTTCAAGCCCTGGTCCTTGCCACGGAGGCGCCTTTCGTCCAGGCGATCGTCGACCTCGGCGTGCCGCGCATGCGCTTCGGCGCGACGGTGCTGATCGGCGATGCGGCCTTCGTGCCGCGCCCGCACACGGCCGGCAGCACGGCCAAGGCGGCGGCCAATGCGCTGTCGCTGGCGCAGGCGCTGCAGGTGGACGCGCGCGAGCCGGTGGACCGGCTGGCGCGCTGGGAGGCGAAGCAGCTGGCAGCGGGGCGCGCGATGAGTGCGGCGGGCATCGACATGGGGAACCGCATCATGGGCAGCGCGCCCTGAGTGGCCCGGCGCGGCGCCGAACAGCCCCATCTTGCATACAAGGGAAAACCCCGATGCCACTCTGAAACCGGTTTCATACACTGCCAGCCCATGCACCGATACCTGTCCGCAGGGCTTGCCCCGTGAATTACCAATTCCAGTTCGACGCGGTCTTCGCGGCCTGGCCGCTGCTGCTCAAGGGCACCTGGATCACCATCCAGCTGTCGCTCATCGCCACCGCGCTCGGCCTCATCGTGGCCGTCTTCTGCGCCTGGGGCAAGACCTCCGGTCCGGGTTGGCTTCGCTTCCTCGTCAACGCGTACATCGAGGTGATCCGCAACACCCCGTTCCTGGTGCAGCTGTTCTTCTTTTTCTTCGCGCTGCCGGCCATCGGCCTGCGCTGGTCGCCCTACACGGCGGCGCTGACGGCCATGGTGGTGAACCTCGGCGCGTATGCCACGGAGATCATCCGGGCCGGCATCGAGTCGATCCCGCGCGGGCAGATCGAGGCGGGCAGGGCGCTCAACTTGAAGCCGTGGGAGATCTTCCGCTTCATCATCATCAAGCCGGCGCTCAAGGCGATCTACCCGGCGCTGACCAGCCAGTTCATCCTGCTGATGCTGAGCTCGGCGGTGGTGTCGGTCATCTCGGCCGATGACCTGACCTCGGTCGCGGCCAACCTGCAGTCGCAGACCTTCCGCAGCTTCGAGATCTACATCGTGGTCGCTGGCATCTACCTGCTGCTGGCGATGGCCTTCTCGGGTCTGTTCAAGCTGATCTACCAGCGCACGCTCAACTACCCGGACCGCCGGTAAGCCGGGAGAACATCGATGCGTACCTTCGGCTACCCCGAATTCCTCTTCATCCTCGAAGCCGCCAAGTGGACCCTGGCGCTGTCGCTCATCGCCTTCATCGGCGGCGCGATCCTCGGCCTGGTCATCGCGCTGGCCCGCACGTCGGAAAGCAAGACCGCGCGTGGCCTGGCGATCGGCTTCATCCAGATCTTCCAGGGCACGCCGCTGCTGCTGCAACTGTTCCTGATCTTCTTCGGCGCGCCGGTGCTGGGGCTGGACATCAACCCGTGGATCGCCGCAGGCGCGGCGCTCATCCTCAACAGCGCGGCCTTCCTGGGCGAGATCTGGCGCGGCTGCATCGAGGCGATCCCGCGCGGGCAGATCGAGGCGGCGCATGCGCTCAATCTCAAGTACGGCGCACGCATGCGTGACGTGGTGCTGCCGCAGGCCTTCAGGATCGCGCTCGCGCCGACGGTCGGCTACGTGGTGCAGATCATCAAGGGCACCTCGCTCGCGGCCATCATCGGCTTCACCGAGATCACGCGCGCCGGCCAGATCATCAACAACGCGACCTTCCAGCCGCTGTACGTCTTCACGACGGTGGCCGCCATCTACTTCGCGATCTGCTGGCCGCTGTCATTGCTGGCCGCGCGCATGGAACGCAAGCGCAACCTTGCGATGGCTCGCTAGGAATGAGGCCCAACCCCGATGCGCCTGCGGCGCCTCCCCCTCAAGGGGGCGCACCCAGCGGCCTGGCAAAGCCAGTTCCGCGGGTGCCCTGGCATGGACCACGTTTGTTTCAATCTCTGACCCTTTCTGTTTCGATTCCAACCAAGGAGACTTCGACATGACCTCGTTCAACACCACCCGCCGCAGCACCACCGCAGCCCTGGCCGCCCTCGGCCTGGGCGCTGCGCTCACCGTGTTCGCCCCCTTCGCCGCAGCGCAGTCGGTCGCCGACATCAAGAAGAAGGGCGAGATCACCATCGGCATGCTGGTTGACTTCCCGCCCTACGGCACGACCAACGCCAAGAACGAACCCGACGGCTACGACGCCGACGTGGCCAAGCTGCTGGCCAAGGAGTGGGGCGTCAAGGCCAACATCGTGCCGGTCACCGGCCCGAACCGCATTCCCTTCCTCTTGACCAACAAGGTCGACCTGCTGGTCGCATCGCTGGCCGTCACGCCCGAGCGCGCCAAGCAGGTGCAGTTCTCCACGCCTTACGCCGCCGCGACCATCGTGCTGTACGGCAAGACCAGCGCCAGCATCAAGGGCCCTGCCGACCTGAAGGGCCAGCGCATCGGCGTGGCCCGTGCGTCGACGCAGGACGTCGCGGTGACCAAGGCCGCCCCGGAAGGCACCGAGATCCGCCGCTTCGACGACGACGCATCGGCCATGCAGGCGCTGATGTCGGGCCAGGTGGACGCCATCGGCTGCTCGCTCACCGTCGCCGCGCAGATCGCCAAGCGCGTGCCGGCCAACACTTTCGAGAACAAGTTCAACCTGGTGCAGCAGGCCATGGGTATCGCGATGCGCCCCGGCCAGGACGAGCTGACCAAGGCGGTGAACGACTTCGTGGCGAAGAACACCGCCAACGGCGAACTCAACAAGCTCTACCAGAAGTGGCTGGGCGCCGACCTGCCCAAGCTGCAGTAAGCACCATCTGACGGAACTTCCATGACCGACGCAATGACGACGAACGGCGCCGAACCCATCATCCGCCTGGAAGCGGTGAACAAGTGGTACGGTGAATTCCAGGTGCTGACTGGCATCGACCTCGCGGTGCGCGCGGGCGAGCGCATCGTGATCTGCGGGCCGTCGGGCTCGGGCAAGTCGACGCTCATCCGCTGCATCAACCGGCTCGAGACGGTGCAGAAGGGCCGCATCGTGGTCGACGGCATCGACCTCACCGCGGGCGGCAAGAACGTCGACGCGGTGCGTGCCGAAGTCGGCATGGTGTTCCAGCAGTTCAACCTGTTCCCGCACCTCACCATCCTCGAGAACTGCACGCTGGCGCCGATGCGCTCGCGGGGCATGAACAAGGCGCAGGCCGAAGAGGTGGCGATGAAGTACCTCACGCGCGTGCGCATTCCCGAGCAGGCGAAGAAGTACCCGAGCCAGCTCTCCGGCGGGCAGCAGCAGCGCGTGGCCATTGCGCGTGCGCTGTGCATGACGCCGAAGATCATGCTGTTCGACGAGCCCACGTCGGCGCTCGACCCCGAGATGGTCAAGGAAGTGCTCGACACCATGATCTCGCTGGCCGAAGACGGTATGACCATGCTGTGCGTGACGCACGAGATGGGCTTCGCCCGCAGCGTGGCCGACCGCGTGATCTTCATGGCCGACGGCAAGATCGTCGAGCAGGCGCCGCCGACCGAGTTCTTCGGCAATCCGCAGAACGAGAAGACCCGGCAGTTCCTCGGCCAGATCCTGTCGTCGCACCAGGCGCACTGATGGCTTCGATTCCCGTACTGATCTCGCTGTCGTCCTTCGGCGCGGCCGAGGTGGGCCGGCACGGCCAGCTGTGGTGTTCGCAACTCGCGCGAGCGGCCGGTGCCGATTCCGTCGAGGTGCGCGGCGAGCTGCTGCGCGACCCGGTGGCCGAACTGCCTGCGCTCGCCGGCCACGCCGCGGTCTACAGCAGCCCCGAGGGCCTGTGGGCCGAAGGCGGCTGGCTCGACAACGCGGCCTTGCAGCGCGGCATCGCGGCAGCGACGACGCTCGGCGCCAAGCGGCTGAAGATGGCGATCGGTGACTTCCGTGCCTCTTCGCACGGCTCGCTGTGGGGCCTGAAGGTCGCGCTGGCCGAGACGCGCATCGAGCTGCTGATCGAGAACGACCAGACCGTCGCCGCCGGCACCTTGCCCGCGCTGCAGACCTTCTTTGACGTGGCCGACCGGGCCGGCGTGAACCTGGGCATGACCTTCGACATGGGCAACTGGCACTGGGTCGGCGAATGCCCGCTCGACGCGGCCAAGGCGCTGGGCCCCCGCGTGCGCTATGTGCATTGCAAGGGCGTGCAGCGGCTGCCCGCGAAGTGGGTGGCCGTGCCGCTGACGGAGTCTGCCGCACCGTGGCGCGCCGTGCTGCGCGCCTTGCCGGCCAACGTGCCGCACGCCATCGAATACCCGTTGATCGGTGACGACCTGCTGGCTGTCACGAAGCAACAGATCGACATCATCCGAAACACGCGCGCCCAGCCATGACCGACACCGCCTTCGATGTCGCCCTGTTCGGCGAAGCCATGCTGCTGCTGGTGGCCGACCGGCCCGGCCCGCTGGAGGATGCGCAGTCCTTCCACAAGCGCACCGCTGGCGCCGAGACCAACGTGGCCATCGGCCTGTCGCGCCTCGGCCTCAAGGTCGGCTGGGCCAGCCGGCTGGGCACCGACTCGATGGGCCGCTGCCTGCTCGCGACGATGAAGGCCGAGGGCATCGACTGCTCGCACGTCATCTGCGACGCGACGCAGAAGACCGGCTTCCAGTTCAAGGGCCGCGTCACCGACGGCAGCGACCCACCGGTCGAATACCACCGCAAGGGCTCAGCCGCGAGCCAGATGACGCCCGACGATGTCGACGTGGCCTGGCTCACCTCGGCGCGCCACCTGCACGCCACCGGCGTGTTCCCGGCCATCTCCGCCACCACGCTGCCGGCTGCGATCAAGACCATGGACGCGATGCGCGCCGCCGGCCGCACCATCTCCTTCGACCCCAACCTGCGCCCGACGCTGTGGGCGTCGACCGATGCCATGCGCACCGCCATCAACGACCTCGCGTCGCGTGCCGACTGGGTGCTGCCGGGCATGGAAGAGGGCCTGCTGCTCACGGGCGAAAGCACGCCCGAAGGCGTCGCGGCGTTCTATCGCCAACTCGGCGCGAGGCTGGTCGTCGTCAAGCTCGGCGCCGAGGGCGCGTACTACGACAGCGACACGGCCGGCACCGGTCGTGTGGAAGGCTTCCCCGTGAAGGAAGTCATCGACACCGTGGGCGCCGGTGACGGCTTCGCGGCCGGCGTGGTCAGTGCGCTGCTCGAAGGCCGCAGCGTGCCCGACGCGGTACGGCGCGGCAGCTGGATCGGCGCCCGTGCCGTGCAGGTGCTGGGCGACACCGAAGGCCTGCCGACGCGGGCGCAACTGGAGGAGGCCGGGCTGTGAACGCATCGAGCAGAAAGAACATCGTCGTGTTTCGCGAACTGCCGCCCGACCAGCTGGCGCGTCTGCAGGCCGCGCACCATGTCGTGGTGGCCGACCCCAAGCGCGACCTCGCCGCCTTCCAGGCCGCACTGCCGACGGCGCACGGACTCATTGGCTCCAGCTACCCGGTCGACGCCGCGCTGCTCGACCGCGCGCCGCAGCTGGAAGTGATCTCCAGCGTGTCGGTCGGCGTCGACAACTACGCGTTGACCGAGCTGAACGCACGAGGCATCGTGCTGTGCCACACGCCCGGCGTGCTCGACGAGACAGTGGCCGACACCGTGTTCGCGCTGCTGATGGCGACCAGCCGCCGCGTCGTCGAACTCGCCAACCTCGTACGCGAAGGGCAGTGGACCAAGAACATCGGCGAAGACCTGTTCGGCTTCGACGTGCACGGCAAGACGATCGGCCTGTTGGGCTTCGGCCGCATCGGCCAGGCCATCGCGCGGCGTGCGTCGCTGGGCTTCGGCATGCCGGTGCTGTACCACGCGCGCCGGCCGGTTGACCTGGCCGTACAGGCGCCCGAGCTGCACGGGCGCGCGACGCACACGCCGTTGAACGAGCTGCTGGCACGGGCCGACTTCGTGGTCGCGATGCTGCCCTTGTCCGACGCCACGCGCGGGATGATCGATGCTCAACGCTTCGCCGCGATGAAGCCCGGCGCCGTCTTCATCAACGGCGGCCGCGGTGCCACGGTGAACGAACCCGCGCTGCTCGCCGCGCTCGACAGCGGCCACCTGCGGGCCGCCGGCCTCGACGTATTCGCCAAGGAACCGCTGCCGATGGACTCGGCCCTGCGCACGCATCCGCGCGTCACGCCGCTGCCGCACATCGGCTCCGCCACGCACGAGACGCGCCATGCGATGGCCGAGCTGGCCACCACCAACCTGCTGCAGGCGCTGGCCGGCGAAAGGCCGACGGCCGTCTACGACACGGCGGCCGTGTGAGCACCCGCGCGCCGCGCCCCAAGCCCGCCGGCCAGCGGGCCACCATCGCCGATGTGGCGGCGGCGGCGGGCGTGTCGAAGGCGACGGTGTCGCGCTTCTTCAACCATCGCGAGCGCCTGCTGAGCCCCGACATCGCCGCGCGCGTCGAAGCGGCCATCGCCACGCTGGGCTATTCGCCGAGCCCCATGGCGCAGGCGCTGAGCCGCGGCAAGTCGCGCCTCATCGGCCTCATCGTCGCGGACATCACCAACCCCTATTCGGTGGCCGTGCTGCGCGGTGCCGAGAAGGCCTGCCAGGACGCCGGCTACCTCGTGATGCTGTTCAACCTGGGCAATGAGAGCGGGCGCGAGCGCGAAGCCATCGATGCGCTGGCGGGCTACCAGGTCGACGGCTTCATCCTCAACACGCTGGGCCGCGGCGCGGGCGCGGTCGACGCGGTGGCGCTGCATGGCAAGCCCGCAGTGCTGGTCGACCGGCGCCATGCCGGCATGCACGCGGACTTCGTGTCGCTCGACAACCCGGGTGCGATGGCGCAGGTCTGCGAGCATCTGCTCGACGGCGGCTGGCGTGAACTGCTCTACATCACCGAACCGCAGAAGGGTGTGAGCACCCGACGCGAGCGCACGGGCGCTTTCAACGACTGCGTCGCGGCCCACGCGCCCCAGGTCAAGGGCGAGGTCTTCGAGAGCGAGGAGGGCGACACCGCGGGCCTGGAAGCGGCGCTGCGGGCGCTGCATCAGCGGGCCAAGCGCGGGCGGCGCCAGGCGGCGGTGATCTCGGGCAATGCGGTGGTGACCTTGCGCGTGGCGGCGGCGATGACGCAACTGGGCTGGCACTTCGGTCGCGAACTGGGCTTCGTCGGCTTCGACGATCCCGAATGGGCGCCGTTGATCGGCCCGGGCCTCACGACGCTGGCACAGCCGACCGACGCGATCGGTCGCGCTGCGGCCGGCTGCCTGATCGAGCGCCTGCGCGGGCTCGAAGGCGCAGCGCGCCAGCGGCTGTTGCCCGGCGAGCTGGTGGTGCGAGGTTCATCGTCCTCCTCCTTGCTCGCGACATAGCATCGCGCCGCCGGCATCAGAAGCTCGGTGCGGTGTCCGAGGCGGTTGTGTTCTTGAGCTGCTGCTCCGCTTCGGCGAACACGTCGCCGATGTAGGCGGCGCTTGCCACCAGCACGGCCTCGGTGCTGGCGATGGGCGGTGGGATGTCCCAGAACAGCGAGGTCGGTGGCTTGTTCGACGGGCCGCATCCGGCGAGTGCGGCGCCGAGCGCGAGAAGGGACAGTGCTTTGGAGAATGGGTGAGTGGACATGAGGGCTACCAGGTGGCGTGGCCCCACGAGACAGGATGAAACGATGCGGGGCCGGGCGCCGATGGTCAGCGAAGCACGCGGCGCCGACCAGACCACGGAAGGCCTATGGCCGCAGAGCTACGGCTGCTGGCGTACGGCCGATCGACGTGGGCCGATGCCGGCCATGGCACGCGCTACACCGTCAGCTGCGTGGTCGACAGCACCTCCTTGAGCACCATGAAACTGCGCACCTGCCGCACGCCCGGCAGGTAGAGCAACTGCTCGGCATGCAACCGGTTGAAGCTCTCGTGGTCGCGCGTGCGCAGCATCATGAAGTAGTCGAACTCGCCGGTCACCACGTGGCATTCGAGGCAGCCCGTGACCTTCTGCACGGCCTTCTCGAAGTCGGCGAAGGACTCGGGCGTGGAGCGGTCGAGCACCACGCCGATCATCACCAGCATGCCGGCGTCGAGCGCACGCGGCTCCAGCAGCGCCACGATGCCGCGGATCATGCCCATCGCCTTGAGGCGCTCGACGCGGCGCAGGCAGGCCGGCGCACTCAGGTTGACCTTGGCCGCCAGCGCGACGTTGGAGACCGACGCATCGCGCTGCAGCGCACGCAGGATGGCCCGGTCGGTGCGGTCCAGCGTGTCTTTCAGGGACGCTGCGGTGCTGGCGCTTTGGGTTTGGCGTTTTATTGCGCGCATCGTCGAAACCTCGGAATTAAAAAACGAGAAGTGGATTCTGACGGCAGATCCGTTCGGTGAAGTCCGCTCATTTTGCAACCCTGTGGCGCGGCCTATTTCCTAAGATCGATTCACACATTTGCTGTTGAACGCACCGAGGACCCCATGCCATGAATCTGCAGAAATTTCCGCGCTACCCCCTGACCTTCGGCCCGACGCCTATCCAGCCGCTCAAGCGGCTCAGCGCGCACCTCGGCGGCAAGGTCGATCTCTATGCCAAGCGCGAGGACTGCAACAGCGGCCTGGCCTTCGGCGGCAACAAGACGCGCAAGCTCGAGTACCTCATCCCCGAGGCGCTCGAAGGCGGCTACGACACGCTGGTGTCCATCGGCGGCATCCAGTCGAACCAGACGCGCCAGGTCGCGGCGGTGGCGGCGCACCTGGGCCTCAAGTGCGTGCTGGTGCAGGAGAACTGGGTGAACTATTCCGACGCGGTGTACGACCGGGTCGGCAACATCGAGATGTCCCGCATCATGGGCGCCGACGTGCGCCTGGACGCCGCGGGCTTCGACATCGGCATCCGCAAGAGCTGGGAAGACGCGATGGACAGCGTGCGCCAGGCCGGCGGCAAGCCCTTCCCTATTCCCGCAGGCTGCTCGGAACATCCGAAGGGTGGCCTGGGCTTCGTGGCCTTCGCCGAAGAGGTGCGACAGCAGGAGGCCGAGCTCGGCTTCAAGTTCGACTACATCGTGGTCTGTGCCGTCACCGGCAGCACGCAGGCCGGCATGGTGGTCGGCTTCGCGGCCGACGGCCGTGCCGACCGTGTGATCGGCATCGATGCCTCGGCCAAGCCGGAGAAGACCTATGACCAGGTGCTTCGCATCGCGAAGAACACGGCCGAACTGGTCGAACTCGGCCGTGACATCACCGAGAAGGACGTGGTGCTCGATACCCGTTTCGGTGGCCCGGAGTACGGCCTGCCCAGCGAGGGAACGCTCGAGGCGATCCGCCTGAGCGCACGCTTCGAAGCCATGCTGACCGACCCGGTGTACGAGGGCAAGTCGATGCACGGGATGATCGAAAAGGTGCGCCTCGGCGAGTTCCCGCCGGGCTCGAAGGTGCTGTATGCCCACCTCGGCGGCGTGCCGGCGTTGAGCGCCTACAGCTTCATCTTCCGCAACGGCTGAGAACGTGCGAATGAACCTGCTGCAGCACGCCCCCATCGCGTCGGGTCGGCGCATGCAGTGGGTCTGCGGTCCCGAGGTCGTCGACGAGGCCTTGGCCGTTGCGGCCGAACTGGCGCGCTCCTACGGCATCGGCGTCGATCTCTGGCGCATCGACGACTGGGCGGGCATGGCGCAGGACGGCATCGCCTGCGAGCGGCGCTGGCGGGAAGGCGACGGCACCGCGGTCGGCAGCCGCTTCGAGCGACTGATGGCGCCGACGCAGGGCCCGATCCTCGCCATCACGCGCGGGCCACGCGACGGGCCCGAAATGCTGCGCGCCTTCGCACCCGCGGGGCGGCGCTATCTCAGCCTGAGCGGGTCGGACGTCGATGCGCTGCGCGCGACCGCGCTGCGACTCGATGTCGAGACCGACATCGAGTGGGCGAAGCTGTCCGCCATTTGAGGCCTGTCGACGCTACGCCGCGAGCTGCGTCCGGAGGTAATCCAGAAAGGCCTGCGCCGTGCGTGACAGCGTGCGGCCCACGAGCGTCTGTACCTCGATGTTGCGCAGGTCCAGGCCACGGTCTTTCAGCGGCATGGCCACCAGTTCGCCGCGCTCGATCGGTTCGCGCACCGAGATCTCGCCACAGATCGTGATGCCCAGGGGCGCGTGGCGCAGGAAGCCCAGCAGGCTGGCGATGTAGCTGCTGGTGAGCACCGGCTCGATCGGCAGCCGTTGCCGATGGCAGGCGATGTCGAACAGCTGACGCACCGTCGTGTCCGGCTCCGGCAAGGCGAGCGGGTAGGGGACCAGTTGGCGAAGACTGATCTGCTTGAAGCGCACCAGCGGATGCGTCGGTTGCATCACTGCCAGCACGGGTGAGGGCTGCAGGTGTTCGACCTTGATGTCCTTCTCCGCGCCGCGGCTCATGACGAAGCCGATGTCGGCATCGCCGAGCAGGATGCGCCGCGTGCAGTCGGCCGGCGGATGCACGCCCAGGTGGAACTGGAGGCCAGGGTGCTGAACCACGAAGTCGCTGATCACGCGCGGCAGGAACTCCATCGAGAAGCCCTCCGTGGCCACGAGTCGCACGCGGCCCCGCTGCATGCCTTGCAAGGCTTGCACATCGCCGACGATCCGCTCCGCATCGTGCGCCGACCGGATGGCGTGCACCGCGAGCAGTTCGCCAGCCGCGCTCGGCACCATGCCGCGCGCATGGCGGTCGAACAGGCTCACCTCCAGCAGTGCCTCCAATTGCGCGATGTGCCGGCTGATGGCCGAGCTGGCGACGTTGAGCCGCGACGAGGCCTCGCTGATGGAACCGCAACGCACGACTTCGAGGAAGTAGCGCAGGGCGGTGTCTTGCAGTTGACGGGCGATGAGTTGCGAGGTGGCCATGAGGGAAGAGGTGCGAGCGCGCTGACGCCGTTTGAACGAACAGCGAGCCTTGCCTTTTAAGCATCGCTCACGTCGAAATTCTGTAAGGCCTGAAACGCTGTCGAGGCGCCATTCTTGCAATTGTTCGAACGGTCCGGTTCAACTTTTCGTTCAACGTATTGAAGGAGCTTGTCATGGGGCATCTATCCACCACGCTGGTGCGGCGCGCACTTCTGTCGATCGCACTGACGGCCGGCGCGACCGCGCACGCCGGCAAGGCGAACGACACGCTCACCTACGCGTCCGACAGCGAGGTCGAGAACGTGAGCCCGTACCACAACAGCATGCGCGAAGGCGTGATCCTGGCCGCCATGGCCTGGGACACGCTGGTCTACCGCGACACCAAGACGGGAGAGTTCAAACCGCAGCTCGCCACCGCCTGGAAGTGGGATTCGCCCACCGCGCTCAACGTCACGCTGCGCCAGGGCGTGACCTTCCAGAACGGCGACAAGTTCGGCGCCGACGACGTGGTCTACACCTTCAACGAAGTCACCGGCCCCGACGCGAAGATCGCCACGCGGCAGAACACCGACTGGATCAAGAACGTCGAGAAGCTGGGCGACTACCAGGTGCGCATCCACCTCAAGACGCCGTTCCCGGCCGCGCTCGAATACCTGTCGGGCCCGACGCCGATCTACCCCGCGGCGTACGTCAAGAAGGTCGGGCTCGAGGGCTACAGCAAGGCGCCGATCGGCACCGGCCCGTACAAGATCACGGCCGTCACGCCGGGCCAGGGCGTCACGATGGTCAAGAACACCGCCTACTTCAAGGACAGCCCGATCGGCCAGCCGAAGATCGGCAACGTGAAGTTCGTCGTCATCCGCGACCCCGAGGCGCGCATGGCCCAGCTCATGACCGGCGCGGTCGACTGGATCTGGCGCGTGCCCGCCGACCAGGCCGAGTCGCTCAAGGCCGCGCCCAACCTCTCTGTGCTCAGCGGCGAGACCATGCGCGTCGGCTTCATCAGCATGAACAACAACGGCACCACGCCCGAGTCGACGCCCTTCAAGGACGTGCGGGTGCGCCAGGCGGTGAACATGGCGATCAACCGCAAGGGCCTGGCCGACAGCCTGGTGCGTGGCGGCAGCCAGCCGGTGTATGCAACCTGCTTTCGCACGCAGTACGGCTGCGAGACCACCAAGGTGGTGAAGTACGCCTACGACCCGGCCAAGGCGAAGGCGCTGCTGGCCGAAGCGGGCTTTCCCAACGGCTTCGACACCGACCTCTGGGCCTACCGCGAGCGCGACTATGCGGAAGCCATGATCGGCGACCTGCGCAAGATCGGCATCCGCGCACGACTGCATTTCGTGCAGTACCCGGCGCTGCGCAACGAGGTCCGTTCGGGCCGGGCGCCGCTGACCTTCCAGGCCTGGGGTTCGTTCTCGATCAACGACGCCTCGGCCTTCGCTGGCAACTTCTTCAAGGGCGGCCCCGACGACACGGCCAAGGACCCGCAGACCATCGCGCTGCTGCAGACGGCTGACGCCACCGTCGACAAGGCCGAGCGCACGGCCAAGTACGCGCAGGCGCTGCAGCGCATCTCGGAGCAGGCCATGTGGGCGCCGCTGTTCTCGTACTCGACCAACTACGCGTTCACGTCGGACCTGAAGTTCGATGCCCAGCCCGACGAGCTGCCGCGCTTCTTCGCGGCCAGCTGGAAGTAAGGCGCCCGCGTAGCGAGGGCCTCTGCCATGCTGATCTACATCTTCCGCCGGCTGCTGGTGGCGCTCTCGGTCATGCTGACCGTGGCCGTCATCAGCTTCATGCTGCTTCACCTGTCGGGCGACCTGGCCACAGCCATCGCCGGGCCCGAGTCGACCGCGGCCGACGTGGAGAAGATCCGCGTGCAGTACGGCCTCGACCGGCCGATCACGGCGCAGTTCTTCGACTGGCTCGGTGCGGCTGCGCGGCTGGACTTCGGCCGCTCGTTCTACTTCCAGAACACGGTGGTCGAACTCATCGGCGAGCGCCTGCCGATCACGCTCAAGCTCGGCGGCGTCGCGCTGCTGCTCGCGGTGGTGGTGGCGATCCCGCTGGGGGTGCTGGCCGCCATCTACCGCGACACCTGGATCGACCGGCTGTCGCTGATGGTGGCGGTGGTGGGGCAGGCGATGCCGACCTTCTGGTTCGCGCTGACGCTGATCATCGTGTTCTCGGTCGGGCTCAAGTGGCTGCCGGTGTCGGGCAACACGAGTTGGCAACACTTCGTGCTGCCCGCCGTGGCGCTGGGCTACTACGCCATGCCGGCCATGATGCGGCTCACGCGTGCCGGCATGCTCGACGTGCTCGGCTCCGACTACATCCGCACCGCGCGCGCCAAGGGACTGAGTCCGGCGCGCGTGGTCTTCAAGCATGCGCTGCGCAACGCGATCATCCCGGTGGTGGCGCTGGCCGCGGTGGAGCTGGGCTTCATGCTCGGCGGCTCGGTGGTCATCGAATCGGTGTATTCGATGCAGGGCCTGGGGCAGCTGGCGTGGGACTCCATCTCGCGCAACGACTACCCGGTGGTGCAGGCGGTGGTGCTGATCATCGCGGTGTTCTACATCGGTCTGACCTTCGTGGCCGATGTCTTGAATGCCGCGCTCGATCCGCGCATGCGGACACGCTGAGGAGATGACATGAACGCATCCGCACTCTCATCTCCCGCGATGGCGACACCCACGCTGACGCTGCCGCCCGCGCCCGCCTGGCGACGCCTGCTGCGCCGCGTGCTCGGCCAGCACGGCCTCACCCTCGGCGCGATCATCCTCGGCCTGATCGCGCTCGCTGCATTGTTCGCACCCTGGCTCGCACCGCACGACCCATACGCGCAGGACGTCACACGCCGCCTCATCCCGCCGATCTGGCACGACAAGGGCTCGTGGGACCACCTGCTCGGCACCGACAAGCTGGGCCGCGACTACCTCAGCCGGCTGCTGTTCGGCGCACGGGTGTCGCTGATCATCGGCCTCGTCACGGCCGTGATCGCCGGTGTGATCGGCACCACGCTCGGCGTGCTGGCCGGCTACTACGGCGGCCGGGTCGATGCGGTCATCAGCTACATCATCACCACGCGCCTGGCCATGCCGGTGGTGCTGGTGGCGCTGGCCATGGCATCCCTCGTCGGCGGCTCGCTGCAGGTGGTGATCCTGCTGCTCGGCCTGCTGCTGTGGGACCGCTTCGCCATCGTCACGCGTTCGGCCACGCAGCAGTTGCGCGACGCCGAGTTCATCGCTGCGGCCAAGGCGCTGGGCGCGTCCACACCGTACATCCTGCTGCGCGAGCTGCTGCCCAACCTGATGAGTGCGCTCACGGTGGTGGCGACGCTGGAGATGGCGCATGCCATCCTGCTCGAATCCACGCTGTCTTTCCTCGGCCTCGGCGTGCAGCCGCCCACGCCGTCGTGGGGGCTGATGGTGGCCGAAGGCAAGGCCTACATGTTCTTCCAGCCCTGGGTGATCCTGATCCCCGGCGTGGTGCTGGCGCTGTTGGTGCTGGCCATCAACCTCGTGGGCGACGGCATCCGCGACCTGACCGCGCCCGACGGCCGCAACTGAAAGGCAAGGCCATGAACACTCCCTTGCTGGACGTGAAGAACCTGCGCGTCGACCTGCCGACCGAACGCGGCCTGCTGCACGCCGTGCGCGGCATCGACTTCCACGTGAACCGCGGCGAGATGCTGTGCCTGGTTGGGGAATCCGGCTGCGGCAAGTCGATGACCTCGCTGGCGTTGATGGGCCTGCTGCCGCGCAAGGCGGTGCGCACCGCCGACCACATCCGCTTCGACGGCGTCGATCTGCAGACGCTGCCGGAGAAGGGTATGGCTGCGCTGCGCGGGGCGCGCATGGCGATGATCTTCCAGGAACCGATGACCTCGCTCAACCCCTCGTACACGCTGGGTGACCAGCTGTGCGAAGCCTTGCGCGCCCACCGCAAGGTGAGCGCCACCGAAGCGCATGAACGCGCGGTGCACCTGCTCGAACGCGCCGGTGTGCCGCAGGCCGCCGACCGCATGCGCCAGTACCCGCACCAGCTCTCGGGCGGGCTGCGCCAGCGCGTGATGATCGCCATGGCGCTGATGTGCGGCCCCGACCTGATCATTGCGGACGAGCCCACGACCGCGCTCGACGTGACCATCCAGGCGCAGATCCTGCGGCTGATCCGCGAGCTGCAGAAGGAGTTCGGCACGGCCGTGGTCTTCATCACCCACGACCTCGGCGTGGTGGCGCGCATCGCCGACCGCGTGGCCGTGATGTACGCGGGCGAGGTGATCGAGACGGCGCCGGTCGGCGAGCTGTTCGCGCAGCCGACGCACCCGTACACGCGCGGCCTGCTCAACTGCATTCCGGTGCGCGGCAAGACGCTGCCCGGCAGCCACCTGCAGGCGATTCCCGGCGTGGTGCCGAGCCTGGTGGGCGATGTGCGCGGCTGCGCCTTCGCCAACCGGTGTTCGCTGGTGCAGCCGGCGTGCGCGGAGACGCCCCCGTACGTGGCTTTGAACGCACGGCATGCGGTGCGTTGCGTGCACGCGCAGGCCGAGCTGGCGGAGGCGGCATGAACGCAGTGATCAACCCCACGTCGACCTCGTCCGGCGACGACATCGCGCTGGAGCTCTGCGCGCTGACCCGCGTCTACCAACTCAAGCGCGGCCTGTTCCGCACGCCCGGCCAGATCAAGGCGGTCGACGACGTGTCGCTGCGCATCCGCAAGGGCGAGACGCTGGGCCTGGTCGGCGAATCCGGTTGCGGCAAGAGCACGCTCGCCAAGATGCTGCTGGGCTTGCTCGCACCGACCTCGGGCAACGTGCTGATCAACGGGCGCGAGATCGATCCGACCCGTCGCAAGGCGCTGGCGCGCTCGGTGCAGCCGATCTTCCAGGACCCGTATTCGTCGCTGAACCCGCGCCGCACCGTGGCCGACATTGTCGGCGTGCCGCTGCGGCTGCACCAGGTCGGCACGCATGCCGAGCAGAAGAAGCGCGTCAAGGAGATGCTCGACCTGGTTGGCATGCCCGAGCGCACGCACAGCCAGTACCCCAACCAGCTCTCCGGCGGACAACGCCAGCGCGTGGCGATTGCGCGTGCGCTGGTGCTGCGGCCCGAGATCCTGATCTGCGACGAGCCGACCTCGGCGCTCGACGTGTCGGTGCAGGCGCAGATCCTGAACCTGCTGCTCGACCTGAAGGCCGAGTTCGGCCTGACCTATCTCTTCATCAGCCATGACCTCGGCGTGGTCGAGCACCTGGTCGACCGCGTGGCGGTGATGCACCGCGGCCAGATCGTCGAGATCGGCACCCGCGAGCAGATCTTCGCGCGGCCCGAACACGCCTACACCCGCATGCTGCTGGCGTCGGCGCTCACGCCCGAGCCGGGCCTGGGCATTCCCGACATCGAACGCGAGCTGCCGCTCGCCGTCGCATGATCTTCCGTTCCTCCATCCCTTCTTCCGAGACATTGCCATGAGCCGACAACAAGCCATTGCCCAGACGCTGGCCCGCTTCGACGACGGGCGCTTCCAGCAGACGCTGGCGCGCCGGGTCGCCTTCCGCACCGAAAGCCAGGACGCTGCCAGCGGGCCCATCTTGCGGTCCTACCTGGACGACGAGATCGCGCCGCAACTCGAGGCGCTGGGCTTCAGCTGCCGCGTGGTCGACAACCCGATCGCGGGCAAGAGCCCCTTCCTGCTGGCCGAGCGCATCGAGGCCGATGCGGCCTTCACGCTGCTGACCTACGGCCACGGCGACGTGGTGCGCGGCTACGACGCGCAGTGGCGCGCCGGGCTGAACCCCTGGGAGATCGTCGTCGAAGGCAACCGCTGGTACGGCCGCGGTACCGCCGACAACAAGGGCCAGCACACCATCAACCTCACGGCGCTGGAGCAGGTGCTCGCGGTGCGCGGCGGCACGCTCGGCTACAACGTGAAGATCATCCTGGAGATGGGCGAAGAGGACGGTTCGCCGGGCCTCAACGAGGTCTGCGCGGCGAACAGCGAACTGCTCGCGGCCGACCTGTTCATCGCGTCCGATGGCCCGCGCGTGTCGGCCTCGCGCGCCACCATGTTCCTCGGCTCGCGCGGCGTCTTCAACTTCGACCTGCACCTGAAGCTGCGCGACGGCGGCCACCATTCGGGCAACTGGGGCGGCCTGCTGCGCAATCCCGGCATCCGCCTGGCACATGCGATCGCGAGCCTGGTCGATGCCAAGGGCCGCATCCTCGTGCCCGGCCTCTTGCCCAGGGAGTTGCCCGAGAGCGTGCGTGCCGCGCTGAAGGACATCGCGGTCGGCGGCGACGTGGACGACCCCGAGATCGATCCGGACTGGGGCGAGCCCGGCCTGTCGGCGGCCGAGCGGGTGCTCGGCTGGAACAGCTTCGAGGTGCTGGCCTTCACCACCGGCAATCCCGCCATGCCGGTGCATGCCATCCCGTCGGAGGCGCGCGCCCATTGCCACATGCGCTACGTGGTCGGCAGCGACCACACGCACTTCCTCGACCACATCCGCGCGCACCTGGATGCGCATGGCTTCGACGACGTCGAACTGCGCAAGACCGACGTGCGCATGGCCGCCACGCGCCTGGACCCCGACGATGCCTGGGTGCGCTGGGGCCTCGCCTCCATCGAACGCAGCACCGGCCGGCGGCCCGCGCTGCTGCCCAACCTGGGCGGCTCGCTGCCCAACGAGGTGTTCTCCGAAACGCTGGGGCTGCCCACACTGTGGGTGCCGCATTCCTACCCGGCCTGCTCGCAGCATGCGCCCAACGAACACATCCTGGCCGACGTGACGCGCGAGTCGCTGCACATCATGGCGGGCCTGTTCTGGGACCTGGCCGAAGAAGGGCCGGGCGTCTTCAAGGACCGTCGATGAGCGCGCGTACGCTCGAAGCCGCCGTTGCCTGGCTCGCCGACCAGCGCGGCGCGATGCAGACCGCCCTGGCCGACCTGGTCGACATCGACTCCAACAGCCACGACAAGGCCGGCACCGACCGCGTGGCCGAGGCCATGCGCGGCTGGCTGCACGCCGACGACATCGAGGCGACGCACCACGCCGACCCGGCCGACGGCGACGTGCTGCTCGCGCGCCTGCCGGGCATTGACGCGTCGCAGGCACCCGTGGTGCTGATGGGTCACCGCGACACGGTGTTCCCGACGGGCACGGTGCTGCAGCGCCCGTGGCGTGTCGACGGCGATCGCGGCTACGGTCCCGGCGTGTCGGACATGAAGTCCGGCCTCGTGCTGCAGTGCTTCGTGCTGATGGCGCTGCGCCGCATGGCGCCGTTGCCGTTCCCGGTGCTGGGGTTGTTCACCGCCGACGAGGAGATCGGTTCGCAGCGCGGCCGCATCGCCATCGAGGCCCATGCACGCGGTGCGCGGGCCGCCTTCAACGCCGAGCCGGGGCGGGTCAGCGGCAACCTCGTGACCGCGCGCAAGGGCGGCGCCAACTTCGTCATCGACGTCACCGGCCGCGCCGCGCATGCCGGGATGAACCACGCCGACGGCGCGAGCGCCATCGAGACCCTGGCGCGCAAGATCCAGGCGCTGCATGCGCTGACCGACTACGACGCGGGCATCACCGCCAACGTCGGCCTCATCAGCGGCGGCATGTCGAGCAACACCGTGGCGCCGTCGGCGCAGGGCAAGCTCGACGTGCGCTTCTGCACGCTGGAACAGCGCGAAACGCTGTTCCAGCGCATTCGGGAAATCGTGGCCGCGCCGGGTGTTCCAGGGACGGTGGCCACGGTCACGCAGACCTCGGAGTTCCTGCCGCTCGAGCCGAAGTGGAGTGAAGAGCTCCTGACGCGCTACCAGGCAAGCGCCGCGCAGATCGGCTTCACGGTGGAGGGCGAGTTCACCGGCGGTTGCTCCGACGCCGGCTTCACCGCCTCGCTCGGCATCCCGACGCTGTGCGGCGTCGGCCCGGTCGGCGCCAAGGCGCACACCGACCACGAGTACTGCTGCCTCGACACGCTGGTGCCGCGTGCGCAGGCGCTGCTGCACACGATGGCGGCGTTGGCTTAGACCGCTGCTTAGGCCACTTCGGCGATCAGTTCGATCTCGACACAGCACCCCATCGGGATCTGCGCCACGCCGAAGGCGCTGCGCGCATGCGCACCCTTTTCTGCGCCGAACACTTCGGCCAGCAGTTCGCTCGCGCCGTTGGTCACCAGGTGTTGTTCAGTGAAGGAGAGGGTCGAGTTGACCAGGCTCATCACCTTGACGATGCGGGTGATCTTGTTCAGGTCGCCGGTGGCCGCGTGCAGCGTGCCGAGCAGGTCGACGGCGACGGCGCGGGCGGCCAGCTTGCCTTCTTCGGTCGTGATGTTCTCGCCGAGCTTGCCGACCCAGGGTTTGCCATCCTTCTTCGCCACATGGCCCGAGAGGAAGACCAGGTTGCCGGTCTTGGCGAAGGGCACATAGGCCGCAGCGGGCACCGAGACGGGTGGCAGTTCGATGCCGAGTTGGGTGAGTTTGTCGTAAACGCTCATGGAAATCGCTCCGGATGAAAAGTGTCCGAGGTTAACGGACCCGCGCTGACCCGGTGCGCGATCAGGATTGCGATTGGCTTTGCGATTGCGATTGCGATTGCGAACCGCCGACAGAGCGCGCCGCGGCGGCGGCCTCGGCCCGCAGTTCCTCGAGCGGCCGCACCGTGACGCCGACGTCCAGCGTGTGGCGCGCGCCACCATGCAGCACGCCGCGCATCGGCGACACGTCGGCGTAGTCGCGCCCGATGGCCAGGGTCACGTAGTCCTCGCCGGGCTGGCGGCCGTTGGTCGGGTCGAAGTCGGCCCAGTCGCCGGGGCCGTCGGCGCCGGGCAGGTAGACCGACACCCACGCATGCGAGGCATCGGCGCCCACCAGCCGTGGCTGGCCGGGGGGCGGCTGCGTCAGCAGGTAGCCGCTCACGTAGCGTGCCGGCAGGCCCATGGTGCGGAAGCAGGCGATGAGGATGTGCGCGAAGTCCTGGCACACGCCCTTGCGCTGCGCCAGGGCTTCCACGGCCGGCGTGCTGATCTCGGTGCTGCCGGCGTCGTAGTCGAAGTCGCGGTACATGCGTTGCATGAGGTCGGTGGCGACGTCGAAGGTCGGCCGGCCGGGCGCGAAGCTGGGCCGCGCATAGGTGGCGAAGTCGTCGTGGCGCGGCACGTAGCGCGACGGAAAGACGAAGTCGGATGCCGCGTCGAAGCGCGATCCCTTGCGGTAGCGGAAGCGCTCGCGCACCTCTTCCCAGGGCAGGTCGCGCGCGATGCTGGCGGCCAGCACGGGCGTGGAGGTCTCGACCACGCTCTCGGCCGTGACCACGAGTTCCTCGTGCGTCGACTCGAGCGCGAAGAAGGCACGGGTGTTGCCGTACAGGTCGGGCGATTCGTTCTGCTGCGCCGGCGCGGGCGTGATCGACAGCGCATGGCTCACCAGCCGCTGCGACGGCGTTTCGCGCGGCTTGAGGTGCGCCAGGTGCTGCGCCGTCTCGACCGGCGGCGCGTAGTCGTAGCGTGTTTCGTGGGTGACGTGCAGCAGCATGGTCAGACGCCTACCGAACGCAGCGATTCGGAGGTGAGCGTGAAGTAGCGGATGCCGATGGCGTCGGACACGTGGTAGGCCGCGGTCTCGCAGAATTCGAAGAGCTGGACCAGGGCCGGGTATTGGCCCTCGGCGTCGACCTCGCAGAGGTTTTCCAGCGTCCACATGGCCGGGTCGGGCAGTTCGTACGACAGCGCCGTGAGCTTGCCCGGGGCGCTGCCCGCGAGCCGGGCGATGCGCCCGCGCAGGGTCTGCGTGACCCAGGCCAGGGAGCGCGGGTTGTCGCCGTCGAGCACCAGCAGGTCGACCAGCGTGGCGACGTCGCGGCGCTGCTGGTAGCGCGCATGGAAGGTGATGGTGCTGTCGAACAGCGCGACCATCGCCTCGAAGCCGTTGACCTCGTGTACCGCGCCGCCCTGGAAGCCCGCGGCCAGCGCGCTCGACAGGAAGGCCAGGCGCTCGATGTGGCGGCCGATGGAGAGCAGGCGCCAGGCGTCGTCGCGCGTCATGCGGTCGGTCTGGGCGCCGGTCATGGCCGACAGCGCGGCGCTGGCGGCTTCGAGCGAGTGCAGTGCGGCACCGGCCGCGAAGCTGCCTTCGCGCTCTTCGCCTTCCTGCTCGGCGGTGCGGCGCAGGAATTCTTCCTCGGCGCGCACGATCTGGTTCCAGTGGTCCTGCGACAGGCGCTCGCGTACGGCGGCGGCGGCCTGCCGCACGCAGCGCAGGTTGTAGCCGACGCTGCCGCCGGTCTCGGCGTTGCCGAGGTCGGCGATCAGCGCGCGCTCGAACACACGGCGCGCCTTGGTGCCGATCGGCACCTCGGGCGCGATCAGCGTGTTGCGCGTGGACAGCCCATGCAGCCACTCGAGCAGCGGGCGCGACGAGGGCTCCTCGCCGCCCAGGCGGTCGAGCACCAGGCGCGCCAGGCGCACGGCGTTCTCGGCGCGCTCGGTGTAGCGGCCGAGCCAGAACATGTTCTCGGCCGCACGGCTGGTGACCGGCGCCCGGTGCCGCGCCAGCGAGGCCGGCGTGGCATGCGGCTGCAGCCGCGTGGTGCGGTCGACCTCGCCACGCGTCTGCACCCAGACGTCGGCACTGCTGCCGCCACGCTGCATCGAGGCGATCTGCGCGTCGGCACCGGCCAGCCGGGCCAGCCCGCCGGGCAGCACGCGCCAGGACTGCGCGCCGTCGCTCACCGCGAACACGCGCAGCATCACGGCGCGCGGCGCGATGTGCCCACGGCCGAAGTTCGGCGCCCAGGTCGGCATCTGCGACAGCGGCAGGTAGCTTTGCACCGTGTGCTCGTCGCCCTGGCGCACGATGCGGCCGGCCCATTCGTCGAGCTCGCGCCGGCTCATGCGGCTGCCCAGCACGGCGTTGAAACCGGTGTGCGAGTCGTAGCCGGGGTAGGTCGCCTTGATGGCGCAGTCGCCCAGCTGCGGCAGCGCCGATTCGAGCGCCGCACGCTCGCCGCACCACCAGGTCGGCAGCGCGGGCAGTTGCAGCTTCTCGCCGATGAGGCGCCGCGCCAGCGCGGGCAGGAAGCCCAGCAGCGCCGGCGATTCGAGGAAGGCCGAGCCCGGCATGTTGGCGACCAGCAGGTTGCCGGCGCGAATCGCCTGCAGCAGGCCAGGCACGCCCAGCGTGGAATCGGGACGCAGCTCGAGCGGGTCGAGGAACTGGTCGTCCAGGCGCTTGATGAGCCCGTGCACCGGGCGCAGGCCCTGCAGCGTCTTGAGGTAGACGCGCTGGTCGCGCACCGTGAGGTCGTTGCCCTCGACCAGCGTGATGCCGAGGTAGCGCGCCAGGTAGGCGTGCTCGAAGTAGGTTTCGTTGTAGGGGCCGGGGGTGAGAAGGGCGATGTGCGGCGGCGAACCGGCCGGGCACATGCGCTGCAGGCCTTCCATCAGGGCGCTGTAGGTGGCCGCCAGGCGCTGCACCTGCAGCTCCTCGAAGGCCTGCGGGAACTGGCGCGACACCGCCAGCCGGTTTTCCAGCAGGTAACCCAGGCCCGACGGCGCCTGCGTGCGCTGCGACACCACCCACCAGTTGCCGTCGGGGCCGCGCGCCAGGTCGAAGGCGGCGATGTGCAGCCAGGTGTCGCCAGGGGGCTTCACGCCGTGCATCGGGCGCAGGTAGCCGGGATGGCCGCGCACCAGCGCATCGGGCAGCAGGCCTTCAGCCAGCAGTTGCTGCGGGCCGTACACATCGGCCATCACCCGGTCGAGCACCCGCACCCGCTGCTGCACGCCGGCCTCGATCTGCGTCCAGCTGTCGGGCGAGATGATCAGGGGGAACAGGTCGAGCGACCAGGGCCGTTGCGGGCCGTCGGCATCGGCATAGACGTTGTAGGTGACGCCGTTGTCGCGGATCTGCCGCTCCAGGCTGATGGCGCGCCGCGGCAGGTCGGTGAAGCCGCCGCTGCCCAGATGTTCGAAGAACCGCGCCCACGGCGGCGTCAGCGCTGCGGCGTCAGTCGTCGGGGCGGGCAACTCGGGGGCTGCGGGGGGCGGCAGCGCGGCGTCGTGCAGGGGCGTACCGGCCGGCGCGGGCTGCTGGCGCGGCGCAACCGCAGGGGTGGCGACCCCCCGCAGTTCGTCGAAATGGCCAGGCGCAGCGGCAGGCGCCAGCGCTGAAGCCAGCGCGGCGGGAGATTCGAGCGACTGCGCGCCGAAAAGGGAGTCGTTCAACGGTTCCACGGTGTGCCGATTGTCACACCGTGGTCATGCGCGCACGACGGCCGCCGCAGGATAAAACGCCGGCGCCTGCGCCATACGGCCGCGTGGGCCGCCTCATCGTCGCAGGTCGAGCGTGAACGGGAATTCGCGGCTGCCGGCCAGTTCGATCGTCGCCGGCGGCACCTTCATCAGGCCCGGCGTGTGGCCCATGCGGGTGAAGCGCGCCATGCGACGGCTCTCGGCCTCGTAGGCGTTGACCGGGAAGGTGTCGTAGTTGCGGCCGCCCGGGTGGGCGACGAAGTACTGGCAGCCGCCCAGCGAGCGCTTCATCCAGGTGTCGACGATGTCGAAGGTCAGCGGCGCGTGCGCGCCGATGCTCGGATGCAGCGCCGACGGCGGGTTCCAGGCCTTGTACCGCACGCCGGCGACGAATTCGCCGACGGTGCCGGTGGGCTGCAGCGGCAGCACCTTGCCGTTGACCGTGATGACATGGCGGCTTTCGTTCAGGCCGGTCACGCGCACCTCGATGCGTTCGAGCGACGAGTCGACGTAGCGCACCGTGCCG
The DNA here is from genome assembly GCF_051216395.1 of Variovorax cryoconiti. Classification (NCBI taxonomy): domain Bacteria; kingdom Pseudomonadati; phylum Pseudomonadota; class Betaproteobacteria; order Burkholderiales; family Comamonadaceae; genus Variovorax; species Variovorax cryoconiti. The sequence continues at coordinate 141,438 of NZ_JBPJZI010000008.1, read as the reverse complement.
CCGGCCGAGCCTTCCTCGCCCATCACGTGCCACGGCTCGAGCGCGTTGCGCAGCGACAGTTCGACGCCCATGGCCTGCACCTGGCCGACCAGCGGGAAGCGGAACTCGAGGTGCGGCGCGAACCAGTTCGGGTCGAAGGGGAAGCCGGCCTGACGCATCTCGCTGATGACGTCCTCGAAGTCCATCTTCACGAAGGTCGGCAGCAGGAAGCGGTCGTGCAGCTCGGTGCCCCAGCGGGTCGCCGGCGCCTTGTACGGCTCGTCCCAGAAGCGCGCGATGAAGGCGCGCAGCAGCAGTTGCTGCGCGATGCTCATGCGCGCATGCGGCGGCATCTCGAAGGCGCGCAGTTCCAGCAAGCCGAGGCGGCCGGTGGAAGAGTCGGGCGAATACAGCTTGTCGATGCAGAACTCGCTGCGGTGCGTGTTGCCGGTGACGTCCACCAGGATGTTGCGCAGCGTGCGGTCGACCAGCCAGGCGGGCATGTTCTGGCCGTAGATCTCGCGGTTCTTGGCGATTTCCTGGAGCGCGATTTCCAGCTCGTAGACCTGGTCGTTGCGGGCCTCGTCGACGCGCGGCGCCTGGCTGGTCGGGCCGATGAACATGCCCGAGAACAGGTAGCTGAGCGACGGGTGGTTGTGCCAGTACAGCAGCAGGCTGGCCAGCAGCTCGGGCCGGCGCAGGAAGGGGCTGTCGCCCGGGGTGGCGCCGCCCATCACGAAGTGGTTGCCGCCACCGGTGCCGGTGTGGCGGCCGTCGGTCATGAACTTCTCGGCCGACAGGCGCGTTTCGAACGCGGCGTCGTACAGGAACTCGGTGTGCGCCACCAGTTCCTTCCAGTTGTTGGCCGGGTGGATGTTGACCTCGATCACGCCCGGGTCGGGCGTGACGGCCAGCATCTTCAGGCGCGGGTCGCGCGGCGGCGGGTAGCCTTCCATCACGATCTGCAGGCCGAGCTGCTGCGCCGTGGCCTCGATGGCGGCGACCAGGTCGAGATAGTCTTCCAGGCGGCGCAGCGGCGGCATGAAGACGTAGAGCACGCCCGATGAATCGCCGACCTTCTCGGCCGCCGGCCCGTTGGCGCGGCGCGGGTCGCGCACCTCGACGCACAGCGCGGTGCGGGTGATCCAGTGGGCCGACTCGCCGCGGCACGGCTGGCGCGGCGTGGTGGGGTCGGTGCTGTCCGCCGAAGCGGCGCCCGGGCCTGCCGCGGCGCTGGTTGCAGTGGCCGTACCCGGGCCCTGCATGCGCAGTGCGGCTGGCGTCTGCGGCGGCGCACCGAAGGCATAGGGCACGGCGCCCAGGTCGTCCTTCGGGCCGGTCGGCAGGCCGGCGTAGCGCGCGCGGTAGTCGACGTAGTTCGGCAGGTCGGCCAGCGGCGCGGTCGGGTCGCGGTCGACCAGGTAGGGGTAGTCGCCCTTGCTGGCCCACGGCTGCGAATCGAGCGGCAGGCGGTAGCCCATGGGCGAGTCGCCGGGGATCAGGTACATGCGGTCGTCGCGCAGGAACCAGGGGCCGGTCTTCCAGCCCGGGCCGGCCAGCGCCGGCGCGTCGGCATCGGCGTTGCCGGGTTCGATCGGCAGCATGTAGCCGATGACGGCATCGAGCTTCTGCGTGAAGACGCGGCGCAGGCGCACGCGTTCCATCTCGTCGTCGAGCTTGGAATCGAAGGGGTCGACGTTGACCGGCAGGCGGCGTTCGCGCCAGAGGTAGTAGTAGGTGTCTTCGTAGCCGGACTGGATGTAGCGCTCGGTCAGGCCGAGGCGGTGCGCCAGCACGGTGGTGAAGCGGCGCGCGTCTTCGCTGGTGTAGTGCGTGGGCACCCGCTCGTCGGCGAAGAGCTCGGGGTTGTGCCAGATGGTCTGGCCGTCGGCGCGCCAGAAGATCGACAGCGCCCAGCGCGGCAGTTGCTCGCCCGGGTACCACTTGCCCTGGCCGAAGTGCAGGAAGCCGCCGTTGCCGTATTCGGCGCGCAGCTTCTGCACCAGCTCGGTGGCGTAGCCGCGCTTGGTCGGGCCGAGCGCATCGGTGTTCCATTCGGCGGCGTCGCGGTCGCTGGTGGCCACGTAGGTCGGCTCGCCGCCCATCGTCAGGCGCACGTCGCCGGCGGCCAGGCGCTTGTCGACGGCGTCGCCCAGGGCCAGCACTTCGGTCCACTGTTCGTCGGTGTAGGGCTTGGTGACGCGCGGCGATTCATGGATGCGGGTGACCACCATCTCGTGGCCGAACTCGACTTCGGCGTCGTCGACCACGCCTTCGATCGGTGCGGCGCTCGACGGCGTGGGCGTGCAAGCGAGCGGGATGTGGCCTTCGCCGGCCAGCAGGCCCGAAGTGGCGTCCAGGCCGACCCAGCCGGCGCCGGGCAGGTAGACCTCGCACCAGGCGTGCAGGTCGGTGAAGTCGACCGTCGTGCCGCTCGGGCCGTCCAGCGCCTTCACGTCGGGCGTCAGCTGGATCAGGTAGCCCGAGACGAAGCGCGCGGCCAGGCCCATGTGGCGCAGCAGCTGCACCAGCAGCCAGCCCGAGTCGCGGCAGGAGCCGCTGCCGTTGGTGAGCGTTTCTTCCGGCGTCTGCACGCCGGGCTCCATGCGGATCAGGTAGTTGACGTCCGACTGCACCTGCTGGTTGATGCCGACCAGGAAGTCGATGGTGCGCTGTTCCTTGCGGTCGATCTTGTCGAGGTAGGCCTGCACCAGCGGCGTGGGCGGCTCCACCACCAGGTAGGGCGCGAGCTCGTCGGCCTGCTCGGCCGTGTACTTGAAGGGGAAGTTCTCGGCCTGCGGCTCGAGGAAGAAGTCGAAGGGGTTGTAGACCGCCATCTCGACCACGAGGTCGACCGTGACCTTGAATTCGCGCGTCTTCTCGGGAAACACCAGGCGGGCCTGGTAGTTGGCGAACGGGTCCTGCTGCCAGTTGATGAAATGCTGCTCGGGCTCGATGCGCAGCGAATAGGAGATGACGTTGCTGCGGCAGTGCGGCGCCGGACGCAGGCGGACCACCTGCGGGCCGAGCTGCACCGGACGGTCGTACTTGTAGTGGGTGACGTGGTGGAGTGCGGCGTGAATGGACATCGGTTTTTCTCGGAGCGGCGACGGGTCTCGGGTGAGACGCATACTAGCCCACCGGCAAAGCAATTAACGCGCCACGGAAAGCGTGTAGAGGGAGGGCCGGTCGCATGGATCAGGGAGCGATTTCGTGAGGGTGCAGCACGACCTGCGCGGCTGGGCGCCCTTCGCGGCCCTGGCCGGGGCGATCGTGGGCGCGGCCCTGCAACTGCAGCAGGCGGCCTTGTGGCCGGCTTGGCGCTATGGGGTGTTGGCGGCTGCGGCAAGCCTGGTGCTGTACGCCATGGGGCGCACGCGCCGTCACGGTCGAGGCGCTCTGGCCGCGTTGCTGGTGGTCGCGGCGCTCGCCAGTGCCAGCCTCACGGGGTGGCGCGCGGCCCGCTATGCCGGCGACGCACTGGCCCCGTCGCTCGAGGGCCGCGACCTTCAGGTCATTGGCGTGATCGCCCAGATGCCGCAACACGACGACAGCGGCACGCGCTTCCGGCTCGATGTCGAGTCGGCGCAGTGGGCTGGCGGGTCGGCCGGCGAGCCACTCCCGCCGCGCGTGCCGCGCCGCATCGCGCTGGGCTGGTACGCCGAGGGCACCGGCCTGTGGGGCCGGGGCGCCGAAGAAGCGGCGGTCGCGCCGCAACCGCTTCGGCGCCCTGACGCGCTGCACGCCGGCGAGCGCTGGCGGCTGACCGTGCGCCTCAAGGCCCCGCACGGCAACCTCAACCCGCACGGCTTCGACCAGGAGCTGCAGCTGTGGGAGCAGGGCGTGCAGGCGACCGGCTATGTGCGCACCGGCGCCCGCGATGCGCCGCCCGAACGCCTCGCCACCACCTGGCAACGCCCGGTCGAGCGCGCCCGCGAAGCCGTGCGCGACGCGGTCTTCGAGCGGGTGACCGACCGGCGCCTCGCGGGGGTGATCGCCGCGCTGGTGACCGGCGACCAGGGCGCCATCGACCGTGCCGACTGGGACGTCTACCGCGCGACAGGCGTGGCCCATTTGATGGCGATATCCGGTCTGCATGTGACCATGTTCGCGTGGCTCGCGGCCTTGCTCGTCGGCGCGCTGTGGCGGCGCAGCACACGCCTGATGCTGTGCTGGCCCGCCCAGCAGGCCGCATTGGCCGGTGGCGTCGCGCTGGCCGCGCTGTACGCGCTTTTCAGCGGCTGGGGTGTGCCCTCGCAGCGAACGGTGTGGATGCTCGCGACCGTTGCGCTGCTGCGCATCGCCGGGCGGCGCTGGCCGTGGCCCTGCGTGTGGCTGCTGGCCTGCGCGGTGGTGGTCACGGTCGACCCGTGGGCGTTGATGCAGGCCGGCTTCTGGCTCAGCTTCGTCGCGGTGGCGGCGCTGTTCGCGACCGACGCGATGGCCGAGGCCGGGCAGGCGCTCACCTGGCGACGCCGCCTCGGCCGCCTGGCGCGCGAGCAGGCCGTCGTCACGCTGGCGCTCACGCCGCTGACGCTGCTGCTGTTCCAGCAGGTGTCGGTGGTCGGGCTGATCGCGAATGCGCTGGCCATCCCGTGGGTCACGCTGCTCGTCACGCCGCTGGCGATGCTCGGCGTGTTGCTGCCGTGGGCATGGGATGCGGCGGCCTGGGCGGTGCAGGGCCTGTCGCGGTGGCTGCAGTGGCTCGCGGCGTGGCCGTTCGCAACCGTGTCGATGGCGGCGCCGCCGCTGTGGGCGGCGGTCGGCGGCGTCGCGGGCGGCGTGTTGTTGGCGATGCGGCTGCCATGGTCGATGCGCGTGCTGGGGCTGCCCCTGCTGCTGCCTGTACTGCTGTGGCAAACGCCGCGCCCACCGATGGGCGACTTCGAATTGCTGGCCGCCGACGTCGGCCAGGGCAATGCGGTGTTGGTGCGTACCGCCAACCACAGCCTGCTGTACGACGCCGGCCCGCGCTACAGCCTGGAAAGCGACGCCGGCCACCGCGTGCTGGTGCCGCTGCTGCGCGCGATGGGCGAGCGCCTCGACACCGTCGTGTTGAGCCACCGCGACAGCGACCACACCGGCGGCGCGCCGGCCGTGCTCGCCATGCAGCCGCAGGCCGCGCTGCTGAGTTCGATCGAGGCAAGTCATCCGTTGCAGGCGCTGCGGCCGGCGCAACGTTGCATCGCCGGCCAGCGCTGGACCTGGGACGGCGTCGACTTCGAGGTGCTGCACCCGGTCGCGGCGGACTACGACAACCCCTCGGCCAAGCCCAACACCGTCTCCTGCGTGCTGCGCATCGGCAACGGGCGCGCGACCGCGCTGCTGGCCGGCGACATCGAACGCGCGCAGGAGGCCGCACTGGTCGCCCGCAGCGCCGACGGCGCCCTGCACGCCGACGTGCTGCTGGTGCCGCACCACGGGAGCAAGACCTCGTCGAGCCCGCCGCTGCTCGATGCGGTCCAGCAGCGGCTGGCGCTGGTGCAGGCGGGCTACCGCAACCGCTTCGGCCACCCGGCGACGCCCGTGCGCGAGGCCTACGAAGCGCGCGGCACGACGCTCATCGACAGCCCGCATTGCGGCGCGGCGCAGTGGTCGAGCCGCGCGCCGCAAGTGGTGCGCTGCGAACGCGAGGCACGGCAGCGCTACTGGCACCACCGCGTTCCCTGACCAGCGTCCCGGCGTCCCGGGTTTTCCCTCAAAAAGTTTCGCCTGCAGCAACTTTCTACCGATTGCTTGACGCGGGAAAGTCGCACCGCGTTCAATGCAGTACGCCGTCGCGGTGTTCCGCGGAACGAAACAAGAGACAACATGCCTGAAAGAACGCGCACCCCTGCCTCGATGCTGGCCCAGCGGGCCGTGGAGCCTACCTCGTCGGTCGAACGCGCCTGCCGCATCCTGCGTGCGCTGTCCGACCCCGGCGTCACACGCCTGACCGACATCGCGATCGCCACCGGCCTCGACAAGACCACGGTGCTGCGCCTGCTCGAGGTGCTGATGCACGACGGCTTCGTCGTGCGCGACCCGCACAGCAAGCACTACAGCCTGGGGGCCGAGCTGCTGGTGCTGGGCGCCGCCGCGTTGGCCCGCTTCGACCCGCGCCCGCTGGTGCGACCGGCGCTGCTGCGGCTCACCGGCCAGTTCGAGGACAGCGTGATCCTGTCGATCCCGAGCGGCATCGAATCGCTCTGCGTCGACGTGGAAGAGGGGCGCTACCCGATCCGCGCGAACTACCTGTCCATCGGCAGCCGTCGGCCGCTGGGCGTGGGTGCCGGCAGCCTGGCGCTGCTGGCCTGGATGCCCGAGGCCGAGCGGCAGGCGGCGCTGGCGGTGATCGCGCCGCAGCTGCAGCGCTACCCGCGCATCACCGCGCAGCTGCTGGAGGACCATGCCCGCGAAGCACGCGAGCGCGGCTACGCCGTGCTGCTCGACGTGGTGATCGAGCGCATGGGCGGCATCGCGGTGCCGATCCTCGGGGCCGACGGCCGGCCGGTGGCGGCTATCAGCATCGCGGCGCTCAACGACCGCATCACGTCGCGCGAAGCGGAGCTGGCGCAGGCGCTGCGGCGCGAAGCCGCGACCTGCGAAGTGCTGTGGAGCCGCGCCGCCCACACCGGCGGCGCCGCGGCCGTCACGCGCCGCGGGCGGGTGCATTGATGGCGACGAGCCTCACCACCGCGTGGATCACCGGCGTCGGCGGCACCGCCTTCGGCCGCCACGACGGGCAGGGCGCGCTCGACCTGATGGCGCAGGCCGCGCAGCAGGCGCTGCAAGGTGCCGGCCTGCAGCGCGCGGACATCGACGGCGTGCTGTGCGGCTACGCCACCACGCTGCCGCACCTGATGCTCTCGACGCTCTTCTGCGAGCGCTTCTCGCTCGACCCGGCCTACGCGCACAGCCTGCAGCTGGGCGGTGCGACCGGCGCCGCGATGCTGATGCTGGCGCGCGAGCTGGTGCGCAGCGGCCGCTGTCGCCACGTGCTGGTGGTGGCCGGCGAGAACCGCCTGAGCGGCCAGTCGCGCGACAGCGCCATCCAGACGCTGGCGCAGGTCGGCGACCCCGACTACGAAGTGCCCAACGGCGCATCCGTGCCGGCGTACTACGGCCTGATGGCCTCGCGCTACCTGCACGAGACCGGCACGACCGAAGCCGACCTCGCCGAGTTCGCGGTGCTGATGCGCGCCAATGCGCGACGCCACCCTGGCGCGCACCTGACCGCGCCGATCACGGTGGCCGACGTGCTGGCCTCCAAGCCGATCGCCGCCCCACTCAAGCTGATGGACTGCTGCCCGATCTCCGACGGCGCGATGGCGCTGGTGGTCTCGGCCGAGCCGGGCGACGGTCCTCGGGTCGCCCTGGCCGGCGCCGGCCAGGCGCATCGCCACCAGCACCTGAGCGCGATGGCCGACGTGATGCAGTGCGGCGCGGCCATCGCCGCGCAACGCGCCTTTGCCGATGCCGGGCTGCGCGTGGCCGACATCGACCACCTGGGCATCTATGACTCCTTCACGATCACGCTGACCATGCTGCTTGAAGAGATCGGCTTCGCGCCGCGTGGTGGCGCGGCCCAGCGCCTGCGCAACGGCGACTTCGCGCCTTACGGCCCGTTGCCCCTCAACACGCACGGCGGCCTGCTGTCCTTCGGCCACTGCGGCGTCGCCGGCGGCATGGCACACGCGGTTGAGGTGTTCCGGCAGATGACCGGCCAGGCCGGCGAGCGGCAAGTTGCGAAGCCGCGCCATGCCTTCGTGCATGCCGACGGCGGCGTGATGTCCTCGCACGTGAGCCTGATCCTGTCGCAGGAGCCTTCGCCATGACCGAACCGTTGACCGACGCGCCCAGCGTCACGTCTTCCAGCGCGCTCGCAGCGCCCTTCGTCGACGGCCTGGCGCGGCACGAACTGCGCTTCCAGCGCTGCACCGCCTGCGGCACGGCGCAGACGCTGGCGCGCTACGCCTGCGCGCACTGCGGCAGCCAATCGCTGGCCTGGGAAACGGCACGCGGCACGGCCACGCTGCATGCGGTGACCGTGGTGTCGCGCGCGCCGTCCGATGCCTTCCGCGCGCTCGCGCCGTACACGCTGGTCCTCGCGCAGCTCGATGAGGGCCCGCGCCTGATGGCGCATGCCGAGCCGGGTGTGCGCATCGGCGACCGCGTGGCGGCCGGCTTCTTCGCGCATGCCGGCCGCACGCTGGTCCGCTTTTCGCCCGCCACCGGGTAGCGCCAGGCGCATCGGGGCATCCGTCAACGAGAACACAACGACTGGAGACAACGACATGCATGCGATCCGCTTCCGCTTCCTCTCGCGCCGCCACCTGCTCGCCGCAGCGGGCGCCGCGCTGTGCCTCGCCGTGCCCGCCTTGGCGCAGGCGCAGGCCTACCCGACCAAGCCGGTCAAGCTGGTGGTGCCGTACCCGCCCGGCGGGCCGACCGACATCGTCGCGCGGCTGGTCGCGCAGAAGCTGTCCGACGCGATGGGCCAGCAATTCATCATCGACAACCGCCCCGGCGCGGGCGGCAACCCCGGCGCCGAGCTGGTGGCGCGCAGCCCGGCCGACGGCTACACGCTGGTGGTAGCCACCACGGCGCACGCCATCAACCCGTCACTCTTCAAGAACCTCGGCTACTCGCTGTCGAAGGACTTCGCACCGGTGTCGCAGCTGACCAGCGGGCCGCTGGTCATCGTCGCCAACCCGCAGCTGCCGGCGAAGAACGTGGCCGAACTGATCGCGCTGGCCAAGGCCAGGCCGGGCGAGCTCAACTTCGCGTCCTCGGGCAACGGGCAGTCGACGCACCTGTCGGCCGAGCTCTTCGCCGCGATGGCCGGCGTGAAGATGAACCACATCCCGTACAAGGGCAGCGCACCCGCGCTCACCGACACCATGGGTGGCCAGACGCAGCTGATGTTCGACACCATGCTGTCGGCCATGCCGCACGTGAAGGCCGGCAAGCTGAAAGCGCTGGCCGTGACGAGCGCTGCGCGTTCGCCGGTCGCCCCCGAGGTGCCGACGGTCGCCGAGTCTGGCCTGCCGGGCTACGAAGCCATCGCGTGGAACGGGCTGCTCGCGCCGGCCGGCACGCCGCCCGAGGTGCTGGCGCGCCTGAGTGCCGAGTTGAAGAAGGTGCTGGCTGCGCCGGACGTGAAGGACAGGTTCGAGGCGCAGGGCTTCGCCGCGAGCTGGAACTCGCCGGAGGACTTCGGCCGCTTCCTGACCGCCGAGGTCGACAAGTGGGCCAAGGTGGTGAAGGTCTCGGGCGCGAAGGTGGACTGATGAAAACCACCTCCGATGCGGCGCACTGCGTGTCGCCACCTCCCCCTCAAGGGGGCGCACCCAGCGGCCTGGCAAAGCCAGTTCCTCGGGTGCCCTGGCATCTGGCCGCGCCGGTTTCTCGGCTGCGGGCGGAGCGCAGCGCAATGGATCACTGACATGATTGACTTCCATCGACTGAAGGCGTGGCGCTTCGACGAGTTCGTGCAGCGCTACGGCGCCGACGACACGATGCGCTATGCGCTCGCGCTCGGCCTGGGCAGCAATCCGACCGATGCGAAGCAGCTGCAGTTCGTCAACGACGTACCCGCGGCGCCGCTCGCGCTGCCGACGATGGCGGTGGTGCTGGGCTTCCCGGGCTCGTGGATGCAGGACCCGGCCACCGGCATCGACTTCGCGCAGATCGTGCACGGCGAAGAGCAGGTCGTGTGGCACCGGCCCTTGCCGGCGACCGGTGCCGTGCGGGCGCGCCACCGCGTGACCCGCATCGTCGACAAGGGGCCGGGCCGCGGCGCCACCATCAGCTACGACAAGGCGCTGCACGACGCCGACAGCGACGCGCTGCTTGCGACCGTGACGCACACCACCTTCGCACGCGGCAACGGCGGCTTCGCGACCGCCGACGTGCCCGGTGATGCCGCGCCACCGCCGCCCGTGCCGGTGCCCGCGGGTGCGCCCGATGCGGTCATCGACATCCCGACGCTGCCGCAGCAGGCCTTGCTCTACCGCCTGTGCGGCGACCGCAACCCGCTGCATTCCGACCCCGCGACCGCGCGGGCCGCGGGCTTCGACCGCCCCATCCTGCATGGCCTGTGCACCTGGGCCATCGCGGCGCATGTGCTGCTGGCGCAGTGTGCCGACAGCGACCCGACGCGGTTGCGCAGCCTGTACGCGCGCTTCTCGGCGCCGGTCTTTCCGGGCGAGACGCTGCGGCTCGAGCTGTTCCGCCAGGGCAACGACGTGCGTTTTCGCGTCCGCGTGCCGGCGCGCGACAAGGTGGTGCTCGACCACGGCCATGCCGTGTTCGCGGCCTGAATTTCAAGACCTACACAACGAGGAGACAACATGACGACGCAGACCCCAGAGACCCATGGACCCATCATCGGCCGCCGAACCCTGCTCGGCAGCGCCGCAGCCGCACTCGGCACGCTGGCCGTGCCCGCCTTCGCGCAGAGCGCGTACCCCAACCGACCGGTGAAGTTCGTCGTGCCGTTCCCGGCCGGCGGCCCGGTCGACACCACCGGCCGCGCGGTGGCGCAGAAGCTGTCGGAGCTATGGGGCCAGCAGGCCATCGTCGACAACCGTGCGGGGGCCGGCGGCATCGTCGGCGCCGAGATCGCGGCCAAGCTGCCGGCCGACGGCTACAACGTGTTCGTCTGCAGCATCCACCATTCGGTGTTGCCGAGCCTCAAGCCGCGGCTGACCTACGACATCGAGCGCGACTTCGTGCCGGTGAGCTTCGGCGCGATGTTCCCGGTGGTGCTGGTGGCGCATCCGGACGTGCCCGTGAAGACGGTGGCCGACATCATCGCGCTCGACAAGCGCTCGCCCGGCAAGCTGAGCTTCGGTTCCTCCGGCAGCGGTGGCGGCACGCACCTGGCGGGCGAGCTGTTCAACATGCAGGCCGGCACCAGGCTGCTGCACGTGCCGTACAAGGGCAGCGCGCCGGCCATGACCGACCTGCTCGGCGGCCAGGTGCAGTTCATGTTCAGCGATGCGCCGACCGCGCTGCCGCAGATCAAGGCCGGCAAGGTGCGTGCCATCGCCGTGGCCAGCGCCCAGCGATCGGCCCTGCTGCCCGACGTGCCGACCGTGGCCGAGTCCGGCCTGCCGGGCTACGAGGCGTATTCGTGGGCTGCCTTCCTGGCGCCGGCCGGCACGCCGAAGGACCTGGTGCAGCGCCTGAGCGCCGACATCGGCAAGGCGCTGGGCGACCCGCAGGTCAAGCAGCGCCTCTACGACGCCGGCGCCGAAGCGGCGCCGACCACGCCCGAGGCCTTCGGGAAGATGCTGCACACCGAGATCGCCAAGTGGACGAAGGTGGTGCGCACGGCGGACATCAAGGTCGACTGATGCGGGCGTCCGACCCTGAAACCAATGCCCGCCTGATCGTCCGGCAGGACGGCCCGGTGCTGGTGATGACCATCAGCAACCCGGCGGCACGCAATGCGATGCATCCGTCGCTCTACCGCGCCGCGGTCGACACATTGCGCCGCGTGGCGGACGACCGCACGGTGCGCGCCGTCGTTCTGACGGGCGAGGGCGACCACTTCTGCGGCGGCGGCGACCTGAAGCGCCTGGCGGCCCAGCGCGCACTGCCGCGCGAGACGCAGGCCGCGCACCTCAACGTGTTGCACGACTGGGTGATGGCGATGCACGACGCGCCGCAGCCGGTCATCGCGGCGGTCGAAGGCGCGGCCGCGGGCGGCGGCTTCTCGGTGTGCCTCGGCTGCGACCTGATCGTCGCGGCCGAGGACGCCAAGTTCGTCATGTCGTACGTCAAGCTCGCGCTCACGCCCGACGGCGGCGGTTCCGATTCGCTGGCGCGCGCACTGCCGCCGCAGATGGCGCTGGAGCTGCTGCTCGACGGCGGCGTGTGCACGGCCGACAGGCTGCAGGCGCTCGGTGTGGTCAACCGCGTCGTGCCGCATGGCGAGGCCTTCCCCACGGCCATGGCCTGGGCGCAGCGGCTGGCCGCCGGCCCTGTCGACGCACAGGCGCGCATCAAGCAACTGGTCCACGCGGCCCGCGGCCGTACGCGCCGGGCCCAGCTCGATGCCGAGCGTGATGCCTTCGTCGACAGCCTCTACAGCGAGGCCTGCGGTGACGGCATCGCATCGTTCCTGAACGCGCGCCGCGGCTGAGGCGGCGCTTCTTTTCTTCTCTGCAAAGTCCTCTATGTCCGACCTGCTCGAATCCGCCCTGAACCCGCAATCCGTCGCCGTCATCGGCGCCTCGGAAAACATCCACAAGATCGGTGGTCGGCCGATCTACTACATGCAGAAGCACGGCTTCGGCGGGCGCATCTACCCGATCAATCCATCGCGCGAGGAAGTGCAGGGGCTGAAGAGCTATGCCTCGCTCGCAGCGCTGCCCGAGGCGCCCGATTTGGCGATGGTCGTCGTCGGCGGCGACAAGGCGGTCGAGGCCGTGGCGCAGTGCGCGGCACGCGGCGTGAAGTCGGTGGTGGTGGTGGCGTCGGGCTTCGGCGAGACGGGCGAGGAGGGCCGCGCCGTTCAGCGCGCCATGGTCGACACGGCGCGCGCCGCCGGCATGCGCCTCTACGGCCCCAACACGCAGGGGCTGGCGAACTTCGGTACCGGTGCGCTCGCGGGCTTTTCGACCATGTTCGTGGAGGTGCCGCCGGCCGACGGTCCGGTCGGCATCGTGAGCCAGAGCGGCGGCATGAGCGCCATGGCCTACGGCCTGCTGCGCGGCCGCGGCCTGGGTGTGCGCCATGTGCACGCCACCGGCAACGAGGCCGACATCACCGTCTCCGACCTGGCCTGGGCGGTGGCGCACGACCCCGACGTGAAGCTGCTGCTGCTGTACCTCGAGAACATCGCCAACCCCGAACTGCTGGCGCGTACCGCGGCTTATGCGCGAGAGCGCGACCTGCCGATCATCGCGGTGAAGGCGGGGCGATCGGAGAGCGGTCAGAAGGCCGCGTCCTCGCACACCGGCTCGCTGGCCAACGAGGACCGCGCGGTCGACGCCTTCTTCCGCCACCATGGCATCTGGCGGGTGCGCGACCCGCATGCGCAAGCGCTCGCCGCCGAGGCCTACCTGAAGGGCTGGCGTCCCGAGGGCCGGCGGCTGGTGATCATCAGCAACTCGGGCGCGAGCTGCGTGATGGGCGCCGACGCCTCGGAGGAACTCGGTCTGCCGCTGGCCGAGCTGGCGCCCGCCACGCGCGCCGAGGTGGCGAGCCGGCTGCCGGGCTTCGCGACGGCGGTGAACCCGATCGACATCACCGCGGCGCTGCTGTCGAACAGCGGCCTGTTCGGCGACGTGCTGCCGGCCGTGGCGCAGGACCCGGCCGCCGACCTGTTCTTCATCAACATCCCGGTGGCCGGTGCGGGCTATGACGTCGAGGCCTTCGCGCGCGACACGGCTGCCTTCGAGCGCAGCACGGGCAAGCCGGTGGTGGTGGCGGCCTGGCAGGACTCGGTGGCCGCGCCGTTCAAGGCGCAGGGCATTCCGACCTATGCCAACGAGAACGATGCGTTGGGCACGTTGGCGCAACTGGTGTCGCACACCGCGCTGATGCGCAAGGCGATCGTGCCGTGGCCCACCGCCACGGCGCCCGAGCTGCCGCCCGGTACCGGGCAGTTCCTGAACGAGGCGCAGAGCCTGGCGGTGCTGGCTGCAGCCGGCGTGCCGGTGGTGGCGCACCGGCTGTGCCGCAGCGCGCAGGAGGCAGACGAGGCGCTGGCGGCCGTGGGGGCGCCGGCCGTGGTCAAGGCCTGCTCGGGCGATGTGCCGCACAAGTCGGAGCATGGCCTGGTGGCGCTGAACGTCGGCACGGCGGCCGACGCCGCCGCGCTGTTCGAGCGCCAATGGGCCAAGCTGGCCGAACTCGGCGCGGCGCAGGAAGGCGTGATCGTCGCGGCCATGCGCCGCGGGCAGCACGAGTTCATGGTCGGCGCGCGCATCGACCCGGTGTTCGGCCCGGTGGTGGTGGTGGGCGACGGCGGCAAGTATGTCGAGGCGCTGCAGGATGTGGCGGTGCTGGTGCCACCCTTCGCCGCGGCCGACGTGACGGCGGCGCTGCGCACACTGCGCATCGCGCCCCTGCTCGAGGGCGTGCGGGGCGATCCGCCGCTGGACATCGACGCGCTGGCCGAGGTGGCGGTGGCCGTCGGCCAGCTCATCGTGGGTGCCGGCGGGGCCATTGCGTCGATCGACGTGAACCCGGTGCTGGTCGCGGCCCGGGGGCAGGGCGCGGTGGTGCTGGACGCCCTCATCGAGCGGGGCGGCTGAGCGGCCGGAGTCGCGCTTGTGCAAAGATCGCCCGAAGCTTGGCCTTGAACTTGCTAAGCTATGTCGAAGGAGATTGGTCGTTCCATGCACAAATTCGATGAGATGTACGAGCAGTTGCCCTACGCGGGCGCTGCGATCCGGGGTCACTACAAGCGCTACGACCAATGGCTGTCCAAACAGCCCGGCGCGTTGATGAAATCCCGGCGGGAAGAAGCCGAGATGATCTTCCGCCGTGTCGGCATCACCTTCGCGGTGTACGGCGCCAAGGACGAAGACGGTTCGGGCACCGAGCGCCTGATCCCCTTCGACCTGCTGCCGCGGATCATTCCCGCGCACGAGTGGGAGTTGATGGAAAAGGGTCTGGTGCAACGGGTGAATGCGCTCAACCGCTTCATCTACGACGTCTACCACGACCAGGAAATCATCAAGGCCAGCATCGTGCCGATCGAGCAGATCCGCGACAACGCGCAGTTCCGCCCGGAGATGATGGGCGTGACGGTGCCGAACAACGTCTACTCGAACATCTCGGGCATCGACATCGTCCGCGCGCCCGACGCCGACGGCAACGGCGAGTACTACGTGCTCGAGGACAACCTGCGGGTGCCCAGCGGCGTGAGCTACATGCTGGAAAACCGCAAGATGATGATGCGGCTCTTCCCGGACCTGTTCGCCCAGAACCGCATCGCGCCGGTCGCCCACTACCCCGACCTGCTGCTCGAGACCCTGCGCGCCAGCGCGCCGCCGGCCACCGCCGAGCCGACGGTCGTCGTGCTCACGCCCGGCATGTACAACAGCGCCTACTTCGAGCACGCCTTCCTGGCGCAACAGATGGGCGTCGAGCTGGTCGAGGGACAGGACCTGTTCGTCAAGGACGACTTCGTCTACATGCGCACCACGCGCGGGCCGAAGCGGGTCGACGTCATCTACCGCCGCGTCGACGACGACTTCCTCGACCCCGAGGTGTTCCGCCCGACCTCCACGCTGGGTTGCGCCGGCCTGATGCGCGCCTACCGCGCCGGCAACGTCGCCATCAGCAATGCGGTGGGCACCGGCGTGGCCGACGACAAGTCGATCTACCCCTACGTGCCGAAGATGATCGAGTTCTACCTCGGCGAGAAGCCGATCCTGAAGAACGTGCCGACCTACATGTGCCGCAACAAGGACGAACTGCAGTACACGCTCGACAACATGAAGGACCTGGTCGTGAAGGAAGTGCACGGCGCGGGCGGCTACGGCATGCTCATCGGCCCTGCCGCCACGCAGGCGGAGATCGAGGAATTCAAGCAGGCCGTGATCGCCAAGCCCGACGGCTACATCGCGCAGCCCACGCTCAGCCTGTCGACCTCGCCGACCTTCGTCGACGCCGGCATCGCGCCGCGCCACATCGACCTGCGGCCCTTCGTGCTGTCGGCCAAGGAAGTGCAGATGGTGCCGGGCGGGCTGACCCGTGTGGCGCTCAAGGAAGGTTCGCTGGTCGTCAACTCGTCGCAGGGCGGTGGCACCAAGGACACCTGGATCCTCGAAGCCGACCGGCGCCCCAAGGCGGCCGCACCGGCTGCGGCCCCGTCGCAAACCCAAACACAAACCCAGTCGGCCTAAAGCACGAGAAGCACGAGGAGAACCACCACATGCTGTCACGCACCGCCGACCACCTCTACTGGATGTCGCGCTACACCGAGCGGGCCGAGAACACGGCCCGCATGCTCGACGTCAACTACCAGACCTCGCTGCTGCCGCAGTCGGCCGAAGTCGCCAAGTACGGCTGGCAGGGCCTCTTGTCCATCAGCGAACTGCTGCCGGCGTACAACGAGAAGCACGACCAGATCGTCCCCGACGAGGTGATGGAGTTCATGGTCAAGGACGAGTCGAACCCCTCGTCGATCATCTCCTGCCTGAAGGCCGCGCGCGAGAACGCTCGCGCCGTGCGTGGCGCGCTCACCACCGAGGCGTGGGAGACGCAGAACACCACCTGGCTCGACGTCAACCGCATGCTGCGTGCCGGCGAGTTCGAGCGCGACCCGGCGCAGTTCTTCGAGTGGGTGAAGTTCCGCTCGCACCTGTCGCGCGGCGTCACGCTCGGCACCATGCTGCAGGACGAGGCCTTCTACTTCTCGCGCCTGGGCACCTTCCTCGAACGCGCCGACAACACGGCGCGCCTGGTCGACGTGAAGTTCCATGCGCTCAACAGCGAATTCTTCGGCGCCGCCACCGAGGAAGACCAGGAGTACGACTTCTATCACTGGAGCGCGATCCTGCGCAGCGTCTCGGCCTTCGAGGTGTACCGCAAGGTCTACCGCGACGTCATCAAGCCCGAGCGCGTCGCCGAACTGCTCATCCTGCGCCCCGACATGCCGCGTTCGCTGCATGCCAGCCTGGCTGAGGTGGTGGCCAACCTCGCCAAGGTGCAGAACGACCAGAGCGCCGAAACCCAACGCCGCGCCGGCAAGCTGCTGGCCGACCTACAGTACGCGCGCGTCGACGAGATCCTGGCGACCGGGCTGCATGCGTATCTGACGCAGTTTCTCGACCGGGTCAATGAGATCGGCGGGCGCATCAGCCAGGACTTTCTGGTGCCTGCGCATTGAGCGCGGTGCGGCCCCTCAGAGGGCCGTGGCCTGGCGGACGGCGTGCTCCCACTGCGCCATCGCCTCGCCCGCCTGCGGCCGCCCCATCGTCGGCATGAAGCGCCGCTCGACGCGCCACAGCGTCGACAGCTGTTCGAGGTCCTTGAAGAACCCCGTCGACAGCCCTGCCAGATAGGCCGCGCCCAGCGCCGTCGTCTCGGTGACTTCGGGCCGCAGCACCGGGATGCCGAGCAGGTCGGCCTGGAACTGCATCAGCAGGTCGTTGACGCACGCACCGCCGTCCACGCGCAGTTCGGCGACGGGCGCGCCGCCAGCTGCCACGGCATCGCGGCTCATCGCCTGGAGCAGGGCGGCGCTCTGGTAGGCGATGCTTTCCAATGCGGCGCGCGCGATGTGCGCGACGGTCGTGCCGCGCGTCAGGCCGGTGATCGTGCCGCGGGCTTCGGCGTTCCAGTAGGGCGCGCCGAGGCCGGTGAAGGCCGGCACCATCATCACGCCGCCCGAGTCGGGCACGCTCTCGGCCAGGCCCTGCACCTCGGCACTGCCCTTGATGGCCTGCAGGCCGTCGCGCAGCCACTGCACCACGGCGCCGCCGACGAAGACGCTGCCTTCCATCGCGTATTGCGGCTTCGCGCCGGTCTGCGCGGCGCTGGTGACGAGCAGGCCGTTGGACGACGGCTGGAACGCGTCGCCGGTGTGCATCAGCAGGAAGCAGCCGGTGCCGTAGGTGTTCTTGGCCATGCCGGGGCCGAAGCAGGCCTGGCCGAAGAGGGCGGCCTGCTGGTCGCCGGCCACGCCGCCGACGGGCAGCGAGCGGCCGAGCAGCGCGGCGTCGGTGTCGCAGAAGTGCGCACTCGACGGCTTCACCTCGGGCATCAGCGCGGCGGGGATGTCGAGTGCCTTGAGCAGCTCGGCATCCCAGGCGTTGTCGTGCACGTTGAAGAGCATCGTGCGCGACGCGTTGCTCACGTCGGTGACGTGCACCTTGCCGCCGGTGAGCTGCCACATGAGCCAGCTGTCGACCGTGCCGAAGGCCAGTTCGCCGCGCTCGGCCTGTTCGCGCGCGCCGGGCACGTTGTCGAGCAGCCAGCGCAGCTTGGTGGCGGAGAAGTAAGCGTCGATCACCAGGCCGGTCTTGTCTCGGATGGTGTCGGTCAGGCCCTCATCGCGCAGCCGGGCGCACAGCGGCTCGGCGCGGCGGTCCTGCCAGACGATGGCATGGTGCACCGGCTGGCCGGTCTGGCGGTTCCACAGCAGCGTGGTCTCGCGCTGGTTGGTGATGCCGATGGCGTGGATGTCGGTGGGCTGCAGCTTGGCCTTGGCGAGCACCTCGCGCGCGGTGGCGAGCTGGCCGCGCCAGATCTCCATCGGGTCGTGCTCGACCCAGCCGGGCTGCGGGTAGATCTGCGGCAGCTCGCGCTGCGCGACGGCGACGATGCGGCCTGCGTGGTCGAACACGATGCTGCGCGAGCTGGAGGTGCCCTGGTCGAGGGCGAGGATGTGGGTCATGGGTGCGCCTTCGCAATCAGTGGTCGCCTGCGATCTCGCAGCGCACCTGGGCGCTGTCGAGCAAGGCGGGAAAGGGGGCGGGCGGTTCGGCATCGGTGAACAGCCGGTCGATGTCCGACAGCGTGCCGAGCTGGATCATGGCCGGCCGGTTGAACTTGCTGGCGTCCGCCGCGAGCCACACCTCGCGTGCCTGCGCGATGATGGTCTGCGCCACCTTGACCTCCCGCAGATCGAAGTCGCGCAGTGAGCCGTCGGCCTCGATGCTGGACACGCCGATCAGCGCGATGTCGACCTTGAACTGACGGATGAAATCGACGGTCGCCTCGCCCACGATCGCCCGGTCGCGCGCGCGCACGGAGCCGCCCGCGACGATCACTTCGCACGCCGGGTTGCCGCTGAGGATCGTCGCCACGTTGAGGTTGTTGGTGATCACGCGCAGGCCGGTGTGGTGCATCAGTTGCTGCGCGATGGCTTCGGTGGTGGTGCCGACGTTGAGGATCAGCGAGCAGTCGTTGGGCACGCGCGCCGCCACCGCGCGGGCGATGCGCGCCTTGCCTTCGGCGTGCAGCGACGCGCGCTGCGGGTAGCCGATGTTCTCGGTGGTCGAACTGGGCACCCGCACGCCACCGTGGAAGCGCGTGAGCAGCCCTTCGTCCGCCAGCCGCTGGACGTCGCGCCGCACCGTCTGCAGGGTGACGCCGAGCATCTCGGCCAGCTCTTCCACCATCACCGTGCCGCGCGCCCGCACCGTGTCGAGCAGGCGGAGCTGGCGGGGGTTGGGGTTCAGGCGTGGCATGGGGTGGGACGGACGCAACACTTTAAATCGAACGAAAACGAACCGTCTAGGGGAAAACTACAATCTTATGCGCGTCATAAGGAACCAAAATGAACCGAGGCGAACGTCCGCCTTTCTCTGCAAGTGAACACCCTGCCACCCCCGAGCGGCCTTCTCCCGTGAACGATCTGCCTTCCCCTGCTGCGGTTTCAACCGCCGAATGCGACGTGCTCGTCGTGGGTGGCGGCATCAACGGCTGCGGTATCGCACGCGACCTGGCCGGCCGCGGTTTCCGGGTGGTGTTGTGCGAGAAGGACGACCTGGCCGCCCACACCTCGTCGTCGTCGACCAAGCTGATCCACGGGGGCCTGCGCTACCTGGAGTACTACGAGTTCTCGCTGGTGCGCAAGGCGCTGCAGGAGCGCGAGGTGCTGCTCAAGAGCGCGCCGCACATCATGTGGCCGCTGCGCTTCGTGATGCCGCACGATGCATCGATGCGCCCGGCCTGGATGGTGCGCATGGGCCTGTTCCTGTACGACCATCTCGCCAAGCGCGAAGTGCTGCCCGGCTCGCGAACGGTCGATCTGCGCAAGCACAAGGCCGGCCAGCCGCTCAAGCCGCAATACAAGCGCGGCTTCGTGTATTCCGACGGCTGGGTCGACGATGCGCGCCTGGTGGTGCTCAACGCGGTCGACGCCCGTGCGCGCGGCGCGCAGATTCTCACGCGCACCCGCTGCACGGCGGTGCAGCGCGACGCCACTGCCTGGACCGCCACGCTCGATGGCCCGGACGGCGTGCGTACCGTTCGTGCCCGCGCGGTGGTCAACGCGGCCGGCCCATGGGCCGAGAGCTTCCTGCGCAACACGGCGAAGGCCGCGAAGGGCGAAGCGCTCGCGACCAAGAGCCTGCGCCTGGTGAAGGGCAGCCACATCGTGGTCAAGCGCATCTTCGAACACGACCATGCCTACATCTTCCAGAACCCTGACAAGCGGATCATCTTCGCGATCCCGTACCAGGACGACTACACGCTGATCGGCACCACCGATGTCGAGATCGGTTCCGACGACCCGGGCGCGGCGCGCATCTCGCCCGAAGAGGTCGACTACCTCTGTGCCCAGGCCAGCCGCTATTTCGACAAGCCGGTCGTTCCCGCCGATGTGGTGTGGACCTATTCCGGTGTGCGCCCGCTGCTGGACGATGCGTCGGGCGACCCGTCGGCCGTCACGCGCGACTACCTGCTCGAAGCCAACACCACCGCCGCGCCGCTGCTGTCGGTGTGGGGCGGCAAGATCACCACCTTCCGCAAGCTGGCGGAAGACGCGGCGGACGAGGTCGGCCGCATGCTCGGCGACAAGCGCCCGGCCTGGACGGACGGCGCCTTCCTCGCGGGCGGCGACCTGTCGGGCTGGATCGGTGCCCCGAAGCGGCCCGACGAGGACTTCGAGCGCTTCGTCGCCGCCGTGCAGAAGCGCCATGCCTGGCTGCCCGCGCCGCTGGCGCGCCGGCTGGCCCACGCCTATGGCGCGCGCATCGCCGAGGTCCTGGGCGATGCGACTGCGCTGGCCGACCTGGGCGTCGAAGTGGCCCCCGGCCTGCACGATGCCGAACTGCGCTACCTGTATGCGCAGGAATGGGTTCGCACGGCGGACGACGCCTTGTGGCGCCGCTCGAAGCTCGGCCTGCGCTACACGCCAGAAGAGCGTGCCGCGGTCGCGCAATGGTTCGACGACAACAACGACGAGAGACAAACCGATGCAATTGACCCTCGAGCGCATCACCAAGAAGGTGGGCGCGCAGACGTGGCTCCATGAGCAGAGCCTGACACCGCGCAGCGGCGCCGTCACGGTGCTGCTGGGCGCGACGCAAGCCGGCAAGACCAGCCTGATGCGCATCATGGCGGGCCTCGACGTGCCGAGCAGCGGCCGTATCCTGGTCGACGCCGAAGACGTCACTGGCCGGCCGGTGCGCGAGCGCAACGTCGCGATGGTGTACCAGCAGTTCATCAACTATCCGTCGCTCACGGTGGCGGACAACATCGCGTCGCCGCTCAAGCTGCGCGGCGAGAAGGGCATCGATGCCCGGGTCCGTGAGATCGCGGACAAGCTGCACATCGGCATGTTCCTCGACCGCCTGCCGGCCGAGCTGTCGGGCGGCCAGCAGCAACGCGTAGCGCTGGCGCGTGCGCTGGCCAAGAACGCGCCCTTGATGCTGCTCGACGAGCCGCTGGTCAACCTCGACTACAAGCTGCGCGAAGGGCTGCGCGAAGAGCTCGCGCAGCTGTTCGCCAGCGGCGACTCCACCGTCATCTATGCCACCACCGAGCCGGGCGAAGCCTTGCTGCTGGGCGGCTACACCGCGGTGCTGGATGCCGGTGAATTGCTCCAGTACGGGCCGACGGCCGAAGTCTTCCACGCGCCGCAGTCGCTGCGGGTCGCGCGTGCCTTCAGCGACCCGCCGATGAACCTGCTGCCCGGCACCGCGACGCCCGAGGGCGTGCAACTGGCCGGTGGTCCCTTGCTGCCGATGGCGTTGCCGGCCGGCAGCGGCGGTGCCGTCACCATCGGCCTGCGTGCCAGCGCGCTCGACGTGCAGGCCGGGGCGGGCGGCATCGCCTTGCCCGGCAAGGTCGAACTGGCCGAGATATCCGGGTCCGACACCTTCGTGCATGTGCACACCGCCGTCGGCGAACTGGTGGCGCAGCTCACGGGCGTGCATCGCTTCGAGCTGGGCGCCGCCATCACGCTGCACTTCAACGCGGCTCGGGCCTATGTCTTCGACGCCAGCGAGAAGCTGCTCGTGGCGCCAGCTTGGCGCAAGGGAAACTGAATATGGCCCGCATCGACCTTGACCTGGCGCATGCCTACCGCGCCAACCCCACGCAAGACAGCGACTATGCGCTGCTGCCGTTGAAGATGAGCTTCCGCGACGGCGGCGCCTATGCGCTGCTCGGCCCCTCGGGTTGCGGCAAGACCACCATGCTCAACATCATCTCGGGCTTGCTGGTGCCGTCGCAGGGCACAGTGACCTTCGACGGCCGCGACATGACGCGCGCCACGCCGCAAGAACGCAACATCGCGCAGGTGTTCCAGTTCCCGGTCATCTACGACACCATGACGGTGGCCGAGAACCTGGCCTTCCCGCTGCGCAACCGCAAGGTGCCGGCCGATCAGATCAGGAAGCGCGTGGGCGAGATCGCCGAGATGCTCGACATGAGCGGGCAGCTCGACCAGCGTGCCGCCAACCTGGCGGCCGATGCCAAGCAGAAAATCTCGCTGGGCCGCGGCCTGGTGCGCTCGGACGTGTCGGCGGTGCTGTTCGACGAGCCGCTCACCGTGATCGACCCGCACCTCAAGTGGCAGCTGCGGCGCAAGCTCAAGCAGATCCACCGCGAACTCAAGCTCACGCTGATCTACGTCACGCACGACCAGGTCGAGGCGCTGACCTTCGCCGAAGAGGTGGTGGTCATGACGCGCGGCAAAGCGGTGCAGGTGGGCAGCGCCGAGGCACTGTTCGAGCGGCCGGCCCACACCTTCGTCGGGCATTTCATCGGCTCGCCAGGCATGAACTTCATCCCCGCGCAGAGCCAGGGCGGGTCGCTCGAGGTCGCCGGTGTTCGGCTGGCTGGCTTGCGCGAACTGCCCGACGGCGCGCTCAAGCTCGGCATCCGCCCCGAGTACCTCCGCGTCGCCGATCCCCAGGCGCCTGGCGCGATTCCCGCGACCGTGACGCAGGTGCAGGATGTCGGCACCCACGCCATGCTCAGCGCCGATGTCGGCGGCACGAAGCTGAAGGCGCGCCTGTCGTCCGACGCGCGCATGCCGGCAGCAGGCGACATCGTGTGGCTCAAGGTGCTGGACCCTCACACTTGCTACTACCGCGACGAGGAGCTCATCGCATGAACGCGACGAACAAACCTATCAACCAAAAGGCCTGGTTCCTGATCCTGCCGGTGCTGATCTGCGTGGCGTTCTCGGCCATCGTGCCGCTGATGACGGTGGTCAACTATTCGGTGCAGGACATCATTTCGCCCGAACGCCGCGTGTTCGTCGGCACCGAATGGTTCGCGGCGGTGATGCGCGACGACGAGCTGCATTCGGCGCTCTACCGGCAGCTCGGTTTCTCGCTGTCGGTGCTGCTGGTGGAGATCCCGCTGGGCATCTGCCTGGCGCTGTCGATGCCGGCGACCGGGTGGAAGGCATCGGCCGTGCTGGTGATCGTCGCGCTGTCGCTGCTGATTCCGTGGAACGTGGTCGGCACCATCTGGCAGATCTACGGCCGCGCCGACATCGGCCTGCTCGGCTACATGCTGCAGAAGATGGGTGTCGACTACAGCTACACCGGCAATGCGACCGATGCCTGGCTCACGGTGCTGGTGATGGACGTTTGGCACTGGACGCCGCTGGTCGCCTTGCTCGGCTACGCCGGTCTGCGCTCGATTCCCGATGCCTACTACCAGGCCGCGCGCATCGACGGCGCCAGCAAGTTCGCGGTGTTCCGCTACATCCAGCTGCCCAAGATGCGCGGCGTGTTGATGATCGCGGTGCTGCTGCGCTTCATGGACAGCTTCATGATCTACACCGAACCCTTCGTACTCACCGGCGGCGGGCCGGGCAATGCGACGACCTTCCTGTCGCAGTACCTCACCCAGAAGGCGGTCGGCCAGTTCGACCTCGGGCCGGCCGCGGCCTTCTCGCTGATCTATTTCCTCATCATCCTGCTGCTGTGCTTCATCCTCTACAACTGGATGCAGCGCGTCGGCACGCAGCAAGTGGAGGTCGAGCAATGACACGTTTATTGGGTTCGGGGCGGGATCACGCCGACGACGTACTCTGCTCCGCGAATGTCCTCCGCCGTCAGCCTTCGGTTGCCGGCTCCTCCTTGATTTCGCTGCGCAGAGCACGCCATCGACGTGATCCGTACGCGCAGGTAGCGATCACCGGGTGCATAGCACCAGCGCGTCCACGTGCGCAGGGTATCGGGTGCTCCCCGCAGCGAAATCAAGGAGGAGCCGACGGCGGGGGACATTCGCGGAGGGGAGTACCCGGTGACCTGCGCGCGCGCCCCGAACGCACGCGCCGCGGCCAGACGCGCCCGGAAGCCCGCCACCCGAAGCAGGAGCAGCCCACATGAACGACAAACGATTCCATAAGCGCAGCATCTTCCTGGTGCTGTACATCGTCTTCGCCTTGTTGCCCATCTACTGGATGATCAACATGAGCTTCAAGACGAACGAAGAGATCCTCTCGAGCTTCTCGTTCTTCCCACAGCAGCTCACCTGGGCCAACTACGCGCGCATCTTCACCGACGAGTCGTGGTACTCGGGCTACATCAACAGCCTGATCTACGTGGGCATCAACACGGTGATCTCGCTGACCGTGGCGCTGCCGGCGGCCTATGCGTTCTCGCGCTATTCCTTCCTCGGCGACAAGCATGTGTTCTTCTGGCTGCTGACCAACCGCATGACGCCGCCGGCCGTGTTTCTGCTGCCGTTCTTCCAGCTCTACAGCACGGTCGGGCTGATGGACACGCACCTGGGCGTGGCGCTCGCGCACCTGCTGTTCAACGTGCCGCTGGCGGTGTGGATCCTCGAAGGCTTCATGAGCGGCATTCCGCGCGAGATCGACGAGACGGCCTACATCGACGGCTACTCGTTCCCGCGCTTCTTCCTCACGATCTTCCTGCCGCTCATCAAGGCGGGCGTCGGCGTGGCGGCCTTCTTCTGCTTCATGTTCAGCTGGGTCGAGCTGCTGCTGGCCCGCACGCTCACGAGCGTGAATGCGAAGCCGATCGTCGCGACGATGACGCGCACGGTCAGCGCCTCGGGCATGGACTGGGCCACGCTGGCCGCGGCCGGCGTGCTGACCATCGTGCCCGGCGCGATCGTGATCTGGTTCGTGCGGCACTACATCGCAAAAGGCTTTGCGATGGGCCGCGTCTGAGGAGACAAGCATGTTCGACTGGATGGTCTGGACCACCCCGGTGGCCGTGTTCTTCACCTGCATCGCGCTCATGCTCGTCGGCATGACCGTGTGGGAATACAAGTCGCCCACCACGCTGCGGCGCGGCTGGCTGCCGATGGAAACCACCCGTGGCGACCGGCTCTTCATCGGTCTGCTGTCCGCGGCCTACCTCAACCTGGTCTTCATCGGCCTCGCGGGCAAGTTCCAGGAATGGATGGGCCTCGATGCCGAGCCGTCGATCTGGATCAGCTTCGTGCTGTCGATGGGCTTGCTCGCGTTGGTGATGCGAAAGGGTTGAACGCGAACGATCGAAGGCATCCGGCTCTCCGCCGCCCCGGAGCCGAGATCCGAACCACCGGGGGGCAACAACCGAGGAGACAACTCATGAAGATGCGCTACACGGCATTGGCACTGGCAGCGGCGATGGCCGCCGCGCAGGGTGCGTCGGCGGGAGAAGCCGAAGCCAAGAAATGGATCGACAGCGAATTCCAGCCGTCGACCCTGAACAAGGACCAGCAGACGGCCGAGATGAAGTGGTTCATCGACGCCGCCAAGAAACTGCAGGCGAAGGGCGTCAAGGAGATTTCGGTGGTGTCGGAGACCATCACCACGCATGAATACGAATCGAAGACGCTCGCCAAGGCTTTCGAGGAAATCACCGGCATCAAGGTCAAGCACGACCTGATCCAGGAAGGCGACGTGGTCGAGAAGCTGCAGACCTCGATGCAGTCGGGCAAGTCGATCTACGACGGCTGGATCTCCGACTCCGACCTGATCGGTACGCACTACCGCTACGGCAAGATGATGAACCTGACCGACTACATGGCCGGCACGGGCAAGGAGTTCACCAACCCCGGCCTCGACCTCAAGGACTTCATCGGCACCAAGTTCACCACTGCGCCGGATGGCAAGCTGTACCAGCTGCCCGACCAGCAGTTCGCCAACCTGTACTGGTTCCGTGCCGACCTGTTCGCCCGCCCCGACCTGAAGGACAAATTCAAGGCCAAGTACGGTTACGACCTGGGCGTGCCGCTCAACTGGAGTGCGTACGAAGACATCGCCGAGTTCTTCAGCGTCGACGTCAAGACCATCGACGGCAAGCCGATCTACGGCCACATGGACTACGGCAAGAAGGACCCGTCGCTCGGCTGGCGCTTCACCGATGCCTGGCTGTCGATGGCCGGCACCGCCGACATCGGCAATCCGAACGGCATGCCGATCGATGAATGGGGCATCCGCGTGGCGGACGACAAGTGCACGCCCGTGGGGGCTGCGGTGTCGCGCGGCGGTGCGACGAATTCACCCGCCGCCGTGTACGCGCTCACCAAGTACATCGACTGGATGAAGAAGTACGCGCCCAAGGAAGCGATGGGCATGACCTTCGGCGAAAGCGGGCCGGTGCCGGCACAAGGACAGATCGCCCAGCAGATCTTCTGGTACACGGCCTTCACCGCCGACATGACCAAGAAGGGCCTGCCGGTGGTGAACGAGGACGGCACGCCCAAGTGGCGCATGGCGCCCGGCCCGAACGGACCGTATTGGAAGCAGGGCATGCAGAACGGCTACCAGGACGTGGGTTCGTGGTCCTTCTTCAACGGCCACGACGCCAACAAGACGGCCGCCGCCTGGCTCTACGCCCAGTTCGTGACCGCCAAGAGTGTCTCGCTCAAGAAGACCATCGTGGGCCTGACGCCCATCCGCGAATCGGACATCCAGAGCAAGGCCATGACCGATCTGGCGCCCAAGCTCGGCGGCCTGGTCGAGTTCTACCGCAGCCCGGCGCGCGTGGCCTGGACACCCACCGGCACCAACGTGCCCGACTATCCGAAGCTCGCACAGCTCTGGTGGAAGAACGTGGCCGAGGCCGTCACGGGCGAGAAGACCCCGCAGAAGGCGATGGACAACCTGGCCGACGAGATGGACAACGTGATGGCGCGCCTCGAACGCGCCGGCATGGCCCATTGCGCCCCCAAGCTCAACGCCAAGGGTGACCCCAACAAGTGGCTGAGCGACAAGAATGCACCCTGGAAGAAGCTCGCCAACGAAAAGCCGAAGGGCGAGACCATCGACTACAACAAGCTGTTGACGGCCTGGAAGGACGGCAAGGTGCGCTGAGCTGAGCGCCTTCGCTTCCAGCCACTGAGGGCTGCTGCACCGCAAGGGCAGCAGCCCTTGTCGTTTTGGGGTCGATGCCGCTTTGCTAGCCTGTGCCCTTCGCCCTGGTCCGTCTTGCGGACCTCTCGGGCCGTCACGGAGTTGCACGATGCAGAGACGCCGAATTGCTGGCCTGGCCTTGCTGCCCCTGTGGT
Organism: Variovorax cryoconiti; assembly: GCF_051216395.1. Lineage (NCBI taxonomy): Bacteria > Pseudomonadati > Pseudomonadota > Betaproteobacteria > Burkholderiales > Comamonadaceae > Variovorax > Variovorax cryoconiti. Next base: position 114,069 of record NZ_JBPJZI010000008.1, on the reverse strand, counting down.
CCTTCCCGGCTGCCCAAGCCCGGGCGGCGGACCTCGTCGAGTCGCTCCGCCGCGGCCGCTGCGCCTTGCTGCTGCGACATGCCAGCACCACCGCCGGCATCGGCGACCCGCCGGGCTTTCAGCTGGCGCAGTGCAGCACGCAGCGCAACCTGAGCGACGAGGGACGGGCGCAGGCACAGCGCATCGGCGCCTGGTTCAAGCAGCGCGGGCTGGCGCCCCAGGCGGTGCGTTCCAGCGCCTGGTGCCGCTGCAAAGACACGGCCGACCTCGCCTTCGGCCAGCACCTCGTCTGGGAACCGCTCAACTCGACCTTCGACGACGCCCGCCGTGCGGCGTCGGCGGCCGAGGGCACTGCGGCCCTGCGCACCGCGCTGGCCGCGATCCCGGCGGGCCGTTTCGAGGTGTGGGTGACGCACCAGGTCAACATCACCGCGCTCACCGGTGAGTCAACGGGAATGGGCGAAGGCCTGGTGGTCGACGCGGCCGTCAAGGTGCAGGGCCGCACCCGTTTCGACTGAGTGACTGCGCCGTCACTGGGCCCTCACTGGGCCATCGCCGCCTTGACCTCGTTGCCCAGGTCGAGCACCGACATCGCGTAGTAGCTGCTCCAGTTGTAGCGGGTGATCACGTAGAAGTTCTGCGTGCCCGCGACGTAGCTGGGCGACTCCGCACCGTTCTGCAGTTCGATGAGCGCGAGCAGGCCGGGGAAGGATTGGGCCTCGCGCTCGAGCACTGCACCGGCCGCCATGAAGCTGTCGGCGCTGAAGGTCGGCTTGATGTCGGGAGCCATGAGGATGGGCATCTGCAGGCGGGCGGTGTCGAAGCGCACCGGGAAGGTCGACGGCATGCCGCGCTGCCAGCCGAAGCCCTTGAAGTAGCTGGCCACCGAGCCGATCACGTCGGCCGGGTTGTTGACCAGGTCGATGCGGCCGTCGCCATCGAAGTCGACCGCGTACTTGGCCATGCTGCTCGGCATGAACTGCGGCATGCCCATGGCGCCGGCGTAGCTGCCGAGCGGCGCCAGCGGGTCTGCGGCGGTGCGGCTTTCGGTGCTGAGGAAGCTCTCGAGTTCGCCGCGGAAGAAGGCCACGCGCTCGGCGGCGCGCGGGTGCGCCTGCGGGAAGTCGAAGGACAGCGTGGCCAGCGCGTCGATCACGCGGAAGTTGCCCATGTTGCGGCCGTAGATGGTCTCGACGCCGATGATGCCCACGACGATTTCCGGGGGCACGCCGTATTCGGCCTCGGCGCGTGCGAGCGTGGCTGCGTTGTCGCGCCAGAAGCGCGCACCGGCGGCGATGCGCACCGGGTCGATGAAGCGGCTGCGGTAGACCCGCCAGTTCTTCGCGGTGCCGCTGGGCGCCGGCGTCATCAGGCGTGGCACGTTGGGCAGCAGCCGCGCGGCGCCGATGGTGGCGCGCACCCAGTTGCGGTCGAGGTTGCGCCGGGCTGCCACGTCGTCGGCGAAGCGCATCGCGTCGTCGCGCGTGGCGTAGGGGATGGTGCCGCGCACGGCGGTGACGGGCCGGCGTTCACCGCGGGTCTGTGCCGTGGCCGGGGTGGATGAGATCGCGCCGAAGGCGAGGAGGGCGGCCAGCAGTGCAGGGGCCATCGGGGAGGAAGGTCGCATCGGCCCATTGTGCCGTTGCGCGCGTGCGGTCCTGGTGATCGACACCGGCGGTTTCAACGCGGCCAGACCAGTCTGCGGAATTCGGCACGCAGGGCCGGCAGCCCGGCCTCGGGCGTCTTGGTCTTGGCGTAGCGCTGGGCTTCCAGCCGCAGCAGCCAGTCGTGCACCGGCTGGCCGGCCGCGCCGAAATGCGCCACCGCCTGCGTCGCCATCTGCCGCGGTGGCGCGGCCTCGGGCAGCACCAGGCCGGCCTTCTCCAGCCGCTGCCGCGCCCGGCCCAGAAGGCGCAACCAGGGGTCGTGCCGGCTGCGTTCCCACAGGGTCCAGCCGGCGCCCGCGAGGCTGGTGGCGATCAGCACCCACAGCAGCACGGTCGCCAGGTCCTGCAGGCTGGGTGCCTCGAAGCCGATGTTCTTCAAGAGGTCGAGCTGGCGGCTCTGCGTGTAGTTGAGCACCCACTGGTTCCAGCCGTTGTTGACGGCTTCCCACGCCGCGCGCAGGTTCTGCGCCAGCGTCGGGCTCATGGTGCCGATGGCGCCCGCAAAGAGGCCGGGCTGCGCCGCCAGGCGCTGGAAGGCGCCGATGCGGCCGGGCGACACGGACGCGGTCGGGTCGACGCGGGTCCAGCCCTTGCCGGCTTCCCACACCTCGGCCCAGGCATGGGCGTCGGCCTGGCGCAGCACCCAGTAGCCGTCGACGCCGTTGAGCTCGCCGCCCTGGTAGCCGGTGACGATGCGCGCCGGGATGTCGAGCGCGCGCATCAGCACGACGAAGGCCGAGGCGATGTGCTCGCAGAAGCCGGCCCTGCGGTCGAACCAGAACTCGTCGGCCGTCTCGTTGCCGTACAGGCCGGGCTCCAGCGTGTAGCTGTAGCCGCCGGTGCGCAGACGCTCGAGCGCGGCCTGCACGTACGCGGGCGTGGCGGCGCTGGCGAGGGCCGGGTCGGCCTTCATCTGCGCAGCCATCGCCACCGTGCGCGGGTTGGAGCCCGGCGGTAATGCGACGTAGCGCTGCAGGGCGCCGGTTCGGCGCAGCGGGCCGCTCTGGAACTGCGGGTAGCTCTCGGCGCGGTAACGCAGCAGGTCGCCGATGGCGCGGTGGGCCATCCACTGCAGGTCGGGCGTGGCCATGACGCGCAGGCCGGGGATCTCGGGCGGCTTCAGGGGCGCGTCGAGCGCCAGCAGCCAGGGCCGGTTGCTCGGCTCCAGCGTGACCTCGTAGCCCACCGGCTCGCCCTGCACGCGCAGCTCGGCGCTGAGGACGCCGCGTTCCCAGGGCGGCGGCGCGGTCCATTCGCGGCCGTCGAAGTCCGACAGCACCGGGCCGCGGAAGTACAGGTCGCGCTGCGGCGGCGCGCGGCCGCCGTCGAACTTGATGCGCGCGGCAATGCCGTCGTCGAGTGCGAGCTGCGCGATGCTGCCCACGCGCATGGTGGCCGACAGCCCGCTGCGCCCGGTCATCTCGTCGTTCGGCGTGCCCCACAGCGGCGCCATGCGCGGAAACAGCATGAAGAGCGCCAGCATGATCGGCGCGCCCAGCAGCGCCATCCAGCCGGCCGTGCGCGCCGCCTGCGCCAGCGGCGGCCGGCCGACCGGCATGTGGGCGTTGACCAGGGCGGTGAGCAGGCCGAGCAGCGCGAGCAGCATCGCCACCGCGGTGAGCAGCGACTGCGAGCTGAAGAAGTTCGTCAGCATCGCGAAGAAGCCGAGGAAGAAGATGACGAAGGCGTCGCGCCGCGCGCGCAGCTCCAGCGTCTTGAGGGCGAGCAGCACCACGACCAGCGTGACGCCGGCCTCGCGGCCCAGCACGGTGCGGTAGGTGGCGAAGGTGGCGGCCAGCGCCACGGCCAGCAGCGCCACCAGCCACCAGCGGCCGGGCAGGGGCCGCGACTGCACGGCCAGCGTGCCGCGCCAGACCAGCACGATGGCCGTCAGCAGGGTGCACCACCACGGCAGCTCGGGCACCTGCGGCAGCAGCACGATGCCGATCACGCCGAGCAGGAACAGCGTGTCGCGGGCGTCGCGCGGCAGGGCGCCGAACCAGGCGGTCATGCGCATGTGGCGAGCACCTCCAGGCAGCGGCGGCGGTGCGCCTCGCCCTGCGAGGGCGGCACCTGCTGGCCGGCCACGCGCAGGCCGTAGTCCACGCCGAGCCGGTCGGCCATCAGCACCCAGGCGCACAGGCGCGAGATGCGGGCTTCGAGCTCGGGCAGGCCGGCGGCCTGCGCATCGAGCCAGAGCTCCTGGCGCTGCGCCTGCTGGGTGTCGCGACTGAACAGGTCGTCGGAGCCGGCCGCCTGTGCGCGCGCCGCCTTCTTCCAGACCACCAGCTTCAGCGGGTCGCCGCGGCGGTAGGCGCGCACGCCGTCGTATTCGCCGGCGCTGGCGGCGCGGGCGACCGAGGCGCTGGCGTCGCCGGCAAGGGGCTCGCCGGCGGGCAGCGCGGGCGGGTGCGGCTCCGGTGCCGGGTACACCAGCAGCGACGAGGCCGGGCGCCAGACGGTCCAGACCCGGAAGGCGCCCAGCGGAAAGCGCGTCTCGGCGGTGAGCGGCGGCACCGCGTGCAGGCCGCGCCGCGCGGGCTGGAAGGCGATCTCGACGGTCTCGCTGCCTTGCGCCGGCACGTCGCACCAGGCCCAGTGCCCGCTGCCGCGCACCGCCAGGCCGATGCCGTAGCGCGTGCTCCGCCGCGCGTTGTGCAGCACCACGCGGAAGACCGCGGCACTTCCGGCGTACTGCGGCTCCGGCGGCATCAGGTGCATCGACAGGCCGCGCAGCGTCGCGTGGCTCACGTGCATGCCGACGGCCACGCAGCCGGCCAGCATGAAGGTCAGCAGGTAGCCGAGGTTGAGCTGGTAGTTGATCGATGCGACCAGCAGCACGAGCAGCGTGGCGGCCAGCATCCAGCCGGCCGGCGTCGGGACGATGTAGACGTTGCGCTGCGTCAGCGCCAGCGTGTCGCTCGGCGGCCGCCGCGACAGGAACCAGCCGTCGATGCGCCGGCGCGTGGCCGCCAGCGGGTTCACGGCAGGGGCACGGCCGCGATCATGGCGCGCACCTGCTCGAAGGCGCCGCGGCCGGCGTCGCCGACCGGCGTCACGCGGTGCGCCACCGTCTGCGGCAGCACGGCCTGCACGTCGTCGGGCGCCACGTAGTCGCGGTTGGCCAGCAGCGCCTGCGCCTTGGCGGCCCGCAGGATCGCGATGCCCGCTCGCGGCGACAGGCCCTGCAGGAACCAGCGGCCGTTGCGCGTGGCGGCCATCAGGTCCTGCACATAGTTGAGCAGGGCATCAGAGGCATGCACCTGCTGCACGCGTTGCTGCAAGGCCAGCAGTTCGCCCGCAGTCAGCAGGGCCGGCAAGCCCGCCAGCATGTCGCGGCGGTCGGCGCCGGCCAGCAGCTCGCGTTCGGCAGCGCGGTCGGGGTAGCCGATCGAGATGCGCATCAGGAAGCGGTCGAGTTGCGACTCGGGCAGCGCGAAGGTGCCGAGCTGGTCGTGCGGGTTCTGCGTGGCGATCACGAAGAAGGGCGTGGGCAGCGGGCGGGTCTCGCCCTCGATCGTCACCTGCTTCTCTTCCATGGCCTCGAGCAGCGCGCTCTGGGTCTTGGGGCTGGCGCGGTTGATCTCGTCGGCCAGCAGCACCTGCGAAAAGATGGGGCCGGGATGGAACACGAAGGCCTGCTGGTTGCGGTCGTAGATGGCCACGCCCGACAGGTCGCCCGGCATCAGGTCGGCGGTGAACTGCACCCGCGAGAACTGCAGGCCGAAGGTGTGCGAGAGCGCATGGGCGAGGGTGGTTTTCCCCACCCCCGGCACGTCTTCGATCAGCAGGTGGCCACCCGCCAAAAGGCAGGCCACGCAGTCGCGCACCTGCGCCTCTTTGCCCACGATCACCGTGTTAAGCTGGCCAAGCAAACTGGCGAGCTTCGCGGCGACGTCCATTTTTGTATCCATATGCAAACAATACCGCAAGGCCCCTCGGCCCCACGCGGCGTGAGGTCGCCCGGTGCGGCGTCGGCAACAGAGACATGGGTAAAACGGGCTACTACACACACCGCGACTGCTGGAAACACGACATGGGCGAGGGGCACCCGGAGTGTCCCCAACGCCTCGACGCCATCGAAGACCGATTGCTGGTCACCGGCGTCGGCGACGCCCTGGAGCGCGGCGATGTCCCGCTCGCCACCCTGGCGCAGATCACGCGGGCCCACACCGAGGCCCACCTTGAACGTCTGGAAGAACTGAGCCAGCGGCTCGTCGCCGACGAGCCCGCCGGCGGGCCGGCCCAGGCCATGGTCGACCCCGACACTTCGCTGATGCGCTACACCGTGCTGGCAGCGCGACGGGCGGCCGGTGCCGCCATCGCCGCCACCGATGCCGTGATGGCCGGCGACATCGAGAACGCCTTCTGCGCCGTGCGCCCGCCCGGCCACCACGCCTGCCGCGAGCAGGCGATGGGCTTCTGCTTCCTCAACAACGTCGCCATCGCGGCGCGCCATGCGCTCGAGGTGCATGGTCTGGAGCGGGTGGCGGTGGTCGACTTCGACGTGCACCACGGCAACGGCACCGAAGACATCCTGGCCGGCGACCCACGGGTGCTGATGGTCGGCATCTTCCAGCACCCGTTCTACCCCTTCGGCGACATTGACCACCCGGCCGCCAACATGCTCAACCTGCCTGTCCCGGCCTACACCAAGGGCATGGACGTGCGCGAGCTGATCGAGATGATGTGGATGCCGCGCCTGGAGGAATTCAAGCCGCAGATGATCTTCATCAGTGCCGGCTTCGATGCCCACCGCGACGACGAACTCGGCCAGCTGCGGCTCAACGAAAACGACTTCGCCTGGATCACCGACCGCGTACGCGATGTGGCCAAGCGCCATGCGCACGGGCGCATCGTGTCGATGCTCGAAGGCGGCTACCACCTCGATGCCCTGGCGCGCAGCGTGGAGGCGCACGTCCGGGTCTTGGCGGACCTTTGATGAACCTCGACGACTTCATGGCCCGCCTGGGCCAGGTGCAGGCGCGCAGCCTGTGGGTCGAACTGGCCGCGTTGGTCGCCTGCGTGGCGCTGGCCTGGGGCGTGACGCGCTGGTTCGGCCGCGACCAACCCAAGGATTCGATCTGGTTCGGCGAGCGCACCTTCGACGGGCTGCTGTTCCCGCTGCTGGCGCTGGTCGCCACCGACCTGGCGCGGCGCGCGGTGCTCAACTACCAGGTGGTCGTGGTGCTGCGCATCGCGGTCTCCGTGTTCGTCGCGCTGGTCGTGATCCGGCTGATCGCACGCGTGATGCGGGCGGTGTTCCCGGGCTCGGCGCTGGTGCGGCTGGTGGAGCGCACCGTGTCGTGGATCGCCTGGGTCGGCGCGGTGCTGTGGATCGTCGGGCTGCTGCCGCCGGTGCTGGCCGAGCTCGACCAGATCACGCTGTCTTTCGGCAAGACCCGCGTGAGCATTCGCACCATCTTCGAAGGCGCGCTGTCGGCCGGCCTCGTGCTCGTGATCGCGCTGTGGATTTCGACGACGATCGAGAAGCGCATCCTGCGCGAAGCCGTGACCGACCTGTCGATGCGCAAGGTGGCGTCGAACGCAATCCGCGCCTTCCTGCTGCTGATCGGCCTGCTGGTGGCGCTGTCGGCGGTGGGCGTCGACCTGACGGCGCTGTCGGTGCTCGGCGGCGCGGTCGGCGTCGGCCTGGGCTTCGGCCTGCAGAAGCTGGCGGCCAACTACGTGAGCGGCTTCGTGATCCTGCTGGAACGCTCGATCCGCATCGGCGACAACGTGAAGGTCGACAACTTCGAGGGCCGCATCACCGACATCAAGACGCGCTACACGCTCATCCGCGCCGGCAACGGGCGCGAGGCGATCGTGCCGAACGAGTCGCTCATCACGAGTCGCGTGGAGAACCTGTCGATCGCCGACCGCAAGTTCAACATCACGACGGCCATCGTGGTCGGCTACGAGAGCGACGTGGCGCAGGTGCAGGCCATCCTGGTCGGGGCGGCGACAGCGCAGTCGCGGGTCATGGCCGACCCGGAGCCGATCGCCTTCCTCACCAACTTCGCGCCCGACGGGCTGGAGTTCACGCTGCACTTCTGGGTGACCGACCCCGACAAGGGCAAGGACAACGTGCGCTCGGCCATCAATGTCGCCATCCTCGAGGGCCTGCGCGCCGCGAAGATCGACATTCCCTATCCGCAGCGCGTGCTGCGCGTCGAGTCGCTGCCCGACGGCTTCTCGCGCCCCGAAGCCGCGCCTTTATAATCCGAGAAAAGCACGACCGTTCTTTTCTTTGCACCCAAGGTGGCTCGCCAGGCCTGTGTCCATAGGGACAGCCCCGCGAAAGGGGTCGTCCTAGAATGACCGGCTGCCCCGAGGCACACAGTTTTGCAATCCATGGAGTCACACCAATGAAGGTTCTGGTCCCAGTCAAACGGGTCGTCGACTACAACGTGAAGGTTCGCGTGAAGTCCGACGGCACCGGCGTCGACATCGCCAACGTCAAGATGAGCATGAACCCCTTCGACGAGATCGCCGTCGAAGAGGCGGTCCGCCTGAAGGAGAAGGGCGTGGTCACCGAAGTGATCGCCGTCTCGTGCGGCGACGCGAAGTGCCAGGAAACCCTGCGCACCGCCATGGCCATCGGCGCCGATCGCGCCATCCTGGTCGAGACCACCGAAGAACTCCAGCCACTGGCCGTCGCCAAACTGCTGAAGGCGCTGGTCGACAAGGAACAGCCTCAGCTGATCATCCTCGGCAAGCAGGCCATTGACGACGACGCCAACCAGACCGGCCAGATGCTGGCCGCGCTGGCGGACCTGCCGCAAGCCACCTTCGCATCGAAGGTCGAAGTGTCCGGTGACAAGGTCAGCGTGACGCGCGAAGTCGACGGCGGTGCCGAGACGCTGTCGCTGTCGCTGCCGGCCGTCATCACGACCGACCTGCGCCTGAACGAGCCGCGCTACGTCACGCTGCCGAACATCATGAAGGCCAAGAAGAAGACGCTCGACGTCTTCAAGCCCGAAGACCTGGGCGTGGACGTCAAGCCGCGCCTGAAGACGCTCAAGGTGAGCGAGCCGCCCAAGCGCGGTGCCGGCATCAAGGTGGCCGACGTGGCCGCCCTGGTGGACAAGCTCAAGAACGAAGCGAAGGTGATCTGACATGACAGCACTGGTAATTGCCGAACACGACCACGCGACCATCAAGCCCGCGACCCTCAACACCGTGACCGCGGCCATCGCCTGCGGTGGCGACGTGCACGTGCTGGTGGCCGGCGCCAACGCCGCCGAAGCCGGCAAGGCCGCTGCGCAGATCGCCGGTGTGAGCAAGGTCATCGTGGCCGACAGCGCGTCGCTCGCCGAGAACCTGGCCGAGAACGTGGCGGCCCAGGTGTTGGCCATCGCCTCGAACTACAGCCACATCCTGTTCCCCTCGACCGCCAACGGCAAGAACGTGGCCCCGCGCGTGGCCGCCAAGCTCGACGTCGCGCAGATCAGCGACATCACGTTGGTGGTCAGCCCCGACACCTTCGAGCGCCCGATCTATGCCGGCAATGCCATCGCCACCGTGCAGAGCAGTGACGCGATCAAGGTCATCACCGTGCGCACGACCGGCTTCGACGCCGCCGCGACCACGGGCGGTACCGCGACGGTCGAGACGGCCGAAGGTGTGGCCGATTCGGGCAAGTCGAGCTTCGTGGGCCGCGAGGTCACGAAGAGCGAGCGCCCCGAACTCACCGCCGCCAAGATCATCGTGTCGGGCGGCCGCGCGCTGGGCAGCGCCGAGAAGTTCACCGAAGTGATGGCCCCGCTGGCCGACAAGCTCAACGCCGGCCTGGGTGCTTCGCGCGCCGCGGTCGATGCGGGCTACGCGCCCAACGACTGGCAAGTGGGCCAGACCGGCAAGATCGTCGCGCCGCAGCTCTACATCGCCGCCGGCATCTCGGGCGCCATTCAGCATCTGGCCGGCATGAAGGATTCCAAGGTGATCGTCGCGATCAACAAGGACGAAGAGGCGCCGATCTTCTCGGTGGCCGACTATGGCCTGGTGGCCGATCTGTTCACGGCGGTGCCGGAACTGACGAAGGCCCTGTAAGGCTTCGCACCGCGTCGACAAAGGGCATCGTTCGCGATGCCCTTTTCACATCCGAACCCTGGAGACAAGACATGAGCTACATCGCCCCCGTCAAGGACATGCTGTTCGACATCGAGCACCTGGCCCGCATCGAAGAGATCGCCAAGCTGCCCGGCTTCGAGGACGCCGGCCTGGACACCGCGCAGGCGGTGCTCGAGGAATGCGCGCGCTTCAACCAGGACGTGGTGGCGCCGCTCAATGTGGCGGGCGACCGCAACCCGTCGAGCTTCAAGGACGGCGCGGTGACGACCACGCCCGGCTTCAAGGACGCCTTCGCGCAGTACGCGGCGGGCGGCTGGCAGGGCCTGCAGCACCCGGTCGACGTCGGCGGCCAGGGCCTGCCCAAGACCATCGGCGCGGCCTGCGGCGAGATGCTGAACTCGGCCAACATGAGCTTCGCGCTGTGCCCGCTGCTGAGCGACGGCGCCATCGAGGCGTTGCTGACGGCCGGCTCCGACGCGCTCAAGGCGGTGTACCTCGAGAAGCTGGTGAGCGGCCAGTGGACCGGCACCATGAACCTCACCGAGCCGCAGGCCGGCAGCGACCTGGCGCTGGTGCGCAGCCGTGCCGAGCCACAGCCCGACGGCACCTACAAGGTCTTCGGCACCAAGATCTTCATCACCTACGGCGAGCACGACATGGCCGAGAACATCGTGCACCTCGTGCTGGCCCGCGTGACCGGCGCGCCCGAGGGCGTGAAGGGCATCAGCCTGTTCGTGGTGCCGAAGTTCATGGTCGGCCCCGACGGCGCGCTGGGCGCGCGCAACGACGTGCATTGCGTGAGCATCGAGCACAAGCTGGGGATCAAGGCCTCGCCGACAGCCGTGCTGCAGTACGGCGATCACGGCGGCGCCGTCGGCTACTTGGTGGGGCAAGAGAACCGCGGCCTCGAGTACATGTTCATCATGATGAACTCGGCCCGCTACGCGGTCGGCATGCAGGGCATCGCCATCGCCGAGCGCGCCTACCAGCATGCGGTGACCTATGCGAAAGACCGCGTGCAGAGCCGCCCGGTCGACGGCTCGATGCATGCCAGCGCGCCGATCATTCACCACCCCGACGTCAAGCGCATGCTGATGACGATGCGGGCCTACACGGAAGGCTGCCGCGCGATGGCGAGCGTGGCCGCGGCCGCCTACGACGCGTCGCACCACCACCCCGATGCCGAGGCGCGCCAGCAGAACCAGGCCTTCTACGAATTCATGGTGCCGCTGGTGAAGGGCTACAGCACCGAGATGAGCCTGGAGGCGACCTCGCTGGGCGTGCAGGTGCACGGCGGCATGGGCTTCATCGAAGAGACCGGCGCAGCGCAGTACTACCGCGACGCGAAGATCCTGACGATCTACGAAGGCACGACCGCGATCCAGGCCAATGACCTGGTCGGCCGCAAGACGGCGCGCGACGGCGGCCGCACGGCCAAGGCCATCGCCGCACAGATCGAGACGACCGAGGCCGAATTGGCGAAGCGCGACAGCGCCGACGCGCACGCGGTGCAGAAGCGCCTGAAGGCCGCGCGCGAAGCCTTCGTCGAGGTGGTCGACTTCGTCGCGGGGCAGACCAAAGCGTCGCCGAACGCGGTGTTCGCCGGCAGCGTGCCCTACCTGATGCTGGCCGGCAACCTGGTGGCCGGCTGGCAGCTGGCCCGTTCGCTGCTCATCGCCGAAGACCTGGCCAAGGCCGGCACCGACGTCGCCTTCATGCAGGCCAAGGTCGTGACCGCGCGCTTCTACGCGGAGCACATCCTGAACAAGGCGCCGGGCATCCGCGACAGCATCGTCGACGGCGCCGAGAGCGTGACGGCGCTGGCGCTGGACGCGTTCTAAGTCCGGCCGCGCGTGTCGCTGACCGGACGCGCGGCACACGACTCATCCCTTAAAAAGATTCCAGACAACACCCTCGGAGACCTCATGTCCAAGCTGCCCCCCGTGCTCGCGAACCTGCCGCTGCCCATCATCGGTTCGCCGCTGTTCATCATCAGCAACCCGAAGATGGTGATCGCCCAGTGCAAGGCGGGCGTGGTGGGCGCGATGCCGGCGCTCAACGCGCGTCCGGCGGAACAGCTGGAAGCGTGGCTGATCGAGATCACCGAAGAACTCGCGGCCTACAACAAGGCGAACCCCGACAAGCCGGCCGCGCCCTTCGCCATCAACCAGATCGTGCACAAGAGCAACGACCGGCTCGAGCACGACATGGCGATGGTCGTGAAGTACAAGGTGCCGATCGTCATCACCTCGCTGGGCGCGCGCACCGACGTGAACGATGCGGTGCACAGCTACGGCGGCGTGACGCTGCACGACATCATCAACGACAAATTCGCACGGAAGGCGATCGAGAAGGGCGCCGACGGCCTGATCGCCGTGGCCGCCGGTGCCGGCGGCCATGCGGGCGTGAAGAGCCCGTTCGCGCTGATCCAGGAAATCCGCCAGTGGTTCGACGGCCCCGTCGCGCTGTCGGGTTCGATCGCCAGCGGCGATGCGGTGCTCGCCGCGCAGGCCATGGGTGCCGACTTCGCCTACATCGGCACGGCCTTCATCGCGACCGAAGAAGCGCGCGCCAGCGAGGCGTACAAGCAAGCCATCGTCGACGGCAGCTCGGACGACATCGTCTACTCGAACCTCTTCACCGGCGTGCACGGCAACTACCTGGCGCCGTCGATCATCGCCGCCGGCATGGACCCGGCGAACCTGCCCGAGGGCGACCTGAAGACCATGAACTTCGCCAGTGGCGACGGCAGCAAGGCCAAGGCCTGGAAGGACATCTGGGGCTCGGGCCAGGGCATCGGCGCGATCACGGAGGTGACCAGCGTGGCGGCCTTCGTCGAGAAGCTCAAGCGCGAGTACCAGGCGGCGCGCCAGCGGCTGGCGCTCTAAGCGCCGCGCGACCGCCGCATGGCAGCCGTTCCGCGCGTTCCGATGCCGATCGATTCGGCGGCCGCGCGCATGCCGCTGCTCGACGCGGTCAAGGGTGTGGCCTGCGCGCTGATCGTCGGCCACCACCTGGCACGTTACGGCCCGATGGCCGAAAGCGCCTCGGTGCTGGCGCCATCGCTCTTTGGCTGGCTGGCGCAGCACGGGCGGCTCGCCGTACAGGTCTTCCTTGTCCTTGCCGGCTTTCTGGCAGCGAGCAGCCTCGCGCCGGACGGGCTCTTGCGCGTCGAGCGTCCGATGGCGCGCGTGTTGCGCCGCTATGCGCGGCTCGTCATGCCCTACCTGGCTGCGCTGTCCTGCAGCGTCGTCGTCGCGGCGCTCGTGCGCCCCTGGCTGAACGACGAAGCGGTGCCCGATGCCCCGGTGATCGCGCAGCTCGTCGCCCATGCGCTGCTCCTGCAGGACCTGCTGGGCTATGACGCGCTGTCGACCGGGGTCTGGTATGTGGCCATCGACTTCCAGCTCTTCGTGCTCGCGCTGGCGGCGTTCTGGTGGGTGCGTTGGCTCGAGCGGCGGTGGAAGGTCGGCGCCGCGCGCGCACGTTGGCTGGCCGTCGCGCTGGTGCTGGGGCTCGTTGCCGCATCGCTCGCGGTCTTCAACCGTGATCCGGCGCTCGACGACACCGCGCTCTACTTCTTCGGCGCCTACGGGCTCGGCATGCTGGTCTTCTGGATCGGCCGCGCCACGCGTGACAGCACCTGGCGGCTGGCCGCGCTCACGCTGGCGCTGTTCGGCGCGGGCGCGCTGGCGATCGATTGGCGCAGCCGCATCGCGGTCGCACTGGTGGCGGCACTGGTCATTGCCGTGGCGCAGCGCCGGCAGTGGCTGCGGCCGACGGCCTGGCCCGCCTTGTGGCAGCCGTTGGTGCACCTCGGCGAGATTTCCTATTCGCTGTTTCTGATCCACTTTCCAGTGATCCTGCTGGCCAACGCGGTCATCGACCACTGGTGGCCGGACCAGGCGTGGATCGCGCTGTGCGGCATGGCCTGCGCGTTCGCGCTGTCACTGGCGGCCGGCACCTTGCTGCACCGGCAAGTGGAAATGCGAGCCGCCACGTGGAGAGCCGTGCTGGCGCTTTTCGCCGGCCTGCTCGCTTGCGCTGCGCTGAGCGCCGCTTGATGCGCCCGCATCGGGCGGCCCGTCGTCTGCCGCTGCACCGTGACCCCACCTGCCTGCGTCGCAGGGAATAGGCATTCAAGGCCGCCATGGCCTCCCTTTTCTCCAGCCTTCATGCCATAACCGGGCGTGCGCCGACTTGCGCGCGCGCAAGCGGCCGCAGCCCATCTCCGTTAAACTTCATGAAGTTTCAGGAAATACTGAAAATTCGAAAGCGCAACCGATGACTTCGTCTCCCGCCCACCCTGCTGGTTCGACCGCGCCGTCGACCGACAGCCTGCGCCGACTGGCGGCGCCAGGGGTGGGCAGCCTGGTGCAGGGCGGGGCCGCGCTCTTCTGGCTGCCGCAAGCGGCGTTGCTGGCCTGGGCGGTTCAGCGCCTGGGCCGGGGTGAGGGCCTCGAGGGCATCGACGCGGTGTGGTGGCCGGCGCTCGGCATCGTCGTGATGGGCGCCCTGCGCGCCGTCTGCGAGGCCTGGGGCGCGCGCCGCCTCTTCATCGAGGTGCGCGGGCAGCTCTCGGTGCTGCGCGCACAGGTCGCTGTCGCGCTGGCCGCGCGCTCGCCGCTCGACCTGGCGCGGCCCGCGTCCGGGCAGGCCGCCAGCGTGATCGCCGAGCAGGCGGAGGCCGTGCTGCCGTACCTGGTGCGCTACCAGCCGGCCCGCTGGCGCGCGATGCTGGTGCCGATCTTCATCCTCGTCGCGGTGGCGTGGTTCTCGTGGGTTGCTGCGCTGATCCTGCTGGTGGCCGCGCCGCTCATTCCCATGTTCATGGCCATCGTCGGCTGGCGCGCCCAGGCGGCGAGCCAGCAGCAGATGGTCGAGATGGGCGCGATGAACGCCTTCCTGCTCGACCGCCTGCGCGGCCTCGCGACGCTGCGTGCGCTGGGCGCGGTGGACGCGACGGCGCACCGCCTTGGCGATGTCGCGCAGTCGCTGCGCCATCGCACCATGGCGGTGTTGCGCATCGCCTTTCTCTCGTCCGCGGTGCTCGAGCTGTTCGCTGCGCTGGGCGTGGCGATGGTCGCGGTGTACATCGGCTTTCACCTGCTCGGCACGCTGGAGTTCGGCAGTTGGGGCCGCCGGCTGAGTCTGGCGGAGGGCCTGTTCGTGCTGCTGCTGGCGCCCGCCTTCTTCGAGCCGCTGCGTGAGCTTTCGGCGGTGTGGCACGACCGCGCCGCCGGTGAAGCGGCGCTCGATGCGCTCGACGCGCTGGCCGAAGCGGGCGTGCCGATGCCGGGGCGCGCGAACGCGCAGGCACCGGCCGTGGTGCGACGCGGTGCGCCCTCGGTGCGCATTGCCGGCCTGCACTTCGCGCACCGGGGCGAGTCCGCGCTGTTCAACGGTCTCGACCTGCACGTGGCGCCGGGCGAGCACATCGCGCTCACCGGACCGAGCGGCGCGGGCAAGACCGCTTTGCTGAGCCTGATCGCCGGCCTGATGCCGGCCGCGTCGGGCGACATCGCCATCGGGGGGGTGTCGCTGAACGACGAGACGGCATCGGCGCTGCGCCGCCGCATCGGCTGGATGGGCCAGCGCCCGCATGTCTTCGCGGCATCGGTGCACGACAACGTGGCCCTGGGGCGCACCGGCGTGGCGACCGATGACGTGGCGCAGGCCATGCGCGACGCCGGGCTCGGCGACGTGGCGCAGGCGCGGCCGGCCACGGCGCTGGGCGAGGGCGGTGGCGGCCTGTCGGGCGGCGAACTCGTGCGGCTGGCATTGGCCCGGCTGGCGGTGCAGCCCGAGGCCGACCTGTGGCTGGTCGACGAGCCGACCGCGCACCTGGACACCGATACCGCCGAGCGCGTGGTCGACGCGCTGCTGCGGCTGGCGCAGGGCAAGACGCTGATCGCGGTGACGCACGACCCGATCCTCGCCGCGCGCATGCAGCGCGTGGTGCGGCTCGGCGACGCGTCGCTCGTGATGGCGCAGGAGGCCGCATGACGCGCGCCCGCCATCGCCGCCTGCGCGACCTGCGCACCGTGCTGCAGCCTTTCATCGCCACCGCCCCGCGCCGCCTCGCCCTGGGCGCGGCGCTCGGTGCGCTCACCGTACTCATGGGGATGGCGCTGCTGGGGCTGTCGGGCTGGTTCATCACGGCGACAGCTCTGGCCGGGCTGAGCGCCACGACCGCCATCGTCTTCGACGTCTTCATGCCGTCCGCCGGCATCCGGCTGCTGGCCCTGGGCCGGACCGGCGCGCGCTACGGCGAGCGCGTGGTGACGCACGACGCCACCTTCGCCGCGCTGGCCGACCTGCGCAAGCGTCTCTTCCACGGATGGGCGCGGCCCGAGGCGGCGCGCGCGCTGATGGCGCGGCCGGCGCGCCTGCTGTTCCGGCTGACGGCCGACATCGACGCGCTCGAATCGCTGTACTTGCGCCTGGGTGTGCCGGCCATCGCCGCGCTCGGCGCTGCGCTGCTGGTCGGCGTGGTGACGGGCTTCATGAACCTGTGGATGGGCGCCGCGCTGACGGTCTGGCTGCTGGTGTCGGGCTGGGGCATCGCACTGTGGCTCACGCGGCAGGCGCGCCCGCATGCCATGCGGCGCGCCCAGGCCACCGAGTTGCTGCGCGCGCGCGCCGTGGACCTGGTGTCGGGCCAGACCGAGCTCGCGATGGCGGGACGGCTCGATGCGCAGCGCGATGCGCTCGCCGTGGCCGACTTGCGCCTGGCGCGTGCCGACCTGGCGCTCAACCGGCTCGACGTGCGCGCCGGTGCCGCCTACAGCATGGCCGGCACGCTGACGCTCGCCGCCGTGTTGCTGGCCGTCGGTGCGCTGGTGGGCGAGGGCGCCATCGGCGCACCGGCCGCCGCGCTGGCGCTGCTGGTTGCGTTGACCGCGACCGAACCCTTCGCGGCCCTGCGCCGCGGCGCGCTCGAAGCCGGGCGCACCTGGCTCGCCGTGCACCGGCTGGCGCCGCGCATGGGCAACACATCGGCGCCTGTTGCGCGAGATGCGACGGGCTCCGACGTGTCGCTGCACGACGTGCACGCGACTCACGCCTGCAGCACCGCACCGGCGCTGCAGGGCATCTCGCTGCGCATCGCGGCGGGCGATCGCGTCGCGCTGGTCGGCCCCAGCGGCGCCGGCAAGTCCACCCTGCTGGCCGTGCTGGCCGGCGAGATGGCGCCGACGCAAGGCGGCGTGCACGCGCCGCCGCACTGCCTGCTCACGCAGCGCTCAGAAGTCTTTCAGGACAGTCTGCGCGACAACCTGCGCCTGGCCGATGCGTCGGCCGACGATGTACGCCTGTGGTCGGTGCTCGAGGCCGCCGGCCTCGCGGGCGAGGTGCGTGCCACGTCCGGCGGCCTCGACACGCGGCTCGGCGAAGGCGGCCTGGGCCTCTCCGGCGGCCAGTTGCGCCGTCTGGCGCTGGCGCGGCTGCTGCTGCGCGACTCTCCCTTTTGGCTGCTCGACGAGGCCACCGAGGCGGTGGATACTCGGACCGCCCATGATGTGCTGCGTCGACTCGCAGCGCGTGCCGAGGGCCGCACGCTGCTCATCGCCACTCACCTTCGCCGCGAGGCCGCGCTGGCCGATCGGCTGATCCGCATCGACCATGGCCGCCTGGTGGCCGACCTGCATCGCGGCACGCCGGCCTTCGACGCCGCCCTGCGCGCGCTGCGTCCCGATTGACGCCGGACCGAAGAACAAAGGAAAAGGAACCCCCCATGGACCTCGACATCGTTGCGCTCTCGCGATTGCAGTTCGCGCTGACGGCGCTCTATCACTTTCTCTTCGTGCCGCTGACCATCGGCCTCGCCGTGATCCTCGCGATCATGGAGACGGTCTACGTCATGACGGGCCGCACCGTCTGGCGCGACATGACGAAGTTCTGGGGCGTGCTCTTCGGCATCAACTTCGCGATGGGCGTGGCCACCGGCATCGTCATGGAGTTCCAGTTCGGCATGAACTGGAGCTACTACAGCCACTACGTCGGCGACATCTTCGGCGCGCCGCTGGCCATCGAGGGGCTGATGGCCTTCTTCCTCGAAGCCACCTTCGTCGGCCTGTTCTTCTTCGGCTGGGACAAGCTCAGCAAGGTCGGCCACCTGGTGACGACCTGGGCGGTGGCGATCGGCTCCAACTTCTCGGCGCTGTGGATCCTGATCGCCAACGGCTGGATGCAGAACCCGGTCGGCTCGGCCTTCAACCCTGAAACCATGCGCATGGAGGTGACCGACTTCTTCGCGGTCTTGACGAACCCCGTGGCGCAGGCCAAGTTCGTGCACACGGTGTCGGCGGGCTACACGGTCGCAGCGATCTTCGTGCTGGGCGTGTCGGCCTGGTACCTGCTCAAGGGCCGGCATGTGCAGCTCGCCAAGCGCTCGATGACGGTGGCCGCATCCTTCGGGCTGGCCGCATCGCTGTCGGTCGTCGTGCTGGGCGACGAGAGCGGCTACCTGTCGACCGAGCACCAGAAGATGAAGCTCGCCTCCATCGAAGCCATGTGGAAGACCGAGCCTGCCCCGGCGGCCTTCACCGCCTTCGGCTTCCCCGACCAGGAAGCGCGCGAGACGCACTACGCGATCCACATCCCTGCGGTGATGGGCCTGATCGGCACGCGTTCGCTCGACACCGTCATCCCCGGCATTGAAGACCTGGTCAAGCTCGCCGAGCAGCGCATCCACGAAGGCATCAAGGCCTACGACGCGCTGCAGACGATCCGCGCCGCCGGCAGCACCGCCGCCGTGCCCGCCGATGCGAAGGACGCCTTCGAGGTCAACGGCCACGCGCTGGGCTACGCGCTGCTGCTCAAGCGCTATGTCGACGACCCGCGACAGGCCACGCCGGCACAGATCGCCAAGGCCGCGTGGGACACCGTGCCCGCGGTCGCGCCGCTGTACTGGTCCTTCCGCATCATGGTCGCGCTGGGCATGTTCTTCATCCTGCTGACCGCCACCTTCTTCGTGCTCTCGACACGGCGCCGGCTCGACGCGCACCCGTGGCTGCTGAAGGTCGCGGTGTTCGCGATCCCGCTGCCGTGGATCGCCGCCGAGTGCGGCTGGATCGTGGCCGAGGTGGGCCGCCAGCCCTGGGTCATCGAAGGGGTGCTGCCCACTGCGGTGGCCGTGTCGAACCTCGGCGCGACCACGCTGCTGATCACCATCGCCGGCTTCGTGGCGATCTACACCACGCTGTTCTTCATCGAGATGAAGCTGATGCTCAAGGCCATCCGCAAGGGGCCCGAGGAGCACACGGAGCCACCGCCCGCGCCATACCGTGCCGACGCCTCGCCCGCGCTGCGCGCGCCGTCGCGCCCGCTGGCTGGCGCCGCCGAATAACCGAGGAGCACCCATCATGATTCTGAGTGAACTGATCTCCTACGAAACCCTGCGCTTGATCTGGTGGCTGCTGATCGGCGTGCTGCTGGTCGCCTATGCGGTCACCGACGGCTTCGACCTCGGCGTCGGCATGCTGCTGCCCTTCGCGGGGCGCGACGACCACGAGCGCCGCGTGATGATCAACAGCGTTGGTCCGGTGTGGGAAGGCAACCAGGTCTGGCTGATCCTGGGCGGCGGTGCGATCTTCGCGGCCTGGCCGCAGCTGTACGCGGTGTCCTTCTCGGGCTTCTACCTCGCGATGTTCGTGATCCTGGTCGCGCTCATCCTGCGGCCGGTGGCCTTCAAGTTCCGCGGCAAGCGTGAAGAGCCGGCCTGGCGCGCGCGCTGGGACGCGGTGCTTTTCCTGAGTGGCCTGGTGCCGGCGCTGATCTATGGCGTGGCCGTGGGCAACGTGCTGCAGGGCGTGCCCTTCCGCTTTTCGTCGGACATGCACATCTTCTACGACGGCAGCTTCTTCGGCCTGCTCAACCCCTTCGCGCTGCTGTGCGGGGGGGTGTCGGTCGCGATGATGCTGATGCACGGCGCGGCCTGGCTGCAGCTCAAGACCGCCGGCCCTGTGGCCGAGCGTGCACGGCGCTACGGCAGCTGGGCGGCCGTCGCCACGCTGGTGCTCTACGCGCTGGCCGGTGTCGCGTTGTGGCTGTGGATCGACGGCTACCGCGTGACCAGTGCACTGCCGACCGGCGGCCCGTCGAACCCGATGCTCAAAACGGCGGCACTGCAGCCCGGCGCCTGGTTCGTCAACTACGCGGCGCGGCCGTGGCTGTGGGCCGCACCGGTGCTCGGCCTGGCGGGTGCGTTGCTGGCGCTGATCGGCCTGCGGGCGCGGCGCGAGGTCGCCACGCTGCTGGCGAGTGGCCTTTCCATCACCGGCATCGTGCTGAGCGTCGGTGCCTCGATGTTCCCGTTCATCCTGCCGTCGTCGATCGACCCGCGCGCCAGCCTCACGGTGTGGGATTCGTCATCCAGCCACCTCACGCTCTTCAACATGCTGGTCGCCACCGCGATCTTCCTGCCGCTCATCATCGCCTACACCAGCTGGGTCTACCACGTGCTGTGGGGCAAGGTCGACGCCGACGCGATCCGCGAAGACCGCGGCCACGCCTACTGAACGCCCACGAATCAACGAAAGAGAAAACCATGTGGTACTTCGCCTGGATCCTGGGGCTGCCGCTGGCGGCCACCTTCGCGGTGCTCAACGCGATGTGGTACGAGCTGATGGAAGACGACGCCATTCGGCGGGACAAGCTGGAGAAGCCTTGATGCGTCGTTGTTCCGGCTCGCTGACGCATCGCCATTGATAAGTTGGGGTGGTACCGAGGGCGGTGGATGCGTTGCGTGGGCTGCTGCCGGTTTCAAGGACACCTTGTTAGGGTGTGAAATGAAACCGGAGGTGGTTCATGGAAACGCGAAGGCAATTCAGCCCAGAGTTCAAGCTTGAGGCTGTCAAGCTGGTGAGGAACGAGGCGTGTCGGTAGCGCAGGCTGCACGCGACCTCGATGCGCACGAGAACGTGCTGCTCAAATGGGTACGTGAGGCGGCTGTGGTCGCGGCCGTCTGAGGTTCTTGCATCAACTCACTCACGGTGTGCGCTTGCTCGCTCCCCGACTGTTCCCATGCCACTGCGGCCAGTCACCAGTGTGGCGGCACTGCGTCCCGTCAAAAACCGACACGGGGTTTCGCGCCGTTCGATTGACGGCGCCGTGCGTTGATCTTCAAGTCTGCTTTCGCCAGTTCGGGGCCTGGCTCTCGAGATGTCCACTGATGAAATCCATCAGTGTCCGCGTCGCGACAGTAGGGAAGCGCGTCGACGTCGTGATCATGTAGATGCTATCGCCTACCCCCTCCGCATCACAGTTCTCCAGGACCTCTCTGACGGTTCCTGCCTGAATCTGCCGCCAGACGGCGTAGCGTGGCAGAAGCGCCACCCCGAGCCCCGCCATCATGGATTCGAACAGGAAGGGATAGTCGCCTGATTGGATTCGCGGGCTGACGCGAATGGTCTGGGGGTTGCCGGCGATCATGAGCTTCAAGTTGAAGCGCCTGCCCAGCGACTGCGGGGTGATGAGATCACAGCTCTCGAGGTCGGCCATGTTGATGATCGGCGAGCGCGCGTCCAGGAAGGTTGCGGCCGCGCACAAGCACCAGCTGACATCGCAGATCCGCCGGGCGACATGGTCCTCGGGGGGCTGAGAGGTCACCTTGAGGGCGACATCGATCTCTGCCGAGATGAGATCACCGATGCTGTCGTTGATCACGACCCGCAGCGAGATCTCTGGGTGCCTGCGGGCGAAATCGAGCAACACCGGTGTGAGATAGAGGTGTGCCAGCCCGGTCGGCAGACGAACCCGAACGTCTCCGCGCACGGTCTTTCCGAGGCTGTCGATCGATGCGGTCGCCGACCGAAGTTCTTCCAGCATCCGCAACGCGTGGGCATAGAGGAGCTGCCCCGCCTCGGTGAGTTCCGCGTGGCGTGTCGTCCGTCGCATCAGCTGTGCACCGACGGCCTTCTCAAGGATCTTCAGGCGCCTCGACGTGTTGGAGCGTGTCATGCCGCTGCTCGCCGCGGCGGCCGTCAGCGACGGCGACTCCACCATGGTTACGTACAAGCGCATGAGATTGAGGTCCAGACTATTGTCAATCATGAGTCAACACAGGTGGCACAGATGCAGTGATTGTCGCCTGGGTGGTGCACAAATAGAATTTGTGACGGGGCCTTGTTTCTTTGAAATTGGCAATCGCGCAGAGGCTGGGCTCGCTGAAACGCAACAAAAACGGAGACTATTCATGAACAACTTTCGGCTCCTCCTCGCCCGCCGGGCATGCTTCCTGTCCAGTGTCGCGCTGGCCGCGATGAGCGCGCTGCCAGGCACGAGCGCCGCCCAGGATTACCCCAAGCAGCCGATCAAGCTGGTGCTCCCGTTTCCGCCCGGTGGGCCGACAGATCTGCTTACGCGGGTTGTGTCGGTCAAGATGGGCAACGCGTTGGGCCAGAACTTCATCATTGATAACAGGGCCGGTGCCAGCGGGATGATCGGCGCCGAGGCGGTCGCTCGCGCCGCACCTGATGGCTACACGATCCTCTCCAACGCGTCGCTGCACATCATCACCCCGATCGTGCAGCCCAAGATGCGCTACGACGCGATCAAGGACTTTGCTCCCATCACCCAGCTCGCCGATGTGCCGCTTGTTCTGGTGGTGAATAACGCGTCGCCGATCAAGACCGTCGCCGACCTCATCGCGCTCGCGAAAAGCCAGCCTGAGCCGCTCAATTTCGGCTCTCCGGGCGCTGCGTCGTCACAGCACCTGGCCGGCGAGTCGTTCAAGCTGACGGCCAAGGTGCCGCTGCAGCACGTTCCCTACAAGGGCAGTGCACCCGCCCTCACTGATCTCATGGGGGGGCAGATCCAGCTGATGTTCGACTCGATGCCTTCGGCCATGCCGTTCATCAAGTCAGGCAAGCTTCGCGCAGTGGCCGTGACAACCGCCAAGCGATCAACCGCTTTGCCGAACGTACCTACAGTGGCCGAATCCGGCTTGCCGGGTTTCAACATCAGCACATGGTACGGCCTGTGGGCGCCCCGTGGCACGCCTGCATCCATCGTGAATCAGCTCGCGACCCAGGCCGCGCAGGCGCTCAGGCAACCCGACGTACATAAGCAGTACGTGGAGATGGGTGCCGAGCCCGTGGGTTCGACGCCCGAAGAATTCACCAAGTACATCACGGCCGAGCGCGCGAAGTGGGAAGAGATCGTTCGCAAGGCCGACGTGAAGGCAGGCGAGTGACGCGTGATGCGGCCTCGGCTGCGGCACAAGCCTGTATGAGGTTGCAGCCTGAGGTCCGGGAGGCGCCAGATGCAAAGCAATGACCCACGAAGCACCGTGACCCGATCCGAGGTGTGTTCTCTTTCGACGGTACGGCGCGTGGCCGCCATGTTGAACACGGAGCCGGACTCGATGCACGAGGGACTTCCCCTGCCGCGCGGATGGCAGTTCATCCTGCTCGGCGCAGACACGCCCCGGAAAGCATTGCGCAGCGATGGCTTCCCCGGCCTGGGCGTGCCGCTTCCCGATCTGGGCCTGCCGCGCTTGATGCTGGCGGGACGCACGGTCAACTACCTGGCGGACATCCCCGTCGGCGCGGCGCTTCGACGGTCCAGTTGGATCGAGGACATCGTCAAGAAGGAGGGCGCATCGGGGCCCATGGCGCTTCTCACGGTCGGTCACCGACTCGTTTTTGGCGACGAACTGGTGTTGAAGGAGACGCAAACCTACGCGCTGCTCGCGGCGGACCGCGAGCGAGCGGCGAGACCTTCCGACGTGGCGTATACGCCATCGTCTGGCGGCGTGCAAAGGACGATCGTGCCCGACGAAACGCTGCTCTTTCAATATTCGGCGCTCGGCTTCAACTCCCACAAGATCCATATCAATCGGCAGTATGCGCAGGAGGTCGAAGGATTGCCCGATCTGGTGGTCAATGGGGGCCTGATCACGCTGCTGATGACCGAGTTCGTCGCGCACGACTTGGCGGCAATGCCCCTTCGTCTGCAGACGCGGCATCTCGCGCCGCTGTATTGCGATCGACCGATCACGATGGTGGCCGAGAAGGTCGGCCCGGCGTGGCAGGTGAGCGTGCTCGACGACCAAGGCGTGCTCTGCGCCAAGATGGAAGTGGAAACACAATGAGCTTCGAACCACTCAAAGGGATTCGCGTCCTGGATCTCACCAGCGTCGTTGTCGGGCCGGTGTCCACCTGGCGACTCGGCCAGTACGGGGCCGAGATCATCAAGGTCGAAAGTCCGGGCGGCGACCTGATGCGTGGCCTTGGCGGACCTTCGCCGACAGGTCAGCATTCGGGAACTTACTTGCACCTCAACCGGGGCAAGCGCAACGTCTGTTTGGATCTGAAGGCACCGGATGCACGGGAGGCGCTGGACCGCTTGTTGGTCACCGCGGATGTTGTCGTCGCGAACATGCGGCCAGATGCGCTCGCGCGTTTGGGGCTGGATCCAGCCACGGTACGGTCGCGGTACCCGGACAAGATCTATTGCCTCATCACTGGCTATGGTACCGACGGCCCCTACGCCGGGCAGCCCACCTACGACAGCGTCATCCAGGGTGCGACAGGCATGGCCGGCTTGGCGATGCGGCGTGACGGTGCACCCGCCTACGTGCCGATGCTCATCTGCGATCACGTGGCCGGCGAGATCGCCGCAGGGGCCATCCTTGCCGCGCTGGTGGAGCGCGGCGAGACAGGCAATGGCTGCAGCATCGAGGTGCCCATGTTCGAGACCATGGCCGCGTTCGTGCTTCAGGAGCACCTGGCACAGGCCACCTTCGATCCGCCCGTAGGGCCGGCAGGAGATCTCCGATTGCTCAGCCCGCACAACAAGCCGGTCGCTACGGCGGATGGATGGATATCGTTCACCGTCAACACCGACGCGCAGGTGCGTGCCTTTCTGGCGGTGACCGAACGGCATGCGCTCCTGGACGATCCGAGGTTCGACAGCGTGTCAGGTCGTGCACGCAATGTGGCCGAGTGGTTCGAGGTCCGAGGCGCGCCGCTTACGCACAAGAGCAGCGACGAGTGGCTGAGACTGCTGCAGGACGCCGACATCGCGGCCCAGCCATGCCATACCCTCGAATCACTGCAGAGGGATCCCCATCTGCAGGCGGTCGGACTGTTGCAGGAGGAGCGGCATCCAACGGAGGGGATGACGAAGGTCCTTCGTGCATCGATAAAAGTCGATGACGCGTACCTGCCGCTTCGAGGCCCCGCACAGCCTCGCGGCTGGGAGACGGAGGCCGTTCTGCTAGAGCTTGGCCTCGCCGAAGAAAGCATCGAGCGGATGATGGGTGTAGCAATCGCCTCGCAGACGAATAAGGGCAGCGAACGAATTCGCAACTGAGTTCCCAATGCTCTGTCCAGCTGATGCGTGATCAAAGAAGGTGCGGCGTTGGAGTCCAGCACCACCAGGCCGGCGAAATGGCGGGGAGCCGGTGCTGAAGTGCGCGACGGACTGTTCTCCGAGCTGCGCCAATGAACACAAGCTGGCTGCTGAAGGGGCCAGGGGTCGACCCTTCGCGGCTGCATAGGCACGGACGGACGGAGGGGCCGGCTAGCTTCCTATGATCGCGGACGGCGTGACCTCGCTGCGGGTGGCTCGGCCGCTGGACGAACGACGGGATTCGCTTGTTGCGGCGTCTTCTGTGCAATGCTGGTCCCGCCGACACGGGCAGAGAGCGTTCGCGCAGCAACACCCAATGCTTCTTGCACCTGGGGGATGGACTTGCGCTGACTCTGATCGATTCGCTCCGCATACGGGACCGTCAGAGCCGCGATTGCGCGACCCTGGGTGTCAAGGATCGGGAAACTCACGGCGTAGAGGCCTCGCACCTGAACGCTGGGGATGGACTCGAAGCCACTGGCCCTCACCGAATCCAGAACGCTCTGGATCTGCGAATCTGCTTGACCAGGACGCCTTTGCACAGATTCCTCGATCCGCAGTCTGCGCGTTTCCTGATCCTGGAAGGCGAGCAGCACGCGTCCCGAAGCGGAAATCAGCACGTCCAGTTCGGCACCCACCCTGACGGCGAACCCCATCCCGCTCGGCGTATCGGCCTTGCAGATCACGATCTGCTTGCCCTGCCCGTAGACGGTGAGATGGCACGACTGATCGAGTTCGCTGGCCAGCCGCTGCATGATGGGCACGGCCTCCACCAACAGGCGATGGGTGGGTGGATTGATATGGGACAGCTCGAACAACTTGGTCGTGATGGCGTAACTGTTCTCGTCGACGGGTGCGACATAGTTGCGGCTGATGAGGCAGGCGAGCATTCGGTAGATCTCGCCGACGCTGCGGCCCATCACCAGCGCGATCTCTTTCTGCGACATCGGAACCTCGCTCGTACAGAGGATCTCCAGGATGTCCAGGCCTTTTTCCAACGCCGGCGCCGAATAGCTTCGGCCTTCCGGTTCAACATCTCTCAGATCGTCTTTCATTGCCAACTTTCGCGTCTCGGTGGAAGAGGGAACGGCCACGCTGTGCGCCCCTGATCATCGTACCAATGAAATCAGGAATGCATCCCTAAAGAACATGGGCTTGATTCGCGCCTGCGCAGGCGCGGCTGCCTTTTGAGGCCTCAACGTGACTTGCTTCGTGCGTGATGTACGCATCGAATCCGATAGGCGGAGCAGGAGGCGACCCCGCGAATCTTGAGATCGGGGTGCGTCCCGCCGTTTCGCAACCGTTTTTCTTATGCAATCTGGCATGCATCCATGAAGCTGCGGGCCAGAAAACGATTGTGAGTCACCTTCTGAAATGAGGCTAGGTGTTTTCACCTATGCATCATTGACTTCATAGATGAATCAAAATATCGTGACGCTGAGCTTCGATTAACGGTCTTCACACGGCTGTCTCGAAGTCCGATCCGCGCTGAATGACCGTGTCGGTCCCGCGCACCACCCCGACTACCCAAGGATGCGACATGAATTTCAAGTTTCACCACATGAACCTGTGCACGGACAGCCTGCCCAGGCTCACCAAGTTCTATCAAACCCTGTTCGACCTGGGAACGATCAAGGACGAGGAGCACACACGGGTCGATGCCAGCAGCGATCGCACCGGCTACAACGGCAAGGTTGACTTTCTGAGCGACGGCGCCATCGAGTTTCATTGGGCCGAACGCGATATCGATACAGGCTTCAAGATGAAGCAGATCGTCAACCCGATGGCGCGTGGCCACTTTTGCTTTCGCACGGACGACATCAAGGGCTTCATGCGCAAGTGCGACGAGCTGGGCATCCGCTACTCCGACTACGGAAAGTGGGCCATTTCGGGCTGGTACCAGGTGTTCCTGCAGGACCCGGACGGCAACGTCATCGAAGTCCATCAGCCCGGCATGTGACAGCCATGCTCGTCAAAGACAAAGTCTGCGTCATCGTTGGAGCGGCTTCGCCGCGAGGGATCGGTTATGCAACTGCAGCGCTGTTCGCCGAGCATGGCGCAAGACTCGCGGTGGTCGATCTCGCCATGACAGAAGCCGTGAGCATCGAGATCAAAGCGTCCATCGAAAACGCTCTCGGCCGGGATGTGGAACTGATCGGCGTGAAGTGCAACATCGCCGACTTCGATGATTGCGCAAGGATGGTCAGCGAGGTGCTGTCGCGCTATGGCGCCATCGATTGCCTGGTCAACAGCGCCGCGGTCGTGAAATCACACCCTTTGCTGGCGATCCAGGACGAGGACTTCGATCTGGTGACAGCCGTGAATCTGAAGGGGACATTCAACCTGTGCAAGAGCGTTCTACCTGTTCTTTGCGAGCGTAAGAGCGGCACGATCATCAACTTGGCCTCGGTGGCGGCGCAACGCGGCGGAGGTCTTGTTGGCGGCGCGCACTATGCAGCCTCCAAGGGCGGAGTCATCAGCCTGACCCGCTCCGTGGCACGCGAATTCGGTCCCCAGGGTGTGCGCGCCAACGTGGTCTGCCCCTCGATGACAGAGACCGGAATGTTGGACGGCAACGTCACCGAAGACCAGTTCAAGGAGATCGTGGCCGGCATTCCACTGAAACGAGCGGGAAAGGCGCGAGACATTGCCGGGGCCTGTCTGTTTCTCGCCTCGGACCTGTCGGCCTACGTCACGGGAGCCACCTTGGACGTGAACGGCGGCAGCCATATCCACTAGCGGCTGCGTGAGCCGAGACTGATTTTCAAACCGCGCGCACGTCGCGCTTCAAAAACCAAGAGGCCGCGGGCCCATCGGAGACATACATCATGCAACGTCGTTTCGCTCTCAAGACGCTGGCAGCCACTGCCACGGCCGCTTCCCTGCCAGGCTTCGCGTTCGCGCAGGGCAACAAGATATCCATGAAGCTGGGCATCTCGCTTGCACAGTCGCATCCCACGGTGGTGGGTCTTCAAGCCGCTTGCGCGGAAATTCTCAGGGAGTCCAACGGACAGCTGGCGATCGACGTGTTTCCCAACAGCCAGCTTGGCAGTGACACGGACATGATCTCGCAAGTCCGCTCGGGTGCGATCGAGATGATGTCCACCGCGAGCGGCGTGTTCGCCACGCTCATCCCGAGTGCGGCGGTCTCGGTGACACCTTTCGTTTTTGCTGATCTGGAGACTGCGTTCCGCGCAATGGACGGCGATCTGGGCGACCACATTCGTACGGGGTTCACCAAGGTCAACTTGGTGCCGGTGGGAAAGGCGTGGGATCACGGATTTCGTCACGTGACGATGAGCACCAAGCCTGTCAGCTCACCGCAAGATCTGCAAGGGGTCAAGCTTCGGGTACCGGCAACGCCTGTGCTCCAGCAGACCTTCAAGGCGCTCGGAGCGTCTCCGACCACCATCGGCATCGGCGAGGCCTACACGGCATTGCAGACCAAGGTGGTCGACGGGCAGGAGAACGGACTGGCCATCATCGAGGCGCAGCGCTTCTACGAAGTCCAGAAGTACTGCTCCCTCACGGGCCATGCCTGGGAGTGCTTCTGGATCGCGGCGAATCCACGGGCATGGAATGCGGTGCCTGAGAACCTGCGCCAGATCGCGACGCGGGCCTTCGAGTCCCATGCCGTGAAGACGCGCGCAGCGATGGCCACGCTCAACAGTTCATTGCAGGAAAGCCTCACCAAGCGCGGCCTGACCTTCAATACGGTGAGCCAGCAGCCGTTTCGCGAAGCCCTTCAAAAGGCCGGGGCGTACAAGGAGTGGAAGAGCAAGTTCGGTGAGGAAACCTGGGTGCTGCTGGAGAAGTACTCCGGCAAGCTCGCCTGAAGAGGACACGACATGACTCACGCAAGCCAAGCGGGCGCCATGCCGGTGCTAGAAGACGGCGTGTTCCCGACGGCGGAGCGGGTCCCGCCCAAGTCGGGTTGGATCGTTCCCCTCGAGATCATTGCGGCCGCGTTGATCGCTGGGATCGTCTTGCTCCTGTTCGGCGGTGTGGTGTCTCGGTACGTCTTCTCCAGGCCCATCGACTGGATCGACGAGACGGTGTCGATGGCCTTCATATGGGTCGGAATGCTCGGCGCAGGCATCGCGATGTACCGCAACGAGCATTTGCGATTGGCGACCTTCGTCGACATGCTGCCCGCGGGGAGTCGCGAGTTCGTCAATGCTATCGCCCTTGTCTGCGTTGCCGTTTTCCTGGTCGCTCTCATCCCGCCGGCGATGGAGCATGCGAAGCAGGAGTGGATCATCGAGATGCAGACTCTCCACATCCCGAACAGCTTCCGGGTGGGCGCCATTGCGGCCGGTGCGCTGCTGATGCTCGCTATTGTTGTCCAGCACGCGTTGCGGACGATCGGAAGGACGCCGCTGGCCACCGCTGTCGCAGTCGTCGGCGCAGCGGTGCTGGCCTTCTATCTCCTGTCTCCGGTGATCTCGCAATTCAAGGTTGGCGGTCTCGTGTTTTTTCTGGTGGTCGTCGTCGCATTGTTGCTGGCTGCGGGTGCGCCCATCGCGTTCTGCTTCGGGCTCGGTGTGATGGGATACCTGGCGTTCGGCACCTCGGTGCCGATCGGCGTGATCGTCGGGCGCATGGACGAGGGGATGTCCAACCTCGTGTTGGTGTCGGTGCCCGTGTTCGTCCTGCTCGGATGTGTTCTGGATGCGACCGGCATGGGCAAGGCCATCATCGACATCCTCGCGGCGCTCATCGGGCATATCAAGGCAGGCATGTCCTATGTGCTGCTGGGGTCGCTCTTCATCGTCTCGGGCATTTCTGGTTCCAAGGTGTCCGACATGGCCACGGTGGCGCCCGCGCTTTTTCCGGAGATGACACGTCGCGGCAACAAGCGTCCGGAGATGGTGGCGCTTCTTGGAACCGGCGCCGCGATGGCGGACACGGTGCCGCCCAGCATTGTGCTGATCGTGCTGGGCTCGGTGGCCGGGGTGTCGATCGCCGGCTTGTTCCAGAGTGGTTTCGTGATCGCGATGGTGCTGCTGTTGACGCTCGTGGCGGTGGCCCGCTGGAAGGCAAGAAACGAGCAGAACGACGGCACGAAGCGCCCGCCATGGAACCGTATTGGACGTCTGGCTCTGGTTGCGGCGCCTGCACTGGCACTTCCTTTCCTGATCCGCAGTGCGGTTGGCGAGGGCGTGGCCACTGCCACCGAGGTGTCCACCATTGCCGTGATCTACGCCATGATCGTCGGTCATGTGCTCTACGGTGGCCTGCGCTGGAAGACGCTCTACGGGATGCTGGTCGAGACGGCAGCGCTGAGCGGGGCGATTCTGATGATCCTTGGCACGGCATCGGCCATGGCCTGGGGAATCACCCAAAGCGGCGTCGTGCAGGTGATGTCGCAGTTCCTCACGACCTTGCCAGGCGGATCCATCGCCTTCATGGCCGCGTCGATCGTGATCTTCATCGTCCTCGGATGCCTGCTCGAAGGCCTGCCTGCGGTACTGCTGCTGGCACCCATCATGTTTCCGATCGCCAAGAAGCTGGGCATCCACGACATCCAGTACGCCATGGTGATCGTCTCGTCCATGAACATCGGGCTGATGCTGCCCCCGGTCGGGGTCGGCTTCTACGTGGCCTGCCGGATCGGGGAGGGCAAGCCGGAAGAGGTGATGCGTGCCATCTGGCCCTACATCATGGCCTTGCTCATCGGCGTGATCATCATCGCGTGCGTGCCAGCGCTTTCCACTTTCGCCTTGTAAAGAGCAGGATCAGGCATGAACATCTTTCTGACAGGTGCCTCGGGGTACATCGGCGGCAACATCGCGGCCCGACTGGTAGCGGAGGGGCACGGGGTGCGAGGACTGGTGCGCGACCGTGCCAAGGCCGAACTCCTGCGCGCTCGTGGCATCGAGCCCGTCCTGGGCAGCCTGGAGGACGAGCAGATCCTGGCGAGCGAAGCGCGTCGGGCGGATGGCGTCATCAACACGGCCAATGCCGATGATCGCCGTTGCGTCGAAGCGCTGATCGACGCGCTGGAAGGCAGCGGCAAGCCGTTGATCCACACCAGCGGCTCGAGCGTGATCGGTGACGACGCGCGCGGCGGCTCGGTGAATGAAGCGGTCTTCGACGAAGACACCCCGTTCGTGGTCGCACCCGCCAAGCTTGCGCGGCACGCGCTCAATCAAAGCGTGCAATCCGCCGCGAGCCGCGGGGTGCGCAGCATCGTCGTCTGTCCGACCCTGATCTACGGCGTGGGCCAGGGGCTGAATCGAAACAGCATCCAGATCCCTTTCCTCGTGAATCAGGCCCGTACCCAGCGGGTGGCGCGGGTGGTCGGTGAAGGTGTCAACCGCTGGTCCACGGTGCACATCGACGATCTCACGGACCTTTACCTGCTTGCGTTGCACAACGCGCCAGGTGGCGCCTTCTATTTCGCGGAGAACGGCGAGGTCTCGTTCGCCGCCATCGGCGGTGCCATCGCCGAACGCCTTGGTTTGAGCGGCGTCGAGTCGATTCCGGCCGAGGACGCGGCGCGGCTGTGGGGGGCGACGCGAGCGTTCTACACCTTCGGCAGCAACAGCCGGGTGATCGCACGCCGCGCGCGGCGCGAGCTCGGGTGGAATCCACGCCACGATTCCGCCTTGACCTGGATCCGCGAAGAAATGCCCATCGAAAACGAGGAGCACCCATGATTCTGGAAATCGCCGACATCCGCATCCATCCGGGCCAGACGGCCGACTTCGAGAAAGCGGCGCAGCATGGTCTGGATGCGGTGCTCTCGAAGGCCAAGGGCTTCCGGCAGTACGAGGTGCGTCACAGCGTCGAGAGCCCTGATCGGTACGTGCTGCTGATTCATTGGGACACCCTGGAGGACCATAGCGTGGGATTTCGGGCTTCGCCTGCGCATGCCGAATGGCGCGCCATCGTGGGTCCTTTCTTCACCCAGCCTCCATTCGTCGAGCATTTCAGTCTCTGCGCAGCCAGCTCGTGATCCCGACGGCCGGACGACGACGCCGGGGTTCGGGGATCGCCGACAAAGCAGAAAGATGAAGGAGGGCACTTCCGGCTCCGGCTCGTTGGCCGAGGTGGTTCCGCTGATCGTCGTGCTCACGCTGCTGTGGGGGACCAACTGGGTACTGTTTCCGCTGGCTGTTCGCGAGGTGTCGGTGTGGACGTTTCGCGCCATCTGCCTGGCGGGATCGGGCGCGGCACTGCTTGGCTTTGCCGCACTCAAGGGCCAGTCGCTGCGCGTCCCCCGACCTCAGCGAGCCTACCTGGTGGCGGCTGCGTTGGCCTACCTTGTCGTCTGGAATGTCTGCAGTACCTACGCCGCCGTGCTGATTCCGTCTGGCCAGGCGGCGGTACTGGGCTTCACCATGCCCGTCTGGGCAACGGTGTTTTCATGGATCGTCTTCGGGAAGACCCCGTCGAGGCGGCTGATGTGCAGTGTGCTGCTCGCCGCCTGCGGCGTTGCGATCCTGGGCTTCGCTGCGCGCGCGAGCTACGCCTCGACGCCGCTAGGCTTCATTCTCGGCATTGCTGCCGGCATGGGCTGGGCCTGCGGCACGCTCATTCTCGACCGGGCGGGGCTCACGGTCACACCGCTGGTGTCGACAGGGTGGCAACTGCTGATCGCCTCCGCGCCTTTGACACTCGCTGCGTTGATGCTCGGCAACCGCGAACCGTTCATGCCTTCATGGCCGTCACTTGCTGTCATTGCCTACATCACGCTGGTCCCGATGGCGATCGGGAACATGGCGTGGTTCTCGATCGTTGATCGCGTGCCGCCGAGCGCCTCGGGTCTTTCCACCGTGATGGTGCCGATGGTTGCCATGGCCACCGGTGCCGTGGTGCGCCGAGAGCCGCTGGGGCCGCTCGAGATCAGCGCGATGGTGTGCTTGTTCGTCGCCTTGCTGGCGTTGGTTGTTCAGCCGAAGCTTCTGCGCTCCTCCGACAGCAAGCCAGAGGTCAGGGCCCCGAATCAGCCTCCATGCCCATCCGGCTGCTCACAACGTCACGCGCTTGGAGAAGAGCCAAGGCCTGAAGAGCTTGGTCAATTGAGGCGCGACGACCCATGTCATGACAGCGACGACCGCGACGGTAAGCACCATCGTGCGAGGCAAGAGCCACCATGATTGCAGGCGGTCCCCCATCAAAAGAAACAGCAGGTAGACCGTGGGGCAGATGCCGACCCAGGTCACGACGGCCACTTTCCACCGCGGCGGAGCCTGCGGAGTGGTGCGGAACCACAGCCCCAGGCCGATCATCGGCTTGATCCTGGGTGGGCCTTCGATGAAGGCGGCGGCGGCTGCGAGACCCTGCTGCCGCTCCGGCGAGTTGTGCCAGGCGTCCAGGTTGCGCTGGTGGTCGAACGCCAGGACGACGTGATACATCGTGTCTGCCACTTCGGGGTCTTCGCCGGGATGAACCAGTTGGGCGCCCAGGCAGCCTTTGAAGCCTTCGGCGGTTCGCATCAGAGCCGCAGTCACGCGCTCGAAATCGGCTTCGCAGCCGGCCTTGGCACTGCGACTGATCAACACAGTCACGGCGTGTTCACTCATATGTCCTCCAAGCCTTGCGTCGGGTCAACGTGTCAGCACCACGATCTTGCCTTGGGCCGTGTTCGATTCCATGGTCTGGTGGGCCTCCACGATGTCGTCCAGGTGAAATATGCGGCTCGGGCCGATTGCAAGCTCACCCGCTTCGACCTGATCGACCAGTTGCTGGAGCGGAGTGGCCATGAAATCGCGCACGTCGCCCGAATAGGTGGTCAACGACACGGCACTTGGAATGAAGTCCATCGGTGCAAAGTCGTCGAGCGACCAGCGGTCTCCCACCATGCCCGCCATACAGACGGTTCCAGGCTCTCGGACACAGCGCAGCGAGTCTGCGAGCGTGGCTGTACCTACGAGTTCGAGCACCTTGTCGGCCCCGCCGGACCATTCCGCGCGCACGCGTTCTGCGATGGCGCCGTCATCGAGAAAGAATCGGTCTGCGCCCGCTGCGACGACCCGTGCTTCGCCGGCCGTGTTGCGGGATGTCGCACCGACCTCTGCCCCGTGCGCCCTGGCGATCGAAGCAGCGGCGAGCCCCACGGACGTCGTGCCCCCTCGAATGAGCAAACGGTCGCCGCTGCGAAGCCGCAGCGCGCGAAACAGGGCGCCCCATGCTGTTTGGAGCATTTCGGGCAGCGCGCCGAGCTGCGCCCACGGGAGCCCGGTCTGCACGGCCTGCACCTGATGCGCGGGTACCAAGGTGTACTCGGCGTAGCCGCCGTCGAAAGACCGCCCCATGCCGCCCATGACCGTCGCCACCATCTGCCCATGTTCGAATTCGCCGCCCGGCGCATCGGCGACGGTGCCGACCGCTTCGATCCCCAGCACGCGCGGGAAAGTAACGCCGGGCGAGTGACCCTGTCGGGTAAAGAGCTCGGAGCGGTTCAGGCCGAAAGCTTCGACCCGTATCAACACTGTCCCAGCTTGCGCACGCGGTATGCCGCGTTGCTCGATCTTCAGCACACCGGGCCCGCCCGGTTCGTGCATCACCACCGCTCTCATTGATCCGCTCATGTGCATTCCTCAGGGCGCCTTGCCAGGCAGCGCATACGCGATGATGTAGTCACCATGATCGGGAGCCGAGCGAGAACCGCTTGCCGTGACGACAACGTACTGTTTGCCGTCTTCCGGAGAAGTGAATACCAGCGGGGTCGATCCTCCCCCGACGGGAAGCGGGCTCTTCCACAGAACATCTCCGGTTTTCACGTCGAGCGCGCGCAGGTAGTAGTCGGACGTTGCCGAGAAGAAGACCAGTCCCGCACCTGTGGTGACTGCTCCACCCAACGTCGGCATGCCGAGCTCTATCGGCAGATGGGTCTTCATGCCGAGCGGTCCGAATTGCTCGGGTGTGCCCAGGGAGCGATGCCACAGCACCTGTTGGGTGGTCATGTCGATGGCGGCCATAGTACCGAAGGGTGGATTGGTGCATGGCACGCCGAGGAACGATTGCACCATGCCACGTTCGGCTCCATAGGGCGTCTTCAACATCGGGATGACCCCGCCCACGCCCGCCGTCTTCTTGCCCGCCAAGCGCGTGTCCGCGACCTCGCGACTGAGCAGTCGCCCCTTCATCATGATTCGCATGTCGTTCACGATCATGATGTCATGCTGCTTGTCGATCGACTGGCCACCCCAGTTCGTCGTGCCGTACCAGGACGGGCTCTCGAGATACCACGTGAGTTGCGGAGGCGTGTAGTCGCCCTCGTAATGAAGCCCCTTGAACTGAATCCGGCAGTTCAGCTGGTCGATCGGCGTGATGCCCCACATCGTCGCTTCGGTCAGGACGGCGTCACGCATCAAGGGCATGCCGACCGAGTATGGCTGGGTGGGCGACAGGCGCTCGCCAGGTACCCCGCTCGTCGGCACCGCGCGCTCTTGCACTGCCGTGATCGGCTTGCCTGACCGCCGGTCCAGGACATAGATCTGACCGTTTTTTCCAGCCTGCACGAGCGCCGGAATGCGTCCTCCCTTGCCGTCTGGCATGTCGTACAGCACCGGCTTGGAGGGCAGGTCGTAGTCCCAGACATCGTGATGGACCAGCTGGAATGTCCAGCGCTCCTGACCGGTGGTGGCGTCAAGTGCGACGACCGAGGTGCTGACCCGGTCGGTGGCAGCCGAGCGTTCGCCGCCGAAGAGATCGGGTGTGCCGTTGCCCGTGGGCAGGTAGACCATGTTCAATTTCGGGTCGTAGCTCGGGGTCGCCCACATGTTCGGCGTGCTGCGGGTGTACGTCTCGCCCTCGGCAGGCTCGCCCATTTTTCCGGGCCGACCCACGTCCCATGCCCATGCGAGCTCGCCGGTGGCCGCACTGAAGGCGCGAACCACGCCCGACGGTTCGTCGGCGGACTGGTTGTCCATTACCCAGCCTCCGACGATCAGATTGCTTCCTGCCAGCAGAGGACCCGAGGTAGGGTTGAAGAACCCAGGGATGACCTGGCCCATGCCCTTCGCCAGAAAGACGGTGCCTTCACGGCCGAAGTCCTGCACGGGCTCGCCGTTCGTGGCGTCGAGTGCGATCAGTCGCATGTCGCCGGTGGTGAGATACAGACGCTTCTTGCCCGGTGCGTTGTCGGCGATGCCCGGCACTTCGTAGTACGCCAGCGAACGGCAGCGCATCCAGTTGGCAGTCGAGGCGGGGGTTACCTTGGGATCGAAGTGCCACAGCTTTTCCCCGGTGTGCGCCCGCAGGGCAAAGACCTGTCCGGTTTGAGTGCAGGGATAGAGGACGTTGCCGATCTGCAGCGGCGTGTTCTGGTTTTCGCGGCCATCGGCCGATATGTCGCCGGTGCGCATTGTCCAGGCCACCGCCAGCTGCTTGACGTTGGCGCTCGTGATCTGCGCATCGGGCGAAAACTGTTCGCCAGATGGCGTACGGCCGAAGCCGACCCAGTCCTTCGGCTCATTCCCCGGCGCATAGTCTGCGGCGGCCTGGGGCGCCTGCCCTGGCTTGACGATCCAGATGGGGAAGAAGGCGGTGATGAAGGCGGCTAGCAGCGCCACGGTCATGAGGGTTGCGACGCCGAACGCGAGGCGCCGGCTGCGCTGGCTGACACGAGCCTGCGGCATGAACGGGATGCAAATCGCCACCAGCACGCCCAGCACAGCGAACATGCCAAGCCGCGCCGCGAGTGGCCAGAACGCGAGCCCTGCCTCCCAGACGGCCCATACCGCGGTGGCTGCGAAAAACGCCGCGTACAACGTGGCCGCCCTTTCGTCGAGGCGGAACAACAGGACGGCGACGCCCAACAAAACCAGGCCGGCCGGCAGGTAGTACGGCGACCCGCCCAACGCGATGAGTTGGAACCCGGCATAGACCAGGTAGAGGCCCACGAGCGCAATGAGGACCCCGAGGGCGTACACGCCCGTCCTGAGAACCGCAGTCGGTTTTTGATGGGCCGAGGAGCTGACGAACGACATGACGTGACTCACAAAATGTTGGACGAGACAGCGTGTGCACCGTCAGTCCGAGGGATGGCTTCGAATGGCCGATAGGTCTCGGGGATGGTCCCCAAGTCCGCTGGCAAGCGGCATTGCGCCGGTCAGCGTTCCAGGAACGACCGAACTTCGCGCGCAAACTTGACCGGCTTCTTGAACCTCAGGAAATGGTCGCACCTGATCTGCCGACGAAGAGGTGGAATCTTGTGCCTGAGCACATGGCGCTAGTCATTGACCGGGCCGGTCAACTGCGCGCCTGTGAGCTCTCGAAGTCTGATTACGCGAAAAAAAGAACCTTTTCAACATCCTTGCGTGGCTTCTGCGGCCAGTTGCCCGCTGCGGCGTGACCCACGGTGATGAGCATCACCGGCACGTCCGTCGCGAGCAAGCCGAACTCGGCGGCAACGCCTGCATGATCGAAGCCGATCATGGGGCACGACACCAGGCCGCGGCCCTGTGCGGCGAGCATCAGGGTCATGGCTGCCATGGCGCCAGACCGAATGGCCTCGTCGCGCTGCATTGGCGAATTCCCGCTGTACATGCCGTTGGCCGCGCCGACCCAACCGTTGAAGGTGGCTTCGTCGAGGATGCCGGCATCGAGGGAAGGCTGGAGGGCCGAGGGCAGGCCCAGTTGCGGCTCAAGCGTGCCGCACACGATGAACGTGACCGCGGCTTCGACGATCTTGGGCTGGCTGTACGCAAGCGGCAGGAGACGCTTCTTGGCGTCATCGGTATGAACCGCGATGAACTTCCAGTTCTGAAAGTTGAAGGCCGAAGGAGAGTAGGTGGCGAGCTCGATCAGTTGAGCGATCTCTTCGCCCGAAAGTTTGCGGCGCGTGTCGTAGCTGTTGGCGGAGGTACGGCTCTTGATGAGTTGTTCGATGGTCGTCATTGGATTGCTTTGTTGGGTTGGAGAGGGGAGGCGTTCAGCGCGCCAGGAAGAGCTGCAGGTCCTGCGTGAACTTCACCGGGTTCTTGAACATCAGGAAATGGTCACCCTGCTCGGCGGTCGTGTACGAGAACAGCGTGGCTCCGGGCACCACGGACTGGGCCCACCGCTGGCTGGGCAGGTTGTTGCTCTGTTCGCCGGAGAAGATGGCGGCGGGGATGTCGATCTTGTGGCGCACGACATCGCGCCAGTCATTGACCGTGTGGTTGAACAGCACACGTGCCAGGGCAGTCGGATCGTTTTTGATGAACTCCGAAGCAAAGCTTTCGGAGTTGCGGTAGTAAGGCGAGTCGGTTAGTTGCGAGCGTTCGATTACCTTGAGGTCCGTCACCAAGGTATTGACAGGACCGCCCGCGGTGAAGGCCGCGACCATGCGCTCGGGCGCCGTGGTGGTGCCTCCGGCATTCGACCGCTCTGTCTCCTCCCAGTCGGAGTGCGAGTAGATGCTGATGGGTTCATCGACGAAGGCCACCTTGCGCATCGCGCTGGTGCCAAACAGGTCGATGTAGCTCCAGAGAATCGCCGCCCCCATCGAGTGCCCGACATACGCGGCAGACTTCAATCCGAGGTGGGCTCCCAGTTCGCGGACGTCCATTGAATGACGCGCGATACGGCTGCCGTATTCCACCTTGTCGGAGAGTCCCTGATTGCGCGGGTCGAGCACGTACACGTGGTAGTGCTGGGCCAGCAGGTACATCACGTTCACGTACTGGGCGCCGTTGGCCGACCAGCCAGGGATGAACACCAGCGGCGGGCCTTCGCCAGCTTCCCAATAAGAAAGCTTCACGCCGTCTTGGGTTGTGAAGCTGTTGATCTGAAGACCTTTGAAATCCGACAGCTTCTGCGGCATGCCCTCGAGTGCGGCCGGGAATGTGAAATCCCGGCCCAACACCGCGAGGGCAGGCGCTGCCGAACTCAGACATGACAGCGCGCTCAGCGCAAAGGCAGCGCCAATACGACGGAGTTTCCGACGCATGTTGGGAAGTCCTTGAGATCCGCCTGTCAACGGCTGAAGCCGTCGAAAGGCGTCATGTAGACAGCGCCGAACGGGTCGAGGCGCTTGCGCACTTCTGCATCCGCAGGGCCATAGACAGTCAAGCCGGTGATTGTCACCAGGCCCAGAAAGCGTTCGGCGAACGGCGCGAAAGTGGTGTCGACATGACTGACGAGAGCGTCCGCGCGGTACCGTTCGACGATGTGCGCGACCGTGCGATCGGCATTAACCGAATACTCGTAGACCAGCGTGCCGGGTTCCTCACGGGTGGCGGCAACGATTTGAACGACGAGCGCCTGGAACGCCGGGAAATCCGCCGGCTCGACTGCGAGCGTGAATACGCTGGTGATCTGAGAGGACATGGAAGATCTCGGTGAGTTGAACCGGTCAGCTGCTCGGACTTGCCTCGCCAAACAGCTTGCCAGCGCCGGCCCAGTCGGAAGCCTTCACGTCTTCGAAGATGACGTAGATGTAGTTGGCATCGGTGCCGGTATGTTTCACGATGCTTTCGGTGATTTCGGCAGCCACGTTGGCCTTTTGCGCTTGGTCTTTTCCTTCGAACCAGCTGACACGAACGACGGGCATGAGGTTGACTCCTGAGGGTGAATTGATGAAAGCGACGGCTCGTTGTAAGGCAGCCGTGGCAGATAGGACGATCCTATAGTGGAATGAAAATGCATAAAATGCGTTTGAATTCCACTCAGAGTGTCCTTGGAGGAAACATTGAACGATCAAGATCCGTTGGCCGGGGTGTCGGTGTTTGTAGCCGCCGCCCAGGCTGGAACCTTCACCAAGGCGGCCGAACGACTCGGTCTGACCAAGTCGGCTGTGGGCAAGGCCGTCACCCGTCTGGAGGGGCGCCTGGGGTTCAAGCTCTTCCACCGGACGACCCGGCTGATGCGGCTGACCGCCGACGGCGAGGCCTATCTGGCGGCTTGCGTCTCGGCCATGGATGAGGTCACGGCAGCGCGAACGGCGCTCTCCTCGAACAACCAGGTCCTCAGTGGACGGCTGCACATCGACATGCCGGTAGCCTTCGGAAGGCGCGTGCTGTTACCCGTGTTGATGGACATCGTGCGTCCCCATCCGGCCATCAGCCTGACGCTCACCTTCACCGACGCCACGAGTGACCTGCTTCGCGACGATGTCGACCTGGCGATCCGGTTCGGCGACGTGGGTAACAGTGGGCATCTCGTCGCGAGGCACCTGGCCACGCAGCAGCGCGTCATCTGCGCGTCACCGGCTTACCTGCGCGAGCGCGGCGCCCCTCAGACGCTCATGGATGTTGGCGATCATCGCTGCGTGGTCGGCACACAGCATGGACCTCCGATGGTGTGGTCGGTGCTCGAAGCGGGCGTCGAGAAAACCTACGCGCCGCCCGCCACCCATCAACTTAGCGATGGCGAGGCCATGGTCGAGGCGGCAGCTGCGGGCCTGGGGCTGGTGCAGTTGCCACTGTCGATGGTTCGTGAAAAGATCAAAGCCGGGGCACTCGTGACGATCCTTCCGGGCTGCTCAGGCCCTGACGTCGAGATTCATGCTGTTTGGCCCCATCGCGGACAGCTAAGTGCGCGCCTGCGTTTTGTGGTCGATCAACTCGTTGGCTATGCCGCAAGGGGCGAACTGAACTGAGCACGCATCGAGATTGCGGCCCATCTCACCCTTGGGCGGTGCGCGGTCGCCCGCCGCGGTGCGGCGGCGCGGGGCCCTGCCGTATGGGAATGCGCAGCGTCACATGCCTGCTACGAACACATCGGATCGCCGCCTGAATCGAGCAACTTCGAAGGCTCAAGTCGGTGCCAGTCGCGCGGCCAGCAGTGCGAGGAGCGCTGGATCGGGCTGATGCCCTATCCCCGGCGCGACGTCCAGGGTGACGTCGTCGCCGAATTCGCGCAGCTGCGCCCGCGCAGCTTCTCCCAGCGCTTGGGGCATGACAGGGTCGACACCGCCGTAGAGCAGATGAACGACCGCCGAGGTTTTTCGTTCCGGCGGCGTCGCGAAGCGCCCCGCCATCGCCACGATTCGCAACGCAGGTGCGTGCGTCAGTTTGGTTGATTCCAGGGCCATGATGGCGCCCTGCGAGAAGCCGGCCAGCAGCGTGCGTTGGGGGTCGACGTGCGCGATCCCTTGCCAGTGCTGCACGCACGCTACAAAGCCCGGCATGGCTGCATCCACACGGGCTTGCCGGTTTGCTTCAGTCACTCCGCGGACGGAAAACCATTGGTAGCCGGCCGAAATGTCGGAGGGCTCAGGCGACGCGACACTGACCACCATGGCTTCAGGATCGCGTTTGGCGAACCAGCGTCCGAGCTCCAGCATGGACTGCGGCACGGAGCCGACGCCGTGCGTGAGAAGGACCAGGCGGGAGGCCGGGCTGAGAGGTTGCTGAACGATGATGGATGTGGCTGACATGGTGGTCTTTTCAAGAGCAGGGGTTCACGAGCGCGCTGATGCATGCGGGAGATCGCCGAAGACGTAGTCTTCCATTAACAGTACACCGTAGGTGACGCCGCCTTCGATGACCTCGACAGGTTCGCCCGCGCTGCTGCTACCGGCCGCAACGATCAAGGGCAGGTAGTGCTCGTCCGAAGGGTGCGCACGTTGGCTGTGTGGGGCGTCCCGAAGATCGACCAAGGCGTCCACGTCATGCGAGAGGGCTGCACTCCACGCCCATGTGACGAACTCATGCACGTAGGACTCGGGTGCGCCGTTTCGGACTGGCGGAACTCGTAGAGGTTATGGGTGAGGCTGCCTGAACCCACGATCAGTACCCCTTGCTCCCGCAGCGGTGCTAGCGAGCGACCAAGCGCAAGCGCAAGTGCATCTGCGGCTTGCTCGCGCCGCGCGTCGCTCAACATGCTCGGCAGCGGTCGTTGAACAGCCTATCCACGCTTGATGCAGAGCGCTGGGCGCGTTGTAGCACGACGCTGTCGTCAGCATCGTCTGCAGGCAGGATGATTTCCTTGGTGGTTTGAGCACCTTGCCACTTGAAACGCATCGGCACTGATCCCCAAACTAGTCGGAAC
Organism: Variovorax cryoconiti; assembly: GCF_051216395.1. NCBI lineage: Bacteria > Pseudomonadati > Pseudomonadota > Betaproteobacteria > Burkholderiales > Comamonadaceae > Variovorax > Variovorax cryoconiti. The sequence continues at coordinate 72,043 of NZ_JBPJZI010000008.1, read as the reverse complement.
TTAAAAAACTATTAATGAGCTTGCTGCATGATTCCTCAAAAACTAATGCTCGGTATGGATTGATATGACATGAAGCTGCTCCTCGTTGAAGACGACCAGATGCTGGGTGAGTCTATTTGCGACGGTGCACGCCAGGGCGGATGGCACATCGATCACGTCGGCGATGCAAACTCGGCGCGCACCGCGCTGGTGGATCACACCTATGCCGCCGTCTTGCTCGACATCGGTCTTCCCGGAGATTCGGGGCTGGCCGTGCTGCGCTCGATGCGTGGGCGCTACGACCCCACGCCGGTGCTGATCCTCACCGCGCGTGGCCAGCTCAGCGAGCGCATCGTCGGCCTCGACGCGGGCGCTGACGACTATTTGGTCAAGCCATTCCAGTTCGACGAACTTTGGGCACGCGTGCGCTCGGTCATCCGCCGCAGCCAGGGGCGTGTTGTTCCAGTATTTACTCGTGGGGACGTTCGCATCGACCGCAGCAAGCGCGTCGTCACGAAGGCCAGTGTCGAGGTAGTCCTCAGTGCCCACGAATATCGCACCTTGCTCGCCCTGGTGGAGCGGCCTGGCCACGTGGTCACACGCGACCATCTGCACGACATCGTCTACGGTACGGCCAGCAATGTGGAGAGCAATACCATCGCCGTGTTCATTCACCAGTTGCGTCGAAAACTCGGTGACGATCTGATCCGGACCGTTCACGGGCTCGGCTACGTCATTGGGCAGCCAACCGCATGAAGTCCCGCTCCTTCAACGCGCAACTGATCATGGTGATCGTCGCAGTCATTGCCTTATGCTGGACGGTGGTGGTTGGCGCCGTGCTCACGCAGTTCTCGCTCAACCGCACCAGCACCTGGGACGAGAAGCTCGCGGCCATAGCCACTCAACTGCTGGTCACGATCCCCGCCGATAGCCACTTCGATGGAGGAGGCAGGCCAGGCCTCAAGCTGCGCGAGGCCGTCGGCACCGAGCGCGAACAGTTGGTATTCCAGATCTGGATCAATCGCGAGCGGATGGTCGCCAGCACTCCCGGCTCGCCCGAGTCGCCGCTTCGGCCTGACTTTGCCGACGGTGCGGCTTCTACCCTCGTGCAGGAAGAAAAATGGCGCGTGTACTCTGCCTCTGACAGCACTGGGCGGGTGACCGTCCAAGTTGGGAATCTGCAAAGCGTCGTAGATGCGGACATGCGCCACGAGGCAGCGCATGCACTCGTGCTCGCAACTGTGCTGCTCGTGATTGCAGGCTTCATCATGTGGCTGGTGACCCAAGGTGCGCTCAGGCCCGTGCGCGCACTCGGGGCGGCAATGCGCCATCGTCGTCGCTTCGATTTCACATCGTTGCCACTGGATCGCTTGCCATGGGAATTGCACACGCTGGTTGACTCCTTCAACCACGTGCTCAGGCAACTGGACGAGGCCATCGAAGGCGAGCGCCGCTTCATTGGCGATGCGGCTCATGAGCTACGCACGCCGTTGTCTGCACTGCAGGCGCAAGCCGAGATCGCATTGCAAGCCACCAATCCCCGGGACAAAGATGTCGCCCTCAGAAAGCTGCTGGTGGTCGCCAGGCGCAGCACCCGGCTGTCCGAGCAGTTGCTGGATCTGGCGAGCATCAATGCTGGTGCAAAAGCCCCCAAACACACACTGGCCGATCTAAGCAAACTGGTGCAGCACGTAGCCCAGGAATTCGAGGTCTACGCCGACCTGAATCAGCGCTCGCTCTTTCTGGATGTGCATCCCTGCACGATCCTATGCGACATTGACGAGATTGGCATTCTGCTGCGCAACCTGATGCACAACGCCATGCGCTACACCGCGGAGGGTGGCAATGTGCTCGTGCGTTGCGGCTACCAAGCCACCGAGGGCAGCGAGCTCGCGCGCATGGTCTATCTGGAAGTTTCAGATGACGGCCCGGGCGTTCCGGCCGAGGAGCGCGAGGCCATCTTCGAGCGTTTCCATCGGGTCGCGGGGACGCCCGTGCGCGGCAGCGGCATCGGCCTGTCGCTAGTAGCCAACATTGCCGAGTCGCACAATGCCACTGTCCAGACCGAGACCGGGCTGGAAGACCGAGGATTGATGGTGCGCGTCGTGTTTCCTGGCGTCGTCGAGCAACGGCACACAGGCTGATCTACCCGAGTCCCACGCGGGCGGCCGACCTTCGACCTTCTACTGGGGAATCGGGAGGGGCGGCTTGACGCTCGCCTCAGGGTCGTTCGGCTGAAACTACAAATCAGCGGATCCAGCGCGTGCCGGTTCGCGAATGATCTGGGGAAACGATCCGATCCGCGCGCTCCGGAGCAAACCTTGCCATGCGTGCCTCCAACACGGGCTGGGGAGGTTGGACATTGGCAAACCGGTGCTGCACCGGCGATGGAATGCCAAAAGCCAAGACAGGACATGCTCGGCGCGCACGTTGATTGGCATGCCGGTCAACTGCCCATCCAAATCGATTGGTTCAGCGGTGTATTCGAGCAACTTGCGAGTTGCTTTCTGGTTGGACAGACGCCTGCCGTTGACTTTCTTTGCTGAATGGCCTGCTTCTTAAAGAATTCCTAACAACTCTAAAAAGCCCCTAAATCCGCTTGGGCAGTATCCGCATCTCACCGATGCGCCGCATTGGCGCGCTACGAGATTGGAAGATTCATGCCGGATACCTTTACCCAGGAGCCTCGTGCGGGAGGGCTGTCCGGCGTGCGTAGCATCGACCGTCTGGGGCGCCCCGAGATTGTTGTGCGACCCGACCTCAACCGGGCAGCCGAGCACGGGGTGAGCAGCGCCACCATCAGCGAGCCGACGCGTACCGACACCCGCGGTGGCTTCGACTCCCCACGGTCCAAACTCAACCGGGACAGCCGCCAGATCGGCAACCGCGTGCATGTCCCCTATGCCGTGCGCGCGGACATTGCGGCACTCGCGAGCCTGCGCGTGGCCTCGCGCGACGGCTTGGAGCCCTTGGTGAGTGTGGCCACCTTCGCTGTGGAGCGCGGGCCGGCACAGATCGACCGCTATGAACGCCGACGCTACGTCGCGGTGACCGCCGACCTAGGCAGCTGCTCGCTAGGCGAGGGGTTGACCATCACCCATGGCTTGCGCTCTGTGCGGAACATGCTGCCAGCCGTCTGGCTGATGCAGTCGGGCGATGCTGAGGTAGCGGCAGAGCTTTCGTGTGGGCTGACGCTTGCCATCGTGACCGGGATCCTGTGCATGTTCTGCGTGCTGGTCCTGCCGTTCAAGGACTTCTTCCAACTGATCACCATCTTGTTGGCCATTCCGCTGTCTCTCGGCGGGGGAGTCATCGTGTTGTTGCAGATGGGCAGCCAGTTGGATGTGCCGATCGCGCTGGCGCGGGGTGCAGACGCCAGTTTTCGCCAGCCCATGGCGATTGCCGTGATCGGCCGCCTGATCACCTCGACCCTGCTGAGCCTGGTGATCAGGCTCGTGGTGTTCGGCTACATCCACGATTTCGAGGGCTGGCTCACGCGTTGCTTCAGGGCGCCCCGCGCAACGGACGGCTTGGCGGACGGCCCAACGAGCGGCACCACGCGCTCCCGCGCATCCGTCGCCGAAGGGATGCATCCATGAACTCGTCTCGTGTGCGCACAGCCGCGCCGGCGACCACCCCGAACTCGACGCGGTGCTGGGCAGCGCTGCATCACTGAGACCGCTCGGCCACCCTGAGGTAGGACGAGGCCCAGCCCGCTCCACGCCTGCGGCCTAGCTGCAAAGAACAACGAAATTCTTCCCCCAATGCGTCACAGAAAGGACCAAACCATGTCTCAACAAAAGCTCTTCCGTCTTCCGCTGGCATCGTGCAAGCTGACCTTCATCGTTGCCGCTGCGCTCTCCGCCGCTTGGACGCCGTCAGCCTTCGCGCAGGACAGCCAGCCCAATGACGGCAGCGGGCAGTGGGCCCTGGGCATTGGCGCCGTCGTCGTCGACAAGCCTTACCGCGACTTCGATCGTGAGGTTCTCCCCCTTCCACTAGTGTCGTACGAGAGCAAGTGGATCAGCGCCACCGTCCCAACGTTCGACGTCAAGCTGTACTCGACCGAAGCACTCTCATTCCGACTGCGCGCCCGTTGGTCGGGTGACGGCTACGAGGCCAAGGATTCTCCAGTTCTCAGCGGCATGGCTGAGCGCAAGTCCAGCCTCTGGGCCGGCGGGGCGGTGACTTGGAAAACCGATTTCGCGAACCTCAGCGGTGAAGTGCTGGTCGATGCCATGGGCAACAGTAAGGGCACGCGCGCCAAGCTGCAGATCGATCGTCGGTTCGCTGCCGGCAAGTTCGGCTTCACCCCACGCCTCGCCGCCGAGTGGGTCGACGACAAGTACGTCGACTACTACTACGGCGTGCGGCAATCCGAGGCCCAGGGTGGTCGGGCTTTCCACGAGGGAAAGGCCACCACGAACGTGCAGTTCGGCGTGCGCATGGACTACTCGCCGTCGCGCAACCACACGGTGTTTGTAGACGTCGGTGCCACGCGCTTCGGCAGTTCCGTCAAGGATAGCCCGCTGGTGGGAAAAGTCACCGGGACCACGCTCGCGCTCGGCTATGCCTACCGCTTCTAACGCGCCCCTCAACCCCAAAGTCATAGGCACTTGCTGCCTATGGCGCAGGAGATCTCAAAATGAAAACCATCTCATCCATCGCGCTGGCGGCGATCGTACTGGGCAGCAGCGCCTGCGCCAACAACGCCGTCAAGCAGCAACCTGCGACCGAGCCGAACGCTGCACCAAGTTCAACATCTGTCACGCTGGTGGCATCTGCGGCCGTAGTACCAGCGTCACCGACGAGCATGCCTCTGCCTGCCCAGGGCACGGGCACCGCTGATAAAGACAGCACGCTAAACAGCGCCACCGTGGGATCCAACATAGCGCAGGCCGGCATGTCCACGCAGGCATCGGCGGCCGGCGCAAATGCGCCCAAAGTGATTCCACAGGCCGAGCAGGAGGCTGAGGCTCTGTACGCAAAGCCGCCCGTGCGCGATCCGTGGGAGGGGTTCAACCGCAAGATGCACGGCTTCAACAATGTGCTCGACCGCTTCGTGCTGCGACCTGTTGCCATGGGCTACAACAAGATCACGCCCGACCCCGTGCAATCGGGCGTGTCGCGTTTCTTCGGAAACCTCCGCCTGCCAGCCACCGCCGTCAACCAGGCGTTGCAGGGTCGACCAGGCCTAGCCGGACAGTCTCTCGGGCGGTTCGTCGTCAACTCCACAGCAGGCATCGCGGGCGTGTTCGACCCGGCCACACATATCGGCATGCCCAAGCGCGACGGCGAGGATTTCGGCCAGACGTTGGCCACTTGGGGATGGAGCGACTCGCGTTACCTGGTGATGCCGCTGCTCGGACCGCGCACGGTGCGCGACACCGTCGCCATCGTGGGTGACCAGGCGTTGTCGCCCATCGGCCAAATCGACAAATCGAGCATCGCGGACAAGCTCCAGATCATGCAAATGGTCGATGGCCGCGCCCAGATGCTTCCCCAGGACCAGGTCCGCAAGGACGCTTTCGACGACTACACCTTCGTGCGCGATGCCTGGGCGCAACGACGCAATCGTCAGATAGAACAGGATCTGAGTCGTAACCGCGACTGATCTCGGGAAGCCGTGGATGCCGCGCCCTTTGAGTGCCTACTGATCAGTGCACCGCACCGGCATGAGCCCGACGCGGCGCCACGAAATCACCCTGTCTTCTTCTTGTCCTTGCCCCCGCCCGTCAACCGGTCCTTGAGCCCCAGCACCTTCGTCACCGTCGCCCCCATGCCCATGAGCTGCATGGCAGTCTCGGGCGCCAGCCGCTGCACGTCGTCGAACCACTTCATCAGCCGGTCGATCAGGTCGTGCATCTCGCGCATGCGTTGCTGGGCATGGCGTTCCGCATCGTTGGTGGGTTCTTCCAGCAGGGCGCCGCGTAGCATCGACAGCGTGGGCTCGATCTCGCGGCGGCGGCGCTCTTCGGCGAGCACGCGGAAGATTTCCCAAACGTCGGAAGGTGCCTCGAAGTACTCGCGCCGGTCGCCGGGTTGGTGCCGCAGCCGCACAAGGCGCCAGGCCTGCAGTTCCTTCAGCCCCATGCTCACGTTGGAGCGCGAGAAGGCGAGCAGTTCGGCGATCTCGTCGGCGTTGAGTGCGCGCTCCGACAGGAAGATCAGCGCATAGATCTGGCCGACGGTGCGGTTGATGCCCCACTTGCTGCCCATCTCGCCGAAGTGGGCGACGAACTGGCGGTTGAGGGGCGGGAGTTCGGGCAGGGAGGCGGGCATGCGCCCATTGTGATCCCGCTACCGGAGTTTCAGGAATCCCTGAAAGTCACCGGTCATTTCCAGGGCGTCGGCGCCGGCACTTCGGCGGCCGGCTCGCAGTCGACGCTCTTGAAGTCCGCGGGCGAGACGATCTCCAGGTACTCCATGTCGGGCGAGTAGTCGAACAGGTAGTGGCGGATGCCCGGGCGCTGGTGCACCACGTCGCCGGCCTCGACCAGCGTTTCCTTGTCCTCGTACATGAACTTGGCCCAGCCCTTGGTCATGATGACGATCTGGAAATCGGCCTCGTGCTTGTGCCAGCCGGTGCCGGTCTCGGGCGCCATGTTGGCCTTGACCAGGTGGGCGATCACCTTGCCGTTGGTGGCTTCGGCGACGCCGAGGTCGCGGTACAGGAAGAAGTCGCGCAGTCCGCCGGGCACGAAGTCGGTGTCGCCGGGCTTCACATGGGAGAACTGGGTGGCAGTGCGGTCCAACATGGGCAATCTCCTTCGGGGGTGGGGATGCTGCGCCGCATCATGCATAAAGCGTTCCCGCGGCGACGTTGCGCGATGGCACGCCGGGCCGCCATACTGTGCCGAAACCACGAGAGGACTCGCGATGAGCAACGAACTGCGCAAGAAGCTGCACGAACTGTCGGTCCTGGTCGACACGGCCCCCGATCCGCAGACGCGGGCGATCGTCGAGGCGCTGCGGCTGCAGACGGCCATCCTCAACGAGCGGCTCTTCGCCATCGACCTGCAGATCGGCGAGCTCATCCAGCGGATGGAGACGCGCGCCAAGGCCGACTGAGGCCGGGGTCGGCGCCCCCGCTTGGGGCGGACCCGCGCTGTTGTGGGGATAATCCTGCCCCATGAGCGGCAACACTTTCGGCAATCTCTTTGCGATCACCAACTTCGGAGAGTCGCACGGCCCGGCGATCGGCTGCGTCATCGACGGCTGCCCGCCCGGCATGGCCCTGACCGAGGCCGACATCCAGGGCGACCTCGACCGCCGCCGCCCCGGCACCAGCCGCCATGTCACGCAGCGCAACGAGCCCGACGCGGTGCAGATCCTCTCCGGCGTGTACGAGGGCCGGACGACCGGCACGCCGATCGCGCTGCTGATCCAGAACACCGACCAGCGCAGCAAGGACTACGGGCAGATCGCCCAGCAGTTCCGCCCCGGCCACGCCGACTTCACCTACTGGAAGAAATACGGCATTCGCGACCCGCGTGGTGGCGGGCGTTCGTCGGCTCGCCTGACGGCGCCGATGGTCGCGGCCGGCGCGGTGGCCAAGAAATGGCTCTACGAGAAGTACGGCACCGTGTTTCGCGGCTGCATGACGCAGATCGGCGAGATCGTCGTTCCCTTCGAGGACTGGTCGCACGTACCGCACAACCCGTTCTTCGCGCCGGTGGCCGACGTGGCGAACCTCGAGGCCTACATGGACGCGCTGCGCAAGGCCGGCGATTCGTGCGGTGCGCGCATCCGCGTCGTGGCCTCGAACGTGCCGGTGGGCCTGGGCGAGCCGCTGTTCGACAAGATGGACGCCGAGATCGCCTACGCGATGATGGGCATCAACGCGGTCAAGGCGGTGGAAATCGGTGCCGGCTGGGACAGCGTCACGCAGCGCGGCACGACGCATGGCGACTCGATCACGCCGACCGGTTTTCTCAGCAACAACGCGGGTGGGGTTCTGGGCGGCATCACGTCGGGCCAGGACCTGGAAGTGAGCATCGCCATCAAGCCGACCAGCTCGATCATCAGCCCGCGCCAATCGATCGATGTCAACAACCAGCCGGTCGAGGTGGTGACCAAGGGTCGGCACGACCCCTGCGTCGGCATCCGCGCCACGCCGATCGCCGAGGCGATGCTGGCGCTGGTGGTGATGGAGCATGCCTTGCGTCAGCGAGCCCAGAACGGCGAGACCGCGCCGTCGGATGCCGCGCCGCTGCAGGCGTCCTTTCTGTAGTGGCGGCGGCGCCGTCCTCGCCGTCCCCGCCCTTGCCATCGGGCGGTGCCGGCCACCTGCTGGCCTTCGCCGCGCTGTCGGCCAGTTACTTCGCGCACATCGGTTTCTTCAACCCCTACCTGCCGCTGTGGCTCAAGGACCAGGGGCTGCCCATCCTCACCATCAGCCTGCTGGCGGCGGTGCAGTCCTTCACCCGCGTGTTTGCGCCCTATGCCTGGGGCGCGCTGAGCGACCGCACCGGCGAACGCGTGCGGTTGCTGCGCATCAGCGCAGCGATCGCGTTGGCGGTGTCCTTCGGCCTGTGGGTGCCGGGCAATGCCTGGTGGATCGCGCTGGTGCTGTTGCTGCTGTTCACGCACACCAGTTCGATGATGGGCCTGACCGAGGCAGCGATGGCGCAGCTGGTGGCCGGCGACTGGGGCCGCTACGGGCGCATTCGGCTGTGGGGCTCGGCGGGCTTCCTGGTCACCGTGTTCGTCGCCGGCGCATGGTTCGACCGCTTCGGCATGGGCCACTTCCCCCTGTGGGCGGCCGTCACGCTGGCGCTGGTGCTGCTGGCCGCCTGGCGCCTGCCCGACGTGCGCGAGCCGCGCGCAGACCACGCCAAGGACCACGTGCCGGTGCTGCCGGTGCTGCGCCAGCCGGTGGTGCGCTGGTTCCTGCTGTCGCTGTGCCTGCACGTCACCGCGCACTTCTCGATCTACGGCTTTCTGTCGCTGTACCTCGATTCGCTCGGCTATGGCAAGGGCATGATCGGCGCGCTCTGGGCGCTGTCGATCGTGACCGAGGTCGCCTGGTTCTTCGTGCAGGGCCGTTTCATCGGCCGGCTGACGATGTCGCACTGGCTGCTGCTGTGCAGCGCGGTCGCGGTGCTGCGCATGGCGATGACCGGCGTGGCGGGGCAGTGGCTGGCGGCCATTTTGTTCGCGCAGCTGCTGCACGGCCTGAGCTTCGCCGCGCACCATACGACCTGCATTGCGCTGATCACGCGCCATTTCCCCGGTCGTCTGCGGGGGCGCGGCCAAGCTCTTTTCACCGTGGTCGGGTACGGTGTCGGGGGCGTGGCCGGTGTGCTGGCGGGCGGGGCACTGGCCAGCCGCTTCGGCTTCGTGGCGATGTACGTCGCCGCCACGGTGCTCGCTGTGCTGGGCACCCTCTGCGCCTGGCGCATGCTGCGGGCCGAGGCGGCGCTGGAACCCGGTGCCGTCGCCTGAGTCGCACCGTCGATCTTTTTCTTCTTCCCAGTCCAGAAACGGAGCCCCGATGTTTTCCATGCCGCCCGCCACCCAGGCGCTGATCCTCAGTTGCGTTGTCGTGTTCCTGCTGCAGTCGCTGGGTGTCGACGGCCTGGCTTTCTTCGCGCTGTGGCCGGTCGGCTCGGGGGGCTTCATGCCGTGGCAGGTGCTGACCTATGCCTTCCTGCACGGCGGGCTCTCGCACCTGGTCTTCAACATGTTCGGCCTCTTCATGTTCGGTGCCGAGCTCGAACGGGTGTGGGGCTCGAAGCGCTTCCTGGTCTTCTACTTCGCGAGCGTGATCGTCGCTGCGCTGACGCAGCTGCTGGTGGCGGCTTGGAGCGGCAGCCCGAACCCCACGGTCGGCGCATCGGGCGGCCTGTTCGGGCTGCTGGTCGGCTTCGCGATGCTGTTCCCGCACCGCCGCATCGTGCCGCTGATCCCGCCGATCCCGATGCCGGCCTGGCTCTTCGTGGTGATCTACGGCGTGATCGAGCTCTTCCTCGGCGTGACTGGCAGCATGAGTGGCGTGGCGCACTTCGCGCACCTGGGCGGCATCCTCGGCGGCTGGCTGACGCTGCGCTACTGGCGCGGGCAGCTGCCGTTCGGCCGGCGGCTTTGACCATCCAGGCCCAGGACATCCAGCCATGAGCATCTTCGACAGCTTCCTCTCGACCCCTGCCATGCGGGCGGTCTTCGACGGGCCGTCCGTCGTCGCGGCCATGCTGCGCTTCGAGTCGACGTTGGCGCGCGCACAGGCCGACGTGGGCCTGATCCCCGCCGACGCAGCCGACGCCATCGCCGCGTGCTGCGGCCTCGACGATGTCGACCCGGAACGGATCGGCCTCGACAGCGGCCGCGCCGGCAGCCTCGCCATCCCTTTGGTGAAGGCGCTGAAGGACATCGTCGGCCAGCGCCATCCGGAGGCGCTGCCGCATGTGCACGTCGGCGCCACCAGCCAGGACGTGATCGACACCGCGATGGTGCTGGTGACGCGCGACGCGCTGGCACTGTTGCTGGACGATGTCGACGCTGCCATTGGCGCGCTGCTGCGCCACGCCGGGCAGCACGCGGCCACGCCGATGCTGGCGCGCACGCTGATGCAGCCGGCCTCGGTCACCAGCTTCGGCCTGGTGTGCGCGGGCTGGGCCGCGCCGCTGGTGCGCAGCCGCGAGCGCCTGCACATCGCGGCGCAGGTGGCGCTGCAACTGCAACTGGGCGGCGCGATCGGCACGCTGGCGCAGATGAAGGGGCAGGGCGCCGCGGTGCGCGCACGCCTGGCCGCAGCCCTGCAACTGCGCGACCCCGGCGCCACCTGGCACACCCAGCGCGACAGCTGGACAGCGCTGGGCTGCGAGCTCGGCCTGCTGGCCGGCAGCCTGGGCAAGATCGCGCTCGATATCTCGCTGCTGGGCCAGTACGAGGTCGCTGAAGTCACCGAACCCGCCGAGGCCGGCCGGGGCGGCTCGTCGGCGATGCCGCACAAGCGCAACCCGGTCGCGTCGATGGTGGCGCTGGCCGCCGCACAGCGTGCGCCGCAGCAGGTCGCGGCCTTGCTGGCTGCGATGCCGCAGCAGCACCAGCGCGCCCTCGGGCCGTGGCAGGCCGAGCTGGCCGAATGGCCGCAGCTGTGGCTCACGGTGCAGGGCAGTGCCCATGCGCTCGCGGGTGCATTGCCGGGGCTGAACGTCGATGCCGTGCGCATGCGCGCCAACATCGATCGGCTGCGCGACGAGCTGCCGGCGCAAGCCGCCGACGAATGGTTCGACCCGACGCTCGCCGACGGGGCGGCCGAACTTGCACGCGCTCAGGCGCACGACTTGCAGGCCCGGTTCGACGGACTTCGCAACACCACTTCATCCAAGGACGCTTCGCCATGAGCGACGAGACAAGCCCTCATCCCGACTACGAACGCGGCCTGCTGCAGCGCCGCCGCGTGCTGGGCGACGCCTGGGTCGACCAGTCGCTCGCCAAGCGCACGAGCTTCAACGCCGAGTTCCAGGAACTCATCACCCGCCATGCCTGGCATGACATCTGGGGCCGCCCCGCGCTGGGCGACAAGACGCGCCGCTACATGGTGCTGTCGATGATGCTCGGCACGCACGCCTACGAAGAGTTCGCGATGCATGTGCGCGCCGCGCTGGACGGCCCGCCCGAGTCGCGCCTCACGCCCGATGACATCAAGGAAGTGCTGATGATGGCGGCCATCTACTGCGGCGTGCCGGTGGCCAACCACGGCTTCGGCATCGCGACCGCGATCCTGCGCGAAAAGGGGCTGCTCGAAGAGCTGCCGAAGTGAGCGCGACGGCCACAGGGCCATCGCCATCGCCTGCGACGTCCTTCGCGCTGCTGTTGCCGCTGCTGCTCGCGGCCCAGCCGGTCGCCACCGACAGCTACCTGCCCGCACTGCCCGAGATCGCGCGCGAGCTCGGCTCCGCGAGCGCCAGCCTCACCGCCTTCGTGCTGGCCTTCGGCATCGCGCAGCTGGTCTGCGGCCCGCTGTCCGACCGCGTCGGGCGGCGCCCGGTGCTGCTCACCGGCCTGGCGGTCTACGCCATCGCCGCGGCCGGCGCGATCTTCTCGCCGAGCATGGCGGCGCTGGTCGGTTTCCGCGTGCTGCAGGGTTTTGCGATGGCGGCCATCCTGGTCTGCGCGCGCGCCGCGGTGCGCGACCTGTACCCCGCGCACGAAGGCCCGCACGTCATGGCGCGCGGGCTCACCGGCCTCGGTGTGGTCGGCCTGATCGCGCCGGTGATGGGCGCTTTCACCGTGCAGGAGCTGGGTTGGCGCTGGGTGCTCGGCGGCATGGCCACCTATGCGGCGCTGCTGTGGATGCTGTGTTTTCGCCGCTTCGGCGAGACGCTGCATCGGCCCGGCGTCGGCGAGCCCGCCGCGCCCAAGGGCAGCGTGCGCGAGGTGTTCGCCAGCCCGAACTTCCGGGCCTGGGCCACGCTGGCGGCCACCACCTACAGCGGTATCTTCGCCTTCCTGCTGCTGTCGCCGATGGTCTACATCGGCTATCTCGGCCTCTCGCCCATCATGTACGGCTGGATTCCCGCAGGTGGCTCGCTGGTCTACATCGGCAGCACCACGATGTGCCGGCGCCTGCTGCGTCGGCTGGGCGTCGTGCGCACGGTGCAGCTCGGCGCGACGCTGAGCCTGACCGGGCCGCTGTTCCAGGTCGCCGGCTGCGTGCTGGCGCCGCAGTCGGTCGTGCCGCTGTTGCTCGGCCATGCCGTGTACTGTCTCGGCCACGGCATCCACCAGCCCTGCGGGCAGGCCGGCGCGGTGGGCGATCTGCCGCATCTCGCGGGACGGGCCGTGTCGTGGTCCGGCTTCGGCATGATGGGGGTCGGCTTCATCGTCGGCCAGACGGCCGCCAGCTTCGTCGACCCGCAATCGTCCAACGGCGCCTGGCCGATGGTCGTGCCGATGCTACTGGCGGGCGTGGTGCTGGTGCTCATCGCTTTCTTCTGGCTGCCGCGCCTGCCGGCAGCATCCACTGCAAGGAGACCCCAATGATTTCCCTCAATGTCCTGCGCGAGGGCGAAGGCCCGATCGTCGTGCTGAGCCATGCGCTCGGCTGCAACCTGCACATGTGGGACGGCGTGGCCGCGTTGCTGGCGCGCGCCCACACCGTGATCCGCTACGACCATCGTGACCACGGCGGGTCCGCCGTCGTGCCCGGTGCGTTCAGCATCGATACGCTGGCCGACGACGTGGCTGCGGTGATCGAGCGCGAGGCGGCCGGCGAGCCGGTGCACTTCGTCGGCCTCTCCATGGGCGGCATGACGGCGCAGGCGCTGGCGGTGCGCCGCCCCGAACTGCTCAAGACCGCGGTCATCGCGAACTCGAGCGCCCACTACCCCGACCCTGCGCCATGGACGGCGCGCGTGGCGCGCGTGCAGGCCGACGGCGTCGCCGCCGTGGCCGACGGTGCGGTGGAGCGCTGGATCACGCCGGACTGGCGCGCCAAGCGTGAAGGCGCCGCCGCCGCGGCAGCGCTGCGCGACATGCTGGTGAAGACAGATGCCGCTGGCTACGTCGAGAGCTGCAAGGCGGTCGCGGCCATCGACTTCCGCGAGAGCAACACGCGCATCGCGGTGCCCACGCTCGTCATCGCCGGCACGCAGGACCTGGCCACGCCGCCCGCGATGTCGGAGCAGATGGTGGCGCAGATCCCCGGCGCGAAGCTCGCCACCCTCGACGCGGCGCATCTGAGCGCGGTGGAGAAGCCTGACGAATTCGTTGCGCTGCTGATCGACTTCTGGCGCAGCCTGTGAACTGACGAGGAGGACCCGCATGTTCGATCCCACCTTGCCCGCGCAGGGCCTGCGCCCCACGCAGGCGCAGATGCTCAAGCACCTGCGCCGTTCCAACGCGGTCGCGCAACGCGCCGTCTCGCTCGGCCACCACCCCTTCGGCGCCGTGCTGGTCGGCCCGGACCAGGAGACGGTGCTGCTCGAGCAATGCAACATCGACACGGTCAACCACGCCGAATCGACGCTCGCGCGGGTGGCTGCCACCAACTTCACGCCGGAGTTCCTGTGGGGCTGCACGCTCTACACCGCGGTCGAGCCTTGCTGCATGTGTGCCGGCACCGCGTATTGGGCCAACATCGGCCGCGTGGTCTACGGCATGACCGAGGCGCAGCTGCTGGACGAGACCGGCAGCCATGCCGAGAACCCGACGATGAGCGTGCCGTCGCGCTATGTGTTCGACCACGGCCAGAAGCCGGTCGAGCTCATCGGCCCGGTGCCGGAGATCGCCGAGGAAACCGTGGCGATGCAGCGCGCGTTCTGGGCCTCGCGCTGAGGCGCGAGCGAATGAATCTCAGCGCAGCACGGTGCCGGGCTTGAGCTTCTTGCAGTCTTTGCCCGTCGATTCCTTGATGAAGCGCTTGTCTGCCGGGGTGATCCATCGCATGTTCTCGCGCTTGTCCTGGCCCCCGGCACAGAGCTGGACCACGTAGCCGATCTGCCAGTCGGGGCAGGCGCCTTCCACCTGCCCGGTGGAGGGGCAAGGATGGTCCTGGCGAAAGGCGCGCTGTTCGGCGTGGTCGCGGTGCTTGCTGCGGGCGTCGGCCAGGCCGGGCAGGGTGGCGAACAGGAGGCAGAGAAGAAGGGTTTTGGTCATGCGGAAGGCTGGGGCTGTCGGGCCGCGGTGCTCTATGCTATCCGGCTCCCGCTCCGGGCGTTCCCAGCCAGCGCCCGCGTTCCTCTCTCAACGTTTCGATGCAGCAGTCTCCCTCCCATTCCGATCTCGACCCGGCCCGTGCGCCCCTGGTCGCCGTGACCGGCGCGACCGGCTTCATCGGCCGGCATCTCGTCGCCGCGTTGGTGCAGGCGGGCTGGCGGGTGCGGCTGCTGCTGCGGCGCGAGCCTTCTGGCGCCGAATGGCGCCAGTCGACGCCCGAGGTCGTCGCCGGGTCGCTCGACAACGAGGTGGCGCTGGCCCGTCTGGTGGAGGGCGCCGATGCGGTGATCCATCTGGCCGGGCTCATCAAGGCGGCACGGCGTGCCGACTTCTTCGCGGTGAACGCGCAGGGCGTCGCGCGGATCGCGCAGGCGACGAAGCGGCTGGCGCCCGACGCGCATTTCCTGCTGGTCTCCAGCCTGGCCGCGCGCGAACCCTTGCTCTCGGACTACGCCGCCAGCAAGCGCGCCGGCGAGGCCGCGGCGCTCGACGCGATGGGCGCGCGCACGACCGTGCTGCGGCCGCCCGCGGTCTACGGCCCGGGTGACCGTGAGACGCTGCGCTTCTTCCAGGTCGCCCGCTGGCCGCGCGTGCCACTGCTCGGCGGGCCGGACGCGCGCGCCGCGCTGATCCATGTGCGCGACGTGGCACGGCTGATCGTCACGCTGGTCGCGTCGACGCCGCAGGGCCAGGTGCTGGCGGCGGCCGATGGCCAGCCGGCGGGCTACCGCTGGGACGAACTGCTCGGCGCCGCGGCACGGGCCGTCGGGAACCCGACGCCCCGCTTCGTGCAGGCGCCGCCAGGGTTGCTGCGTGGCATCGCCTGGGTGGGCGATCTGGCGCGCCTCGGCGGGTCGGCCGCGATGCTCAATTCCCAAAAGCTGCGCGAGCTGCGCCATACGGACTGGGGCGTCTCGCCGGCCGAGCTCGCGCGGCCGGAGGGCTGGTCGCCGCAATTCGACATCGACACCGGCTTCGCCGATGCGGTCGCCTGGTACCGGTCGGCCGGCTGGCTGCCGGGCTGATGGTGGCCTCATCCGACCGTGGTGCAGCCCTGGTCTGGGTGCTGCTGGGCGCGCGCCATGGCGACAACCAGCAGTTGCTGGCCATCGCCGAGGGCTTGGGCGTGCCGTACCGCACCGTGCCCTTGCGCTTCAACGCCGCGGCGGGGCTGCCGCCGATTCTGTGGGGCGCCTCACGGCTCAGCTGGCGCAGCCAAGACGCGACAGCGCTGCAGCCGCCCTGGCCGCGCGTGGTGCTGGCCGCCGGGCGCAAGAGCGTGCCGGCGGCGCGGTGGATCCGGCGGCAATCGGGCGGGCAGACGCGGCTGGTCCACATCAACCGGCCGTGGGCGCCGCTGTCGTGGTTCGACCTGATCGTCACCACGCCGCAGTACGCGGTGCCCGAGCGCGCCAATGTGTTGAGCCATCGGATGCCGTTCATGCCGCCGCCTGACCTGATCGATGTGCCGCTGCCGGTCGCGCTGCGAACGCAGGCAGCGCGCATGCCGCGGCCCTGGACACTGGTGATGGTCGGTGGCGACAGCCGGCCTTTCGTGCTCGACGACGAGGCGGCCGCCGGCCTGGCGCGCCGCGTGAATGCGCAGGTGCGAACGCAAGGCGGCAGCGCCTGGGTGCTCGGCAGCCCGCGCACGCCGGCCAGTTCCATGGACGTGTTGGCCCAGGCGCTCGATGTGCCCTCGCACGTCGTCCGGTGGGGCGAGGGCGAGAACCCCTATCTTGCCCTGCGCCAGCGCGCCGACCGCCTCATCGTCACGACCGACAGCGCGTCGATGCTGACCGAGGCGCTGCTCACGGGCAAGCCGGTCGTGCCCTTCGCATTGCCACGGCAACCGGATTGGCGCTGGCGTCTGGCGACGGCCTGGCGCGGCGCTGCGGCACGGCGTCCGGGGTCGATGGTGGCGAGCAGCTTCGATGCGCTGCAGGACCTCGGATTGCTCTCGTCGCTGCGCGATCTGGGGCTGCTGCACGCTGCACTGGACGCGGCCGGTGCGTTCGACGGCAGCGGGCGGGTGCTCGCGTTGGCACGGCAGGAGCGCGCGGCCACGCTGGCGCGCATCCACGCACTGATCGATCGGCCCTGAGCGCCTCGATCGGGCAGGCGGTGTTGGCTCAGGTGGTGGCGCGGGCGGCGCGGGTCACGCAATCCATCGCGTCGCGGCGCACATGGCCGCGCGCGATCTCGGCGTCGAGCAGGGCGCGGTCGATCGACCCGTTGTCCAGGCATTCGCCCAGCAGCTGGAAGAACAACCGCTCCTGCGCCGGATCGGGGTGCCGGCGGTAGCGACCGGCGCCGCGCCCCGTCAGCTTGCGCAGCCAGATGCCGGCGCGCGATTTGAGCGTGGTGCCGCGCGGCGTGAAGTCCGAGGGCAGGCCGGTCTTCCACGGCTGCGTGCGGCGGTGCGTGTTGTGCAAAAGTTGGGTCTGAGAGGTGAGCCTGTCGAAGTCGTTCCACTCGGGCTCCAGCGCCGCGACGCTGCCGGGCGGCTCGAGCAGCAGCCACATCCAGTCGCGGTAGTCGCGCTCGCCGCGGAAGGTGCGCTCGAAGTCCGCCTCCCACTGCCAGTGCGTGAGCCGTGCGCAATCCATCAGCATCACGCTCGAGGCGTAGTGCAGCGGGCGGCGAAAATCGCCGTCCATCTGCCGCGCCATCACCGCGGCACCGCCCATGTCGCGCTCAAGCAGCGCGTTGATGTCGCCGAGCGCGAAGATGTCGGGGTCGATCAGCACGGCGCGGCCGGCGTAGCCCATCTGCTCGGGCACGGCGAAGCGCAGCGGCGTGAACGACTGCAGGTCGTCGTTGCGCCACAGCACCTGCTGGCCTTCGCGCAAATAGCGGCGGCCCTCGAAGCGCTGGAAGGCGGGGAAGTCGGTCGTCTGGAGGATGCGCACGTCGAAGCGCTCGGGCGCGGCGCTGCGGCTGCGCAAGGCATGCTGCGCCACCAGGGCGCCGACGATCTGCTTGGGGTTGGTGTGGATGAAGACGGCGTTGCGCATGCCGTATTTTCACCGCTGTCGCCGATGTTCTAGCGGCGCTGCCAGTAGGCTTCGTCGCGCGCGACCAGCAGATCGTCCGCGCGGCTCTTGCCGTCGACCTTGCGGTCGCCCTTCATGTGGTCCATGAAGCGGCCGAGGCGTGAGTTGATCAGCACATGCGACGCCTGCCAGCCGGCGCCTTCGGCGATGTCGTGCGTGTGGGCCCCGCGCGCTTCGGCGCGTTCGCGGACCACGTCGAAGAGGTAGGAGTCGTGGTACTCGTACTCGGCAAAGAGCAGGTCCTGGCTGTACATCGCCTCGAACTCGGCCAGCAGGCGCCGCGTCTCCGGATGCCGCAGGTTGTAGACCACGAAGCCGCACTCGGTGTGGTTCGGGCGCCGCAGGCAGGACACGGCGCTGTCCGACGGCATCAGCGCGGCCAGTTCGGTCACGTCGACATCGGCGAAGAAGCGGGTGTCGGCATCGATCCAGATCAGCGCGTCGGCATCGGTGCGGCGCGCGGCGTCGAAGATCGCGTAGCTCTTGTGCGAGAAGCGCACCGCGTCCCAGCGATAGCCTGCCTTCTTGACCCGCCACGGCAGCGGGATCGACAGCGGGCCGACGCGCAGGCGCCGGCGTGGGCGCCATTGCCCGATGGCGCGGGGATTGTCGTGGTGTCGTGCCTTGAACGCGACCAGCTCGGGGCTCGCGGCGTTCAGGTCGTGCGCCTCGATGCGCCCCGGTGCCGACGGCGGCACGAAACCCTCGTGGTAGAGCATCAGCGGCACATCGTGCGGCCAGTGCTCGAGGAAGGTCTCGACCATGATTTGACCGTAGGTCTCGTACCCGGCAGCATGGCAGGTCGTGACGACGGCGAAGCGGCGATGGGGCATGGGAGCTATCGTGAACGCTCAGCGCCGTGCGCTGGCGAGCGCGGCGACGATTTGCCCGATGTCGTCGTCGCTGTGCGCCGCGCTGAGGCTGATGCGCACCAGGCTCAGGCCGGCGGGCGTGGCCGGCGGGATCATGAGGTTGGTGTAGATGCCGCTGTCCAGCAGCGACTGCCACAGCGCCTGCGCTTCGGCGCGCTCGGTGAAGACCAGCGCGGCGACCGGGCCGGGCGTCGTGGTGCCCAGCCGGTAGCCCAGCTTGGCGGCCTCGGCGTAGAGCCGCTCGGCGTGCCGCCACAGCCGCTCGCGCAACGCATGGCCGGCCAGCATCTGGCGCAGCGCTTCGCGCGTCGCCGCGATCGAGGGCGGCGACGAGGACGCCGTGAAGATGTAGGGGCGGCTCACCATCCGCACGTATTCGAGTTCCGCGTGCCGCCCGATGCAGAAGCCGCCGACGCCACCCAGGCTCTTGGAGAAGGTGCCGACGATGAAATCGACGTCGTCGAGCACGCCCAACTCTTCCGACAGCCCGAGGCCGCGTTCACCGAAGACGCCGAAGGAATGCGCTTCGTCGACCAGCAGCCAGGCGCCGTAGCGCCGCTTGATCTCGGCGATTTCCTTCAACGGCGCGCGGTCGCCGAGCGTGCTGTAGACGCCCTCGACCACGATCAGCGCGCGATGCGCGTCGTCGCCGAGCCGCGCGAGGCGGCGGTCGAGGTTCTCGGGGTCGTTGTGCCGGAACCGGATGGTGGTGGCGTTGCTCAACCGGCAGCCGTCGTGGATGCTGGCATGGCTGTCGGCATCGACCAGCAGGTAGTCGCCGGTGTCGGCCAGCGCGGAGATCACCCCGAGGTTGGTCTGGTAGCCGGTGGAGAAGACGATGCAGGACGGCCAGCCGACGGCGTCGGCCAGTTCGCGTTCGAGGGCCCGGT
This sequence comes from Variovorax cryoconiti, assembly GCF_051216395.1. Taxonomy (NCBI): domain Bacteria; kingdom Pseudomonadati; phylum Pseudomonadota; class Betaproteobacteria; order Burkholderiales; family Comamonadaceae; genus Variovorax; species Variovorax cryoconiti. Next base: position 52,582 of record NZ_JBPJZI010000008.1, on the reverse strand, counting down.
GGCCGGCGTAGTTGCCACTCGCCATGCGCGAGCCGGTGGAGCCCGTGCCCTGCGCCTCGATCGCCTCGATGGCGGCGGCACGGCAGGCCGCGTCGTAGGTCAGGCCCAGGTAGTTGTTGGTCCCCGCGAGCACCATGCGGCGCCCGCCGATGGTGGCGGCGGTGGCCGAGTGGATCTGGTCCATCGGCGTCGCGATCGGTGCCACGCCGCCCATCGCGTCCAGGCTCGCCTGGAGCTGGCGCTGTGCGCCGAACTTGCTCAGAAGACTCACGCCGCACCGCCGGTCAGTTGGGCGATGCCGGCGCGCAATCCGTTGATGGTGTGCGCCTGGGCCAGCGTTTCCACCGGGATCGACAGGTCGAGGCGGTCCTCGATCTCCATGACGAGGTCCATCACGCCGATCGAGTCGAGGTCGGCCTCCTGCATCAGGTCGGCGTCGCCGCCCAGGCCCGCCGTGCCGGGACGGATGGCGTCGAGTGCTTCGCGGATGGCGCTTTCGATGGTTGCCAGATTCAATTCGGTCACGGGTGAAGGCTCAATCAGGGGTCGTCAGGGCAATGTCGCGGCCGATGCTCGCGTGGTGGGTCTGGACGCGTGCATCGTCCTTGACGAAGCCGACCTGCGGCTCCTCGCCGCAGCGCTTGAGGAAGTCGCTGCGCGCCATGCTGCGCGACAGCTTGCCCGACGAGGTGCGCGGCAGGGTGTGCGGCGGCACCAGTTCGATCAGGCAATGGATGCCGAATTCGGCGTGGATTGCCTGCTTCAGGCGCACCGACAGCGACGCGAGCTTGATCGGGTCGGCTTCCCGGCACTGCACGACCAGCACCGCGGTTTCGTTCTCGTCCTCGTCCGCGACCGTGAAGGCGGACGCATCGGTCGGCCGGACTTCGGGTTGCTGCTCGGCCAGGTACTCGAGGTCCTGCGGCCAGATGTTGCGGCCCTTGATGATCATCAGGTCCTTGGCGCGACCGGTGACGAACAGCGACCCGTCGGCGAAGTAGCCCAGGTCGCCGGTGTTGAGCCAGCCGTCGTCCGACAGCACCTCTTGCGTGGCCTCGGGGTTGCCGAAGTAGCCCGACATCACACTGGGGCCGCGCAGATAGACGGTGCCGCACCGGCGCTCGGGCAGCACGTTGCCCCTGTCGCCGCGCACCTCGACCTCGAAGCCCGGCAGCGGCCGGCCGCAGTCGATGAAGGCCTTGCCCTTGACGGCGGCTTCACCCTCGATCGGCGGGCGTGCCTCGCCCGTGCGGGACAGGCGGTCGATGTCGATCAGATCGCTGTGCGGGCCGCTGCCCACGGGCGCGAAGCTCACGCCCAGCGCGCACTCCGCCATGCCGTAGCTGGGCAGGAAGGCGCGTTCGTCGAAGCCGGCCGGTGCCAGGATATCGGCCACCTGCCGCAGGGACTCGGGGTGGATCATCTCGGCGCCCACACCGGCGATGCGCCAGGAGGACAGGTCGAGTGCCTCGATATCGGCCGGACGCAGACGACGTGCGCACAGCGTGTAGCCGAAGGGCGGGCTGTACGAGATCGTGCAGCGGTTGCGCGAGATCAGCTTGAGCCAGAGGCGCGGGCGCATCGCGAACTCGCGCGTTGGCAGGTAGTCGACCGAGCGCTGTGTCGCCATGCACCCCAGCACGATGCCCACCAGACCCATGTCGTGGTAGTGCGGCAGCCAGGAGCAGAAACGATCGTCCGCGGTGAGCGCGAAGCCATGGTTGAAGATGGCGCTGAGGTTGGCCATGACCGCGGCCTGCGTGATCATGGTGCCGCGCGGGAAGCGGGTGCTGCCCGAGGTGTACTGCAGGTAGGCCAGGTCGGTCGGCACGGGTGGCAGCGGCTGCTTGTTCTGGGCATCCAGTGCCAGGAAGTCGTCCAGCGTGCCGGACAGCGTGAGCGGCAGGCCTTCGCTGGCTTCGTTCAGGAAGCCGACGAATTCGGACGGGGCGAAGGCGGCGACGGCCTGGCAGTCGCGCATCAGCTGGCGCAGGTGGCGAACGTACGCCTCGCGGCCGCCCAGGTGCACGGCGGCAGGCAGTGGGACGGGCACCAGTCCGGCGTACTGGCACGCATAGAACATCACAGCGAAGTCGGGATGCGTGTGGGCGACCAGGGCCAGCCGCTGGCCGCGCCCGAGCGGCGCCAGGCGGCGCGACATCTCGAGGGCGCGGCGACGCAGTTCGCGGTAGGGCAGAACGGCCGAGAGCTTGTCGCGTCCGTCGTAGTAGTTGAATCCGGTCTCGCCGGTCGCGGCGTAGTCCAGGGCTTCGGTCAGGGTGGAGAAGACCGCGCTGCGCAGCGCAATGCCGCTGGCCGTCGGCGTCGGTGCCGTACCGAGGAGCATTGCTTCCGTCACCGTGCACCCCCCCGCTTTTCGTGCTCCTGAACTCTCGGGAGAACGCTAGAACACAACATATTGGGCATGCACTGCTTCACTCTATAACTTGGACTGTACTGTACAGTACTGTACGGTTTGGGCCACCCGCGAGCTGCGTGCCCCATGGAAGAAACTCAAAAGCTGCGGGATTGAAAAATCCGCGCACGTCAAACTGTCATAAATGTTATGCACAGTGATCAGGTCTGGGTTTCGTCCAGAAGTTTCGCCAGCTGCTCCAGCGTCGGGTAATCGAAAAGATCCGTGACCTCGATCCGTTGGGGGAATTCGCGCTCGATCGCTTCATGGATGCGCGCCAGGGTGAGCGATTTGAGGTTGATTTCCAGCAAGTTGGTTTGGACCGTGATCTGCTGGTCTGGAATCAACGGCTCGCAGATCTCCTTGAGGCGCAGGGCCGTTGATTTCGGCCCCGCCTCGACAGGTTCGATCGCGGCGTTCGCTGACATAAACCCTGCCAATTCCGAGCGTATTGTAGCGAATTCGCCTTGTTCGAAGGCGAGAGCCAGTGCATAGCGTTGCAGCTTGCCACTGGTGGTCTTCGGAATGGCGCTGACGGGCACGACCTCGCTCAGCTCCACGTCGGTTTGCTGGCCGATGACGCGCCGCAGTGCCTGAACTTTCGGCACGAAGTCCGCGAGATTTCCGCGGTGGATCACGAAAAGCGCGACCGACTCGGTGCCTTCGACGGCGTCGCGCACTCCCACCGCTGCCACTCGGTTGGCCTCGACGCCGGGCACCTGTTGGGCGATCTCCTCCAGGTCGGTCGGGTAATAGTTCTGACCGTTGACGATGATCAGGTCCTTGGCCCGACCCGTGATCACGAGCTGCCCGCCGAGGGTCACGCCCAGATCGCCGGTGTCCAGCCATCCGGCGGTCGCCTGCGATGCGGCACTGACGCCCTCGTCGCGAAAATAGCCGCCAGACACGTTGTCGCCCCGAATCTGAACATGGCCGACCGTCCGGTCGGGCAACCCAATGCCGGCGTCGTCCACGATGCGGATCTCGCATCCGGGCACGGCACGGCCGAGCTTGACGAACTCGACGGCGTGCGCCGACCCGGGTGCCGCAGCCCGCACGGGTGCGCCAACACGGAGGGCCGTCCGGTCGAGTTCGATCGTTTCGAGCGGTGTCGATGGCGGCGGAAAGCTCACCGCGAGGCTGGCTTCGGCCAACCCGTACACCGGAAACATGGTGTTCGGCTTGAGTCCATGCGGCGCCATGGCCTTGATAAACCGCCGGCACAACTCGGCCGAGATGGGTTCGGCGCCATTGAAGATCAGCCGCACGGCCGAGAGGTCCAGCCCCTGGGGCGGCTTCAGCGCGAACTGCCGGAGGTAATGCTGGTAGCCGAAGTTCGGCGAGCACAGCACCGTGGCCCGGCGCTGGCTGGCCTGGTCGAGCCAGAGCAGGGGGCGCCGCGCGAACAGGTCGGTGCGCATGATCGCGTGGCTGGCGCCGCAAGCCAGCATGTTCAGGTGGAAGCCGATCAGCCCCATGTCGTGGGACAGCGGCATCCAACTGAGTGCCACGTCGCGGTCCGAGAAGGCGCCGGCCTCGATGATCGCGGCGATGTTGGCGCACAGGTTGCGGTGCGTCAACAGCACGCCCTTGGGCTCGCCGGTGGAGCCGGAGGAATACTGGATGAACGCCAGGTCGTTCGGACGCGGCGACACGGGCTGTCCCGGTTCGCCGCCGATGTCGAGGCCGCCCGGAACCAGGGCGCGGGCACGCAGCGCCGCCGCCTGGTCGGCCAGCCCCTGTGCCGCGGCGAAGCCGTCGAGCCGTTCCAGCGACGTGCCGTCGATGTAGACCGATGCCTTCGGGCCGAGCTGCGCGAAGACACGCAACAGCTTCTGGCGGTGCGCATCGGTGGCGCCGGGCGCGAGAGGGACCGGGACGATCCCGCCCAGCACGCAGGCCCAGAACATTTCCAGGAAGCGCTCGTTGTCGGCCAGGCACAGGATCACCGTGTCGCCGGGCGCGATCGACTGGCGCTGGAGCGCGCCCAGGACGGCGAGCGCGCGCTGGCGCAGCCGTTGGAAGCTCAGCACGCGCTGCTCCTTGTCGCCCTCGATCAGCGTGATCTGGCGGTCGTCGCGCGCGGTGGCGGGCAGGATGGCGTGGAGGGTGTCGAATGGCATGAAGGAAAGGAGGGTGCCGTTCAGCGGCGCGACACGAGCCGCATCCGCAGGGGATGGCGCGTGCGCAGGTTGATCTGGAATTCGGCCTCGGCGGGCTCGGCGTCGACGGGAACCCATCGAAAGCGTTCCGCCACCATCGTCAGGTGCGTGGCCATCTCCGCCATGGCGAAGCCGGCACCCACGCAGAAGCGCGGGCCGGCCGAGAAGGGCAGGTAGGCGAAGCGATGCCGGCCCGCGGCCGCATCCGGCATGAAGCGCGCCGGCAAGAATTCGTCGGGGCGCTCCCACTGGGCTGCGTCGCGGTGCAGCAGGTAGGGGCAGATGAAGATGTCCGTGCCGGCCGGGACGTGGTAGCCGCCCAGGGTGTCGTCCTGCAGCGCGCGGCGGCTGAAGAGCCACACCGGCGGGTAGAGCCGCAGCGCCTCCTGCAGCACCTGTTCGACGTAATCTGCGGAGGCGAAGGGGGTCGCCAGGGCTTGGTCCGGCGCGGCTTCGGCGGGCGCCGCGTGGGCGATGGCGGCGTGGAGTGCCGCTTCGGCTTCGGGATGCCGGGACAGCAGGTACCAGGTCCAGTTGAGCGTGCTGGCGGTGGTTTCGTGGCCGGCGACGATCAGCGTCATGACCTCGTCGAGGAGGGCCCGGTCCGGCATCGGCTCGCCGCTGGCCTTGTCGCGGGCCTGCATCAGCATCGAGAGCCAGTCGGACTCGACCCGCGCCTCCTGGCGGCGGGTCTCGATGATGGCGCGCACGAAACGCGCCAGGCCGCGGAACCGGGCTGCGAACTGCAGATCGCGCCGGCTCTCTTCGGTCAGCAGGTCGAAGGGGCTACCGCCCTCGGCCTCCACCAGGCGGTCGAAGTCCGCGCTGAACAGCGCCCGCAGCACGATCTCGAGCGCGACGCTGCTGAGTTCGTGCGTCAGGTCGATGGGCTCGCCGCTGTCGGCGTGCGCGCTCCAGCGCGTCAGCAGGTCGGCGTTGACCTGCTTGACGACCGGGGCGAAGCCGCGGGTCGCCTGGCCCTGGAAGGCGGGTTGGATCATGCGGCGCTGGCGCGCCCACAGGTCGCCGTCGCTGACGATCAGACCGTTGCCGAGAAGCACCCGCACACGCTCGAGGCCCGCGCCCTTGACGTAGTTGCCGCGGTTGGTCAGCAGCACGCGGCGGATGTCGTCGGGGTCGTGGATGACGAGGCCATCGCCAGGGCGCGTCAGCGACGGCACGCGGCAGATGGCGCCGTAGCGGGCGCGCAGTTGCTGCAGCACCGGCAAGGTCTCGTCATTGGCGTCGAGGTCGTAGCCCTGGTCGGGGCCCGGCGCCAAATGTCCCTGTGCCATAATCCGAAATTGCCCTTGGTGCTGAGCCCTCGATTATGTCATGTGCGCGCCAGACGCTGCGTCCATGCCCATCTCCGTCCTGATCGCCGACGACTCCGTGCTTCCGATGGCACTCGAGGCTGCTTGGATGACCGAACTTCCAGAACCCCGCCGGGCTCAGATCGCGCGCTGGCCCAGTGCCCGTGCGCGGCACCGGTCGCTGATCGCCAGCCGGCTGTTGTGCGAGGGGCTTCGGCAATTCGGTCACCGCGGCGCCGTGCTGTCGTCTCTGCAGTACACCGCGCACGGTCGGCCAGTGCTCGATCTCGCGGTCGATTTCAGCATCTCCCATTGTGAAGGACGCGTCGTCTGCGCCGTGTCGACAGACGGCCCGATCGGCGTCGATGTCGAGGCGATCGGCATGTTGACGGCCGACGACTTCCCGCGCTACCTCAATGACGGCGAGCGTGCCTGGGCCGGTCGCGATCCGCAGCGCTTCTGCGCAGTCTGGACGCGCAAGGAAGCGGTCGCCAAGGCCGCCGGGGCCGACAGCCTCGCCAAGCTTCGCGACATCGATACCCGGCCGGCGGGTGAGGGCGCTGCGTTTGCCGGCCAAGTCTGGCAGACTCCAGCGCTCGAAATCGGAAGCGCCCATGTGGCGCATCTCGCGCTTCGAGACCGGCACGCGCCTTGGCGCGCGACACAGGTGTCCAGAGCCTGGCTCGAACGCGACCTTTGCATCGATCGGCCCTGATCCCCCGGCTCGCATCGCCGCCGAATCGCCGACCTGTCCCCATCGTCTCCCCCTTTTTCTGATTGGTGAATCAACGTGTCCAGACCTGAGCGTGCCCTCATCCTCGGCGCCGGCCAAGGCAGTCGCCTGCTGCCGCTGACCGAACAACTCCCGAAGTGCCTGCTCGACCTGGGCGAGGGCCGCAGCATGCTCGAATGGCAACTGCGCGGACTGGTGGAGGCGGGCATCGGCGAAGCGGTCGTCGTGACCGGCTTCCGCTCCGACCTCGTCGAGCAGGCGCTGCAACGCATCACGCCGGCCGGCATGACGGTTCGCACCCTGTTCAACCCCTTCTACAAGCTGGCCGACAACCTCGCGAGCTGCTGGATGGCCCGTGCCGAACTGCAGGTTCCCTGCCTCATTCTCAACGGCGACACCCTGTTCGAGCCGGAGATCGCACGCCGCCTGCTCGCCGCGCCCTCGGCCCCGATCACGGTCACCATCGACCGCAAACCGGGCTACGACGCCGACGACATGAAGGTTGAGGTCGAGGGCGATCGCTTGCGCGCGATCGGCAAGACCTTGTCGGCCGAGCGTGTCAACGGCGAATCGATCGGCTTCCTGCGCTTCGAGGCCGAGGGCGCCGCGCTGTTCGTCGCCGAACTCGAACGCACGATGCGCACCGCCGAGGGCCCGGGCCTGTGGTACCTCTCGGCGATTCATCGCCTGGCCGGTGCGGGGGCGGACATCCGCGTGGCCTCGATCGAAGGCCTGCAGTGGGGCGAACTCGATTTCCCGGCTGACCTGACGTACGTGCGCAGCCTGGCCGCCGGCTGGCTCGGCGCCAGCGCGACGCCGCAGACCGCGAAGGTCTCAGCGACCGCCTGAGGTGGACGGGCCGTCGGCCGCCACCAGCCGGCGTACCAGGTCCAGGTCCGCGGCCTTGTCCACGTCGATCGCGGCGCGCCCGTCGCGCATCGACACCAGCGCGAGCCGCGCACCGCCGGACAGCAAACCCAGCTGCTCGGCCGCCGCCGCCGAACGGAGCCAGCCCAGCCGATAGCGCAGCGCGAACCACCAGCCCAGGCGCTGCATCATGCGCAGCGGTTCCTTGCGCAAGCGCTCCATGTCGCCCCAGAACACGATGACGCCGGCTGCCTTCGGCCGTGCCAGCAGGAACAGGTTGCAGCCGGAGAAATCGTCGTCCGAGAAGCGCAACCAGGTGCGCCGCGTGGCGGGCGCCGCCGCCTCGACCGCCTGGCGCGGTGCCAAAGCGGCAGCCACATCGGCCTCGGGCGGGCAGGCGGCCAGGAACTCGTCGATCCATGCGGCCTGCAGCAGCGCGTGGTCGGCCGTGGTGACGAGCAAGGGCGTGCCTTCTTGTGCGAGTGCTGCGGCGACGGTGGCGCTGGGCCCTTCCTGCGTCGGCATCGCGGTCCACGGTTTGCTGCAGGCATCGGGCTGAAGGCCCGGCAGGTCATCCAGCAGTCCAGGCCGGTCGATCGCGATCACGATGCGTCCCACCGCCGGGGTGGCCACCAGCGCGGCGACCACCCGCTCGATCATCGTCGTGCCGCCGATCTCGATCAGCGCCTTGTGGCTCACGCCGGCGTAGTCGGCCAGCGGGTCGCCGCCGGACCGCGTGCCGGCCAGCACCAGCGCGGTGAGTCCGCTCATATCAGGCGCCGATGCCAATGGTTTTTTCGTACACGCGGTAGGTCTTGTAGGGGGCAGCGCCGAGCGATTCGATGATGTGGCGCATCGGCCGGTTGTCCTCGAGGATCCACGACAGCTCGACCTGCTTCACGCCCTTGGCGCGCAGGCCCTGGCGCATGGTGTCGATGGCCAGGAAGGGCGCAATGGCGCCTGCCAGTTCGCCGCTGATGCTGCGGCTGATGCCCATCAGCGGCACACGCGCCGTCTTCGTGCCACGCTTGAGCCGCAACATGAGCTTGGCCCAGTTGAAGGGCAGCAGCTTGCCGCCGAAGTCGGCAATCATCTCGTTGAGGTTGGGCAGGGCGATGCCGAAGCCCACGGCCTTGCCGTTGAGCTCGACGATGGCGACGCACTTGGGGTCGATGAACATCTTCAGGCTCTTGGCCATGTGCGCGATCTCCGCCTCGGTGAACGGGATGAAGCCCCAGTTCTGCGACCAGGCGTCGTTGAAGATCGCAGTGACCGTGTCGAACTCTTCGAGGTAGCGTTGGGTGTCGAGGTTGCGCACGGTCAGGGCCGAGGGCTTGCGCGGGCCGATCATGCGGCGCGCAGCGGCGGGCATTTCGTGCTCGATGTCGTAGAGGTAGGCGATCATGTCCTTCGCCTTCACGTAGCCCTCGGCCTCGACCCGTGCGCCGACGTAGCGGGCGTCGTGGCCCATCAGCATCATCGGCGGCGTGTCGAAGCCGTCGACCAGCAGGCCGGTCTCTTCGTTGATCGACAGGTTGAAGGGACCGAGCACCTTCGTCTTGCCGCGCGCGGCGAGCCAGTCTTCTGCAGTCTTGAAGAGCGCGGCGAAGACCTGGGCGTCGTCCTCCGCGCAGATCATCCCGAAGTGGCCGACCGCCGGGTCTTTCACCAGCTTGTCGATCTGCGCGCTGATGCGCCCGACATCGCGGCCGTCCTTGCGGGCCAGCCAGAACTGCGTCTCGGCATGCGCGAAGTACGGGTTCTTGCGCGGCGAGAAGGCCTCACGCCGTTCCATCATCAGCGGCTGCACGAAGTGCGGGTCGCGTGCGTGGATCTTCGAAGGCAGCTGGATGAAGCGGTCCAGTTCCGCCGGTGTGCGCACCGGGACGATTTCAAGCGTGGTCATCAGACAGCGGGGCGGGCCTTGTTGCGTGCGAGGAAGCCGAGCCAGACCGTGCGTACGCCGTGCCAGGCGAACGTCAGGCCTTGCCAGGCGGTGACGAGGACCAAGCCGGCGGGGCCGGCGCCGACCAGGAGCGCGAGCGCCATGATCGTCATGGTGATGTTGCGGCGCGCGATGAAGCTGCGCACCCGGCCGTCCAGCCGTGTCGCCGCATGCAGCGCGAAGCCCAGGCGGGCCTTGGCGATGCCGAGCACGATGCGGTCGCCCAGGTAGAAGACGATCAGCCAGACAGCCGCCGCGTAGAGCGGGTCGTCCATCGATCGCCCGCCCAGGCCCCAGGCCCAGGCGAAGTACCAGAAGGGCGGGTGCACGATGTCCAGGCCGTGGTCCAGCACGTTGCCGATGGCCGAATCGGTGAGCGTCACGCGTGCGATCTTGCCGTCGACGCTGTCGAGCACGCTCATGCCGTAGGCGCACAGGAAGCCCAGCAGGAAGTCGCCCCGCGCGAACAGCGGCACGGCTGCGACTGTGAGGATGATCGACAGCACCGTCACCGTGTTGGGGTGGATGCCCCAGCGGGTGCACAGGCGCACCAGCGGCCACACCAGCGGCGGGTAGACCCAGCGGGTGAGCAGGTCGGTCGAGCCCTTGTAGTTGTCCCAGAACATCTGGCGCTCGAGCCGGCGGCGCGTGGCCTTGTCGTTCACCGCGTAGATCCAGTAGGGCAGAGAGCGGCGCAGCTTGTTGACGTAGGCGGGGAAGTCCGTCTCGTCGTACGGTGCGATGCGGCCCGCGGCCGTCAGCGCATCGGCCACCTCACGCAGCGTCTGCGCATCGGCCGGGATCGCGTCGATCAGCGCGGGCTCCAGGCGCAGCACGACGGCGCGTTCGGCGCCCTGGCCGCGGGCGGCGACGCAGGGGGACGTGCCGCGCAGCAGCACATCGATCAGCCGCGGGTCGACCGCGTTGCCGCCGTCGATCGCGACCAGCGCGCCGCCGGCCAGCGCCTGGCGCAGGCGCGTGCCCAGCGGTGCGGTGTCGACGTCGGCTTTCGCTGCCGGCCAGGCGGTGCGCCCGGCATCGACGCCGGACAGGACGACCTGCGCCCCGGCATCGAGGTGCTTCACGCTGCGGCGCAGGCGCTCGACCGGCGCGATGCCGTAGAGCTGTTCCGCTCGGGTGGCGGCGGTGGTGTCGATCCAGAGATTCATAGGCGTTCGGAGGCTCGCAGTTGCAGAAGGCCGATCGCGGCGAACAGCGCCGGCGCGGCGAGCGCGATGACCAGGGGCGGCCAGCGGGCGGCGAGCCCCACGGCCGCGACGATCCCGTCGCAGAGAAGAAAGCCCAGGCCGAGGATCAGCGCCATCGCCATTCTCGACCCGCCGCCCGTTCCGCGCGGCAGCGATACCGCGGTCGGCAGCGCCAGCAGCAGCATGACGAAGATCGCCAGCGGTGCGGCGTACGAACGGTACAGCACGCTCTGGTAGTAGCGGTGGGGCTGGGTCCCGGTGCGGGTGCCGGCGATCACCTCGGCCAGCATCGCGGTCGACAGGTTCGGCCGCGCGACGTCGAGCCGCAGCACGTCTTCGGGGCGCAGGTTGGTGTCCCAGGCGCGCTCGGCCACCTGGGTGCGTTCGACGCGCGTGTCCCCATAGACGAATTCGTTGACGCCCTTGAGCCGCCAGACCTTGCCGTCCCATTGCGCTTCGGTGGCGGTGAGCCGGCTCTTGATCAGGCCGCGGTCGTCGCGCACATACAGCCGCACGTCGATCAGCCGGCGGCCATCGGGGCTGGTGCTTTCCATCGACACCGTGCCGCCGGAGGTGTGCGCCCATCGCTTGGTCGGCGTGTCGTCGGCCGGCGCGCTGGCGCTCCACCATTCCTTCAGGCCGTTCTCGGCAGGCGGCAGCACGCGGTCGGACAGCACGAACTGCGCGACGGCCAGCACGGCGGCCAGCGGCAGCAGGTAGCCGAGCAGCCGCATCATGCTTAGGCCCGCCGTGCGCATGGTGGCGATCTCGAGGTTGCGCGCCATGGTGGCCAGCGCCATCAGCGTGCCGAGCAGCACGGCGGGCGGCAGGGCCATCACCAGCTCGGCCGGGAGGCGCAGCAGGCCGTAGTAAACGATGCCGATGAAGCCCTGGTCGCGCTTGAGCACGTCGGTGGTGACGTCCAGCAGCTCGAGCACCTGCATCAGCGCGGTGATGACCAGCAGCAGCACGAGGATCTGCGTGCCGACGCGGCGCCGCAGGTACGAAGCCATCGCGCGGTTCATAGCGCGGTCTTCGCCACGTTGCTCAGGCGCCGCGGCTTCAGGCGCTCGATCAGGCGCTCCAGCACGCCGACGGTGCGCGACACCGGGTTGTCGCCAGGCCAGGCGAGGCTGCCGCGAAAGATCCACAGGCTCAGCAGCGCGAACAGCAGGAACGGCGTCCACACCGCCAGCGCGGCGGGCAGGCGGCCGCTCTCGGCCAGGCTCTTGCCGAACTGAAGCGTGTGGTTGAGCAGCAGCAAGGCCAGCGACGCGAAGACCACCCCCGGCGTGCGGCGACCGCGCTTGGACGCCATGCCCAGCGGCAGCGCCAGCAGTGGCAGCAGCAATGGCAGCAGGGCGCGTGCCAGCCGGCTGTGGAATTCGGCCGCCGAGTCGGGGTCGCAGGTCTTGCACATGGCCTGCCAGAGCTCGGGCAGCGTGCGTTCGGTGGCCGTGTCACCGCGATCACGGTAGGGTGCGCGTGCCCGGGAAAAATCTTCCACGAAGCCGTCGACGAAGCGGGTGGTGGCGATCGCGCCGTCGGACGTCTGCCGCACCCGCATGCCGTCCTCGAGCTTGAGGCGCAGCTTGCGGGTGTCCGGGTCGCTCTCGAGCTGGCCGCGCACGGCCGTCGTGATTTCCTCGATGCCGTTCTGGCGCCGTTCCATGAAGACACCGGTGAAGCGGCGGCCGTTGTCTTCGACCCGGTCGGCGCTGAAGCTGAAGCCGTGGGCGATGTCGATGAAACGGTTCTCTTCGATCTTCGCGTCCCAATTGGTCTGCAGCACCGCGTCCATCTTCACGTGGTAGTCGTAGCGCGCCAGCGGCTGCAGCCGACCGAAGAGGTAGAGGTTGAACACGCACAGCAAGAGCGCGAGGATGAAATAGGGCGCCGCGATGCGCGCGATCGAGCGGCCGGTGGCGAGCATCGCGTCGAGCTCGCTGTCATCGCCCATGCGCGCCGCGGCCATGAAGATGGCGGCCGTGAAGGCCACCGGCAGCGCGAGCCCCAGGTAGTGCGGCACCAGGTCGGCCGCCAGGAACAGCACGCTGGCGATCGATGCGCCGGTGGAGGCCGCGATGTCGAACAGACGCAGCAGGCGCTGGAGCATGGTCGCCAGCAGCATGGTCGCCAGCGCCGTGAGCAGCGGCACGGCGAACAGGCGCACCGCGTAGCGGTCGAGCCGATCGAACGAGAGAAAGCGCAAGGGACGATGCCTCAGTCTCTCAGGGGGCGGTGCGCTGCAGGGCCTCGCGCAGGGCGACGCTCAGTTGGGCGGTCATCGTGGCGTCGAGCGCGACGGCGGCGTCCAGCGCCGGCGGGCCGGGCCAGCCGGCGTCGGGAAAGGTCACGCCTTCGAAGCTGCGCGCGCCGTCGTAGCGCGGGATCACGTGGAAGTGCACGTCGGGGTCGACCATCATCAGCATCAGGTAGTTGATGCGCTCGTAGCCCACCAGCTCGTGCAGCGCGGCCTCGATGCGTCGAACCATGCCTTGCATTTCCGCGAAGGCCTTCGCGCTCACATCGGCGAAGGCCTGGACCGGCTCGCGGCAAACCAGCACCAATGCACCCAGCGTGGGCTGCTTGGGGCGCAGCAGCAGCGTCCAGCAGTCCGTCTGCGCGAGGCGTGTGGCGGGATCGCCGAATTTCGTTTCAGTGGCATTGGCCATCGCAGTCGTCCAGGGTCGTGTATCGCTTGTGCTCTCAGCGGCCGACATTCTCGCCTGAGTCGCGCGGGCGGGCACGCGGCAGGGCCAGCGCGTAGCCGCCGTCGGCGATGAAGGCCTCCGCTTCGGTCGACCAGCGGCGCACCTCGACCATGACCTGGGGGCCGCTCGCACCGTCCACCAGCCGCAGCCGGTGCCAGAGCGCGCCCTGGTCCTTCGGGTTCGGCACCGCCGACGACGAGGGCACGCAGAGGCAGGGAATCGGCAGCGACGGCCCGGCCACCACGTCCATGCGGGCGTCGCGGGCATGGCCGTGCAGCACCAGCTCGGCACCGGCACGCCGCAGCACGGCGCGCAGCGCCGGGGCGTCGGCCAGGGCCTTGCGCCGGCCGATGGCGCCTGCAGCCGGCGGGTGATGCAGCATGACGATGCGCGTGCGCCCCGCCTGGCCTTCAGCGATCAGCAACTGTTCGAGGCGTGCGAGCTGTTCGTCGCCCAGCCGGCCGCGGGCCAGCAACGGTGCGGTCGGCAGCGCCGAGTTCAGCCCGATCAGCGCCACGCCGTCGCGGCGATGCACGACAGGCCAGCCATCGTCCGCGCGGGTCCAGCCCTGCCAGAGCCCCAGGCCCTGCGCGTGCGGCACCGGCACCAGCGCGTCGTGGTTGCCCGGCACGATGCTGATGCGCTCCGGCGGCGCCAGCGCCGTGAGCCAGCGCGCCGCCTGCTCGAACTCGCCCGGCAGCGAGAAGTTGGTGATGTCGCCGGTGACCAGGATGTGGTCGACCGCATGGGCACGCAGGTCCTGCGCAAGCGCGTCGAGGATGTCGGTGCGGTGCAGCGCGCGCCGCCGCTGCCAGGACCAGGCGCTGAGCTGGCGCTTCGACAGGCGCTGCCGCAGCGACAGCACCGGCTCGAAGGGGAGGTGCAGGTCCGACACGTGGGCCAAGGTCAATCCGCTCATCGATAATCGCCCGCTGCTTCTTTTCTAGACACTTCGCTTCGATCATGCCAAAACTTCATACCCCGCGCGCCGGGCTGTCCAAATGAGCGCAGACAAGGCGCCCACCCAGCGCGTTGCGGGGATCGTCGTCGGCCAATCGGCCTTGCGTGTCTGGGGCCTCACGTCGGAGGCGCGGCTGCAGCGCCAGTTCGCGCGTGCCGGCGTGGTGGCGACATCGGCCGATGCCGATCGCGTCGTGCTGTTGCGGGCCGACTGGGTGTTCGACGAGGCGCTGGTGCGCGGCCTCGCCGGTGCGAAAGACGACGTCGCGCTACGGGCGGGCGAGGGCGATGGCGACGTGGTCGCGTTGTCCGTTGCAGCCGCGCATGCCGACGAAGCCGCCCGGCTGCTGGCCGATCGGCAAGCGCTGGCCGGTGCACGCACCGTCTCGCCGGCGCAGATCGCCGACGGCTACAACGACAAGCTGCGCAAGCGCGAACCGCCCTACCTGCTCCCCTTGACCGCGCAGAGCATGGACGCCATCGAATGGCGCACCTTCCGCGGCGCCTACAAAGGCGTCACCGACCTGGTCACGCTCTACGCCTGGCCGCGGCCGGCGCGCTACGTCACGCGGCTGTGCGCCGAGGCCGGCATCACGCCGAACCAGGTGACCTCGCTCAGCCTGGCGCTGGTGCTGGCCGCCATGTGGCTGTTCTGGACCGGGCACTACGGCTGGGGCCTGGCGGCCGCCTGGGGCATGACCTTCCTCGACACCGTGGACGGCAAGCTGGCGCGCGTCACGCTGAACTCGTCGCGCTTCGGCGACTTCTACGACCATTCCATCGACCTGGTCCATCCGCCGTTCTGGTGGTGGGCCTGGATCGTCGGGCTGACGGCCGTCGGCCTGCCATTGACGCATGCCGCGCTGGCGCTCACGGCCATCGTCGCGGGCTATGTGCTGCAGCGGCTGGAAGAGGGCCTCTTCATCGCGTGCTTCGGCATCGAGATGCACGTGTGGGAGCGCTTCGACAGCCGCTTCCGTCTCATCACCGCGCGCCGCAACCCGAACCTGCTGCTGCTGACCGCGTCCCTTCCTTTCGGCCGTCCGGACCTGGGCATCCTCGCCGTGGCGATCTGGACCGTCGCTTGTCTGGTGGTGCATGCGGTGCGGCTGCTGCAGGCTGCGGTGGCGCGCCGCCGCGGCCCGCTGCGCTCCTGGCTCTCCGCGCCGAACTGAGCGACGTGACAGACGTGAGTGACCTGCGCGCGCTGATCGACGACGAGCTGCGGCGCGCCGTGCCGCCCGCTGTCGTCGCGCTGGCCGAGCGGCTGGCGGCGCGTGCGCAGGGCGGGGCGGCAGCCGTGCTGTTCTACGGCTCGGCCCTGCGCGACAGCGCGCTCGACGGCGTGCTCGACTTCTACGTGCTGGTCGACCACGTCGGCGACTGGCCGGGCCCGTGGCTCGCGGCCTGCGCCAACCGCCTGTTGCCGCCGAACGTCGGCTACCTGGAAGAGTCCGTCGACGGCCGCAGCCTGCGCGCCAAGTACGCGGTCATGACGGTCGCGCAGTTCCGGCGGGCGATGTCGGTGCAGCGCATCGACACCACGCTGTGGGCGCGCTTCTCGCAGCCCTGTGCCTGCATTCATGCGCGCAGCGAGGCCGACCGGCTCACCATGCGCGATGCGGTGTGCGACGCGGTGGTGGCCGCCGCGCATTGGGCGGCGATGCTCGGGCCGCTGCGCGCCGAGCCGGTCGCCTTCTGGCGCGCCCTGTATGCGCGCACCTATGCGGCCGAGTTGCGGGTCGAGCGCAGCACGCGCGGCGCAGACCTGCTGGCGCACGACGGCTTGCGCTACGCACGCCTGCTGCCGCTGGCCTGGGAGGAGGGCGGGCTGGCCTTCACCAAGGCGCCGGGCGAAGTGGCCCCCGTGCTGGCACCGGACGAGCGCACCACCGCCGAGTACCGCTGGCGCATGCGTCGCCGGCTGGGGCCGGTGCTGAACCTGCTGCGGCTGCTGAAGGCGGCGCTGACCTTCGACAACGCCACCGACTACGTCGCCTGGAAGGTCGAGCGCCACAGCGGCTACAGGATCGAACCCACCCCCTTCCAGCGGCGGCATCCGCTGCTGGCGGCGCCGGGTATCTATTGGCGCTTGCGCCGGCTCGGCGTGCTGCGCTGAGAATGAGTGGCTATTCAGTCTGCTCGTCCATGTCTCTTCTTCTCTCGAATTTCTCCCGGCGCCGGATCGTGCTGTGCGCGGCGGTCCTGCTGGGATCCTCGGCAACCGCGGCGTCCGCCGCCGAACCACCGGGCACAGCGCCGGCGGCACGCGACGCCGAAGCCAAGGTCTACCCGACCCGCATCGCGCGTTCCTTCACCGTGCTCTACCAGATGCAGCGCGGCGGCATCCGGGGCAGCGGCGAGTTCGCGTGGAAGCGTACTGGCGATGCCTACGAGGCGCACCTCAAGGGCACGGTCGCCGGTCTGGCGCTCATCAACTGGGCCAGCCAGGGCGGCTTCGACGCCGCGGGCGTGGCCCCCGGCAGCTATGTGGAGAAGCGCCTGGGCAAGTCGGCGCGGGAGGCCACCTTCGTGCGGGGCGAATCGCGGATCGATTTCTCGGGCTCCGCCCCGGACATCCCGCTGGTGCCGGGCGCCCAGGACCGCGTGAGCTGGCTGGTGCAACTGCAGGCCATCCTGACGGCGGACCCGGCCAAGGCGAAGGCCGGCGGGCGGATCGTGATGCCGGTGGTGGGCGTGCGCGGCCGCGCCGAAACCTGGATCTTCGAAGCCTCGGGGGCCGAGACGATCAAGACCCCCGCGGGCAACCTGCGAACCCAGAAGCTGACGCGGTCGCTGCGCAAGCCCGACGACACGCGGGCGGAGGTCTGGGTCGAGCCGGCGCGGCAGTTCCTGCCGGTGCGCATCCGCCTCACGCTGCCGCCCTTCGATGCGCCGCTCGACATGACGCTGGCGGATGTCAGTGGCTGACCGTCGCGACGGCCCCGGAGACCGCGGTACTGGAGCCCCTGCCGGGGACTTCCCGTACCCGCTATGCTTTAGCCCCCCTCCCGATTCCATCCGCAGAGCTGTGACCGCCACTTCCACGCCCGTCGATCGGGCTCCCGCCGCTGCCGCGGCCACCCGAAATTTCGCATGGCGGGGACAGGCGCGCGCGCTGATCGACGACCTGTTCGAACGCTCGCCGGCCATCTACTGGACCGACTTCCTGCTGAGCACCGGCGTGGGCTGGGCGCTCACGGCGGTCTACTTCCTGGCGACGCCCTGGAGCGCCGTGCAGATCGCGGCCTTCCTGGTCGCCAGCCTGCTGTTCTTCCGCTCGGGCACCTTCATCCACGAGATCATCCACATGCCGAACCAGCAGATGGTGTGGTTCAAGCGGGCGTGGAACCTGTTGCTGGGCATCCCGTTCCTGATGCCGTGGATCCTGTACAGCAACCACATCGAGCACCACAACCATCGCCGCTTCGGCACCCCGTCGGACGGCGAATACCTGCCGCTCGGCTCGTCGCCGGTGAAAGAGACCCTCAAGTACCTGGCGCAGGCGCCGCTGCTGCCGCTCTTCATGGCGGTGCGCTTCGGCGTGCTGGGGCCGCTGTCGTGGCTGCACGGCGGGCTGCGCCACTGGGTGCTGACGCGCGCGTCGGCGGCCGTGTCGAACCCGTACTACAGCGAGCGCTTCCCCAAACGCTTCGAGAAGCACCTGAAGATCGTCGAGGTGCTGTGCTTCGCGTACATCGTGGCGCTCGCCGTGCTGGTCTGGCGCGACGTGATCAGCTTCAGGCACGTGGCGATGGGCTACCTGCTGCTGGCCTTCACGCTGGGGCTGAACTGGGTGCGCAACCTGGCGGCGCACCGCTACGTCAACGACGGCACGCCGATGGACCTGGCGGGCCAGGTGGAAGAATCCATCAACATCACCGGCCAGACCTGGCTGACCATCGCCTTCTTCCCGGTGGGCCTGCGCTACCACGCGCTGCACCATCTCTTCCCGGCGCTGCCGTACCACAACATGGACGAAGCGCATCGCCGCCTGATGCAGAACCTGCCGGCGGATGCGTCCTATCGCATCACCAACCGCGACAGCTTCTTCGCCGCCGTGCGCGAGCTCTGGCAGTCGGCCCGTCAGACGCCGAACGAGCGATCGGCGATGCGCGCGTGGCTGCCGCGGTCCGGCCGGTCTTGAACGCCGGTGTACCTGGGGGAGCGCCTATCGCGGAGGCGCTTCAAGGGTTGGCGAATGCGTCGTTGCCACCTTGCCTCATCGTCAACCCGCTGAGCTTTCGCGCGTCGCGCGGCCTGGCCGAGCAGGCGCAGGCGGTGGCGAAGGCGCAGGGTGCCGAGGTGGTCGTGGTCGACGGTCCCGCATCGCTCATCGCCGCCGTCGACGCCATCCTGGCGCGGCGACAGCGCCACGTGATGGTGCTGGCCGGCGACGGGACCGTGCGCGCGGTCATCGACCAGTTGGCCAGCCTGCCGACGGGGGCCTGGATGCCGGACCTGCTCGTGCTGCCCGGCGGCCGCACCAACCTCACCGCCGCCGACCTGACACCGGGCATCGATGCGCTCGCGTTGCTCAAGCGCGGCCTGGCGGCAGTCGCAGAGAAGCGCTGGGACGCAGCCGTCGTCGAGCGCGCGACGCTGTGCATCGAGCAGGCACCGGCGCCGGCGCGCCGAGGGCTGTGGGTCGGCGCGGCGCTGATCGACGGCGTGATCCGCCGCACGCACGCCCACCGCATCGGCGGTGACGGCGCGTTGCGCACCGGCCACCTGAGCACGCTGTCCTCGCTGCTGCGCCTGGTGGTCCTTGCATTGCGCGGGCGGTCGGGTCTGTCGTGTCCGACATTGCGCATCGATGCCGGTCCGCTGGGCCGCTTCGAGGGCAAGGTGAACCTGTTGCTGGCGACGACGCTGCAGCACCGCCAGGGCCTGTTCGACCCCTACGCCACGCGCGCCGACGGCGGCATGCGCCTGACGGCCGTGTCGCGCCATGCCACGCGCTTCTACCGATCGCTGCCGCGCCTGCTGACGGGGCGCTTCTCGCGCTCGATGGACGTGGCCCACGGCTTCCTCAGCGGCGCCAGTGCCCGTGCCGAGATCATCGGCCTCGCCGGCTATTCGCTCGACGGCGAGGCCTACGACACCGACCCGACGCGTCCGGTCGTGATCCGCCGCGGCCCCTCCTTGCGGTTCTTCGCGGCATGAGCGGTGAGTCTGCCGACGCCGTGACCGCCGCTCGCGCCCGCGGCGCGGTGCCGATGATCGGCGCCTTCGTGCGCGCCTACCCGGGCCGCAGCGCGGCGGCGCTCGCCGCGGTCTTCGTCGCCGGGCTGCTCGACGGCCTCGGCATGTCGATGCTGCTGTCGATGCTCACGCTCACGACAGCGAACGACCCGAACCACAAGCCGTCGATGCCCGAGCAGGTCGCCACGCGCATCGCCGATGTCCTCGGCCTGCCGCCGACCGCGCCGGTCATGCTCACGCTCGCGATCGCGCTGATCGCGCTGCGCGCCGGGCTCACGCTGGTGGCCAACAAGCAGGTCGGCTACACGGTGGCGCACATCGCTACCGACCTGCGGCTGGCGCTGATCCGCGCGGTGATGGGCGCGCGCTGGAGCCACTACCTGCAGCAGTCGGTCGGCCGGCTGTCGAACGCGGTCGCGACCGAGGCGCAACGTGCGTCCGAGGCCTTCCAGTACAGCGCCGAGATGGCGGCGATGCTGCTCAATTCGATGATCTACATGGGCATCGCGCTTGCGATCTCGTGGCAGGCGGGCGTGGCCACGGCCATCGCCGGCGGCCTGCTGCTGGCGCTGCTGCACACGCTCATCCGCAGCTCGCGCCGCGCGGGCCAGCACCAGACGCAGCTGCTGACCTCGCTGCTGTCAGCCATCGGCGCGCAGCTGGCCGCGGCCAAGCCGCTCAAGGCGATGGCGCGCGAAGACCACGTCGATGCGCTGCTGTCCGACCAGATGAAGCAGCTGCGCCGGGCGCTGCGCCGCCAGGTGGTCAGCCGCGAAGCACTCAGCGCCTTGCAGGACCCGCTGCTCGCCATCATGGTCGGCACCGGCTTCTTCCTGAGCCTGGTGGTGCTGAAGATGCCGCTGGCGTCGGTACTGGTCATGCTGTTTCTGTTGGCACGGGTGGTGAGCTATCTCTCCAAGACGCAACGGGCCTATCAGCAGATCGCGGTGCGCGAGAGCGCCTACTGGGCGCTCATCGACGGCATCGACGCCGCGCATGCGCAGGCCGAGCCGAAGGGCGGCGACCGCACCGCGACGCTGGCCGACGGCATCGCGTTCGACGGCGTGCGCTTCCGCCACGGCGACGGCCGGCTGGTGCTCGAGGACGCGTCCTTCACCATCCATTCGCGCGAGCTGACCGTCATCGTCGGCCCCTCGGGTGCCGGCAAGACGACGGTGCTCGACCTGGTGGTCGGCCTGCTCCAGCCGGAGGCCGGCAGCGTGCGCGTCGACGGCGTGCCGATGCCCGAACTGGCCCTGCGCCCGTGGCGGCGGCAGATCGGCTACGTGCCGCAGGACTCGGTGCTGGTCAACGAATCGATCGCCTACAACCTGGCGCTCGGCGAGCAAGACTTGAGCGAGGCCGACCTGCGCGACGCCCTGCGCGCTGCCGGTGCCCTCGACTTCGTCGACGCCATGCCCGAAGGATTGCAGACGCGCGTGGGCGAGGGCGGTTCGCGCCTCTCGGGCGGCCAGCGCCAGCGGCTGGCCATCGCGCGGGCGCTGGTGCACAAGCCCAGCCTGCTGGTGCTCGACGAGGCGACCAGCAGCCTCGACGCCGAAGCCCAGGCCGTGGTGATCGACACCGTGAAGCGCCTCAAGGGCAGCCTGACGATCCTGGCCGTGGCGCACCAGGGCCTGCTGATCGACGCGGCGGACCGGATCTACCGGCTGGCGGATGCGCAGGTGAGCCTGGTGCGCGGTCCGCAGGAGCGAGAGGGGGACGCGTGAGCGACGCAGAACGTCCGGTCGACCTGGGTCGGCGCTTGCGCCGCGCCCGTCGCCGCGCGCTCTTTCTCGGCCTGCGCACTGTGCTGCGCGTGGCCGGCTTCCAGCGCGTGCGCCTGCTCGGCAGGCTGGCCGGCACGCTGCAGTACCGCCTGGCATGGCGCCAACGCCGGCGCATCGCGCACGACATGGCGCTGGCGCTGGGCCTGCCGCCCGGCGACCCCTCGGTCGCGCCGCTGCTGCGCGAGGCCTACCGCGTGAACAACACCGCCGTGCTCGAGATCCTGGCGATGTTCGACCAGCGCCAGGATGAAGACATGCTCATCGCGCGCTGCGAGGTCGATGGCCTCGCGCACCTGCGCGCCGCCATGGCCGGCGGGCGCGGCGCGATCCTGCTGGCCACGCACATGGGCAACGCCGCGCTGCTCACCGTCAAGCTGGCGCGCGCCGGCTGGGGCGTGAGCGTGGTCTACCGCGAGGCACGGATGATGTCGGCCGGACTGCTGCAGAACGGGCTCGAGCAGTACGGTATCGAAGGCATCCTGGCGAACACCGGCCTGCGTGCCTATGCGCAGATGGTCTCGGCGCTCAAGCAGGGCCGCGTCGTCTTCGTGATGATGGACCAGGGCGTGCAGCAGGCCGAGACCGGGCTGATGCAGCGCTTCCTCGGCAAGGACGCCGCCATGCCGGCCGGCCCCGCGCAGCTCGCCCGCTCGGCGCGGGCGCCGCTGCTGCCGGTGGCCACAACGGCGGCCGAGCCGGTCTGGCGCTTCGAGATCCAGCCGCCGGTGCCGTTGGGGCAGGGGTCACTGGCGTCGGATGTCGAGCGGCTGGTTCAGCTCACCGAGCAGCAGGTGCGCCAGCACCCGCAGCTGTGGAGCTGGCATCACCGCCGCTGGCGCAAGCTGCCGCTCGCCACCACGCCGCCGCCCGTCGGGTCTTCCTGAGGCCACACAGCCCGCCCGACGGTGCAAGACATCAATCGGAAGATTTTTCTTCCAATTAATTTTATTATTCGAACATAATTGAACTATGGAAACAAACGATGCCGTTCGCGCACTGGCCGCACTCGCGCAACCCGTGCGGCTGCAGGTCTTCCGCAGCCTGGTGGTCGCCGGCCCGGTGGGCATGACCCCCGGCGCGTTGGTTGACGCTCTCGCCGTTCCCGCCACCACGCTGTCGTTCCATCTCAAGGAATTGACGCATGCTGGCTTGGTGACGCAGGAGCGTCAGAGCCGCAACCTCATCTACCGAGCAGCCTTCGACCGGATGAACGCTCTGCTCGGCTATCTCACGGAAAACTGCTGCCAGGGCGAGGCTTGTGTCGCCTCGGGTGGCACGTTGGCTTGTTCGTCCTAAGGAGTTGTCCATGAAGCGCTTCCATGTCCATCTGCACGTCGACAGCCTGTCGAAGAGCGTCGAGTTCTATTCCAAGCTGTTCAGTGCCGAGCCGACTCGCCTGGAGCCGGACTATGCGAAATGGATGCTGGAAGACCCACGCGTCAACTTTGCGATTTCGACCGTCAGCCGTGGCCAGGGCGTCGACCACTTCGGCTTCCAAGCCGAGAACGAGGAAGAGCTTGCCGAACTGAAGCGTCGTGCCGGCGCAGCCGACCGGACGCTGTTCGATGAAGGGGAGACGGTCTGTTGCTATGCCAAGAGCGAAAAGCATTGGGTGACGGACCCACAAGGCTTGGCCTGGGAGCACTACAGAACGATGGATACCTCCCGAACCTTCGGTCAGCGTCGCGACCAGGTCAGCCAGCAAATTCAGGGTTTGGCAACGAAGGCAGCCGAGCGGTTGGAGCGCTCCAACAACGCTTGCTGCGGCCCGAATGCAGGTCGGAAGTAATCCAGATTCCCCAAACCTACTGACCCTCATGACCGACACCCTTCACAACGTGCTGTTCATCTGCACCGGCAACTCGGCGCGTTCCATCCTGGCCGAAGGCCTGCTCAACCAGCGGGGCGGCAGCCGGTTCAAGGCCTTCTCCGCCGGTAGCCAACCCAAGGGCGCGGTGAACCCGCTGGCGCTCGAAACGCTGCGCACGCTCCACATCGAAGACCGTGGCTACAGCAGCAAGAGCTGGGGCGAGTTCGCCAAGGACGGCGCCGCACCGATGGACTTCGTGATCACCGTTTGCGACCAGGCCGCGGGCGAGATGTGCCCGGTGTGGCCGGGCCAGCCGATCACCGCGCATTGGGGCCTGCCGGACCCGGCCGCGGTGGAAGGCACCGAGGAAGAGAAGAAGCGGGCGTTCATGGACACGGCGGTGGCGCTCAAGCGCCGCATCGAGTTCATGCTGTCGCTGCCGATGGACAAGCTGGAGCGCATGGCCATCCAGCATGAAGTGCGCGAGATCGGGATCCGCCGGTGACGATGATCGTCCTGATCCGTTGCCCCCATGAGAAGCACGCCGTGCGCGAGCAGGCCCCATGCTGACGGCCATCCTCATTTTCATCTTCACGCTCGTCCTGGTCATCTGGCAGCCGCGCGGCCTGGGCATCGGCTGGAGCGCGTCGCTGGGGGCCGTGATCGCGCTGATGTTCGGCGTCGTGCAGCTGGGCGACATCCCGGTGGTCTGGGGCATCGTCTGGAACGCCACCGCCACCTTCGTGGCCGTGATCGTCATCAGCCTGCTGCTGGACGAAGCCGGCTTCTTCGAATGGGCGGCGCTGCACGTCGCACGCTGGGGCGGCGGCCGTGGACGGCTGCTGTTCGCCTTCATCGTGCTGCTCGGCGCGGCCGTGTCGGCCCTGTTCGCCAACGACGGTGCCGCGCTGATCCTCACGCCGATCGTGATGGCGATGCTGCTGGCCCTCGGCTTCACGCCGGCTGCGACCCTGGCCTTCGTGATGGCGGCGGGTTTCATCGCCGACACCGCCAGCCTGCCGCTGATCGTCTCGAACCTGGTGAACATCGTTTCGGCGGACTTCTTCAAGATCGGCTTCGACGACTACGCGGCCGTCATGGTCCCTGTGAACATCGCGTCGGTGCTCGCTAGCCTGGTGGTGCTGATGCTGTACTTCCGGCGCGGCATTCCCGCCACCTACGACGTGGCGCAGCTCAAGGCGCCGGGCGAAGCAATCAAGGACCGGGCCACCTTCCGGGCAGGCTGGGTGGTGCTGGTTCTGCTGCTCATCGGCTTCTTCGGGCTGGAGCCACTGGGCGTGCCGGTGAGCGCGGTGGCGGCGGTCGGCGCGGCGCTGCTGCTGGCCGTGGCGGCGCGTGGCTCGGTGATCAGCACGCGCAAGGTGCTGCACGGCGCGCCCTGGCAGATCGTGGTCTTCTCGCTGGGCATGTACCTGGTGGTCTACGGCCTGCGCAACGCGGGCCTCACCGACCGCATCGCCGGGCTGCTGAACGTCTTCGCGCAGGGCGGCGTCTGGGGCGCGGCGATGGGCACCGGCTTCTTGACGGCGCTGCTGTCCTCGGTGATGAACAACATGCCGACGGTGCTGATCGGCGCGCTGTCCATCGATGCCTCGAACGCCACCGGCGTGGTCAAGGAGGCGATGATCTACGCCAATGTGATCGGCTGCGACCTCGGGCCGAAGATCACGCCCATCGGCAGCCTGGCCACGTTGCTGTGGCTGCACGTGCTGGCCAAGAAGGGCACCACCATCGCCTGGGGTTACTACTTCCGGGTCGGCATCGTGCTCACCGTGCCGGTCCTGTTCGTGACCCTGGCCGCACTGGCCATTCGCCTGGGTTTCGCCTGAAGGGCCGGCGGGCTCCGGGAATCGAACCGACCCGGCCTTCGCAAATGTCGGCCTGGATGCGCATTTCTTCCTGAAATTGCGGCCTGCCGCGCGCCGTTGCCTGTCTGGCACGGCCACGCCCTCAAGGTTCACCGATCGCTGCCGATAGCTGGGTCATGCCACGCGATCGGGCCGCGGCCTGCAGAGCTTTCCCCCCTCTGTTCACGCTGTCCCGGCGCCTCACAGGTACCGGCCTCCGCCGAACAAGGAACAGCTCATGCTTCGCAGAACCCCCAACGCCCTCTTCGGCGCGATCGCATCCCTGGCCGCCGTTGCCATCCTCGCGGCCTGCGGCGGCGGGGGCGGTGGTGGTGAGGGCACCGGTGGCGCGAGCGCGGCGCCGGCGGCCGCCGTCGACACGCCGTCGCCGCTGACCGCGGCCTGCACCGACTGCGGTGCGGTCGACGGCAGCACCTATGCCGGTGCCGGCACCGGTGTCTGGCAGGTGTCGAACACCGGGACGCTGGCCAAAGACTTTCCGCTCACCATCAAGGGCCTGACAGGCCAGCTCGTGACCCTGGTCTTCACCAACGAATCGGCGCAGGAAGTCGCGATGCCGTCCCTGCAGATCCTGTCGTCGCCCACCAAGCTGGCGCCGACGCTGAGCAAGTCGATGGCCGGGGGCAGCGACAGCGCCGAGGCGGGCACGGCATTCAACGCCGACGTGGCCAACTTCAACCGCGACGGCTTCGCCCGGCTGCTGAGCACGCCGACCGCGGCTGCCGGCGCCGCCGCGAAGCTCTCCGCGCTGTCGGCCCCGACAGCGCCGGCCGCCACCTACACGGTGGGGCAGCAGCGCACCGTGTACCTGCTCGACCGGTCGCAGCGCACGGTCCGGCTTGCGGGCCAGCGCGCGACCGGCGACGGCACGGTCGTCAACGTGTGGGTGGAGACGAGCGAGATCGACCCGTCGCGCGTGTCCGCGACGCTGAGCGACCGCGTGCGCGACGCCTTCGCCGGCGCCGGGGGCGTCTACGACATGCTGGTCAAGGTCGGCGGCCCGCTGTGGGGCCCGCACGGGCACACCGAGCTGCTGTCCGGCAGCGGACAGCCGATCGACATCTTCCTCGTCAACTTCGACCGCAACGGCCAGCCCTACGGCATGGGCGGCTACTTCTGGGGCCTGAACAACTTCAAGACGGGCACGGGCCAACTGGCCTACAGCAACGAATCGGTGAGCATGTACATGGACACCGAAACGATGTACCTCGACGGCGAGCGCGGCTTGCGCCAGGTCGTCACCGCGCTCGCGCACGAAGGCATGCACATGCAGAACTTCTACCGCCGCAGCGTCAGCATGGGCTCCCAGTTCGCCTTCGACGACTGGCTCGAGGAGATGTCGGCGCTGATGATGGAAGACTGGGCCAGCTACGCGCTGGATACCAGCCACAACGCCATCCGCGATGCGCGCCTGCCGTACTACCTGAACTACCGCGGCAGTGGCAGCTACAACTGCGAGCTCACCCGCTGGGACCCGATGGGCACCGTGTGCGAAAGCTATGCCGTGGTCGGTTCCTTCGGCGGCTACCTGAACCGCCAGTTTGGCCTGGGTTTCTTCCAGTCGGTGCTGCGCAGCACCGGCCTGACCGACTCGGCCGCCGTGCTCGAGGCCGCGATCAAGGCCCAGCGCCCGGATTCCGGCATCGGCCAGGAACTGCGCCGCTTCTCGTCCGCCGCGGCCGGCCTGGTGCCGTTGAGCGCCGGCGTCGCCGGCTACAGCATGCCCACGCGCAACGACGACGGCCTGCAACTGGTGGCCATGGATCCCGCCGCGCTCGGCGAGTCGGGCCGTGGTTTGCCGGCGGCGGTCCCGTCGACGCTGAAGGGCTTCGCGAGCTTCCCGGTGTCGCGCTTCCGCCTGACGGGCAGCTACAAGGAAACGGTGCGCGTGCCGCAGGGCAGCACGCTGACGGTGGTCATTCGCTGAGCCGACGAGGCCCTGGCGGGATGGTCAGCACTGGAGAACGGTCGCTCACCCGCCCAGGTAGGCCCGACGGATCGCCGGGTCGGCCAGCATGTCGGCCGCAGTGCCGTCCTTCACGATGCGACCGTTCTCCAGCAGGTAGGCGCGGTCGCACATCTCCAGCGCGGCGTAGGCGTTCTGCTCGACCATCAATACCGTCACACCTTCGCGGCGGATCTCCAGAATCAGGTCGAAGATCATCTCGACGAAGTTCGGTGCGAGGCCGAGCGAGGGCTCGTCGAACATCACCAGCCGCGGGCGTGCCATCAGCGCGCGTGCAATGGCCAGCATCTGCTGCTCGCCGCCCGACAGCGTGCCGGCCGCCTGCTTGATGCGCTCCCGCAGGCGCGGGAACTTGTCGAGCAGGCGCTCCATGTCGTCGCGTGCGCGCTGGCGGTCGGTGCGGCGGTAGGCGCCCATCTCGAGGTTCTCGCGCACGGTGAGCTGCGGAAACACCCGTCGGCCTTCGGGGCAGTGCGAGATGCCGCGGTCGATGATCGCCGCTGGCGTGGCGCCGGACACAAGGTGCCCGTCGAAATGGATGGTGCCGCCGGCAAGCGGCTCCAGCCCGTTGATGGCGCGCAGCGTGGTCGACTTGCCCGCGCCGTTGGCACCGATCAGCGTGACCAATTCGCCTTCGCGCACATGGAGCGAGATGCGGTCGACGCCGGTGGTCGCGCCGTAGCGGACCGTGACCTGATCAAGCTTGAGCACGGCGCAGTCCTGACCCGAGGTAGGCGCGGATCACTTCGGGATCCTGCTGGATGGTTGTAGGAACGCCGGTCGCGATGAGCCGGCCGTGGTTGAGCACCACGATGTGGTCGGAGATCGACATCACCATGTGCATGTCGTGCTCCACCAGCAGCACGGTGATGCCGCGGTCGCCGATGCGACGCACGGTCGCCTTGAAGGCTTCGGTCTCCGACGGGTTCAGGCCCGCGGCGGGTTCGTCGAGCAACAGCATGCGCGGTTGGGCCGCCAGCGCGAGCCCGACGCCGAGCACACGCTGTTCGCCGTACGACAGGCTCGACGCGAGCTCGTCGGCGCGCGATTGCAGCCCGAGGAAATCCAGCATCTCGCGCGCCTGTTCGCGCAGCGCGGCTTCCTCCCGCTGGAAGCCGGGCGTGCGCAGCAACGTCTTCCACACGCCAGCTCGGCCCTGCAGGTGCAGGGCGGTGAGCACGTTGTCGAACACGGTGCAGCCGGCGAACACGCTGGTCCGCTGAAAGCTGCGCACCAGCCCGCGTTGGGCGATGCGGTCGGGCGACAGGCCGACGATGTTTTCGCCGAACAGCATGACCTGCCCAGCGGTCGGACGCATGTAGCCGGAGATCACGTTGAACGTCGTGGTCTTGCCTGCGCCGTTCGGCCCGATCAGGCTCACGATCTGCCCGGCCTCGACCGAGAAGCTGAGCTGGTCGACGGCAGTGAGGCCGGCGATCTGCATGGTGACGTCGGACAGCGTCAGAACGGGGTCGCTCATGCCGGCTCGCTTTCTGCCGCGGAAACGTGCGCGGTTTGGGGCGCGCGCCGCGCCGCCAGTCGGCGCTTCAGCGCACCGGCCGCCGGCACGATGCCCTTGGGCAGAAAGATCAGCACCCCGATCATCAGCGCGCCGTAGATGATCCATTGCACCTCGGGTGCCAGCACGCCGCGCAGCAGCTCGGGCAGCAGACCGAAGATCAGCCCGCCGATCACCGGCCCGGCCAGCGTGCCCTTGCCGCCGACGATGACCATGATGACCATCGTGACGGTGAACATGAACATGAAGACGTCCGGGTCGATGATGCGCACCGTGTGGGCGTACAGGCCGCCCGCCGCGCCGGCGATGCCGGCCGCGCCGACCGCGGCGATGCGCAGGAAGCGGGTCACGTCGATGCCGATGGAGCGCGCCAGCGTCTCGTTCTCGCGCAGCGCGATCATCGCGCGGCCGAGCCGGCTGGTGACCAGCGCGGCCACCAGCAGGTAGGCCGCCACCGCGGCCGCGAGCACCAACCAGTAGATCGATGCCTTGCTCGTGATCGGCAGCGTGCCGGTGCCCGGCAGCCACAGCGTGAGCGGCGGGATGTTGTT
Organism: Variovorax cryoconiti; assembly: GCF_051216395.1. Lineage (NCBI taxonomy): Bacteria > Pseudomonadati > Pseudomonadota > Betaproteobacteria > Burkholderiales > Comamonadaceae > Variovorax > Variovorax cryoconiti. Next base: position 23,534 of record NZ_JBPJZI010000008.1, on the reverse strand, counting down.
GAGCGCCATCGGCCCTTCGGTCAGGTCGACCCAGTTGAGCGCGACCATGCGCATCACCTGCGCGAAGCTGATGGTCACGATCACGAAGTACGCACCACGCACCCGGAAGGCGATGCGGCTGACCAGCCAGCCGAACAGCCCCGCCACCACGATGCCGCTGGCGAAGGCCAGCCACACCGGCTTGGGTGCCACCACCCACGGCGTGCCGGCGCCCAGCAGGTCGACGTCGAAGCCCAGCGACATCAGCGCGCTGGTGTACGCGCCGATGCCGAAGAAGGCGACGTGCCCCAGGCTCAGCTGGCCGGTGAAGCCCAGCAGCAGGTTGAGGCTGATCGCCGCGATGATGAAGATGCCGCAGGAGGCCACCACCGACAGCATGTACGGATCGGGCCAGAGCAGCGGCAGCACCGCGAGCGCCGCCACACTGGCCAAGAAGCCGAGTTGTTTCTGGCGGCTCATCCGACCCGCTCCTTGCCGGCGAAGAGGCCTTGCGGGCGAACGATCATGACCCCCAGGATCACGAGAAAGCCGATCGCATCGCGGTAGGCGGTGGAGATGTACCCAGCGCCGAACTCTTCGACCAGTGCCAGCGCGAAGCCGCCGAGCGCGGCGCCCCCGAGGTTGCCCAGCCCGCCCAGGATGACGATGGCGAAGGCCTTGAGGTTGGCCAGATCGCCCATGGTCGGACTGACCACGAACACCGGCGCCAGCAGCGCGCCCGCCACCGCCGCCAGGCAGGAGCCGAGCGCGAAGGTGGCGGTGTAGATGCGCGACACATCGACGCCGACGATGCGCGCCGCGTCGCGGTCCTGGAAGGTGGCGCGCATCGCCAGGCCGAAGCGCGAACGTTCGATCAGCAGGTAGAACACCGCCAGCAGCACCAGCGCCGTGCACAGCACGAACAGGCGGATCGGCGACACCGACACCTCGCCCCACACCAGCGGCTCCTGCGAGAAGGGCGAGGGCACGGCCTTGGCGACGCCGCCCCAGGCCAGCAGCTCGGTGTTCTGCATGATGAGCATGGTGCCGATCATGATCAGCATGACTTCGTCGATGGACGCCAGGTCGCGCCGGCGCAGCAGCACGTATTCGATCAGCGCGCCGACGAGCAGGCCGGCAATGGCCGCCAGGATCAGCGAGCCGAAGTAGTTGAGGTCGAACACCGACACGGCCGCGTAGGCGACGTAGCCGCCCAGTGCGTACAGCTCGCCGTGCGCGAAATTGACCACGCGCATGATGCCGAAGATCAGCGTCAGGCCGATGCCCAGCAGCGCGTAGGTCGCCCCGAGCACGAGCCCGTTGAGCAGATGTTGAAGGAATTGGTCCACCGGGGGTTCCAGAAGCCGGGCAACGGCGTGCCCGGCTGGTTGCACTTACTTGACGGTGACCGCGCCGTCCTTGAGTTCGACGACGTAGATGTTTGGCTCGGCCTGGCCGCTCTCCTGGCCGGCGGGGCCTTCCTTGCCGAAGGCGATGTCGCCGTTCACGCCCTTGAGCTTGACCTTCCACAGTGCATCGCGGATGGCCGCCGGCTCGGCCTTGCCGGCGATCTTGATCGCCTCGGCGATCGTCAGGATCGCGTCGTAGCCGCGGAAGCCTTCGGTCTGGCCGGCGAAGTCGAGCTTGCGTGCGTTCCAGCCCTCAACGAAGTCCTTGGCCACCTCGGGGTACTTGGCGCGTTCGACGGCCCACGGTGCGAAGAACAGCAGGTGCTGGCTGGCGTAGCCCTTGGGGCCCGGCGTCTTCAGCAGCGGTTCGGGGAACGAGCCGCCGGTGGTGATCAGGCGCTGGCCCAGGCGCTGCTCACCGGCCTGCCGGATGGCGAGCGTGAGCTGCTCGATGCCCGACGTGACGATCAGCGTGTCCGAGCCGGTGCCCTTGAGCGCGGCGAGCTGGGCCGACAGGTCGGTCGCGTCCGGCGCCATGGTTTCGGTGCGGCCGACGGCGATGCCCTTGGCTTCGAGCATCTTCTTGAACTCGGCGGCAGCGCCCAGGCCCCAGTCGTTGTTGACCGACAGGAAGTCGACCTTCTTGATCGACGGGCTGAACGCGGCGAGCTGCTTGCCAAAGGCCAGGGCCTCCATGGCCGAGGTCGGGCTGGTGCGGAAGATCCACGGGTTGCCCGAGGTGGTGATCTTGCCGGACGAGGCGGTCTCGACCACCATCGGCACACCGTACTCCATCAGCTTGGGCATCACGGCCAGCGTGAAGGTCGAGCTCCAGGCGCCCATCATCACCGGCACCTTGTCCTTCAGGATCAGCTTTTCGGCCGAGTTGACCGCTTCACGCGGGTTCGACTTGTTGTCCTCGATGACCAGCTCGATCTGCTTGCCGAGCACGCCGCCCTTCTTGTTGATCACGTCCGCCGCGATGCGCGCGCCGTTCGTCACGTAGTTGCCGGAGGCGGCGACCGCCCCGGTGAGTGGCTCCGAGACGCCGATCTTGATCGTGTCCTGTGCATGTGCGGACAACACGGTCAGCGCCGTGCAGGCGGTGGCGCCGGCGATGGCGGCCCAGGTCTTGGTACGGATCCACATGGTTGATTTCCTTGGAGAGGTGGGGGAACGGAGAAGAGCGGGGTCAGGGCCGCGAGGCGCCCGGCCACAGGCTGCGCAGCCATGCCTTGAGCAGGCGCCACAGGTCGATGGGGTTGTCGTTGGGGCGGAATGCCGGGGCGGCGGCAGACGCCAGGGGCGCGAGACCGGTGGCGGCATCGCCTTCGGGCTCTTCGGCAACCGCAGGCGCGGTCTGCGGCAACCGTGCCTGCAGCTGCTCGGCGAACTGCCGGCTCAGCTGGTCGGCCAGCGCGCGCACGATGCCTTCGCGGCTGAACTGTGCGAGTGCGCCGGTGATGGTGAAGTCCACCGTCAGCGCGACGCGGGTGGATCGCGCATCGTCTGCATCGGGCTGTACCGAGAAGCGCGCCTCGCCCTTGATGCGGCTGCTGGTTCGGGTGTCGACCGCGCTGCCGGCGAAGCTGCCGGTGCGTGCGGTGTCGTCGAGCGCGATGCGGCCCTGGCCGGCGAAGGCCGCGGCGATCGGGCCGAGCTTCACCTTGAAGAGCAGCGGCACGCTCTGCGCGTCGGCGGGCGTGCCGGCTGGGTCGATCGAGGCGCCGGGCAGGCAGTCGACCAGCAGCGCGATGTCGTGGAAGGCTGTCCACACCGGTTCAACCGGGGCGGCGAGCGTGAAGGCTTGCTCAAGCTGCATGGCGGACTCCTTCGGTGTCGCCACGCTCGCGAAGCACACGCTGGATGGCCTTCACGATGCCGGCGTAGCCGGTGCAGCGGCACAGGTTGCCCGCGAGTTCGTCGCGGATGCGCTGCTCGTCGGCCTGCGGCAGCCGCAGCACGATGTCGCGTGCCGTCATCAGCATGCCGGGCGTGCAGTAGCCGCACTGCAGGGCGTGCTCGGCCGAGAAGGCATCGCGCAACTGCGCCATCACGGCGTCGTCGTCGAAGGCCTCCAGGGTGCGCACCCGCTTGCCGGCGAAGCGCGTCGCCGACTGCAGGCAGGCGCGCTGCGGCGCACCGTCGACCTCGACCGTGCAGGCGCCGCACACCCCGTGCTCGCAGCCCAGGTGCGTGGCCGTGAGCCCGCACTGTTCGCGCAGCGCGTCGGCCAGGTGGGTCCGGGGCTCGACCGTCATCGCGTAGGCGCGGCCGTTGACGTCGAGCGTGATGCGCGCCTCGCGCACCGCCGGGAATTCGAGATTGACAGCCGTCATCGGGGTGTTTCCATGTCGTGAAGTGCGAGCCGCAGCATTTCGGCCAGCAGCGCGCGGCGGGTGTCGTCGAGGCCGTGGCCGGCGTCGTCCAGCAGCGCCTGGCGTCGGGCCCTATCGGCGGACAGTTCGCGCAGCAGACCGGCGCCTTCGAAGACGCGCGGCGCGCCGTCGAGCGCGCCCAGCACCACGCGCTCGGTGCCGTCGGCCGGGTCGACCAGCGCGCCGACCGTGGCATGGGAGAACTCGCCGGTCTTGCGGCAGAACTTGCGGTATGACCAGCGCGCGGCCGGCGAGCGGCGGGGCACGCGCACGCCGACAAGCAGTTCGCCTTCGGCCAGCAAGGTCTCGAAGGCGCTGGTCATGAAGCCGGCCGCGGGGATGTCGGGTCGACCTGCTTCGCCAGCCACCACCACCGTGGCGCCGAGCAGCGGCAGACAGGCGATCCAGTCAGCGGCCGGGTCCGCGTGGCACAGGCTGCCGCCGATCGTTCCGCGATTGCGCACGGCGCGGTAGGCGATGCTGCGGGCCACGAAGGGCATCAGGCCGCCGCTCGGGTCGGGCACGCGGCCGTCTTCGATGGCGGCATGGGTGGTCATCGCGCCGAAGAAGACATGGTCGGCCGCTTCCTGCACCGTGCCGAGTTCGGCGATGCCGTCGAGGTCGACCAGCGTCTCGGGCTGGGCCAGCCGCAGGTTGAGCATTGCGCCGAGGGACTGGCCGCCCGCGACCGCCTTGAAGCCCCAACCGCCCTCGCGCAGTGCCGCGGTCGCGGCGTCCACGGAGGCCGCCGGCTCGAAGGCATAGGCGACGGCCTTCATGCGAGCGCTCCAGCGCGCGCGGCCGCCAGCGCGCGCAGCACGCGCTCCGGGCTGACGGGGCATTCGGTGAGCTCGGCGCCCAGCGCGTGCAGCGCGTCGTTGACCGCGTTGACGATGGCCGCCGGTGGCGCGATGGCGCCGCCTTCGCCAATGCCCTTCTGGCCGAACAGCGTGAGCGGGCTGGGCGTTTCCATGTGGATGATCTTCAACGGCGGCATTTCGCCGGCGCCGGGCATCAGGTAGTCGGCCAGCGTCGAGGCCAGCGGCTGGGCCTCGCTGTCGAAGGGCATCTCTTCGTAGAGCGCGGTGCCGATGCCCTGCGCCAGGCCGCCGATCAGCTGGCCTTCGACGATCTGCGGGTTGAGCAGCACGCCACCGTCCTCGCAGATGGCGTAGTCGAGCAGCGTCACGCGGCCGGTCGCGATGTCGACTTCGACCGCGCAAGCATGGCAGGCGTAGCTGAAGGTGCCGGTGTCGGGCGCGGTCTTGTAGCCGACTACGACCTCGAGCCCCGACGGGTCGATGCCCAGCGGGATCTTCTGCGGCGCGCGGTACCAGGTCCGGGCGATCTCGTCGAGCGCCAGGCCCGGCGAGTCGGGCACGCCGATGCGTCCGCCCTCGACCCGCAGCGACGCGGCCGGCACGCCGAGCAGGGCCGCGGCAATCTCGGTCATCCGCGCCGCCAGCGCTTGGCAGGCCGTGCCCACCGCGCCGCCGGCCATCACGGCGCAGCGCGAGCCCCAGGTGCCGGTGGAGTAGGGCGAGTTGGCGGTGTCGCCGTGCTGCACGCGGACGCGGTCGATGTCGATACCCAGCACCGTGTGCGCCACCTGCGCCATCGAAGTCTCCATGCCCTGGCCGTGCGAATGCACGCCGAGCCGGATCTCCAGGATGCCGTCGGGCGTGAAGCGCGCCGCGCACTGCTCGTAGCCCGGCACCATCGGGATGCCCCAGCCGTGGTAGACCGAGGTGCCGTGCGCGCCTTGCTCGCAGAACACCGCCAGGCCCAGCCCGATGCGCTTGCCGGCGGCCGCCTTCGGCTGCCGTTCGCGCCAGGCCCGCCAACCCAGCGCGTCGACGGCCTGGGTCATGGCCGCGAGGTAGTCGCCGGAGTCAAAGTACTTGTTCGTGATGTTGGTGTACGGCATGGCCGAGGCCGGCACCAGGCTGCGGGCGCGCAGTTCGTAGGGCTCGATGCCAAGCTCGCGGGCGGCCGTGTCGAGCATCAGCTCGAGCGCGAAGCACACGCCGGTGCGGGCCACGCCGCGGTACGGCAGGATGGGTGGCTTGTTGGTCGCGACCGAACGGGTGCGGCAGACGAAGCGGTCCATCATGTACGGGCCGGGCAGGATCGAACCGATCTGCGCCGCCTCGAGGCAGGCGCTGAAGGGGTACGACGAGTACGCGCCGGAGTCGACCATGGCGTCGCATTCGATGCCGACCAGCCGGCCGTCTGCTTCGACCTCGACCGCGATGTCGTAGGCATGCTCGCGGCAGTTGGCATTGGCACCCAACTGCTCGCGTCGGTCCTCCAGCCAGCGCACCGGGCGGCCGAGATGGCGCGCCAGCCAGGCGCAGCAGACCTCTTCGGGCAGCAGCAGGCCCTTGTAGCCGAAGCCGCCGCCGACGTCGGGCGACACCACGCGGATCTGGCCCTGGTCGAGGCCGAGGCATTCGGCCAGGCCGGTGCGGTTGATGTGCGGCACCTGCGCCGCCGAGTACATCACCAGCTGGTCGAGGCGGTGGTCCCACCAGCACAGCACGGCACGGCCTTCGAGCGGCATCATGCATTGGCGCGAGGTGCGCAGGCGGCGGCGCACGGTGCGCGTGGGCTTCTGCGAGGCATCCGCAGCGATGGCGCCGCGCTCGGTGTTCGTCTCGGCGAAGACGTTGTCGCTCCACGCGTCGTGCACGCGCGTGCCGGAATCGATGGCGCCTTCCATGTCGGCCAGCACCGGCAGGTCGATGTAGTCGACCACGACCTGCGCGGCGATGTCCTCGGCGCGGGCGCGCGTCGGCGCCACGCAGGCCGCCACCAGCTCGCCGACGAAGCGCACCTTGTCTTTCGCCAGCGGATGCTGCACCGAGCGCTTGAACCCGGGCAGCGAAGACGCGGCGAGGATCGGCTGCACATCGTGCAGGTCGTCCATCGTGTAGACCATCGACGCCATTCCTTCGGGCTTGTCGATCCGGCCGAGTTGGGCATGCGCCACAGGCGAGCGGACGAAGGCCACGTCGAGCATGTCGGGCATGCGGATGTCGCCCACGTACTGGCCGCGGCCGAGCAGGAGGCGGCGGTCTTCCTTGCGGCGCGGGCTGCCGCCGATGCCCTGGTCGGCGTCGGCCGGAAGTTGCAGGCCGGCCGGCGGGGTGCGAGCGTTCATCGGGCGCTCCTTCGAAGAAGTGGGGTGTGCCACATATTGGTTCTAAAAGAAGAGCGGGGCGTCGCGCTCAGACGCGCGTGCGCCGGTACTGCTGGTCGCGGTATTCGCCCGACAGCACGGGCGGGTACTTCGCCTGGCCTTCGGGCGCGATGCACTCGACCAGCGCGTCGTAGTTCGGGTGGTGGAAGAAGGCCAGCGAGATGCGCTGCGCCGCCGGGCCGCTGCCGGGCGGCGGGTTGACCACGCGGTGCACGTTCGACACCCAGCGGTCGTTGGTCCAGCGCATCAACAGGTCGCCGATGTTCACGACGAAGGTGTCGGGGTCGGTCTCGACGCGCAGCCATCGCCCGCCGCGCGTCTGCACCTCGAGCCCGCCGGGCGTGTTCTCGCCGTTGAGGATGGTCAGCAGGCCGTAGTCGGTGTGCGGGCCGGCACGCATCTGGCCGGCCAGCGGCGCTTCCTGCTGCGCCGGGTAGAAATTCAGGCGCATCGCTGTGATGTGCCGGTCGATCTTGTCCTCAAAGAAGTCTTCATCGAGCCCGAGCGCCAAGGCGGCAAGCGACATCATCTGGCCGGTGAGCCGCTCCATCTCGGCGTAGTACATGGCGGCCGCCGCAGCGAAGCCGTCGGGCCGCGCCGGCCAGCGGTTCGGGATGAAATAGCGTTGGCCCGCCTCGTTGGTGTAGTAGGGCGTGTCGGGCCAGCTTTCGCGGCCGAAGTGGTAGTACTCCTTCAGGTCGCCCGGCGCGTCGCCGGCATTGCCGCGCGACAGCGAATCGAAGCCCAGCGCGCGGTAGCCGCGCGGCACGGTGACCTTCTCGGGCTCGGCACGGCGTTTCTCGTCCAGCGGCAGATTGAAGAAGGTGCCGGCGTGGCCGCGCAGCGTGTCGATCAGCGTGAGCGGCACGCCATGGCCGGTGATCGTGAAGAAGCCGATGTCGGTGCAGGCGGCCTCGATCTCGCGCGCGACGCGCAGGCGTTCGGCACGGTTGCCCTGCAGCGCGGGCGCGAGGTCGATCACGGGGATGGTGGTGGCGGACATGCGGCGGGATCGGCGTCAGTGGAAGTACGCGCCGCCGTCCACCACCAGCGTCTGGCCGGTGATGAAGGCCGACTGTGCGTCGGCGAAGAACTCGATGGCGCCCACCAGGTCGGCCGGCGTCATGTCGCGCGCGAGCACCCGGTTGCGCATCGACGGCTCGCGCACGCCTTCGACCAGCGTGGGGTTGCGGTGGACGCCGTCGCTCAGCGTGAAGCCCGGTGCCACGCTGTTGACGAGGATCTGGTAGCGGCCGAGTTCGGTGGCGAGCGCCCGCGTCAGCGAGATCACGGCGCCCTTGCTGGCCACGTAGTGCGCCATCCAGGGGTTGCCCTTGAAGGCGACGCCCGAAGAGATGTTGACGATGCGGCCGCCCCCGGCGCGCTGGAAGGCCGGTAGCACCGCCTGGCACATCAGGAACACGCCGATCACGTTGACGTCGAACACCTGACGCCACTCCTGCGGCGTCAGCTGCTCGAAGGGCTTGGGTTCGAGCGTGGAGTAGATGCCGGCGTTGTTCACCAGCACGTCGATGCGGCCATGGCGCGATTCGGTGGCTTGCACGGCAGCGCTCACCTGCTCGGGCGAGGAGACGTCGAGCGCGAGGCCCGTGACCTGGAGGTTGCGCCCTGCCAGCCGGGCGGCGGCTTCTTCGGCGCCGCTGCGGTCAGCGATGACGACCCGCGCGCCACGCTCCGCCAGGCGCTCAGCCGCAGCGAAGCCGATGCCGATGGCAGCGCCTGTGACGATGGCGACAGAACCTTCCAGACCCATGAGACCTCCGGTGGCGGAAACCCGTGGCAGAAATGCCGCGGCCCTTGGGCTTTCAAGCAACGTCCATGCCACTAGCAGCTTGCGGCATGTCCTGTCCTTGCGTTGCATCAATATCCAGCACAGCGAACAGGTTTGCGCGTGAAATTCACGCTCGACCAAGCGTTCGTCAGTATCTGGCAGCGTGCGTGATGCACCGTATCGGTGGTATGCCGCGCATTAATGGGGCATGCCACCTATTATGGAAGCGGCTGTGAGTTTGGGTTTTGCAGTGCCGTTGATGGGCCCAGGGCGGCGGGTGGCCCCTTCCGCGAATGTCCCCCGGCTTCGCCTCCTCCTTGATTTCGCTGCAGGGGCCACCCACCACCCTCGGCCTTGGACGCGCTGTGTCGTTCAGCGCAATGATCAGCCGTCGCGTCCAGGCTCGTGCCGGTGGGGTGTACTGCGCAGTGAGGTCAAGGAGGAGGCCGCAGGCCGGGGGACACGAACGAAGCAGTGCACCCTGCCGGCATGAGCCGTCACTGCGCCTCGACAGACCAGTATTCCCGCTCAGCCAGCAGCAGCTCAGCGCAGCCGCAGGGGTGCCACGCTCTTATGGTTGTTTGCTTCCACCAGCCGAATCAGCTGCAGCATGAACAGCTGCCGCTCCGCTGCAGGCAGGTGCTCGATGGTTCGGTCGTGGGCGCGCTGGGCGGCGGCTTCCATGCGACGAACCATCGCCTTGCCCGTGCGACTGAGCTTGACCAGCTTCACGCGCTTGTCCTGCGTTGACTGGTTGCGCTCGATGAACTCACGGCTCTCCAGGCGAGGCAACACCTCGGCGACCGTGGTGCGCTCGAGGCCGATCTCCATGGCCAGGGTGTTCTGGTCCATCTCGCCGTGCTCCGCCAGGGCGGTCAGCAGGCTGTACTGCACGGGCGTGATGTTGAAGGCCTTGGTTTCTTCGGTGAAGAGACCGCTGTGAATCTGATGCAGCCGGCGGATCAGGAAGCCCGGGCGGGCGAACAGCATCGAGCGTTCCTGTGCGGCCTGGAGTTCCGCCTGGACGGTCTTGCTCTTGGTTTTTTCTGTCATCTGAACACGTGTGCAGCGTTGAGCGGCAGGGGCCGCATCCCGGCCCCGCGGAAGGGTGGGGCTGCGCGGCAGTTTAGCGGGCATACCGCATATCTGTTGCCGGATCGACCGGTCGCGGGGGTGGCACGAAACATGCGGCATGCCACCTATTTAGTTCAACTGAACCATTTCGGAACGACCAAGGACATGACGAACATTCTGCTCAAAGGCGGCTGCGTGATCGATCCCGCCAGTCAGCGCAACGGCATCATGGATGTGCTGGTGTCGGGTACGCGCATCGCGGCGGTCGGGCCCGACCTGTCGGCCAGCGCGCTGGCCGATACCCACGACACCCAGGTGGTCGACTGCCGTGGGAAGCTGGTGCTCCCGGGGCTGATCGACACCCATGCGCACGTCTACCAGGGGGTGACCGGCCGCTTCGGGATGAACGCCGACCTGTGTGGCGTGCATTCCGGCGTGACCACCCTGGTCGACCAGGGCGGGCCGAGTTCGATCACGCTGCCGGGTTTTCGCGACTACGTCGTGGCCACTGCCAAGTCACGCGTGGTGGCTTTCATGTCGTGTTATCTGGTGGGCGGGCTCGAGGGGCACTACTACCCCGAGCTGTACCGCCCGGACTGTCTCGACGTCGACGCGGCGGTGAAGGCTGCGCGCAGCAACCGCGATCTGGTCCGTGGGTTGAAGGCGCATGCCGAGATTGGCGGCTTCGCGCGCTGGGGTGTCGACGTGATGCGTCTGGCCGCCCGCATGGGCCGCGAGGCGGAACTGCCGGTGTACATCCATTTCGGTCAGCTGTGGCCGAAGCCGGAGGAGGGCGGGCTGGCCGTCGACCCCGACTCGATCTTTAACCAGGTCGTCGACATGCTCAAGCCGGGCGACGTGCTGGCGCACCCGTTCAGCCGGCACCCGGGTGGCTTCGTCGAACTCGACGGGAAGCTCCATCCGCTGGTGAAGGAAGCGGTCGCGCGCGGCCTGAAGATCGACGTGGGCCACGGCTCTCATTTCAGCTACCGCACGGCGCGCATCGTGCTGGACTATGGCGTGATGCCCGACACCCTCGGCGCCGACATGCACGGCTACAACACCACGGTGCCGGCGCCACCCGGCACGCCGGATTCGCACCCGGACGAGGAAGACCACATGTTCAAGGGACGCATCCGCTTCAGTCTGGTGTCGGCCATGACCAGCATGCTGGCGCTGGGCCTGACGATCGAGCAGGTGGTGCCGATGGTCACGGTGAACGCGGCCCGCATGATCGGCATGGAAGACACGCTCGGCAGCCTGCGGGTGGGCGGCGAGGCCGACGTGAGCGTGCTGAACGACCAGCGCGGCCGCTGGACCTTGCACGACAACGAAGGCACCGCCGTCACGACCGACCGCCTGCTCACGCCCGCCTTCTGCCTGCGCGCCGGCGAGCGCTTCGATGCCGTCGCATCGATCCTTCCGGTGGCGCAGGGGGCCTGACGCCATGTCTGCCGTGCCTCCGTCTTTTCCGACGGCCGATGCCGCATTCTGGGCGCGACCTTTTGAAGGCGCGAGCCTGCGCGACGTGGTGTTGCGCCGCGACGCCTTGCCCGATCTGGCCTCGACGGTGCTGCTGCACGCCGGCCCGCCATTCGAAGGCGAGCTTCCGCGTGCCGTGCGCAACGCCTGCGTGCAGGCGCTGCTGTTCGAAGGCCTGGCCGCCGACGACGCGCATGCACGCGCCATGCTGTCAACCGGCGCCGTCGAGCTTCGTCCCGCGCAGGACCACGGGGTGGTCACGCCGCTGGCGCAGGTCGTTTCGGCCTCGATGCCGATGGCCGTGGTCGGCGATGCGGCCCGCGTCGCATGGGCGCCGCTGGTTGAAGGGCCGCCGCCGGCCCTGCGCTTCGGCACCGAGGCGCCGGAGGCGCGCTTGCGTCTTGCCGCGATCGCCGATTTCGGCCTGCAGCGGCTCGCACCGCTGCTGCGAGCGCAGCCTGTGGCGCTGGCACCGATCGTCGTGCAGGCGCTTACTCAAGGCGACGAATGCCATGCACGCACCGGCGCGGCCAACGCGGCGCTGGTCGAGGCCATGGCCGGCCTTGCTGCCGACGATCGGGCCGCACTGCAGTCCAACCCGGGCTTCGTGCTGACGGTCCTGATGGCGGCGGCCTGCTGGCGGCTGCGCCACGCTGCGCACGGTCTGGCCGCGGTCGGTGGCAATGGCATCGACTTCGGGCTGCGTATGCATGGTGACAGTCGCTGGCATCGGCGCCCGGCCACGCCGCCGATGGGCACGCGCATGCCCGGCCATGCCGACACCGAGGCGCTGGGCGCCATCGGCGACAGCGCAGTCATCGATTTTTGCGGGCTCGGTGGTCAGGCGCTCGCCGCGGCGCCGGCGCTGCAGGATGAATGGCGGAATGTGTTGCCCGATGCACTGGCGGCGCAGCGCGCTGCGGTGGTCGACCCGGCCACGGGGCTGGTCGACATCGCGCGGGCGGCGGTGAGTGGTGTGCCGCCGCTGGTCGACCTCGCCATCCTCGACCAGCAAGGCACGCACGGGCTGGTCGGCCGCGGTGTGTACCGGCCCGACGGGGCGCTGTTCGTCGAAGCCTCGGGCGAAGTCCCCGGGGCGGGGCCCGGGGACGCTGCGCGTCCCCAGGCCTACGATGCGATGCCGCCGCTGATCGAGCTGTTCGGGACCAGCCCACCCGGGCTCCTGTGAGCCTTTTGGCAGCGCAGCGACTGCTGCCTTCTCTGGCGTTGGCGCGGAGCCAATGCTAGGCTCGGCGCCCATTGCATGTCCTTCCGAGGCCTCGCCGATGCCAGATGATTTTTCCCCTCGCTCCGGCCGGGCGTATTCCCGCTCCTACCGGGAAGAGCTGCAGCGCCGTCGTGCTGCGCGGCGTTACCTGCTATTGGGCGTCGGTGTCCTGGTCGTCGCGGCGGCGGCGCTGTTCATGGCGTGGATGCCCGATGCGCTGTCGGGGCGGGCGGCGCCAGTCGCGGCCGTCGACGACGGCGGGCCGACCGAACGCACCGCCGCGCTCCCGCCGCTCAACCTGCCGGCCGACGACGCCGCGCACGGTTCAGGCATGGAATGGTGGTACTACAACGGCATCCTCGATGCAGCGAACGGCGAACGCTATGCCTTCCACGTCGCGGTCTTCGTCGCCACCGGCCTGGTCAAGCACACGGCCTTGCACGCCGCGGTGACCGACCTGCAGACCGGCCGGCGCTATGCCAGCCAGACCCGCACCGGCGGCGTGCCGGCGAAGACGGTCACCAACGGTTTCGACTTCTCGCAGGGGCGCTGGCGCGTGGCGGCGGCCGGGCCGTCGCACACGCTGCGGACTGCGTCCGACGACATGGCGATCTCGCTCGACCTGCAGGACGCGGGGCCGGTGGTCGCGCACCGCGCCGCCGGCTCGAAGACGCCCGGCCTGCTCGATTTCGGCAAGGCCGGCATCAGCTACTACTATTCGCGCCCGCGCATCGCCGCCAAGGGCGAGATCGTGGTCGGCGGCAAGACCGTTCCGGTGAGCGGCCCGGTGTGGTTCGATCACCAGTGGGGCGAGTTCGATGCCTCCACGCTGGGCTGGAACTGGTTCGCGCTGCATCTGGCCAACGGCTCCGACGTGATGGTCTACCAGCTCTTCGACGCCGAGGGCCGCAAGGTCATGACCGCCGGCACGGTGTCCGACGCCAAGGGCGCCGTGCCGCTGAAGGGCGAGGACATCGAACTGACGCCGGGTGCGCGCTGGACCAGCCCCGTGACGCAGATCCCCTACGTCGTCGAGTGGCGCCTGCGTCTGCCTTCGGGCGTCTACGACGTGAAGCCTTTCTACCCCGACGGCGAATTCGATTCGCGCCAGACCACGGCCAATGTCTACTGGGAGGGGCCGGTGCGCGTGAGCGGCGGCGCCGAAGGGCAGGGCTTCCTGGAGATGAGCGGCTACGACCGTCTGGCGAACCTCGCCGCTGGCCGGCGCTGAGCGAGATTGCACGACGGGCCGCAGCGTCGCCGCCCGACGCAGCGGCGAGAATGCTCCGCCACCCCTCGCTTCCTCTTCACCCGCCGCGCAGCGCATGACTCCCGTCCCTCTCCAGCCCGGCCTTCTGGTCCTGCACGGCAACCGCGCCGAACTGCTGGGCGATGCGCTGTTCGAATGGATCCGGCGCCACCCGCTGCTGCCGCTGGAGGAAGAAGTCTTCCTGGTGCAGAGCAACGGCGTGGCCGAGTGGCTGAAGATGACGCTGGCGGCCACCAGCGGCGTGTGCGCGGCCACGCGGGTCGAGCTGCCGGCGCGCTTCCTGTGGCGCAGCTACCGCCAGGTGCTGGGCCGCGACGCGGTGCCGGCCCGCTCCGCGCTCGACCGGCAGGCGCTGACCTGGCGGCTGATGCACCTGCTGCCCGAGGTGGCGCCGCGCCCGGGCTTCTCACCGCTGGCCGGCTTCCTTCGGGATGGCGATCTGGGCCGGCGCTTGCAACTGGCACAACGGTTGGCCGACCTGTACGACCAGTACCAGGTCTACCGCAGCGACTGGCTCGCCGCGTGGGAGGCGGGCCGCGACGTGCTGCCCGGCCTTGGTGGCGCCAACGACCTGCCGCTGCCCGACGACCAGCGCTGGCAGGCCGCGCTGTGGCGCGACGTGTTGGCCGGGCTCGACGCCGACGCGTGCAGCGCCGCCCGCACGCAGTTGCACCAGCGCTTCCTCGCGAAACTCACCACCGGCGCGCCGCTGGCCGCGCCGGTCGCGCGCCGCGTGATCCTCTTCGGCATGACCCATGTGCCGATGCAGACGCTGCAGGCGCTGGCTGCGCTGTCGGCCCACACCCAGGTGCTGATGGCCATCCCGAACCCCAGCCGCTACCACTGGGCCGACATCATCGAAGGGCGCGAGCTGCTGCGCATGGCGCGTCGCCGCCACCCCTTGCGCGGGGCGCGCGACCTGGCGTCGGTGCCGCTGGAAGAGATGCATGCGCACGGCCATCCGCTGCTGGCGGCCTGGGGCCGGCAGGGCCGCGACTTCGTGCGCCAGCTCGACGCCTTCGACGACGCAGCGGCCGCGCAGCAACGCTTCGGCGACAGCCAGATCGACCTGTTCGACGACGCGCCGGCCACGACGCTGCTGCAGCAGGTGCAGGCGAACATCCGCGACCTGGTGCCGCTGCACGAGCACCCGCACACGCCGGTCGATGCGGAGGACCGCTCGGTCGTGTTCCATGTCGCACACAGCGCACAGCGCGAGGTCGAGATCCTGCACGACCAGCTGCTCGCGCTGCTCGCTGCGCCGCCCGGTGGTGCGCCGCTGCAGCCGCGCGACATCGTCGTCATGGTGCCGGACATCGCGGCTTTCGCGCCGGCCATCCGTTCTGTCTTCGGCCAGTACCAACGCAGCGACGCGCGCTTCATTCCCTTCGACATCGCCGACCTGAACGAGCGCGGCCACAACCCGCTGCTGGTCGCGCTCGAATGGCTGCTGCGCCTGCCGCAGCAACGCTGCGGCCTCACCGAGATCCGCGACCTGCTCGACGTGCCGGCCGTGGCCGCGCGCTTTGGCATCGCGGCCGATGAGCTGCCGCTGCTGGCGCGCTGGATGGAAGGCGCGGGCGCGCGCTGGGGCCTGAACCTGGCGCACCGGTCGGCGCTCGGGCTCGACGCATGCGGTGAGCAGAACACCTGGCGCTTCGGCCTGCAGCGCATGCTCCTGGGCTATGCGAATGGCGAAGCGGACGAGGGCGCCTTCGAGGGCATCGAGCCCTATGCCGAAGTCGGCGGGCTGGAAGCCTCGGTGGCCGGCGCGCTGGCCGACCTGCTGGGCGCGCTCACCGCCTGGTGGGCGCAGACCGCCAGCGACGCCACCCCGGCCGCCTGGGCCGAGCGCGCCCGCGCCGTGCTCGCCGCCTTCATGGCGCCGACCGACGAGCGCGAGCGCCTGGCGCTGGCCGCCGCACAGGATGCGCTGGGCGCCTGGCTCGAGGCCTGCGACAGCGCCGCCTTCGACGAACCGGTGCCGCTGGCCGTGCTGCGCGAAGCCTGGCTCGAAGGCATCGACGAGCCCGGCCTGAGCCGCCGCTTCCGCGCCGGCGGCGTCACCTTCTGCACGCTGCTGCCGATGCGCGCCGTGCCCTTCGAGGTCGTCTGCCTGCTGGGCATGAACGACGGCGACTACCCGCGCAGCAGCCCGCGCAGCGACTTCGACCTGATGGGGCTGGCCGGCCAGCGCCGGCCGGGCGATCGCTCGCGGCGCGACGACGATCGGCAGCTGATGCTCGAGGCGCTGCTGTCGGCGCGCCGCGTGCTCTATGTCAGCTGGACCGGCCGCAGCGTGCGCGACAACAGCGAGCAGCCGCCGTCGGTGCTGGTGTCGCAGCTGCGTGATTACCTCGAGGCGGGCTGGCGTGAAGACGTGGTCGAGGCGCGCACCACCGAGCACCCGTTGCAGCCCTTCAGCCGCCGCTACTTCGAGGTTACCGAAATTGCTGACGACACCGCGGCGCCGCTTTTCACCCACGCCCGGGAATGGCGCGGCGCGCATGAAGCGGCGGCGGAACCCGATGCCCGCGATGCGGTGTGGCCCGACGGCGCGCCGGCTGCCATCGACACCGCGGTGCCGATCACGCTGTCCGCGCTCACCAGCTTCCTCAAGAACCCGGTCAAGGATTTCTTCCGGCGCCAGTTCGCCGTCGTCTTCAGCGACGGTGAGGAGGTGATGGAGGACCACGAGACCTTCGCGCTCGACGGCCTCACGCACTACGGCCTGCTCGACGAGTCGCTGGATGCGCTCGACGATGCCGGCGCGCCCGAGGCCGCCGCGCCGCTCGATCGCCGCATCGACACGCAGCTCGCGCGCATCCGCCGCAGTGGCCGTCTGCCCATGGCCGCGCTGGGCGAGCGCGCCGAGCGCGAGCTGGCCAGTGCCCTGCGCCCAATGCTGACGCGCTGGCGCACGCTGCACCGCGACTATCCCGTCGCGGGCGTGAAGGAGCCGCTGCGCTTCGAGCACGAGGGCCTGGTGCTCGACGACTGGCTCGACGGGTTGCGCCTGGCGTCGATGGAATCCGGCGCGCCGGTGTGGCTGTCGCTGCAGGCCAGCCGGCTGGCCACCGACAAGGGCGCGCCACGGGTCGACAAGCTGATCGGCGCATGGATCCACGCGCTGGTCGGCAGTGCCTGCGGCGTGCCGGTGCAGGGCGTGCTCGTCGGCCGCGACGCGACGCTCACTGTGCAGGCCATGCCGGCCGACCGTGCGATGGCGACGTTGCGCGATCTGCTCGATGCCTGGCGCGAAGGCATGGGCCAGCCGCTGCCGGTGGCGCCGCTCACGGCCCTCGCGTTCCTTGACGGCGGCAAGCCCGAGCCCGCCTACGAAGGCGGCCTGTTCCTCGATGGCGAGGGCCGCGAAGCCTGCCTGGCGCGCGTGTTTCCCGACTTCGAGACGCTGGCGGCCGACGGCCGCTTCGAGGAATTCGCCGAGATCCTCTACGGCCCATTGCGTGACTGGGCGGCCACGCACGTGGCGGTCGAGCTCCATGCCGCCCTGACGGAGGCGTCGGCCGTATGAGTCAGCACCTCGACCCGCTGACCTTGCCGCTGTGGGGCAGCCGCCTCATCGAAGCCAGCGCCGGCACCGGCAAGACCTGGACCATCGCCGCGCTCTACCTGCGGCTGGTGCTGGGCCATGGCGAGGCCGACGCCGAGGGCGCATCGACCGGCTACTTGCGCCCGCTGGTGCCGTCCGAGATCCTCGTGATGACCTTCACCCGCGCCGCCACCCGCGAGCTGTCGGACCGCATCCGCGCGCGCCTGCTGCAAGCCGCGCGCTGCTTCCGCGGCGAAGCGGTGCCCGACGACGGCGACGCCTTCCTGCGCAGCCTGATCGCGGCCTATGCCGACGGCGCGCCACGCCAGTCGGCCGCCTGGCGGCTCGCCATGGCCGCCGAGAGCATGGACGACGCGGCCGTCCACACCATCGACGCCTGGTGCCAGCGCATGCTGCGCGAGCACGCCTTCGACAGCGGCTGCCTGTTCGACGAGGATCTCACCGCCAACGAGCGCGCGATGCTCGACGAGGCGGCGCAGGACTATTGGCGCCAGCAGCTCTACCCGCTGTCGGGCGAGCCGCTCGACGCGGCGCTCTCCGTGTGGCCCAGCGTCGACGCGCTCGCCAAGGACGCGCGCGCGCTGGTCGGCCAGACGCTGCCGGCGGATGCGGGGCGGGGCGCCTTGGGCGCGCTGATCGACGAGGCGCTGGCCGCGCGCCACACGCAACTCGCTTCGCTCAAACTCGGCTGGGCGCAGCGCGCGCAGGCGATGCAGGGCTGGATCGACGCGCAGATGGCGCGCAAGCCGTGCCCCTTCGACGGCCGCCGCATGGCGCCCCGGAACTACACCGGCTGGCTGAACGCGCTGGCCGCGTGGGCCGACGACCCGCGCGCAGACCTGCCCGAGCTCAAGACCGGCCGCACGCGCTTCACGCCCGAGGGCATGCAGGGCGCGCTCAAGGCCGGTGCCAGCGTTGACCTGCCGGAAGACTTCGCGGCCTTCGAGCAGTTGATGCTTGCACTCGACGCGCTGCCACCCATCGGCACGGCGCTGCGCCTGCACGCCGCCGCGCAGATCGCGCAGCGGCTGGCCGAACTCAAGCGCCAGTCGGGCAGCTTCGGCTTCGCCGACATGCTGCAGCGCCTGGACGATGCGCTCGACCCCGAGCGCAACGGCGAGGCCGCGCTGCGGCTGCGCGCGCGCATGCTGGCGCAGTACCCGGTCGCGCTGATCGACGAGTTCCAGGACACCTCGCCGGTGCAGTCGCGCATCTTCGACCGGCTCTACCGCATCGCTGCGAACGAGCCGTCGAGCGGCCTGCTGCTCATCGGCGACCCGAAGCAGTCGATCTACGGCTTCCGCGGTGCGGACATCCACAGCTACCTGCAGGCACGGCGCGCGACCGAGGGCCGGCACTACATGCTGGGCACCAACCATCGCTCGACCGCGTCGGTGGTGGCCGCGGTGAACCATTTGCTGGCGCACCCGGAGCGGCGCGATGGCGAAGGCGCGTTCATGTACCGCGGTGGCGCCGAGAACGACCCCTTGCCCTTCGCGCCGGTCGAGGCGCGCGGTCGCAAGGAAGCCTTCGTCAGCGCGGCCGGTGCCGAGCCGGGGGTCACGCTGGTGCTCGATGCCACGCTGCTCAACGCCGAAACCAGCCGGCGCCATTTCGCGGCGCGCTGTGCCGAGCGCATCGTCGTGCTGTTGAACGATGCGGAAGCTGGCTTCGTGGAGCCGGGCAAGCCTTTCGTCCGCCTGCGCCCCGCCGACATCGCGGTGCTGGTGCGCACCGGCAAGGAAGCCGCCGCCGTGCAGCGCGAGTTGCGCCGCCGGCGCGTCGCCTCGGTCTACCTCTCCGACAAGGACTCGGTCTTCGCCAGCCCCGAGGCGCAGGACCTGCTGCACTGGCTGCGCGCCGTCGCGGAGCCGCTCGACGTGCGCCTGGCGCGCGCGGCCTTCGCGACGCGCACCGTCGGCCTCTCGATCGACGAGCTGCGCGTGCTCGCGCGCGACGACGAAGCCTTCGACCTGCGCAGCGAGCAACTGCGCCAACTGCACGGCATCTGGCAGCAGCAGGGCGTGCTGACCATGCTGCGCCGCACCTTGCATTTGTTGCAGCTGCCGACCCGCTGGCTCGGTGGCGCGGCCGACGGCGAACGCCGGCTCACGAACTTCCTGCATCTGGCCGAGCTGCTGCAGGCGGCCAGCGGCCAGCTCGACGGCGAGCAGGCGCTGGTGCGCTGGCTGGCCGACCAGGTGCGCGGCGATGCAGCCGGTGGGGACGAGCAGATCGTGCGGCTGGAAAGCGACGCCGACCTGGTGAAGGTGGTGACGGTGCACAAGTCCAAGGGCCTCGAGTACCCGCTGGTCTTCCTGCCCTTCGCGAGCGGCTTCCGTGGCGTGAAGAAGGCCGGCACCTCTCACCTGAACCTGGCCGACGACGAAGGCGAACGCACGCTGCACCTGCACCTGAGCGACGCCCACATCGCCGAGGCCGACAAGGAGCGCCAGCGCGAAGACCTGCGCCTGCTGTACGTCGCGCTCACGCGGGCACGGCACGCCGTGTGGGTCGGCCTGGCGGCGCTGAAGGAAGGCAATGCCAACGCGCCGACGCTGCACCGCAGTGCCATCGGCTACGTGCTCGGCGGCACCGAGGAAGTGCTGCCGGAGCACCTGATGGCACGCATCCAGGATGTGGTGCAGCTCTGCGCCGACATCGCGCTGGTGCCGGCCGATGACATGGCCGGCCTCGGCACCACGCCGCTGCTGCCGCGCGGCGAGCCGGCGGCATTGCGCGAAATGTCGAAGTACGACGCGGACTTCGACCGGCGCTGGTCGATTGGCAGCTTCTCGGCGCTGGTGCGCACGCTGTCGGCCGTATCACCCCTGCCGGGCGTGCTGGCATCGAGCGTGGCGGCCGTGCGCAACGACGAGCCGGGCGATGCAGCGGATGGCGACCTGGCCGCGGCCCCGTTGCGCGCCGAGGCCATCGACGCGCCCTGGCATCGCTTCCCGCGTGGCGCCTTCGCCGGCAATTTCCTGCACGACCAGCTCGAATGGCTGGCGACCGAAGGCTTCGACCTCGCCGCCTCGTCCGAGCGCCAGCAACAACTGCTGCGCCGCTGCGAGCGGCAGGGCTGGGCCGAGCGGGCGCCCGACGTGCTGGCGTGGCTGCTGCGCGTGCTGCAGTCGCCGCTGCCGCCGGTCGGCGCGGCGCTCGACGCGCTGGCGGTCACCGTGCCCGAGATGGAGTTCTGGCTGCCCGCGCAGACCCTGGCCGCCACGCAAATCGACGCGCTGTGCCGCCAGCACCTGCTGGGTGGCCGCGAGCGCCCGGCGCTGCCGGAGCGCGAGCTGCACGGCATGCTGATGGGCTTCGCCGACATCGTGTTCGAGCACGGCGGGCGCTACTGGGTGCTCGACCACAAGTCCAACCACCTCGGCGGCAGCGATGTCGACTACGACCACGACGCGCTCGAAGGCGCGATGGCTGCGCACCGCTACGACGTGCAATCGGCCATCTACCTGCTCGCGCTGCACCGCCTGCTGCGCAGCCGCCTGGGCGCCGCCTACGACCCCGCGGTACAGCTGGGCGGCGCGGTCTTCCTGTTCCTGCGCGGCATCGACGGGCCGTACCGTGGGTGCTACCACGTGCCGCCGGTGCTGCCACTGCTCGATGCGCTCGACCGCTTGTTGGGCGCCACCGCGGAGGGTGAGGCATGACGATGCCATCGATCGACACCACCACGTCCGCGTCGCTGCTCGCCACGCTGCGCGAATGGGCCGAGTCCGGCTGGCTGCGCCGGCTCGACGCCGCTTTCGCCGGCTTCCTGCACGAGCTGGAGCCCGACACGTCCGCCGAGCTGCTGATGGCCGGCGCGCTGGTCGCGCACATGGAAGGCCGGGGCCACGCCTGCCTGCTGCTCGACGAGCTGCTGGGCGACGCCGATGCGCTGCTCGGCTGGCCCGCCGATGCGCAGACGGCGCTGCAGGCGGCGATGGCATCGCTGCACACCGAGCCCGGTGCATGGACCGAGGCCCTGCAAGCGAGCCCGCTCGTGGGCACGGGCGACGCCCCAAGCAGCGCGCCGCTGGTGCTGCACGAAGGCCGCCTGTACCTGCGCCGCTACTGGGACTACGAACGGCGTGTCGCGACGCAGGTGTTGGCGCGCGGCGCCACGCCGCTGCCGGTCGACACGGTGGCCGTGCGCCGGCAGCTCGATCTGCTGTTCCCCGCAGCGACCGATGCTGCATCGACCCTCGATTGGCAGAAGGCCGCCTGCGGCCTCGCGCTGCGTGGCCGCTTCTCGATCATCACGGGCGGCCCCGGCACCGGCAAGACCTACACCGCCGCGCGCCTGCTCGCCTTGCTCTTCGCGATGGATGCCAGCCCCGACCGCCTGCGCGTGATGCTCGCTGCGCCCACCGGCAAGGCGGCGGCGCGGCTCAAGCAGTCGATCGATGCGGCGCTCGATGCGTTGAATACACAGCTCGGCGACCGCCTGCCGCTCGACGAGCTCGCCTCGCACATCCAGCCGGCCCGCACGCTGCACTCGCTGCTCGGCGCGCGGCCCGACACGCGGCGCTTCCGCTTCGACGCGGCGCATCCGCTGGAGGTCGACGTGCTGATCGTCGACGAGGCCTCGATGATCCACCTGGAGATGATGGCCGCGCTGCTCGAGGCGCTGCCGCCGACGGCGCGCGTGATCTTCCTGGGCGACAAGGACCAGCTCGCCTCGGTCGAGGCCGGCGCGGTGCTGGGTGACCTGTGCCGCGATGCCGAGGCCGGGCGCTACCGGCCGGAGACACTGGCCTACCTCGAAGCGGTCACCGGCCGGCGCGTGCCCGATGCGTTTGCCGGCGACGGTCCGCCGCTGGCGCAGCAGACCGTCATGCTGCGCGAGAGCCGTCGTTTCGGCGGGCCGATCGGGCAGCTCGCGATGGCCGTGAACGAGGGCAACGCGGCATCGGCGGTGAAGCTGTTGCACGCCGACGGAAGCGGCGCGCTGGCCTGGCTCGATGCACCGTCGCCCGCCGACGTCGTCGCGCTCGCGTTGCGTGGCCGCGCCGGCGCGCCGGGCGGCTTCGGCGGCTACCTCGCGGCGCTGCACGCACGGCCGGCGCCCGGCGATGCGCCAGCCCATGCCGACTGGGTGCTCGCCGTGCTCACCGCCTTCGAGCGCTTTCGTCTGCTCTGCGCCGTGCGTCAGGGCGAGTGGGGCGCGGAGGGCCTGAACGCCGCCATCGAACGCGCGATGGTGGCCGCGGGTTCGCTCGTCAAGCGCAGCGCCTGGTACGAGGGCCGGCCGGTGATGGTCACGCGCAACGATGCGGCGGTGGGCGTCTTCAACGGCGACATCGGCATCACGCTGCCGCCGGCTACGCCCAATGCGCCGCTGCGCGCGTACTTCCTCGACGGCAACACCGCCCGCTCGGTCGGTGTCAGCCGGCTGGCGTCGGTCGAGACCGCCTTCGCGATGACGGTGCACAAGTCGCAGGGCAGCGAGTTCGACCACACCGTGCTGGTGCTGCCGCGCGATGCCGGCCGCGTGCTGACGCGCGAGCTGGTCTACACCGGCATCACGCGGGCGCGCAGCGCCTTCACGTTGGTCACGCCCCGCGCGCCTGCCTTCAGCGAGGCGCTGGCGCAGCGCACGCGGCGTGCGAGCGGGCTGCTGTCGCTGCTGCGTTAGGCGTAGGGAGGTGCAGCCATTGCCTTGCGCCAAGTCATTGAGCTTGGCGGATCGCAGCTGGGGAGCTTTTCCACGAGGATGTCGCTGTGGCATCCTTCGGCCGGCTGCATTCGGCGGCGGATTCAACTGGTCGATGCAACACACTAACCACTGCTGAGGCAGAAGGAGTGTTGCAGATGAAGTATCGGACGCGAACCTACTACACGGACGCCCAGAAGGCATTGATGTGGGAGCGCTGGAAGGAAGGCTGGACCCTTCACCAGATTGGCAATCTGTTTGATCGACCTCACACTTCCGTCCAAACCATCTTGTCAAAGACCGGCGGCATTCGACCACCGGACCGGCGGCGCAGCGCGAATGCGCTGACCCTGGCAGAGCGAGAAGAGATCTCTCGTGCTCTGATGGTCGGTGAATCGATGCGCTCGGTGGCCGCCCGACTTGGCAGGGCACCGTCGACCATCAGCCGCGAGATCAGTCGCAACGCAGGGCAAGACGGCTATCGGGCGAG
>NZ_JBPJZI010000089.1:0-1026 GCF_051216395.1 Variovorax cryoconiti | reverse complement strand
CCGACTACATCAAGTGGTCGGCGGGCGCGGTCAAGGCGGCACAGGCCCTGCGCAAGGCGCTGGCCGTGGCGGGCGCCGAGCTCAGCGACAAGCAGGAGCAGATGCTGGCCGAGCTGGAAGACATGGCCCTGTCCATCTCCAACGACACGCCGGCGCTCGCCCGCGCGCAGGCCTGGGTGATTGGGAAGCTGCCGCGCTTCGTCTACGTCGACGAATACCCGGCGCTGCCCGGCCGCCAGAACATCGCCGAGTACCTGGGGCGCCAGGGCTGGGGCCAGCTCACGCCCGAGCAGCAGAGCTTCGGCAAGCTGTGCAAGGTCGCGGGGCTCGACCCGCAGCAGTTGCAGAACCTGCTCGAAAAGAACGATCAGGCCACGCGCAACCAGCTGGCCAACCGCGCCGGCTCGGTGGTGACGGCAGAGATCCGCCGCCTGTGGAAGGACCGCCCGTTGAAGGTGCGCTTCAACCTTGACGGCCAGTACCTCGACACGCTGGTGTCCGACCCGAACAGCGCCTACGACGTGGAAGTGAACCTCGACGAGCGCAGCCGCGGCTTCCAGTGGTTCTTCTCGTTCTACATCGCGTTCTTCGCTGACACGAAGGGCGGACGTGCGGAAGACGCCGTGCTGCTGCTTGACGAACCCGGGCTGCACTTGCACCCCCACTCGCAGGCCGATCTGCTGGCGCACTTCGAGAAAGACTTCGGCAACCAGATCATCTACACCACGCACTCGCCGTTCATGGTGCCGACGCACCGGCTCGACGCTGTGCGCACGGCCAGCCTCGACGAGACCACGGGTACGACGGTGAGCAATGCGGCGCAGGGGGATGCGGCCACGCTGTTCCCGCTGCAGGCGGCGCTGGCGTTGAGCCGGATGGCCAGCGAGCCCGCGAAGCCGGTGGTGCAGGAAGCACGCGTTGAACGCTCCGAAGCGCCGACCAGTGCCATGAACGAAAAGGCAGAGCGCCAACCGGCGCAAGTCGCCTAGCAGGCACGCCAGATCTCAAACGGCGCCGACCAAGCGC
>NZ_JBPJZI010000088.1:0-1027 GCF_051216395.1 Variovorax cryoconiti | reverse complement strand
ATCGGTGTGCAGATCATCGGCCCCATGTTCGAGGATCGCACGACGATCCACTTCGCCGAGTTGGTCGCGCGCGAGTTCGGCGGCTTCGTGCCGCCGCCGGCGCTGTGCGGTTGATCGGGAACAGGACACGCCGACCCTCGACAGACAGCAGTCATCTACTGCGAGCTAAGTCCTTGATCTGAACCGGCAACGTGTGATCCAAACTTCGACAATGCGAAGCTTGCCTACCAGGCCACCACGTCGTCTGTGCCGCCCTCGCGGTAGCGCGCGAACCTGTCGTGCAGGAAGTCGACCAACGCGCGCGTCTTCGCCGACATGTGGGCCTTGGTCGGAAAGACGACATAGATGTCCGCCGACGGCGGCGCCCAGCCTTGCAGCACCTGGCGCAGGCGGCCTGAACGCAGGTAGGGCGTGGCATCCCATTGCGAACGCAGCAGGATGCCGTGCCCATCGAGCGCCCACGCCAGTGCGCATTCGCCGTCGTTGCTGCTGAGCGCGCCACGCACCTTGACGGTCTCCTGGCGGCCGCCCGAACGCAGGTGCCATGAGCCGAAGGCCTCGTCGCCTTCGCGGATGAACAGGCAGCGGTGCTGCTGCAGTTCGCGCGGATGGACGGGTTCGCTGGCCTTCGCCAGATAGGCCGGCGCGGCGCAAAGAATGCGCGTGTTCGACGCCAGCTTGCGCGCCGTGAGCCGCGCATCGGGCAGCGCGCCGATGCGCACCGACACGTCGAAGCCCTGCTCCACGAGGTTCACCGGACGGTCGGTGAGGTGCAGCTGCACCTCGACCTCGGAGAAGGCCCGAGCGAACTTCGACAGCGCCGGCGCGATGAAGCGCCGCCCGAAGCCCAGCGTGGCGCTGACCTTCAGCAGCCCGCGCGGCGCGACCTTGGCGCCCGACACCGCGCGCTCCACGGCATCGAGCGCATCGAGCACGCGCGCGCCTTCGGTCAGGTAGGTTTCGCCCTCGGGCGTGAGGCTGATGCGCCGGGTGGTGCGGTTCAGAAGCCTCACGCCCAGGCGCGCCT
>NZ_JBPJZI010000087.1:0-1030 GCF_051216395.1 Variovorax cryoconiti | reverse complement strand
CGGTGCCTTTCGTGGGCAACGACGTCGAAGCCAAGCAGCGCCTGTACTACGCGCTCGAAGCCATGGGCAAGGTCGACGAATATCAGCCGAAGGTGTTCAACGCGATCCACGCGCAGCGCCAGAACGTGAACGGCGACGCCAACATCATTGCCTGGGCCACCGCCAACGGCCTGGACGGCGCCAAGTTCAAGGAAACCTTCACTTCCTTCGGCGTGGCCAGCAAGGCCAAGCGCGCCTCGCAAATGACCGACGCCTACAAGGTGGCTGGCGTGCCGGCAATGGCCGTGGCCGGCCGCTGGTATGTGGACGGCGAAACCGCCGGCAACATGACCAAAGTGCTTCAGGTCGTGAACTATCTGATCGGCGAAGCGAAGAAGGGCTGACCCCCCAAGATCGCGGCCCGGCGGAGCCGGTTCCGCGGTGTTCCCGGAAGGAATCCAGGAAGAAAGTCAAGCCCGCATCAGCGGGCTTTTTCAAGTGGTTTGCACCGGGGGAATCAACGCACCCAGTGGCAAACACGCTGGTGATGACGCGCGTCCCACTTGCACACCTTGTGCTTCTTGGGGTGGTACGGCGCTGCGGAGGCGATGCTCGGTGCCAGCATGGCAAGGCCGGCGAACGCGAGGATGCTGGAGAGGATGAGCTGCTTGGTCTTCATGGGGTTCTTTCTAAGCAAAGACATCGATCGAGGAAATGCGTCGTTGCGTTGAACAGGCGCTCCAGTAAAACGTTCGAGGCAACATTCAGATGACAGTTGATGACGAGTCGGGCGTGAATAACCGCACGGATCGCAGTACCGGGAATGGCATCCGACCAAGCCTGAATCAGACCTGCCCGGGTGCAGCCGCCTGCTCGGTGCGCGCGTCGTGCCCGATGATCAGCACCAGCCCGAACGCCACTGCCGACAACAGCGCCAGGAAAATCACGGCGTAGATGTCGTTGCCCATCCGGTCCTTCAGCGCCCCGAAGATCGTCGGGCCGATGTAGCCGCCCAGGTTGCCGATGGAGTTGATCCATGCAATGCCCGCTG
>NZ_JBPJZI010000086.1:0-1032 GCF_051216395.1 Variovorax cryoconiti | reverse complement strand
AGCGCTTCGTAGATCACGCGCATGCCGTCATAGCCGCCCACGGCCATGAAGTTGGGGCGCATCTTGGGGTTGGCCTTCTCGAAGGCTTCGACGAACTTCTTGTTCAGGGCCGAGGGGTGCGCGGCCGAGTAGTGGTGCGAGGTGACCACGCCCAGCGCGCCGTCGCCCATGTCGTTGAGCTGGTCGTCATCCGTCACGTCGCCGGTGGCGATCATCTTGATGCCGGCCTTGTCCATGCCGCGCTCCAGGAACTGCTTCATCACCGCCGCGCCCGCGCCCGAGGGCACGAAGACGAACAGCGCGTCGGGCTTCACGTCGCGCACCTTCTGCAGGAACGGCGCGAAGTCGGGGTTGCGCAGCGGCACGCGCAGCTTGTCGAGCACCTTGCCGCCGTTGAGCTGGAAGCGCTCGCTGAAGAACTTCTCGGCGTCGTTGCCGGGGCCGTAGTCGGCCACCAGCGTGACGACGGTCTTCACGCCGTTCTTCGGCGCCCAGTCGCCCATGGCCACCGACACCTGCGGCAGCGTGAAGCTCGAACGGATGATGTAGGGCGATGCCTCGGTAATGCTCGATGTGGCAGCAGCCATCACCACCTCGGGCGTCTTCGACTGGGTGGCGATGGGCGCCACGGCGAGGGCCAGAGGCGTGAGGCCGAAGCCGGCCAGCACGTTGACCTTGTCGTTCACCACCAGTTCCTGCGCGAGGCGCTTGGTCACGTCGGGTAGGCCGGTGTCGTCCTTGACGATCAGCTCGACCTTCTTGCCGGCCACGGTGTCGCCGTTCTGGGCCATGTACAGGCGCGCAGCGGCTTCGATCTGGCGGCCGGTGGAGGCCGACTGGCCCGTCATTGGAAGGATCAGGCCGATCTTGAACTTGTTGGCGTCCTGGGCACTGGCCAGCGACATTGAAAGCGCAAGTGCCGAGAGGGCGGCGGTCTGGATGAGATGGCGTCTTTGCATGTTTTTTCCTTTGAGGGGCGGAACGCGAACCGGGGCTATTTTCAACACTTTGCAACATCCGGCGGAGCAGGCA
>NZ_JBPJZI010000085.1:0-1033 GCF_051216395.1 Variovorax cryoconiti | reverse complement strand
CTGCCGGTGTCGGGATAGAAGATGGCGCGCCGCAGCTTGCCGTCGGGGTAGAAGTTGCGCACCAGCCCGCGCTCCTGGCCGTCGTCGTAGGTGGCGTCGCGCAGCACGCGGCCCGTGGGCGAGAACTCGCGGGCGCGGCCGTGCAGGTTGCCCTTGGCGTTGAGGCTGTGCTCCTTGGCGAGCTTGCCCTTCTCGTAGATGCGCACCAGGCCCATCGACACGCCGTTCTGGATCTGCTCTTCGCGCTGCAACTCGCCGGTTGCGTGGTCCTTGCAGCGCAGCAGGCCGGTCTTGCCGGCGGTGCTGCTGCCGTTGGCGGGGTTCACGCTGCGGCCGTTGAGCTCGCAGTCGAGCTGGGCATGCGCCGCCGTGGCACAGAGGAGTGCGAAGAGTGCGGCGGCGCCGCGAGGGGCGATCCGGCGCGGGGTCATTTCACTTGTCGTACAGCGTTTCGAGGGAGCGGAAGCCCTTGATCTCGATCGGGTTGCCGAACGGGTCGAAGAAGAACATCGTCCATTGCTCGCCCGGCTGGCCCTCGAAGCGCACCTGCGGCTTCAGCACGAACTCGGTGCCGGCGGCTTCGAGCCGCGCGGCCATTGCCTGCCAGTCGGGCAGGGCCAGCGCGAGGCCGAAGTGCGGCATTGGCACCATCACGTCGCCGACGCGGCCGGTGCGGGCAGTGGCGAAGGGTTCGCCGAGGTGGAGGGAAATCTGGTGGCCGAAGAAGTCGAAGTCGACCCAGGTGTCGGTGCTGCGGCCTTCGGCGCAGCCGAGCACGTCGCCATAGAAGCGGCGGGCGCCGTCGAGGCCGCGAACATTGAAGGCAAGGTGGAAGATGCTCTGCATGGTTTCGGATTATGGGCAGCGGTGCTGTGAGAATGCCGGACTTTCTTTCATCGTGGAGCAAGCCTTGCGGATACTCCGGAGTCTCGTTGCGCGGATGCGCGACATCCTCTCTGTTCTTCCTTCCGCGCCGGATTTCCGGCGCATGCCGCGCCGCATCCTGGTTGGCGCGTGCTGTGCGTTCAGCTTC
>NZ_JBPJZI010000084.1:0-1034 GCF_051216395.1 Variovorax cryoconiti | reverse complement strand
CAAGGCGCTGTTGCCGTAGCTGGCGCTCAGCTGGATCTGCGGATAGAGGTTGGCCGTGGCCACGCCGACTGCCGCGCTGGCCTGGTGCAGCTGCGCTTCGCTGGCACGCACGTCGGGGCGTTGGCGCGCAAGTTCGGAGGGCAGCGACACCGGAAGTGCCTGCGGCAGCGAGAGGCTTGCGAGGTCGAACTCGGGCAGGCCCGCTTCGGACGGCAGCCGGCCCGCGAACACCGCGAGCTGGTGGCGCGTTTGCGCGAGCGACTTCTCGATGGGCGGCACTGTGGCCTCCGTCTGCGCGACCTGCGTGCGCTGCTGCAGCACGATCGACTTCGCGATCGCGCCGGTGTCGAACTGCTTTTCGATCACGTTCAGCTGCTCGCGCTGCGCCTGCAGCACCTCGCGCACGGCCTGCAACTGCGCGCGCAGCGAGGCTTCGCGGATGGCGGTGGTGACGAGGTTCGAGGTCAGCGTGAGGTAGACCGCCTCGACCTGGTAGCGCTGCGCTTCCACAGCGGCCCGTTCGCCTTCGATCTGCCGGCGCGAGCCGCCGAACACGTCGAGGTTGTAGCTGACGTTGACCGAGGCGTTGTACAGCGTGAGCAGCTGGCCGCCCGGCACCTGTGTGCTGACTTCGGATGCGCGCTCGCGCTGCACGCCGAGTTGCCCTGTGACCTGCGGCCACAGCAGGTTGCCCGACTTGGCGTCATACGTGGCCTCGGCCTGGCGCAATGCTGCCTGCGCAGAAGCCAGCGTGGGGCTTTGCGCGAGCGAGGCCCGGATCAGCCGGTCGAGAGGCTCCGAACGGAACACGTCCCACCACTGGGCAGGGATGTCGCGTCCCGCCAGCAGCTCCTGGGCCTGGCCGGCCGGCACGTTCGCCTGTGCTGTGCGCGCAGGCACCGGTGCGGGCGTGTAGTCGGCGCCGCTGGCGGCGGCCGGCAGGTCGGGCGTCTTGAAGTCGGGGCCGACTGCACAGGCGCTCAACAGCAGCAGGACGGCGCCGAGCGGGACGGCCGCCAGGCTCAATTGCTCGG
>NZ_JBPJZI010000083.1:0-1035 GCF_051216395.1 Variovorax cryoconiti | reverse complement strand
CTGCTTGGCGTCTCCAGGCTGCGCCTCGTGCACCACTGCACCAACCTGGGTGGCCGAGGGCAGGGCGACGCCGAAGCGTTCGATGTGAATGCGGTCTTCGGGCACGCCCGCCGCCAGCAGCGCGGCTTCGGCTTCGTCGTTCATCTGGAACGGGCCGCACACGTACACGTGGTCGATCTTCGCGGCCGGCACCACGCTCTTGAGAAACTCGCCGATTTTCTCGCGATTCATCACGCCGAAGCCCAGCGGCGAATCGG
Source organism: Variovorax cryoconiti (assembly GCF_051216395.1). NCBI lineage: Bacteria > Pseudomonadati > Pseudomonadota > Betaproteobacteria > Burkholderiales > Comamonadaceae > Variovorax > Variovorax cryoconiti. Next base: position 778 of record NZ_JBPJZI010000083.1, on the reverse strand, counting down.
TGTGCTCGTCGGAGAACACATGCTGCAGCACGAGGCGCGTCATGTAGCGGTTCTTCAGGTCCTCGATTTCTTCCTTGAACATCGTGGACTGAAGCTGCCGGTTGCCGTAGATCAGCGTGAAGCGGCTCGCGGGCTCGCGCGCCAGCACCGTCTTCATGATCGACAGGATGGGCGTGATGCCGCTGCCGCCCGCAATGCCCACGTGGTGGCGCGCCGAGGCCGGCTCGATGGGCACGAAGAAGCGGCCCTGCGGCGCCATTACCTGCAGGGTGTCGCCGGGCTGCAGGCTGGCGTTGATCCAGTTGGAGAACACGCCGCCGCGCACCTTGCGCACGCCGACGCGCAGCTCGCCGTCGTCGAGGCCGGCGCAGATCGAATAGGAACGGCGCAGGTCCTGGCCGTCGATGTCGTGGCGCAGGGTGAGGTACTGGCCCTGCGTGAAGCCGAAGACTTGCTGCAGGTCGCCGGGCACTTCGAACGAGACGATGACGGCCTCGGCCGTATCGGGCTCGATGGCCTTCACGCGCAAGGGGTGGAAGAGGGTGCTCATCGCTTGGGGCGCTTTTTTAGATTGGCTTGAAATGTTCGAAAGGCTCGCGGCAGGCCATGCAGCGATAGAGCGCCTTGCAGGCGGTCGAGCCGAAGGCCGAGAGGCGTTCGGTACGCTCGCTCGCGCAGCGCGGGCAGGCGATGCGTTCGCCTGCGATGCGGCCGAAGAGCTTGATCGGCATGGCGGTGTTGGCCGCGGCTTCGGGGGTGAGGTGAGCGGGCGGCGCGA
>NZ_JBPJZI010000082.1:0-1036 GCF_051216395.1 Variovorax cryoconiti | reverse complement strand
GCTGTTCGAACTGCACCCAACCGACGCCCGCACGCTGGACGCCAACATTGCCCAGCTCGAAGCCGGCCGCCAGATCGCGGTGCTGCGCGAAGGCGGCTTCGGCAGCGCCAGCAAGTTCCTGCCGCCGCCGTCGCGCCGCGCGCTGGTGCTGATGGACCCCAGCTACGAGATGAAGACCGACTACGGCCGCGTGCTCGATTTCGCGGCCGAGGCGCTCAAGCGCTTTGCCACCGGCACCTACGCGATCTGGTATCCGATCATTCCGCGCCCCGAGGCGCACGACCTGCCGCGCCGACTCAAGACGATGGCGACCAAGGCCGGCAAGTCGTGGCTGCACGCCACGCTGACGGTCAAGTCCAGCAAGATCACGACAGACGCATCGGGCGAAACGCACCGGCCGGGGCTGCCGGCCAGCGGCATGTTCCTGATCAATCCGCCGTACACGCTGAAGCCGCTGCTGGCGGAAGCGCTGCCGCAGTTGGTGGAGCGCCTGGCGCAAGACCGGCACGCCGCTTTCTCGCTCGATTCGGGCGGCTGAGCCCCGCCTTTTCGTTTCTTATTTACGGCGACGGGGCGGCACGACCACCTTGCGCCGCGCGAGCACCGGCGACTTGGCTCGCTGCTGCACGGCCGCAGCCGCCACTGGCGCCGACGCATCGCCAGCCTCCACCGGCAAACCGCCGCAACGCATCCCTTCACGGTCGACGATCGACAGCGCCACCTGCTTGATGCCCAGGCCCGTCAGGCCGATGCGGTCGGCCGCCGCACGGCTCAGGTCGATCACACGGCCCGCCGCATAAGGTCCGCGATCGTTGATGCGCACCAACACCTCGCTGCCGTTGACGAGGCTGCGCACGCACACGCGCGTGTTGAAAGGCAGGGTCTTGTGGGCCGCCGTCAGGGCGGTCATGTCGAAACGCTCGCCGCTGGCGGTCTTGCGCTGATGAAACTGGATGCCGTACCAGGAGGCGCCGCCGCGCTCGAAGATTTCGCGCGGCCCGTCGTCGCCGGGCACGCCGTCGTCCGGCGTCTGTTC
>NZ_JBPJZI010000081.1:0-1037 GCF_051216395.1 Variovorax cryoconiti | reverse complement strand
TGTACACGGCAAAGAACGCATAGGTGACGAAGTCGTAGAACTCCAGCGCGTTGCCCGCGACCGTGGCCGCGACGACGCGCGTGGGCACGCGTTGCCCGCTGGCGACCGGCGCTTGCGCGGCGCCCGGGTTCAGGGAATGGGCACTCTGGCCGATGCTGGCGTTCATGGCGATGGCTCGCTTTCCGAAGAGTAAGACCTTGGGGCAAAAACAGGGGAAGGATTCAGGAGGCCACGAGGAAGCGCTGCGCAAGCAGCACCCAGTACGCCGCGCCGATGGCAACGTTGTCATCGTTGAAGTCGTAGCCCGGGTTGTGGACCATGCAGCTGCCCGGTCCGGCGCCGTTGCCAATCTGCAGGTAGCTGCCGGGGCAGTGCTCCAGCATCACGGCGAAGTCTTCGCTGCCGGTGGCCGCGAGGCCGTGCAGGATCACGCGTTCGGGCCCGAGCAGCTCCAGCGCCACCTTGCGCGCGAAGTCGGTCTCGGCGAGCGTGTTGACCAGCACCGGGTAGTCGCGCCGGTAATCGACCACGGCATGCACGTCCAGGCTTTGCGCCTGCGCCGCCACCAGCGCGCGGATGCGTGTCTCCAGCAGGTCGCGCACCACCGGGTCGAGCGAGCGCACGCTGAGCTCCAGCGTCGCCTGCTGCGGAATGACGTTGTTGGCGCGGCCCGCGTTGATTGCCCCGACGGTCACGATCGCCGTCTGCTGCGGATCGACGTTGCGCGACACGACGGTCTGCAGCGCCATCACGATGCTGGCCGCCGCCACGATGGGGTCGGCCGCCAGGTGCGGCATGGCGCCGTGGCCGCCGGTGCCTTCGAGCGTGATCGTCACGTCGTCGGAAGACGCCATGGTGGCGCCATCGCGAAACACCAGCGTGCCCTGCGGCGTGCCCGGCATGTTGTGCATGGCAAAGATCGCGTCGCACGGAAAGCGCTCGAACAGGCCCTGCTCGATCATCAGCTTCGCGCCGCCGGGGTGCTCCTCGGCCGGCTGGAAGATCAGATGCAGCGTGCCGTCGAAGTCGCCTTCCTC
>NZ_JBPJZI010000080.1:0-1039 GCF_051216395.1 Variovorax cryoconiti | reverse complement strand
GTGGCGGTCTGCGTGCCCAGCGCGATGCGGTTGAGCGCCGCGAAGTCGGCGTCCTGGCCCGACACCGGAATGCCGCGGATGCCCTTGGCCGAGAGCGCGGCCACCGCGCCGCCGGCCGTGCCGTCGTTGGCAGCGACCACCGCGTCGACCTTGTTGCCGGCCTTGGTGAGGATCTGCTCCATGTTCTTCTGCGCGACCTCGGGCTTCCAGCCTTCGGTGTATTCGTCGCCGACGATCTTGATGTCGCCCTTCTTGATGGCGGCGTCCAGCACTTCCTGCTGGCCCGCACGCAGGAAGTCGGCGTTCGGGTCGCTCGGCGAGCCCTTGATGATCACGTAGTTGCCCTTGGGCTTGACCTTGAAGACCTCGCGCGCCTCCATGCGGCCGACCTCGACGTTGTCGAAGGTGATGTAGAAGACGCCGGGCGCCGCGATCAGACGGTCGTATGCCACCACGGGCACCTTCTGGCGCGTGGCCTTGGTGACGGCGGGCAGGATCGCGTCCTTGTCCATCGCCAGCACGATGAGCGCCTTGGCGCCCTTGGACATCAGGCCCTCGATGTCACCGAGCTGCTTCTCGGGCGAGCCGCCCGCATCGGCACTGATGTACTTGGCGCCGAGTTTTTCCAGTTGGGCCTTGATGGCGGCCTCGTCGGTCTTCCAGCGTTCTTCCTGGAAGTTCGACCAGCTCACGCCGACCACGGTCTGCGCCATCGCGCCCACGGCCGTAAGACCGAAGGCCATGGCGGCCAGGGTGTGTTTCAGTTGCATCGATGTCTCTCCAATGTTGGTGCGCCCCGCGGGCATCAGCCGTGTAAGAAATTAGTTAGTTTGAAGGGCGAACTAACTATCCCATCGCTGCGAGGCTCTGGGCATCCGGGAATTCCCGGAGCGCATTGCGACCCCTGTCGCGGGATGCGGTCCTACGTTGCGGGCGTGTGCGGCCCGGTATCTTTCGCATCCTTCCCGCCTGGCGGGAGGCCTTATTCCGAACGCTCTTACGACCTTTGTCGCCGATGAACAAGGAGACAAAAAATGCT